>CAVOZW010000001.1:0-256964 GCA_963701385.1 uncultured delta proteobacterium
TCATCAACAGTCACTACAATTTTATGATAACAAGCTTGGTATCTGCAATGCCACCAGAAAATCCTAAAGCTGTAATATCACCAGTTTGATGGGGAGTTTATATCAAAATTCTGGTTGATCCCACTCATCATATTGCGATCCAAAATTGTCATCCGCGCCAAAAGCTCCTCATGCAAATGATCGTCAATCGTCGGAATTTTATATTCCGGCTTCCAAAAACTGTAACCAAGGCCTTGTCGCCATAAGAGAATGAACTGCAAATGCCAAGGCAGCCACCGCAGGAAAGTCCTCTATCTTTATGGCCCTGGCATCTGCAGGCAGGTTTTGCAGTTGCGACCTGATTTTTTCACAGGGGCCAATAATTAGACTCTTTTTCCCAAGTTCGTCAGGCATGAGTAGCCCCCTTATTCGCTCAAGATAAATTTCGTCTCTATTGGGTTGCTCAAATTCATCAGGGGGTGCGAGAGCAAATCCATCATCTTCATTTTTTTGTTCATGGCCTTCGTTATAGTCTGCCAGGAAGGTGCTGAAACGTACCTGGTCGCCGTACCAAAGATCCAGTAAATAGGGATAACCCCATTTATATCTCGAGTGGATGCAGGCAGATACCAGGATGTCCATGTCGCGGCTTTCAATTTCCTGCAGCACCTTGAAAGATGGCTCCTTTGGATCGCCTTTGAGGGCAGCCACAATAACTGCAAATCCAGGGTGATCCATCGATGGCCATGCCAGGGCGCCGGCAATAGTAAAATATTCCTCACTTGTTTCAATATTTTTAAAATAAAACGGTTTCGGCACATACCGGTGTCCCGTAATCTCAGCGATGTGCCTGGAAATGGGCTGCTGTTTGTCCCGTATCCTCTGAATGATAGATTTATCACGTTTCATTTTGAAATCCTCCTCTTAGCTGAAGTCGCAGTCACCGAAGAATCCAGCTGGCGCGAAGGTCAGGCAAAGGGCATCGGCCCGGTCCGGTGAACGTCGCAGGAGTTCTCTCATGGTGTCTTTTTTCATGATTCTTACCTTACCATTCACAACCTCATAGTCGGGACAGAGAGCTCCTCTGCGAGCATTTCGTCCGGTGGCAGCATGGCCCCTGGATCTGTACGCAGCCATTCGCGGCACGCCCACCATAGCTGATCGCGCAGGCGGTAAAATTCGCCGAGTTCTGTAGTTGTTGTTGGGGATGACGCGACCTTGACCGGACTTGCCGTACAGCCGTTTCGATTCATGTGGGGGGCGACACCCGCACCAATTCCCGTAGCATCCACCTTCGCGATCGAGACATTCCGGGATTTAAATTCTGTGCAGGCACGATCACCTGTCTGAACCATGTCGACACCACCCCATGACACGAGTTTTTCAACGAATCCCCCGTAACGAAAGCAGGCCACATTCGCATCGCTGCCAAGCTCTGCCACATCCAGCCCCATAATCGCATGGGTGTAGTTTGGGGGGCTTCTCCCCGTTTTCGTTCACATAGACGTCCCAGCGAGCGCGAGCCCTGCTGATCCATTCACGCGAAATAAGCCTGTTAGATCCCTGGGCTGGGTATTGCCCAAGCACCATGTAAGAGAAGGCGGGCTCCATGATTTTATAATATCCGGGTTTAAGCGGCGGATATTCCACCCACTCTGACTCTTTGCAGTCTGACCCTCCAGGAAATTGGGAAGTTCAAAGCACTCCTCACTATTTTTCTCACCGCCTAATAATGGCCGGCACCACTCGTTTATACGGCGGATCGTGGTTTCCCTGGTGACCGCCCCCGGGATCTCATCCTTACCACTCATCACATTCGGATGGTTAAATGCAGACAGGTGGATAATATTTGCTCGGCCATCCCTGATCATGCGGTATGCGGCGCCCACCTCTGCTCGCGGATTGAACATGATGAGAAGGCGAGCGTGGCCGCCGGACGTGCAGGATTCAATACCCTGGTATATCTCATCCGGGACCGCGTCCCCCTCATCAATTATAAAGAGCAAGTTCGGCGCGTGCTTACCGCTGAATTTAGCCTCTCTCTGAGACTCCGTGCCACTCATAGGTATGGTGACGCCGGTCAAAAACGATTGTGCCGATCTTTGGGCGTGCAGCTTGGTTACAGTGTCGCCCTTGAACAACTCCCCATGTTTCTCGGTAAGCGAGCCAAGCTCGCCCCACAGCAGCTTTTTCAGGTTGCTCTCAGGGGGTGCTGCCCCCGTGTACACCTGGGAGTCAGGAAAGCACTTGTAGAACCATACTGCCACACGGGCTGCACCGTGAGTCTTGCCGGTTGCGTTGGCGGATTTGGCCACCGTCACAGGGTTGTCCCGAACGGATTCCATTAGCGATCGAACCTCATCGGTGTATTTCTCCTTGAGCACCTTCTCGCCAAACCCAATCGGGGCATTCTGATATTGGATAAAATCGTCCTCGCCCCTCGGATCTTCCTTATCCAACAAATCGCAGAACTGATCGTAAAGACCTTTGCTCGTTAGCCCGTTTTTTAAATTCCCTGTAAGCATCCTCATCCACACCCTTCAGAACATCAATCATCGTCTGCATAAAGTTGTGAATCTCTTGGATCGAGTACATCTTCTCGTAAATGTCTGCAGCCAATCGTATCTCGTTCCGAACCTCGGCAATACACTTAAGGCTTAACTCCGGGTTTTCTTCTGCCCGATCCAACAGCTTAAGTGTCTTCTTGTTAATCTCGTAAAGCTGCTGTATCGCATCAGAATTAATCGACACAGCTTCATCGATTTTTGACGTGATCACCGCCTTGCATTGCCGACCCCTTAGCTCTTGAAGTCGCTTTGATACAGCCTGCCTGGATACCTTAAGTGCCTCAGCGGCTTCGCTTTGGTTCTTACCTTCCTTGTCAATGAGTTGTAATAGCCTGCGATCATTGATCATTTTCAAACCTTTAGTTGACACTCGGTTGACACGGTTGACAATGGTCAACCACTAATCGTACGGTGATTGATGTTTGCTCATGAAATAGTGACCGGTTTCGTCGGCATATTTTCCGCCGCAACCGTTTCATAATAAAAAAGTTACTTGCTCTGCTTTTTTATGTTTCCCGCTTGTTGTAGCTATGTTGTAGGTTGGAAATTTAATGAACTGGAATAATTATAAAAACATAAGGGGTTAACGGGTTCGACTCCCGCCGCCTCCACCATTATTTTTATAATTATATCAATGGTTACAAAGATCGACCTACGGATTATGCCTAAAATTGTGCCTATTTTTTACCATTTTCGCGCATTTTCGATGATTTTTCAGATTTATACCGCCGCCTCTAAGGCGCTAAAAAGCTAAACGGGCTTCCCAGGCACTTATTATCACCACTCATATAGTACCACTCATGAAGGCCTTTTTGTGTTAATGTAATTAGATATAGCGTATATTGAAGGTTTTGTTAATCATAGTCTTCGTCTTCGTAATCATTATAATCAGGATACTGTTCCGGTGATTTTCCAACGGTTTTATTGACTTTAATCGATTTTTTTGTGAAACCGCCAGTTTTAATGGATTGCACACGAATACGGTGCCACCAGTCATCACCAAAATCAAATAGGTAATGAAAAACATCTTTCTCATTCAGATCAATATCCTCAATACGTGTATTGGCTGTAGATTTTTTCTTTCTACCGGAACCCATAATGTCTTCAACATTTTGAGGATGGGTTATTTCGGGAGCATTGAATATTGATTGAATAGTTTTTGTATCCTTTTTTGTTATGAAAAAAGAATACAGGTGTGGATCATAGCGATCGAATGCATTAAAAATAGCATCATGAAGATCGTCGAAAGTGCAATTATCGGTCGCTTCGATTACTCTATATACCTTTGGGATTCCAATTATGGAAACTCTAAACTGATAAATATTCATTTTTTCCACCGTTAGCATCAACCCCTGGCATTGTTCCTTCCGGGAAAAGCCTATGTCCTTCAAACACGGTCAATACTACTATATGATCTGGAAAAACCTGGTAGACAATACGATAGTTACCTTCTATCAGTTCACGTATGTCCTCACGTGAAAATTCTGGTACAGCACGACCTGATTCCGGAACAGGGAGGATATTCCGAGCTCGATCCCTCAAACGGGCGATCCACTGTCTGGCAGCATTTGGGTTGTCATCGGCAATAAATTTGCGAATGGCCATCAGATTTTTTTGGCAGTTTCAGTCCAAAAAAGATTCATAAATCTACGCCTAATTCTTCATCTGTAACCACCCGCCCTTCTTGAATATCTGCCATACCCGCTTTTACGGCACTAACAAAACGGGCTCGCTCTGTAAGAAAATCGAAATCAGCTGGCGCAATCAGGACGGCTGCAGCTCTACCATTTTGGGTAATTACAATAGGGCGATGTGATTTTTTGACCTCATTGAGCATCTTGGACGCCCTGGCTTTAAAATCTGACAGCGATACGATATTTTGGGAAATATTAATGGGTTTCATACTTAACTCCGTATTTTATTTGAGCCAATATTAATATCTAATATAGGCCATTATTCAGACCAAATCAAGGGCTGTAATGAACTACCTCGCGGCAAGCCACGAGGTATCTTAAACATCTGCATATAATCTCCTTGAAGTGTTTCGGTTTGTGGTCAGGTTTTAATTACATAGGAATAGACAAGGGTTTTTTTCGAACCCGTAGATAACAACTGTAAATTGTGGTGCGTTGAGCCCTGCAAAACTGTTTGCACCATACCAATTTCGCGTGGGGCGATTGTTTTTAGAAGAATTTTTTACCTGGGAGGATTTATCAGAATTACTGTGGCTATTTTTGTGGCTAAATGCGCTGAAACCAAATTGAATTGAATGATATTAAATGACAAAAGACAAAAAGGAGTGTGCGATTAAGTGTTTATAACTATTCGTTTTTATTCCTGTTTGTCAAATCTTCAATTTGCGGAATCTCGCGTTCGACTCTCGCCGCCTCCACCATTTTAATATTTTAATATCAATTAGTTATGGCATTAAATGCAGTCAGTAACTAGTCAGTAAAAAAGGGATTCAGATGAGTATTCTGATTCCCTTTTTTTATGGAAAACGAATTCCCAGCCTTTGCTATTCGGACTCCCCACGATGCGCGCGCTCCTTTTTGCCCATCAAGCCAGGGTTAATGAGCCAGTTGAGTCCTTTCAGAAATCACAGGAAATCGAGTTGTAGATCTCAATCTTGCTATCGTAACTTGCTTAAAAGCCTGAACTTGTCAAAGTTTGCAAGCTTATTGATTTAAACAAGCAGGAGGGGTACAAACTTGTCTAAATATATATACTTGACAAATTAGCAAGTTGGTCTATTTAGTCAAGTTATGAAAGGTTCAATTGAAAAACAAGCCATGGCGGAAGTCCCCGGCATTCTCGCAAACTTTCTTGAGTTACCGGAAAGCGATGTGAATGTTGTTCCCCAACAGGGTAAAATCGGTCCGGACTTTCTCGGTGAAAGCTTCCGGGTACCATTTCCTGGTGGAATGTAAGAGCACAGCCGCCAGAGCGCCATTGCTTATGGCCTTGCGTCAGATTTCGGAAATCAAGGATTCCTTTGAAAAGGACGCCATTCCGCTGATTGTCGTGCCTTACATGGGTAAATCAGGGATGGATTTTTGTCAGGAACACGATTTGTCCTGGATTGATCTTTCAGGAAATGCCCACATCAAAGCTCCAAGGCTCTTGATTCATGTCGAAGGCCGGCCAAACAGATTTAAAAAAGTTGGCAGGCCGGCCAATGTATTTGCACCTAAAAGTGCCGAATTGTGCGGCAGTTGCTTATTGAGCCGGAAAAAGGCTACAATCAGCGGGAGCTTTCGCAAATAACGGGTTTGGATGAAGGGCATACCAGCCGAATTGTCCGCAGACTGGAAGAGCTCAACCTGATCGATAGAGATGATAAAGGGGTTTTGAGGCCGTCGGATCCGGATCAGCTTCTTGATGCCTGGCTTGAGACTTACGATTTTTCCAAGCATCAAATCATTAAAGGACACGTTGCCGCTCGATCGGGAGAGGAACTCCTCAAACGGATGTCCCGGATCCTGGCTGATCAAAAATCGATTACGCGGCAACTGGATTGGCCGGAGCCTGGCAGTATACCCACTTCACAAAATTCCGCTTAGTCACTTTATTTTTAGCCTGATGTGCCTGGGAAAAGTCTTTTCGATCAGCTCCATTTCCGGAAGGACGATCGTGGTGCCAACACCTGGCTGGTTGTTCCCAACGATAAAGGCGTTTTCCATGGATCGTCAATCCAGGATGACATTGTGTGCGTTCATCCGGTACAAGTATATCTTGATCTCAAAGGGCATCCGGAAAGAGCGAAAGAAGCCGCTTCGATGGTTCGCCAGGAAAGACTGAAATGGGGGTGGGATGCCTGAAAAACCTTCATTTGCATATGATTACAAAAAAGAAAATGTAGAGTTGGTGCGACAAACCTGCCTATACGTCGCCACGAAACTCGGAGATTTGTTAGATGATCTGGTGGTCGTTGGTGGACTGGTGCCCTCGCTTTTGATTCCGGATGAATCACTTCCTGCAGGTGAAGATGTCCATATCGGAACCATGGATTTGGATCTGGGTCTTTCTTTAGCGATCCTTGATAGGAAACGATATGAGGATCTTACGCTTAGGCTTTATAGAGCGGATTTTAAGCCAGATGAGAACGAAGAAGGCAATCCCACATTGCAACGATGGAAGGTTAGCACCTCCTCTGGTTTGAAGGTGACTGTAGATTTTCTGATTCCGCCAAGCCTTGAGCTGACAAAGGAGGGGATCTACGCCATATCGAAAAAGATTTTGCTGCGGTCATAACACCGGGCCTTCGTTTGGCCTTTCAGGATAAAAAGAAGGTTTCTTTGAAAGGTGTCACATTGATGGGTGAAAAGGCGAACCGTGAAATTTGGGTGTGTGGCCCAGGTGCATTTGTCGTGCTGAAAGCCCTGGCTTTTGATCAGAGGGGTGAGAACAAAGACGCGTATGATCTTTATTTCGTGATCCGAAATTATGGCAGTGGTGTCGATGACGTTTGCAAATGCCTTAGCCCCTTGCTGAAGGAGGCGGAAACAAAAAAGGCGCTTGAAATCTTGAATCGTGACTTTTTGGAATCCGGATGGCGTTGGCCCAAGCCGTGTTGCCCAGTTCCAGTATAAAGAGCCGAATGCTGAACTACAGGCGGATGTCGCCGGTTATACCAGGGAACTGTTGGGAAAATGCTCGAATGTTGAATAGTAGAACAATGGTTATTCGGTAAACATTCGGTAACTACCCGTGAGGCCCTTTATTTGCTGGATAGGATGTAGGTTCGACTCCCGCCGCCTCCACCATAAATATACTATAATTACAGTTAGTTATAAATTATATATTCGTTCGGTAACGTATTCATAAAAACCCAAATTGACGACTATATCAATTTGGGTTTTTATTTTAAGAAATGGATTATCGAATGCTTTCATTCAATACCTAAGCCCATCAAATTATGGTTTAGACCCACTGGTTCCATAGCATTCTTCCTATGGATGACATCCGAATGGGATTTGCAGAGGCTGCTGGATTAAGTCGTGTGAGTGACCTACCTTGTTTTCATGCACCTTATTTTAGAAAGGCCGTCCAAGCTAAAATAATCGAGATCGCTATTTTAGTCAACTCGCTTGACTCCTGCCCCGTTTTTTGTTATTTTATTTTACGGCATTATGTTAAAATAACAAAAAGTATTCTTTTAGGACAGTTTCAATCAATGAAACGAAAGCTCCAGGGACAATACGTTACGATTTCAACAGTGGGAGAGAAGGCCCGGGCCTTTATCCCTGCCCCGCTGCCGCCGAATCCTTCCATCGAGTGGACGCCGGAGTTGCGTAGCAAGTTCGACCATGCTCTACTTGCGCTCGGTAGGCTGGATAGCATCTCGACCTTTTTACCAGACATTTCCCTATTTCTTTACATGTATGTTCGTAAAGAGGCCGTTCTTTCCTCCATGATCGAGGGAACGCAGTCGACGCTTTCCGATCTCTTGCTTTTTGAACTGGATATGGAGCCCGGTGTGCCGCTGAACGATGTACGTGAGGTCAGCAATTATGTGGCTGCCCTGGATTTCGGACTAAAGCGACTTGCCGAAGGATATCCCTTGTCCCTCCGTCTGATCAAAGAAATGCATGCTGTGTTGCTTTCCAAAGGGCGGGGTTCCAACCAGACACCCGGTCAATTTCGCAGAACCCAGAATTGGATCGGCGGTACCCGACCCGGTAATGCATCCTTTGTTCCGCCGCCAGCTGAGCAAGTGTTGGATTGTTTGGGTAAATTGGAGTTGTTTCTGCATGACCAGCCGGAACCCACGCCTGCCTTGCTCAAGGCCGCATTGGCCCATGTGCAGTTTGAAACAATCCATCCGTTTTTAGATGGCAACGGTCGTTTAGGCCGCCTGTTAATCACACTGCTATTGTGCGAACAAAAAATGCTTCGGGAGCCGATGCTTTATCTGAGCCTATATTTCAAAACACACCGGCAATATTACTACGAGCTGCTCAATGAAATTCGTTTAAGCGGAAACTGGGAAGCCTGGCTTGACTTCTTCGCCGAAGCGGTCATCGTCACTGCTACCCAGGCGGTGGACACCGCCAGGCAGCTCGTAGATCTTGCCAATGAAGACCGAGACAGAATCAGTGGACTTGGCCGGGCGGCAGCGTCATCCCTGCGGGTGCATCAAACTCTGATGGGTCGTCCAATCACGGCTTCCAAGTGGCTAGTGGAAAAAACAGGTATCACGCCGGCCACGGTCAACAAATCTTTGGAACATCTGCAACGGTTGGGGATTGTCCGTGAAATGACCTCCCGCAAGCGCAATCGGATTTTCAGTTACACAGGATATCTGGAAATCATGAATCAAGGGACGGAGTTGCCCGACTGACAGGACAATCAGTACCTGTCCCCTTCATTTTGGAAGAGAGGGTACGGATTTTGTATAGAGTTCGGTTGGGCGTGCGACAAAATCGGTTCACTTGGGGGTATTCAGTAAACATTCGGTAAACCGCTGCAAACCCTTCTGGCTGTAAGGACTAACGTAGGTTCGACTCCCGCCGCCTCCACCATTTATTATCAATATTATCAAGGTGTTAATTAATTTTAGCATCCTTTTCTGGTATCCCACTGGTATCCCACTACCTATAATTAATTCTATTAAACATTAGGACTCATTAACAGTTGCGGCCAGTCAATGCTGGTCCGATGGAAAGGAGGTGGCGATACCTCTTGAAATTCGGTTAATCGTCCAGCGGGTGAGAGCCCCGCACGGCTAAAGCTGAGCCCGGCAGGCCGTAAGTGAGTCTTGCAGCATTTCGGGTAACCGACGTGTTGATGCGTAGACACACAGGCATGCGAGCTGCGACGATCAGCGTCGAAAAAGTCTTTTTCCAGGTGCCGAGGGCTTTGTTACGTCTGAAGGCAGCAACGTCGTCACCGGCAGATAGGGGTGAGGGGACGGCGGACCTGGCGGCGTGTGTGACCGGGGCGCGTATGGAAGGGACGATCCAGTAAACTGGGAGATCCTGATCATTCCCCATCAATATTCCGGCTGTATGGGGGGCCGGTGACCAATCTCCAACGGGAACGCGCCAGCTGGCCTGTGCGTTGTCCGGCCAAGAACAAAGCGCCAGCAATGGGGTAGGCCAACAGCGAGGGGAACCGGAGCTTAGGCCGAGGATGATCAGGAAGTCGGAGCACCGCATATGAGCGATGACGTCGGGGAACAGCAGGCACCTGGACCCGACCGAGCAAAGGCGGAGCGTGCTGATACGAACCTTAAAAGGGAAACATGAAAGGGGCAATGACTTCTGAGAACATGTCACCGGGACTTTTAAGGGTAATGGAAAGAGCGCGACGCAATCCGCATGAGCGGCAGTTCTCTCTGGCCTACCTGATTGATGTTGAATCGCTGAAGCGAGCCTATCACCGAATTCGCAAGAAAGCGGCGGTAGGCGTGGATGGTGTAACGAAGGAGCAATACGGACAGGACCTTGAAGATAATCTTCAGAACCTGCACCAGCGGTTGAAGACAATGAAATATCGTCATCAACCGATCCTTCGCGTACACATTCCCAAGGACAAGAACCGGAAGCGGCCGATAGGGATATCCTGCTTGGAGGATAAGATCGTCCAAGGGGCTCTTACGGAGATATTGGGCGCTATCTATGAGCAGGATTTTCTGGATGGTTCGTTCGGTTTTCGTCCCAATCGCAGCGCCCACGATGCGCTCAGGAAACTGCATCGTGTGGCGAGGAAAGGCGGAGCGAATGTGATTTTCGAGGCTGACGTCAAGTCCTTCTTTGACAAGGTTCATCGCCGAACCATGTTAGAGATGCTCGGAGAGCGGATAGCGGACAAGTCGTTCATGCGGCTTGTCGGAAAGTGTTTGAACGTAGGCGTGTTGGATGGACAGGTGTTCACCCGGCCGGATGAGGGCACAGTCCAGGGATCGATCATATCGCCGATGTTAGGCAACATTTACCTGCACAACGTGTTGGACAAGTGGTTCGAAGAACAGGTCAAGCCACGGTTATGGGGAGAGGCTACGCTGATCCGCTACTGTGACGACTTTATCATTTGCTTCGAGCGCATGGATGATGCCAAGCGGGTAGAGCGTGTCCTGGATAAGCGGTTTGAGAAATACCATCTGAGTCTTCATCCTGAAAAGACCCGTCTGATAGACTTCAGACGACCGCCACTCGATCAAGACGGGCGGCAAGGGTCCGGGAAATTTCGATTTCCTCGGCTTTACCATGTACTGGCGTCGAAATCGCAAGGGACTGGGCTGGCACCTGGCAAGCAAGACCCGTAGTGCACGTCTTTCGAAGACGGTCCAAACCATCTACGACTTATGCCGTCGCCAACGGCATGAGCCGATAGCCGTGCAACACAAAGCGCTAGTCAGTCGCATACGCGGGCACTTTGGGTATTTTGGAGTCAATGAAAACCAAAAGAGCCTTAAATCGCTCGTGTACTGGTCGAAAAGAGCTTGGCATAAATGGCTTAACCGCCGAAGCCAACGATCAAGGCTGAACTGGAAACGGTTCCTGGATCTGTACAAGGATTACCCGTTTCCCAATCCAAAGGTGTATGTAAACCTCTGGGAATCTCCATGAGACGTATCAGCGGTGGAGCCGTATGGTCGAATCGTCCACGTACGGATCTGGCGAGGGCCTCGGTTGAGCAATCGGCCGGGGCTACTCTACAGAGCTTTTGACAGCTCGTCCTTCCGACCAGTTTACATAACACGATAAATCTATTGTATCTTCAGTAGTGTGAAAACTTTCTGAACGAAAAGAGCTGAAACCGAAAATAAATCTATTTAAACCTTTGTGGCTCAGGATGGTGAGGCCTACTTCTTTTGTCTTATGTCAATCTCTTGCATCAATTTGAGAACAGCCAGCTCTTTGGCTTTTGCCTCAACATCCAAAGTAATATCCAGTTTGAGCCAGGATTCCGGGAAATCCTCGGGATTGACATAATCATGATGACTTCTCGGGTTCCCAGACCCCCAAGGGTTCAGGGGGCTTGATATATGAAAAAGCGGCTCGCGGTTCCAGGTTTTAAGCGCCTGTTGCGTGGCCTCTTCGACACTTAGACCATCGGGCAGACAGCGATGATGGTGCACGTCATATACCATTGGTATTGCCAATGATTCGCAAACCGGCAGCAATTCACGAGGGGAATAGAGCCGATCATCGTTTTCCAAGGTCAGCATTTGGCGAACGTCCTGCGGCAAATTCATGATGCGATCAGACAGGCGCTGCAGGGTTTTGTCTTTGTTGCCGTAGGCCCCGCCAGCATGAATATTGATGACATCGGCTTTGACCCATTTTGCCACTTCCGCCTGATATTGCAGATCGGCAATGGAACGGCGGGTGACATCCGGATTGGGCGAAGATAGCAAAATAAACTGATCGGGGTGAAAGCTTAAACGTAGATGGTACCGACGGCCGTAGGCACCGCATTTTTTAAATGTTTTTACAATTTTCGTTGATTCCTGCAGCCTTTCGATGGAATAGCCGAACTGGGGATGCGTTTTGAGCGGCAAAATCTGGCTGTTGATACGAAAGGCCTTGATCCCGTTTTGCCGGCAAAAGTGAAGTGCTTCGAGAAGAGAATTCGCATTATGCAGGCAAATACCGGAAAGATGACGATTTTGCTCATCCGACGATAGCTTGCTTACGTATTTTGCTGTCGTACGGCGGAACCTTATCGGCGCTTCACGAAATATGCAACACAAACCCCAACGAATCACGACGGACCTTTCGAGCAAATTTTGTTATTGCGTTTTGGCGGCGCTCTGCAACTTCTGTTGTTTTCATTGGAAAGCGATTAACACGATACGATAAGATCTGCACCTGTCATCTTGCTTCTATTTCGGCAAATCATAATATTGCGGCCAGGCGACAACCCTGGTCGATAGCCCGCCGGGCATCCAGTTCCCGTACTACGTCCGCCCCGCCGATCACATGCACTTTCAGACCGGCTGATTCCAACGGATCGATCAGATCACGCCGGGATTCCTGCCCGGCACATACAATCACGTTGTCAACCTTCAGTACCTGCTTGCACCCATCCACGGTAATGCTCAGCCTGCCGGGTTTAATCTCCTGGTACGTAACTCCGCCAAGTATGTGGACCCCCCGTTTTTTCAGGGTGGCCCGGTGAATCCAGCCCGTGGTCTTGCCAAGGCTCTGGCCGACTTTGGTGGTCTTGCGTTGCAGCATCCAGACCTCCCGGGCGGCCTTCTCCCGGCCAACCACACCGGGTGTCAGGGCCCCGCGCCGCTGGTAGGAACGATCTACGCCCCAGGTGCGGAGAAAACTGTCCAGCGGCGGTTCCCCTTCCGACTCCACGTGCGTCAGGTACTCGGCCACATCGAAGCCAATTCCACCGGCCCCAATAATTGCCACCCGTTCACCCACCGGCTGCCTACCGGCCAGAACATCCATGTAGGTCAGCACCATCTTAAGATCCACACCGGGCAGTTCAATTCGCCGAGGGGCCACACCGGAGGCCAGGATTACGCGGTCAAAATTGCCTGTGGTCAACAGATCGGCCGTAGCCTCCGAGCGGAGGCGTAATTTAACCCCGGACAATTCAATCTGACGGTTGAAATAACGCAGGGTTTCATCAAATTCCTGCTTGCCGGGTATTTCCCGGGCCACGTTGAGCAAGCCTCCGATCTTGTCTTCTTTTTCGAATAGGGTTACTCGGTGACCCCGCAATGCCGCGGTCACGGCACAGGAAAGTCCCGCCGGCCCAGCACCCACCACGGCAAGGTGCTGTTTTCTTCTAGCGGGGATAATCTTAATTTCAGTCTCATGGCATGCACGTGGGTTCACCAGGCAGGAAGCCGTCTGCAGCGAAAAAATCTGATCCAGGCAGGCCTGGTTGCAGCCGATGCAGGTGTTGATCTCATCTGCGCGGTTTTCGGCCGCCTTGTTGACGAACGCCGCATCCGCAAGAAACGGCCTGGCCATGGAGACCATGTCGGCATCCCCACGGGTCAGAACTTCCTCGGCTACCGCCGGCATGTTAATACGGTTGCTGGTCACCAGCGGCAGGGTCACGTGATTTCTCAGTCGCCGGGTCACCCAGGTATAGGCAGCCCGGGGCACCATGGCGGCAATGGTGGGAACCCGGGCCTCATGCCAGCCGATGCCAGTATTGATGATATTCACCCCGGACTTCTCGACTGCCATGGCCAGATCCACGACCTCCTGCCAGGAACTGCCCCCCTCCACCAGGTCCAGCATCGACAAACGATAGATGACAATGAAATCATCCCCCACTGCCCGGCGCACACGGCGGATGACCTCCAGCGGAAACCGGATGCGGTTTTCAAACGCTCCTCCCCAGGCATCCTTACGCTGGTTGGTCCGCGGGGCGATGAACTGGTTGATGAAATACCCTTCGGAGCCCATGATTTCAACCCCATCGTAACCGGCCTCCCGGGTCAGGCGGGCGCAGGCGGCAAAATCGGCGATCTGCTGTTCGATTTCTTCCCCAGTCAATGCGCGCGGGGTGAAAAAATTAATCGGAGCCCGGATGGCGGACGGGGCCACCAGTTGCTCATGATAGGCATACCGTCCGGTGTGCAGAATCTGCATGGCGATCTTCCCGCCGGCCTCGTGTACAGCTTCCGTTATCTGCCGGTGCGCGGCCGCCTCTGTCGCGCCGGTAAGCATGGCTTGAGATTCATAACCGCGACCCACGGTATTGGGAGCAATCCCACCGGTGACAATGAGCCCGACACCGCCAGCCGCACGTTCGGCATAGAATGCCGCCAACTTGGCAAACCCGTCCGGTATCTCTTCCAGCCCGGTGTGCATGGATCCCATTAAAACCCGGTTTTTCAGGACAGTGAACCCCAAATCCAGCGGGGACAAAAGGTTTGGATAACGATCGGGAGTCATCGGAATTATCTCCAGTTAATCGAATGATGTTGAGTCAATGCCCATATTGTGCCAGAAATCAAACGATACGCAACTTCTTCGTGCAATGGTCTGATCCATGTTTTCCGATTCGATAGATCCTTATGGTTCCATTTACTGCAAAGCTGTCTTAAAAGGCTCCAGACTAAATATTCACTTATGTCCGGCTTGGTTGCTTCTCGGGTCAAATCGAATCGGTGAAAACAATTTAATATCGAATGCCGGCAGCAGGTCAACCATGAGATCTGCGAGTATCTCCCCAAGAACAGGAGCAAACTTGAAACCGTGCCCGGCAAGTGCTACCCCAAAAACGTGATTTGATCCGGGTCTTTTTCCGAGATAAAAATGTCCGTCAGGTGTCATTGTGTACAGGCACACTTCGGAGGTAATGGGGAAATTGTCAAGGCTGGGCAAGAATTCTGAAATGACGGCTTTTATTTTCTCAACCTCATCCGGTAAAACCTCTCTGAGCAAGGTGTCTGGATCACAATTAACAAGTTCATTATGGAATGCGGCTTTTATCAAAGACGCCGGACCAATCACCGGTAAGGAGTAAAATTCTCTATAAATTTGAGGGGATCCAGGACTCTTTTCTGTTGGAACCTGCCAGAAGTTAACTGGAAAAACGCCAATGTGAAAACGTCTATCTTCCTGCGTTTCAATCCAATGCACTGGAACACGTTTTGGCATCAGCAGCCTATCAGGGAGGCCGAGCAGCCTATTCGTCCAAGCACCGGCTGATATGAGCAGCCGGCCGGCTTCATACGTATTTCGTGATGTATAAACCTGAACATTGCCTCGGCCCTCTGTCCACCGATCAACCTGCTCATCCATCAATAGATCGGCACCCGCCTTTTCAGCCTCAGTCAGAAAGGTGGAGATGCACAATTCAGGGAACACGATACCCGCCTCTTTTTCCAATCCGGCGACAAATAAATTGGGTGGCGCTAACTCTGGCCACCGTTTTCGAACCTCGGCTGCGGTTAGACACTCGTGAGGAATTTCGTATGACTGCGCACTTGCTAAAAATCCTGAAACAGCAGGACTTTCAGGCGGTCCAATGGTTAGATTGCCTGTCTTGACAAGCAGTTTTTGCCCGGAATCCCTTTCCAGTTTCCGCCAGAGTTCCCAGGACCTCTGCGCCATCGGCACATATGAGGTTCCTTCCAGATACGCACGGCGCACACTCCGCGAGACGCCATGGTGACTGCCCAAGTTGTGAGGGGGGCGGTATTTATCTATGCCCAGCACGTTATACCCCCGACGGGTCAGTGTCATGCAAGTTGCCGCACCGGCCGTGCCTAAGCCGACAATGATAAAATCGTATGTGCGCATTCGATAATCAATTATTTCAATCTAAAGAAATTGTTAATCGTATCCCTATCACCGATAGTGCTCGTGGTGTGTTTTTACCATCCAGCGTTCGAAACCAGCTTTACAGAAAAATACCCCCGGACACCTCCAATCTCTGACCATTTATCCAGCGTGCTTCCTCGGAGCACAGGAATGCGACAACGCCACCGATATCGTCAGGGACACCGATCCGTCCCAATGCCGTTTGCGCGGTAATCATTTCCCTTATCTGGGGATTGGCATCAAAGGCGGGCTTGGTGAAGTCCGTCTCAATGGCTCCCGGCGCCACCAGGTTGGCCCTGATACCTCTGGGCGCCATTTCCTTTGCAATGTACTTTGTGAAAACTTCAATCGCGCCTTTCATGGATGCATAGGCACTTTGGCCCGGCATTGAAAACCGTGTCAGCCCGGAAGAAATATTAACGACACATCCATTGTCATTCATTATCGGAATCGCTTTTTGTGTCAAGAAATAAACGCCTTTGAAATGTACATTGAACAGGTTGTCAAAGACTTCCTCGGTCGTTTGATCGATAGCTGCACGCGTTCCTATGCCCGCATTGTTGATCAGAAAGTCAAACCTTTGGGCGTGCCAATTGTTTTTCAAGACATCTGATACCCGATTCATAAAATTATCAAAGGAACCGGCGTGTCCGACGTCGAGCTGCAGGGCTGTCGCATTTCTTTGGTACTGTTTTTCAATTTCCTTGACCACGATATCGGCTGCGTCCTTTTGTTGGTGGTAGGTAATGATCACATCAGCTCCATTTTCAGCAAGACGCATAGCCGAATTTCTACCCAGACCTCTGCTGCCCCCAGTTATCAGGGCAATTTTATTATTGAGTTTCATAAGTCATTCCCTTCATAATCAATTATTTCTCATGTTCAGCGCCTCATCGAGATCAGCGGCGTATCATCGGGCGGACAGCGGTAAAGCCACCATCGACGGACAGTATCTGCCCGGTGATCCAGCCGGCCTCATCACCAAGCAGCCATACCGCCGCACAAGCGGCATCTTTCAGCTCCCCGTAGCGTCCCAAGGGATACTGGGAAGCGATCTGTTGGTTGACTTTATCATTCAAAAAAAACCTGGCGGTGGCCGGTGACTTCATTAATCCAGGGGCGATAGCGTTAATGCGAATGCCTTTGGCGGCATACGTGGCCGAGGCCGAACGCACCAGCCCTTCGACAGCCCCCTTGGCTGCGGCAATAGCCTCATGGTTGGCCACCCCAATGCGGGCAGCCACCGTACTTACCAAAACAGCCGCACCGGAACGTTTGTTTTTTATTAGAGCAGCCACAAAAGCGCTCAACGAGAAGAAGGCGCTGTCAAGGTTGGCTTGTAGGCATTCTCGATACTGCTCCAATTTGGTTCGGTGCATGGGCGCGATCAACACGCTTCCGGCACAATTCAACAATGCCGAAGGCGCTTCACCGAAACGATCCTGGATAAGCTCGATGGCGGACTTGGACCCTTCGGGATTGGACACGTCACCTTCAATGATTTCGCCGATGTCCCCTTGTTTCGAATCCATACGGCTTGCGTCACGGGTAACCTGAGCAACCTGCCAGCCCGCTTCCATCATCATCCGTCCGGCGGTCTGCCCCAGGCCGCCACTGGCCCCGGTTATCATAACGATCTTAGGCATAATTAAGTCTCCTGTTTTCTATTTTTATTAGAATGCTTTTGAAAAATCCGGCAGGGGCTCCAAAAGCCCGCTTACCCAGCGTTCTGGATATTTTTCGGCACCATGGGCGGCACCGAGCAGCGCCCTAAAAGCGCGCCGCGTATTTTAGACTGGCTAACAGTATTCATCTTCATTCCTGTTGAAAAAGTGCCAACGTGTATTAGAGTGTGTTTTATACGATCAAACTTGCCAAAAAGAAAATCAAGATCATGCAAAAAAATACCTTACATAATCGCTTGTCATTACGATTTAGAGTGGTTGTTCTCGCGGCAATGTTATGTCTTTGCTGCAGTGTTTCAGCGTTTTCTTCAGATGAAGACACACAGCTGTGGAAGATGCTGCAATCGGGCGAACACCTTGCGCTCTTACGTCACGCCATCGCCCCGGGAACGGGTGACCCTCCTCAGTTTGAGCTGGGTCAATGTGCGACTCAAAGAAATTTGTCTGAAGAGGGCCGCGCTCAGGCCGTAAAAATTGGCGATCGTTTTCGTGAGCAAGGAATTACGAGCGCACAGGTCTTCTCAAGCCAATGGTGCCGTTGCCTGGAAACGGCAAAATTACTCGGGCTTGGACCGGTCGAGGAACTTGCGGCATTAAACTCCTTTTTTCAGCAATACGAGCGTCGAGAATCACAAACCAGAATGTTATTTGAATGGATAGCAAGGCATAACCTTGACCGGCCAATCGTTCTCGTTACCCATCAAGTCAACATCACGGCCCTGACCGGCATTTATCCTGCATCGGGCGAACTGGTCATCGTTCATCGATCCAGCACCGGCGACATAATGACCATCGGCACGATTAAAACGCGTTAGTATCCGTCCAGAAATAGGGTCTTTCGTGCTTTGCCGAGGCGGAAGTCAGATTTAACCCGCATAAACAGGGTGCTTTTTTGAGGTGTTGAAGCATGCCTTTTAACATCGGCGGGGTGCGAAAAGACCATTTGTGAATGGGCACCAGCTAACTGATATTACCCGATACACCAAAAAATTGTTCAGGCTCTTTTTCACGGCCTTCGCTTATGACGTATTCCAATTCAACGGCCAGTACTGAACCCAAGCTTACGAGTTTTTGATGGTCTTCTAGGGCAAGTTGCCGGTTGCCCATCTGCATGTGCAACACCCCCCGATACATATACGCTTCGGCCATGCCGGGTTTTAATTCAATGGCCCTGGTGTAATGCTTCAGCGATTCCGCGTAATGTTTCGGACCCTGCTTTCTCAAGGTATAGGCCAAGTTATTATGCGCTTCAGAAAACTGTTCGTTGAAATCAAGGGATTTGCGAAATTGCTTTTCGGCTTTAGCAAACTTTTTGGCCAACATCAGCTCAACACCCTCGTTGTATAATTTGACATCTTTTGAAACAGCTGGTGATTGTATCGAACTTCCGGCTGCGATAACATTCGTGGCAATAATTAAAACCGACAGAATAGCTATTAGATACGATTTCATGACGAATTCTCCTTTTAGCTTTATGGGCAAGCCATTTAGTCTCATTATATGCCCGGCAGATCGAATTACAAGCGCACCTGTCCCCTCTGGATAATCGACCCTTCCACCCAGTTAAGCCAATTATCTCTATGATTACGGGAATATGTTGTTCTTTGAACAATAAGATGATGTTTAATTACTATCATAATCCCCTTATTATAACCTTGTAAATATCGAAATTTGGGTAAATATCATCTGAGACGACATGAAGTGACTTGACGAGGAGGCTTCATTAAATTCGGTCTTAACAAACATGGGTTTTGAGGCATTCAAACACTATGTTAGTCACAATTTTGCAAGAAAAATAAGGTGACCAAGTTGAGATTCTATAGCTGCGGTTCCACCTAAAACTGGTCGTCCGGCTGCGGCCGCCGGGCCTTGTGCTAAAACCGGCTGACCAAGGAACCTATCTGCCCGCCAGATGCGACGGCTGCGGGAATCCCTTCCTGAATTGTGGGAAAGCGGGGTGTTAGTTCGAGATCCTTCCACACTAAATCCGGATTGACGGCCAGGTTGAAATTGTATGTCCGCACGGCCCCTGGAGTCTCCAATCCTGAGTGCGGGCGAATACGGCGAAACGGGGTCAGTAAAGCCGTCGCCAGCAAAGCCAGCCACTGCGGAAGGCGGATGACCCGCACTTTGGGATAGTGTCGCCTGGCGATTTTGAGAAAGACGTTCCAGCTTGAGGGATGGCGGTCGCCCACGGGCAAGATGCCAGTGTATGCCTGCTCGGCGCAGGCGATAATCACGACCGCGGCATCGACAACGTGAAGATGAGTGTACGTGTTCTTTCCGAGGCCCGGCAGTATCAAGCTCCCGGCTTGCATTTGTCGGAAGTAAAGGTCTCGCAGCCCATAAACGTGGGGTAAGCGCAGGGCGGAGAAAGATATGCCCGCCGAGCGGGCGATTTCCGAAAGACGTTTTTCGGTCTCGACCTTGATCCTACCGTAGTCAAGCACGGGGTCTGCCGGTGTACGGGCGTCAACCATTGATTGGCTACCGCGGTAAACCAAGAGGCTCGAACTGTAGACAAAACAGCGTATGCCCGCAGCCACGCCCGCTTTCATCAAGGCCAGCGAACCGTCCAAAATGGAAGGCTTCAGCGTTTGGTAGGACTCGAAAGTCGCTCGTGCGGCGAGGTGGATAATCCCGTCGACGCCGTGCACCGCCTGTTCAAGGCTTCGGTGGTTTCTCAGATCGGCCAAGACGAAATCGGCATCGAAATGGCAGATTTCGCAATCATCACCCGGCTCGCGGATCATCAGCCGCGGTCGATACCCTTTTATAGAAAGCTGGCGGGCCACTTCATAGCCGATAAAGCCGGAGGCACCGGTTACCAAAAGCTTCATTTTTTTAGCGTTGTGGGCCATCTCCCATCTCCTGCTGTTGTATGGTTAGCGGACCCCAAACGCATCACATACATAAAGGACAGAAATTATTAAGCTTAGGCAACCTAAGATGTTTGAGGAGGGAAAAAATGATTCCCTCCCAAATATCGGTTTTATCCGCCAACCTCACCAGGAGAAAGATCACGCCAGGCGCGGTCGACACTGCTCCCAATGGTACCGAATAGATCATCGATTTCATTTTTCATCGGTGACCAGTCTGATGGGCATTCTGTTTCAAGCTGCTGAACCCTCATCTGGGCACTGGTAACCTCCTGCTCAAGCTGGCCAACAAGCGGCAAAATTTTTTCTTTCTGTTCGGTGCCATAACTGTCCGCAACCTTTTTCATCGCTTCGAGCTTTTCTTTCCAGGCACTAACCTCAGCATGCATCGCTTTACAATAATCCTGTACTTTCATGATCGCTCCTTTTTTGTTGAAGGTTTAAAATTTACCGTGAATAAATTTATATCTTCTACACTCACGGCATCACTCGGCCGATTCTTCATCATACAGCTAAAACTCAATGCATTTAGTTGCGCGGCTGTCGAAAAAGCAAGGTGATGCTCAAATTGCGCTCAACTCGGTTTTCTTGAGCCACCAAGGATTCAGATTGAAGCATATCGACAATTTCTATGTCCGGATTTTCTTTGAACCATTGATTTATCTGCAACTCCCCCTGGTGGATTAATATTGGTAGTACAATAGCTGAAGGCAAAGCAGTGGTTCTAATCGATGAAATAGAACTTCATCTACATCCGCTTTGGCAAAGGCAGATACTGTCTCGCCTAAAGAAAATATTTTCCAATTGTCAGTTTGTCGCTACGACTCATTACCCCCTGGTTCTTGGCGAAGTCGAAGCGAGATGTATTTAATCCTCGAGGAGAGGGTATCTGATTCTTGTCAGATCAATGATCCTTATATATATCCCTTTAACGGAAAAGGCAGGACAACTTAATATGAATTGCCTTGCCCCAATGAAATTCTTTTCGTCTATCTTATGTAAAATTCTTACTGGCCTTGAACTTTATGACATTTCTACCCTTGATTTTGATCTGTTCACCTGTTTGAGGATTCCGGCCCTTGCGCGTCTTTCGATAAACCTTACTGAAGCTGCCAAATCCCACTAATGTCACCTTGCTACCGCGTGTTATTAAGCCCTTTTGCAAGCCATCCAAAAATGATTCATAGGCCCTGCCGGCAGCCACTTTTGTAATACCCGCATCCTTTGCCATTTTTTCAATCAATTCTGCCTTTGTCATGCCCCACCCTCCTTCAGCTTAAAGGTGAATATTGAAATTGCCCACACCACTAAAACAAGCACGCTACAGTACCACTATCGGGATGTTCCAGTTGTGTCAATAATTGCAATATTGACGTTATGGCTACGTTTAGATTTCACCTTGATTATGTCAACTACTTGATTTTATGTCAGATTATAATATATTACAAAGTCATCAGGATCTGGCAAACTGTTACCCATTACTTGAGTTCTTCCTGAAAAAAATCTCGAAAATCAGATATGCAAGTCCCACAGAACCAAGAATATATTTCAGTGGCTCGCCAACAATAACGGAAAGAAATCCAATAATGGCAAAGGATACAAGCCCAATCAATATAACTATGAAAAAGTTCATGGTAGCTCCACTTTACGGGTATCTGTGGTCATCCGGTTTTTTAAACCAAGCTAAAACATGGACAGTATTTGTGCTATCAACGTACCCCCAAGTTAACAATTCTGGCAATCTTATTCAACATTATTGGGTTCAAGAGAAACAGATGTATATCTAAAGCTCACCATCAGGGGGCCAACCACATGGCGCGATTGGAGTCGAGCGACCAGCAGGGTGCGATACTTTCCTTTCTGTAAAAATTCGATTATCGACTTGCCGAATATCTTCGACCTTGAACAGTTTCCACCCGGATTCGATTTTTGTCGACATCTGTTTACCTAAATTGTTGCATGGTAGTGATGTAAAACTGGTCGATACAAGCCTTGTCACTACGCACGATGATTTTCTTCAGATCGGGATGGCGGGGCCTGTGAGCATCATCCTTTGTCATCGTCCTCATAATAAAGAAAGGCCTTTACGGTTTTTAGGTGGTAGATAAAAAAGATCACGATCAGCACAGCAATGATGATCCCACCCCATTTTTTCAGCACGTCAATATGAATGTACTGGTTGATAAAGTTGATGATATTGTTGCCGAGAAGGGCATAGATAATAATGGAAGCCAGGGTTCCGCTGAATACGATCAGAAAATTATGGATCGGCTTGTAGTTCAGCAAGTACCCGACGATGGCCCCTATCACCGGTCCTGTCATGAAAAAGGGGAACATGACAAACAGGAAAAGCCCTATAGAACCGTACTTTTTAATCATGGTCTTCTGGCTCTGGGCGGTGAGTTCCGCCTGTCGGACAGCACTTTTAAAGAGCTTTGGCTGGATGATGTTTCGCATTACCAGGACCACTATGCCATATGCAATTAGAACAATGATGACTTCAAGATGAAAATTGTATAAAATCGTATAAAATAGGGAAATGTCTGCAGAAAGACAGGTAACAATTCCCAAGGCCCTTCCCCCCATGATATGGATGGCGGCAGTTGAAGAAAGCACTTTGTAGAGGCCGAAGTCTGTAAAGAGAAGATATAGAAAATAGATCCCGGTTAGGGCCATCAAAACAAGCCCGATCAACAGGATTTTCACCTCTATCATATTCAGGCGTTTTCCTATAAGATCTGCCAGTTTTTTAAGGCCTTTATCGCATAGAGAATACAGCTTTCTAAAAAAAATCATCGCCTCATTTCACATGCATTGAAATTTTGGTGTCAAAAACCTTATCCATAAAAAAACCATCCTTTATATTTTAAATAAAACAGAGGGTAAATATGGATTGTCCTAAAATAAAAGTGTATATCATAGTGCTCCATTAGCGATATTGTCAATTGTTTTCCTTGGTAGCCGAGATCAAGAATGAGGTTCTTGATTTGATTTGCATCGTGTTTTGTTACTGGACGAATATACATGGCTTTGCGGGCCTTATCCTGTTCTTTTAACTACGGAACCTCCATGGTTATGAAGAGAATACACTTCCTCCTTACCTTCAAATATCCTTTCCACAACATTGAAAGAGTCTATGGTTCTGTTCTGATTGTTTTCATATCTAAAATTACCTTGTTTAACTATTGCTGGTCCTCTGCATATAAAATCACAAGTAATATGACACATCGCTTCTCTTAGAAATTGATAGATCATGTCTGAATTCGGATAGGAGGGAAACCAATCATCACTGCAGTACAGATGGAGAGCATCTTAGTTCTTGACATTACTCCAAATATTGCCGATACCATCTGGTCATGCCCAGCGTACAGCGACAGGGCCTATGAATGCAAGATATGGTGGTGGTGATTATAATCGCACACCGGGGTTTTTCGGGCCTCTGATAACTGCAACATTTGGGGGCTCGAAGCCCCTCTGAATGTTTCCTTTCGGCCAATTAAGACCGTTGATTTCTCAATCAGCCGTTAATGATCATCATGCCGCGCTTGTCGTAGCGATCACCCTTAACTTGGTAAGCAAGACGATTTAGCCTTTTCAATTCGTCATCTGCCAGAGCAATATCGTATGCACCGAGGTTGACCTTCAAATTATCGAGCTTGGACGTTCCAGGAATTGTCATGACATGATCGCCACGGCCGAGGACCCAAGCAAGAGCAACTTGTGCTGGTTTACACGATTTTGCGGATGCTAACGCTTCGATTTCCGCGACAAGCGCAACATTCGCTTCGTAGGCATCTCCCTGGAACCGCGGAGTCAGGGTCCGAAAATCGCCCTCTGCAGGGCGAACGTTCTGCTTAAATCTCCCTGATAGCATGCCGCGCCCCAACGGTGAATAAGCCACGAGCGTCGCACCAACCTCAAGACAGGCCGGAATCACCGAATCCTCAATATCGCGACTGAAAACAGAGTACTCGGATTGCACAGCCGAAATCGGGTGCACCTTGGCAGCTCGGCGTATCGTGGCGGCAGCCGCCTCGGATAAACCAATTGCCCGAACCTTTCCCTCAGCGACCAGTTCAGCCATTGCCGCAACCGTTTCCTCGATCGGAGTCGCAGGGTCCACTCGATGGAGATAATAGAGGTCAATCACGTCGGTCTGTAGTCGTCTTAGCGAGCCCTCCACCGCGCGTCGACAATTTTCGCGTGAGCCATCGATCCCAACGGGAGCCCCGGTCTCTGGATCACGGATTGGCCCAAACTTGGTCGCAATGAAGACCTTGTCACGACGATCATGAAATGCTTCGCCCAATAAGGTCTCATTTGCCCCCATACCATATAGCTCAGCCGTATCAAAATGCTGCACACCAAGCTCAATGGCAGCCTGGAGAAGCTCAATGGCAGTTTTCCGATCCGTCGGCGGACCATAGAATTCTGATAGCCCCATGCAGCCAAGCCCAATTGTTGGGAGATTCATTTTTGTCTGACCGAGCATTCTGATGTTCATCGGTAATGTTCCTTTCCTAAATCGTTAAGAAATTCCAGCGCTGCGAGATCCCGCACCGCCGATCATCCCCACCTTTAACAATTGTCTCCAGGTCATCTTAAAGGTTTTCTTTTCATTGATATACCTTTTTATTTTAGTATTGAGAGAAATAAGATGGTTATTGTATCATCAGGCTTCCATGTGCTCGTTTTCCAGGGTTTTCAAGGCCTTTTCCCGTATCTGGTCCAGGGATTGACGAACATGGACGGGCAATTCCGGCGTCCTGTGATTTTCGAGAATATCCATGGCTTTGGCGGTCGCCTTCTGGCCCCAGGTTTTTTGCCCCCGGGCTATCCAGGGTTCCAGAGTGTCGCGGTTGCAGAGCTGGGGCTGCCAGTGTTCCTGTTTGAAATACTTCATGGTCTGGGCGGTTGAAATAAAGGCCCCCTGCGGGCCAACCTGGCGGATGACATCCATGCCGATATGGTCCGCATCGATGTCAAAGCCGCGGATGACACGGCGCACATAACTGATGATCTCTGCGTTCATCACCAGAGCGGCCGGGGAACCCACCAGGCCCTGCCCCAGGTAACCGATGTCGTGAATCAGGTTGGCACCGTCCAGACCGGCCATGAGCAAAGAGACAGCCCATTCCATGCCGGCCTGCTCGTCGGGTGCATGCGAATCGCTGACCCCGGCCGTTCCCCACATGGGGACACCGTAATAATGATACAGGTCCGCGCAGGCCGACAAGGCCAGCCGGTACTCCGGGCATCCATAGACACAGGCAGAGGTTTTCATGTCCAGGGTGGACATCCCAAAACCGGAAATGATCGGCGCCCCTTTGGCCCTTAACTGATGCAGGACGATGCCGCTCAGGGCTTCGGCATTTCCGACGCTGATAGCACCCGCAATGGTGACCGGCGCACTGGCACCGGACATCATCCCGGGGGTATAGTTCACCGGTACCGCATGGTCGGCGCAGAAAAAGAGCTTGTTGATGGCCCCCGATGAATGCAGCAGCGGTGTCAATGGCTCTGAATAATGGATATGAATCGGCTTTTCCCGCAGGACCTCTTTCCCGCCGACGACCGCCGCGGCCATCTCGTTGATGATGGCGATGTCTTTGATCCCGGCGGCCGTATAAAAAATGGGTTTGATGCTGTTTTCCAGCTGGGTCTTGAAGGCGTCGATGTACATCAGGTTGGTGGGTGAATCATACGGCAGGGCATAGGAACCCAGAAAATCGATCTCAGCGAGGGAATCGGCGATTCTGGCGGCATTTGCCACATCCGAGAGTCTCGAGTCCCGCAACATGCCCGACGCCAGATCGTAGGTCTTGATCAAATCCGTCCCCATGCCGAAATAGGTTTTGTTGCCTTCCAGCAGCATGGCCTCCTGACCCAGACGGTTATAGATGGTGATCCGTGAAGGAGCGCTGCGGATGGCAGTCTTCAACCAGCCAGTTGGGAATCCGGACAATATTGCCGGGCTTTATCCGGCACCCGGCATCCGCCATCATGGCGATGGCCTCGGGGTGCATCACCTTGACCCCGACCGTTTCCAGAAGTTCGAGGGTGGCGCGGTGAATATGCTTGATCTGGTCCTCGGTAAGTACCCGGTAGGTCGGTAGACATTGCGATTTAAAGCCTGTGTTCATTGCCATGTTTATCCTCCGAAATGGAACAGCCGCACATTGCGCTGCATCAAGCCATTAAAATCGATCCGCCCCAATTCCTCCATGACCTCCGGTGAACCGATAAAGACGATCTGGTTCATGAGCGATGTCATGCTAGCTTTGGAGATAATTTTCTCAATCCTGCCACGTCCCATGACCCAGTTAAACAGATAGCAACCCGAAGGGGTTTCAAAAACACCCTTGGCCCTTACCATGCCGGAGGGAATCAGGGTCATCATCTTTTCAAACTGCCTGCAATGCATCCCCTTCCAGCGCAAGGAACTCGACACCAGTCGATCCGGAGGTGTTATGGACGCACCCGGATCCTGAAGCAACTTTTCGATGACAGCCTCGAGGGCCTGCTCTGACACCGGTATGGCTGGCGCTTGGTCTCGTATGTCGGCTGCCGCAACCTCCGGCAAGTATTTGTCGAGCGGTATTTTGGCATACCTGGTTTCGTAAAATACCGGATTGGGATGGTGTTTCCCTACAATCTGCTTCACCGCCTGGATGACCCCGGCATCGACGTCATCGATCTTGTTGATGATAAATACCGTGGCGGATTCGAGCTGCTTTTCAACCGAGGTGAAGGTGTCATAAGCATCTTTGAAGTTGACGGCATCGATGATGCAGAACTGTTCCCTGAGATCAAAACGGTCCTGAAAAATGGACAGCATGAGGTCCCGTTTCAAGTCGGATGGGTTCGCAACCCCCGTGGCCTCGATGATCAACACGTCCGGTTGGATGTTGCGGGCGATATTCATCAGACCTTTGATAAAATCGGTCTTGACACAGGCACAGAAAATGGATCCCTTGCTGATTTCCAGCATGTCCAGGCCGTCCTTTTCGATTAAAGACCCGTCCAGCCCGATCTCACCGAATTCGTTCATGAGGATCATGAGTTTTCGATTGCTCGGAAAAGCATCAATGATCCGGTTGAGAAAGGTGGTCTTGCCGCTTCCCAAAAATCCGCTGATCAGATAAACTGCCGTCTGTCCGGCCATGGGCATCTCTCCTTAGACCCGCTTTTGTGACCCAAAATGATCTTCGGCCATCGTTTGTTTGCAGGTCCGGCACACCTGTATGGCTTCCGGACCTAGCCCATAAGAGCTGAGCCGTTTTTCCATATGCGACACATATCGGCCGGCTCCCAATGCTGCACCACAGTTTCTGCAAAATACCAGGGTATCCCGGCAGAGCGTCATCCCGCAAAGCCTGAGAACAGACTGACCGTTTTCATGCGTCATGGTCATGGCGCCGGTTGGACAGCTGTTGGCACAGGCACCGCACAGGATGCATCTGTCGGCGGTCAATTCAAAATCGGTCGGCCCCGGGGTCTGGCTGTCAAAGTAACCCAGGCAAAGCGCTTTGAAGCCCAATTTTTCATGGCATGCGTCAACGCATCGGCCGCACTGAATACACACATCGCAGCGCAGGCACCGCAAGGCTTCCGCCCTTGCCGCATCTTCCGAAAGCGTCAATTCAACCTGTTCAAAGGTCTTTTTTCTTTTCTGCATATCCAGCAGGGGCAGTGCAGGTCTTTTCAGGGCTGTTTTCTGCAGCACTGTTGTTTCAATAAAAGGGGTTTGACGTCTGCGTGCCGCAAGCGTCCGTGTTTTCAGCGATGGTTGTCCCAGGACGTGTCGATGGATATTCTCGGCCGCTGTTTTTCCGGCCGCGATGGCCCCGATCAGCGTGGCCGGGCCGGTAACAACATCACCACCTGCAAAAACACCTGTTTCCCCTGTCTGCCCGGTCCAAGGATCTGCGATAATCGTGCCGCGCTTCGACCAGGCCATGTCATTAAAGGCTGACATCCCTTCCTGCCCGGGTCGCTGTCCTATGGCATGAATCACCGTGTCGACCTCGCGTTCATGCAGGCTTCCCTGTATGGGAATCGGTCTTCGCCGGCCGTTTTTATCTGGTTGCCCGGGTCTGGCGTCCAAACAGGAAATACCGTGGACACGGCCCTTGCACCCCACAATCTCGACCGGAATTGTCAAAAACGAAAATCGTATTCCCTCCTGCTCGGCCTGTTTGACGTCTTCCGCCAGCGCCGGCATTTCGTTGCGGGTCCTGCGATACAGTACGGCAACATCGCTGCAGCCAAGACGCAGGGCCGTTCGCGCGGCATCCAGCGCGACATTGCCGCCCCCGACCACCGCCAAGCGAGGGCCGATTGAAGGGGCCCGATCAAGGCAAACCTGATGCAAATAGGCAATGGCATCCATGACCTGAGGGAAATCGTCTTCACCCTTGATGCGCATTGACAGCCCTTGGTGGGCACCGGTTGCCACATAGAAAGATTCAAACCCCTCCTGCCTCAACGCTTCAACCGTTATATCCCTTCCCAGACGCGTGTTTAAACGAAGGTCAACGCCTAAACGTTCAATCAGGGCGATCTCCCGCTCAAGAACCGATATGGGAAGACGGTATCTGGGAATTCCCACGCGCATCATCCCGCCGGCCGAAGGCAGCGATTCGATAACCGTGACGCGGTAACCCTTGAGGGATAAAAAATAGGCTGCCGTGAGTCCGGACGGCCCGGCACCGACAACACAGATCTTGTGGCCGTTGTCCGTTGCTTTGGCGGGGTTTTGGAAGCCATCACCTTCCAGAATGATTTTGGATGAAAAGGCTTTGAGGGCCTTAATGGCAACCGGGGCGTCCATACGTTGCCTTACGCAGGCAGTCTCACAAGGATGTGTACAGGCCAGGCCGCACACCCACGGGAAAGGATTGGCTTCCCGGATCAAGGTTGTGGCTTCATGATACCTGCCCTGACCGATCAGGGCCACATAACTTGCAACATCGATTCCGGCCGGGCAGGCACATTGACAAGGCGCCGGCGAAAGACATTCGCAGTCGCCCGTCAGGCAGATATGGTCCCTGATGTGGGTCTCAAAACAGGCACTTTCTGAAGCCAGGATTCTTGCGATGCTCTTACCCAGCGACGCAGTCGTCTCCGCGCGTGAGGATGCAAGATATTGCCCCATGGACGAGACCCTTCGCAGGTCTTGGGGCATCGCTTTTCCAAGGGAGATTTTTTCTAGAACAGCAGACAGGGAAAACAGGACTTTGTTCAAATGGGGCGCAAGCTGCTTTTGTGACAAACAGATACAATCCCACAGCAACCGTGAGACCGGACAGGCTTGATTTTTTTTCCCCTCGCTAGGTGTTTCTTGCATATCTTCAGTAGGGTCTACAGACACCACGCCTCAAAAGACTACCCGCTTTTGGATTCGTTACGAAGATTCTTACCCGAGCCTGCTCTGTCCAGATTTTGTTTAATATTGTCGAAATCAAAACCGTCGTCACGCAAGGATAAAATCCGGTCTCTCAAGTCATCGCTGCCGGCGTGCTCTGCCAGGGCATCGATCAATTCTTCATACTGGGGGATGATGCTCTGAAATACCAAATCTTCTTCAATGCAGATGGTGGGCAGCACCTTTCCCTTGAGTTTCGTAAACATGGCAATGCCCGCTTTGGTTTTGATAGACCACTCTTTGTACTCGACCACCCGCTGCACGTCCACCGGAAGGGCAGCGATCGATTCCATCATATACCCACATGCGGCGCACTGTACACTGTCCAAGGTAAGAACGTCTATGCGTATTTTCTTTGCCATTGCTTACAAACCCCCATCTTGCGTAACAGAGCAACTCCTTCTGAGTCAGCTCTAATTAAACTCGACATAAAAACAAAAAACATCAGGTATAGGGTACTACTAATAAAGCCGTTAATATTTAGACACGATCAGTTGTAAACATTTAAGATTCTTCTCTCAATTAGGAGAAAGGGTTCAAGGAGTTTAGGATTCAAGGGTTCGAGTGTTTGTTTTCCAGCGATTTGATCATCGCTTTTAGTATTCTCTCTCTATCCCCGATCTTTTCTCTTAATTCTTGAAGTCCTTATATATATCCAAAAAAAAGTTTATGCAATTTTTCCTTACTGTTTAACTCTTTATAATTTCAAAACATTCCACTCGAACCCTGGACTCCTTGAATCCTTGAATCCTTCATTTTAATCAACTCTTCTTGAGAAGATCTACCTTTAATAATAGAGTTTTCAAACACAATTTATGTCTAAACAATTATGGTCTTATTAGTAAATATGCGTTAGATGTTGGTGCTGTAACTACGTTTCAGGGTATTTGGGATAGTGCTCATGGTACCACTCCCTGGCTTCATAGGCCTGAATCAGATGTTCCGCCGGAACATCGAATGGGATATCTCAGCCGGGGGCGAAGGTGAACCCATGGGTGCCGCCGGCCGCAAGGCTGATCAGGGCATCTTCTCTGGGTGACAACAGTCCCAGGCTGAGCGCAAGGGTCAGTTTCAGGTTGCCGCCAAAGCCTTTACCATATTTTCTTGCGATATCACGAACGAAGTTCAGGTTCATCTGTTCATCGATGGCGAATCCGTGGGTGCCGACCTTACAGACATCCTCGATGACCTTGGTGCAGTCACCGCAGATAAAGAATGTGGAGGTCTTGCCGGCATCATGTATGGCTGCCACAGCCTCCTGACAGTTGGGGGTGACATATTCCTGAAATGTCTCGGGCCGAATCTGAGACGCCACCGGGTCGACAATGGCAATGATGTCACACCCCATTTCAGCATAAAACCGGGTAGACGCGGCACAGAGTTTGCCGGCATAGGCAATAACGGCATGAGCAAAGTCCTTCTTTTTTTTCACTGCCGTAAATATCCGCACACCGGCCAGATGGGAGGCCAGGGTCAGGGGACCGGCCACCAGTCCGAGCATGGCACAGTCCATGGCATCGAGTAACGGTTTGGCCTTAGCCGCCGCCTCAAAGATGATCGGCCACCTTCCGGACGTTTTGGTAAACACCCCCAATCCGAGTTCTTGCGGGGTCTGTTTTTCACAGGGATGGGTCCTCACCGAAGGCACATTGTCTTCCCAGTATTCCAGTTCACATCCGATGGCCTCCGCTTCTACTGAGAGGTCGAACATCAAGGGAATGCCATCCGCATGATAGGTTTTGGCAGCCTCGACAACCCCCCTGGCAAGCACATCAGGATCCTTGAAATACCGGTCCGCCCGTTCATTGATAAGAAAGGCACAATTGACACCGGCATACGGGACCCAGGGGGCTTTCTCGGTTTTCTTGCCCCTTGTGGCGTCGATGAGCATCTGTTTGGCCATGAAACGACTCCTTATGTTGAGGTGATCTAACCGTATTGACTGCGTGTGGATCTGAACTGGCAGTGTGTCATCTCGCATTGCAGGCATTTATTGCCCGGGCGTTTACGCTGCTCGGAATCACTGTAGATGACAAAACCGGATATCGATTTTGCCGGCTGCATGATGAAGGCTTCATTTAAATGTATCCCGGCGGATTCAGCACCCAGGAGACCGAACACCAGGGTTTGACCCTCCAGGGCGATTCCGTTCAAACCAGGGCCCAACCGGCATCCCGTATAAAGACCCATCTGTTGGGCATGCATCTCGACCATGTCATTACATATCAATCCCATGGCATCCAGCATGGCCGTTCCAACGGCATCCAGCAGCAGGGACTGGTAGATATTGTTGCGCGTTGCCAACTCCCGGCACATGGTCTCGAGGGAACTGCCCAGGGTGCCCACGTACAGCGCGAGATACCGAGCGTGATCATCCAGGCTGTGGCAAAGAAGATCGGCGCACAGGCCTTCTGGCAAAGGAATTCCGCATTCCTGTTCAAGCTTTTCCACGGGAACCACTCGATAGCACAAAACCGCGTCGACCAATCCCAGGGCTTGATCGATTCCTTGGCCCACCCGCCCATACGTCTCCGGCGTCATCTGATAATCCGGCCCCCCGAAGTAACGGGCCACCGCTTCGGGTGACGGCCTGATCTCCCTTGCATCGATGCCGATCCTTTTCATCGATGAAGCGTTGTCCTTGAACATTTCATGAAACCACGTTCTGTTCGGCATGCCATTCACCCTACCCCCCCCTTTCACTCTCACAGCTCTTGACGCGACGGGGGACCTGCATGTTCATCCAAAACCGATGCTCTGGTTTCTTAGGAAATCATATATGGCGGCGCAGCCGCCTCCCATAAAATCGCGCAGCGATTTTATTTTAGTAGGGAAATTCAATTCCCATACCCGCGATTTCATCTTTAATTCTGCGGTACATATCGGTATGTTCCTGGGTCGGAACCGCTTTGGCGACATCGTAGCATTCATGGTACTCACTTCCGATGGGCGCGTCTGCAGCGTGGTCCTCGTAAGTTGCCAGTAATTTCTTGGCAATATCGTTGATTTCAGCCCGGGACAGGCCCTGGCGGGCAACAGCATGACCGACCTCCATACCGAGTCTGGCTTCCAGCGGTGTTGCACGGTTCTTATATTTGTTGCGTGTTGAAGCCATCTCCCACAGGTGCCATCCTGTAACCGTCGAGACCATGGCGTGAACGGCGGTTTCCCGGAACAACATGTCGGTCATGGGTCCGGCATTGGCAAACCCGTTGGAAGTATGCAACAGGTTGCTGTTTCTGGCAAGCGCCTGTCCTGCCATGGCAATGGCCCACAGCAGCTCCCGCGTGGTGTTGGAACCGTAATTCAAATGAAATGGAAAGTGCTGATTGAAAATAGCACCATGAATCACCAGGCCGATAAGACTGTAGGCAACCGTGGTCACGGCCGTGCCCTCTGAGCCTCCACACCAACCACCATAAATCGCGCCGGTCAGATTCCCGGTATAACATCCATACTGGGCATAGTGAAGCGAACGGTTGAGAAGCGTGTCGGCGGTCTTGAACTCGGTCAGCGAACCTACGAGGCGTGAATCGGTTTTTTGAACGCCCCACTCGTCGTTGGATACGGCGATTTGACCGCTGTCGTGCTCCGCTGTACCCACGGCAACCATAAATGTTCCCGGACGTCCCAGCAGTCTTGCTGCCAGTTTCTGATTGTAGATGTGCTGGATGCAACCGCTGATTTCAGTGGGACCCGAAGATTCGATCAAGTGACCAAAGGTCGCTTCCAGGATCGGCCCACAAATGCCGTCCAGAAGCGGTTCCTTGAGATAAGCCATACAGATGGACTGGTGGTACTGTTCGTCACAGGTGATGTCCGGGCTCATGATACAGAACGGCGGTGACTTGTCTTCCACCTGACGGTGTTTCCATAGCACGGCGTCCTTTCCCGCACCAACCCAATATTGATCATGCGCCATATACAGCGCCTCTCGAATCTCCTCGTCGGTGACCTGGATAAGCCGATGGGAATCGGTATTGTAATACCCCACATCCCGGAACAACTCCCAGGCAGCCTGCCAGATTCTATCGGCCATGCCATCATCCGTGGGACATGGGTTTTCCGGGTCGTACTTGATTTCATATTTTTTAATGAGTTTTTTGAGGGTTGGTGTAAAGTGTTTGGGAAGAAAATCATCCTCCTCCATAAAAGGACCCGTCTGTGATCGTTCGAGGATCTCCCAGTGCCTGTAGGCTGTTGTCATCTTAGGCCTCCTTCTATCTCCCGGTAATTATTCAGTGCCCATCCACAAATGGTCCTTTTCCGCGATATCGGCTTTGAACGCCTTGATCTCACGTAAAAATCTTCATTTCTGGACGGACACTATTTAGCATAATCATCTCATTTGGAGATGATCAAGTTTTCTAAAAGATCCGGCGCACTCTTGGCGTCCTTGCAGTAGAGATCGGCACCGATCTGGTCGGCCCACATCTGGGAAGTGGGTGCACCACCGATAACGACCTTGAATCGATCCCTTATCCCTTTGGCCTCTAATATATCGATGATCTCTTTCTGACGCGGCATGGTCGTGGTCATCAAGGATGAAGCGCCGATAAAATCCGCATCAAGGGCCTCTGCCTCTTTGATAAACGTCAAGGGATCTACATTGTAACCCAAATCCTTGACCACGAAGCCATTGGTTTCCAGAATGAGCTTGACGATATTTTTACCGATTTCATGGAGGTCGCCCTTGACCACACCGATCACGATTCTGCCTTTGACTTTCTGTCCGCCTACCGCCGCCAGGTAAGGCGCCATTACCTCAACCACTGCCGACAAGGCCTCTCCGGCCAGCATGATCTCGGGAAGAAAAATTTCCAGTTTTGAAAACAGGTCTCCCACGTGTGCCATGGTTTTGGTCATGGCCGCTATCATTTCCAGAGGGTTGGCACCCTCTTTAAGAAGCTTTTCAGCGAGTGCCTGGGCTTCTTCTGCATCGCCGTCTTCCACAAATTTGCTTAATTCCTCCAGCGACATGGTATGCCTCCTTGTTGGTCACCATAAAAATCAATACATAAAACACCTTATACGAATAGGACCCAAGGAGCTTGGTTTTGTGAAAAACAAAACCCTATCACAGTGCTCCTTAGGTTGTATATACAATCTAACTGTCTATAAAATAAGCCTTTGCTTTTTGTCAAGCCATTAAGTGACTCTCCATGCGCTCACGCACGTGGCATCTTCGGTGCCGTTCACCCCCCCCCTGACGGGCGGGGTCCTCTGACGCTGTTTTTATCGTGCAACGACTTTATAGGGCCATGTTTCCCCGTTTCTGCGAATTTGAGAAATCGGTTGGGTCGAACTGGGGTGAGAAGGTATCACGAAAAGCCATCTCACCGCGCATGTAATACTCTACATAGGTGACAGGATCATCAAATGAATAGATCGTCCGTTTGATATAAAAGACAGGGTAACCGGGCTGTACATCAAAGATGGGGGCGGTTTCGTCTGACAGTACAATCGCCTCCATACTCTGGCTGATCCTGGTAAGCTGCAGCTGATATTTGTTGATCAGAATGCTGTGAATCGATTCGTTTTTAAGGTCTTCCCAGAGAATACCGGCGCAGATATCCGGCCGCAGGTAGCGTATTTCATAGCGCACAGGCTTTTGATCGAAGTACCATAGACGGCGGATAAAAATCATCGGGTCACCGGTTTCCAGCTGTATTGAAACATCGGCCGGAGGGTCCACCACCCGCGCCTCCTTCACTTCGGTCGTTAGAACAACGTTCAGGTCTTCAGCCCACTTCTGAAACGGTCTCACCCGAAAAAATCCGGTGGTGTAATGCTGCTTCTTCACGAAGGTGCCCTTGCCAGGCACGCGCTCCACAAACCCTTCCCTCTCTATGGCATCAATGGCTTTTCGTGCCGTCATGCGGCTGACGCCGAATGTTTGCGCCAGTTGATTTTCCGAAGGCACCCCATCCGTAAAATTCCGGGCCTTGATGCCTTTGATGACATAATCCTTTATCTTTTCATACTTGGGGTACTTTTTTTTCATCACACATCCCTGTTCCACAGCCCGGAGAACCAGTCTTGAGTGCTTGACACATTTCTCGAAATCTGAGCTGTTTCATTTGATGTTCTGCGGCAGACATTCCAGAATATTCTATTCTTTACAGATAGATACTAAGCTATTCATGATCCTGGCGTACTATAGCCTCAGCGCTATGGATTGTCGAGTACAAATTCCTCTTGACAAGCTCCGGGCAATGGTCATAACTAATAACTGATTGTATATACAGCCATAGTGTGTTTCCGCGTGCATTTGGACTTTTGCGGAAAACGAAGGAGGTTCAATGAAAACTCACCCTATGGGTGACGACACCCAGATGATTGAACTGGACAAGCGCCTCCCCGATCTGCCTGAATTTGAAAAAGGTATTCGTCGGGCCCCGGATCGCGGCTTTCGTCTAACACCTCAACAGACTGAAATATCGCTTAAAAATGCCCTGCGCTACATCCCGGTGGCATGGCATGAATCCCTGGCTTCGGAATTTCTAAACGAACTCATGACACGCGGCAGAATTTATGGTTATCGGTTCCGGCCGGCCGGACCCATCAAGGCCAAGCCGATCGAAGCCTACAAAGGCCGGTGTCTTGCCGGAAAAGCCTTCCAGGTGATGATCGATAACAACCTTGACTTTGACGTTGCCCTCTACCCTTACGAACTGGTGACCTATGGTGAAACCGGATCTGTCTGCCAGAACTGGATGCAGTATCGCCTGATAAAAAATTACCTGGAAACAATGACCGAGGACCAGACCCTGGTGGTGGCGTCCGGTCATCCCCTGGGCCTTTTTCAATCAAGACCGGCAAACCCCCGGGTCATCATTACCAACGGATTGATGGTTGGCCGATATGATAACCAGGAAGATTGGGAAATTGCCGCCCAGATGGGGGTCGCAAGCTACGGCCAGATGACCGCAGGAGGATGGATGTACATCGGCCCGCAGGGCATTGTCCATGGAACTTACAACACGCTGCTGAATGCCGGCAGAATCAGGTTCGACCTGGGTATAGATGCCAGCCTCAAAGGACGTCTGTTTGTCTCTTCCGGTCTGGGCGGTATGAGCGGTGCCCAACCAAAAGCGGCCGAGATCGCCGGAGCGGTATCGATTTTGGCCGAAGTCGATTCTTCCAGAATCGAGACCCGGCACAAACAAGGTTGGGTCAATCGTATCTCCGGCGATCTTGAGGAAACCTTTGCCATGGCCGGCCAAGCAGTGCAGGCCGGCAAGCCGCTTTCCATCGCTTTTGCCGGCAATATTGTCGATCTGTTGCAATACGCGGTGGATCAAAACATAAAGATCGATTTGCTTTCAGATCAGACATCATGTCATGTCGCCTATTCCGGAGGGTATTGTCCACAGGGCATCTCCTTCGAAGAAAGGACTCGGCTGCTGGCCGAAAACAGACCGGCATTCTGCAAGCTCGTAGATAAAAGCCTCAAGCGCCACTACGAATTAATCAAAATCCTTACCTCGAGGGGGGTTTATTTTTTTGACTACGGGAACGCCTTTTTAAAGGCGGTTTTCGATGCCGGGGTATCTGAAATTTCCAAAAACGGGGTCGACGAAAAGGACGGGTTCATCTTTCCGTCTTACTTTGAGGACATCATGGGACCCCATATCTTTGATTTCGGGTACGGACCGTTCCGCTGGGTCTGCTTGAGCGGCAATCATGACGACCTGATAAACACCGACCAGGCCGCCATGGATTGTATCGATCCTGAGCGCAGGTTTCAGGACCGGGACAACTGGACATGGATCAGCAAGGCGGAAACATACCATCTCGTGGTGGGAACACAGGCCAGAATCCTGTATCAGGATGCAGAGGGCAGAATCAAGATCGCTCTGAAATTCAATGAGATGGTGAGAAAGGGCGTCGTGGGCCCGATAATGATCGGCAGGGATCATCACGATCCCGGTGGCACGGATTCACCCTTTCGGGAAACAGCCAATATTAAAGATGGCAGCAATGTGATGGCCGACATGGCCACCCACTGTTTTGCCGGAAACTGCGCCCGGGGGATGTCCCTGGTTGCCCTTCACAACGGTGGCGGAACAGGGATCGGTAACGCCATCAACGGCGGATTTGGCCTGGTCCTGGACGGCAGCCAGCGGGTGGATGATACCATCCGTTCCGCCATTTCCTGGGACGTCATGGGCGGCGTGGCCAGGCGAAACTGGGCCCGCAACACCCATGCCATGGAGGTATGCCAAACCTTCAACCAGATGAACGAGGGTGTGGGTCAGGTCACCATTCCCTATTTGACTGAAGAATCCCTGGTCAAGGATATGGTATCCAACGCTTTTAAAAAGAGGACCTGAGATGCAGTCCATCGCCATTGACAAGCAACAATTGACCCTAGCGGATGTGGTGGCCATCGCCCGTCAAGGCGTGCGGGTCGACGCCTCCAGTCAGGGCGAGCAACGGGTCGAAAAAGCCCGCCAGCTCATTTCCAAATGGGTAAAAGAAAAAAAGGTGATCTACGGAATTACCACCGGTTTCGGCGCGTTGTGCAACGTTCCCATTTCAGAATCCGACACCCGCATATTGCAGAACAAGATCATCATGAGCCACGCCTCGGGTGTTGGGGCGCCCCTGCCCGAGGATGTGGTTCGGGCCGTAATGGCCGTTCGACTGCATGATCTGTTCATGGGATACTCCGGCTGCTCCATAACGACCCTGCAGTATTTGATGGCCTTTCTCAATCAAGGACTGACACCGGTCGTGCCGGAAAAGGGGTCGGTAGGTTCCAGCGGCGACCTGGCACCCATGGCACATCTGGGCCTGGTGTTGTTAGGGAAGGGCGAGGCTTTTTATCAAGGCCGCCGCATCAGCGGCGCCCAGGCTTTAAAGAAGATCGGACTTTCTCCGATCAGTCTTTCCGCCGGGGAAGGTCTGGCCCTGATTAACGGCACCCAAGTGATGACCGGCATTGCCGCCCTGGTGGTTCACGATGCCATCCGCCTGGCAAAACTGGCCGACATCGCCTGCGCCATGAGTCTGGAGGTGCTCATGGGAAGCAATTCTGAATTCGACCCGCGAATTCATCAAATACGCCCTCATCCGGGACAAATTGCATCAGCGGGAAACATGCTGCGCCTGACCAGTGACAGTGACATTATCCGATCGCACGAAGGGTGTGCCCGTGTTCAGGATGCTTATACCTTGCGATGTTCACCCCAGATCCACGGGGCCAGTAAAGATGCCGTCGTACATGCCCGCAATGTTGTGGACATTGAAATCAATGCATCCACCACCAACCCGCTGATCTTTACAGACACCCAGGAGTTCCGACTGGGAGGAAATTTTCACGGACAACCCATTGCCATGGCAGCCGATTACCTTTCCATGGGAATTGCCGAATTGGGGAACGTTTCCGAACGTCGCATTGAGAGACTCGTCAATCCCCAATTGAGCGAGCTTCCCGCCTTTTTGATAAAAAACGGCGGGCTCAACTCAGGCTTCATGATAGCCCAATACACCGCCGCCGCCCTGGTTTCCGAAAACAAAGTACTGGCGCACCCCGCCTGTGTGGATTCTATTCCCACCTCTGCAAACAAGGAAGATCATGTCAGCATGGGTACCATCGCGATTCGACAGTGCCGGGAAATACTGGATAATGTGGAGCATGTTCTTGCAGTGGAACTGCTGTGCGCCGCCCAGGCTTATGACCTGATTACTGAAGAGAAGAAGATGGTGGGGGGCAAGGGGACACGGCTAGCTTACCAGGTGATTCGAGACAAAGTCCCATTTCTCGCAGAAGACCGGGAGCTGTCCCTGGATATAGAAAAGATCGTTGCCCTGATCCGGTCCGGAAAAATAATACGTGTCGTAGAAAAAGCGCTGGGCAAACTCGATTTGACCCGCGCTTAAAAACAGCGCTTTTGAAGAAGTTATTCTTGTGTATTGAGAGATGTTGGTCTATAAGACCTGATCTTTATAATGACATTGAAGAACCTCGCAACACGCTAAGGGGAATGCGCTCGCTATTGCGGTTCAAATTTCTGAATACGAAACAAGTTGATCTGATTACAGTAATGCTACGAGCCTGACGAATGAATGTTGTCTATGTGGAACTTGATCGGTGCATCGCTTGCTTGAGTTGTGAAAAAGCCTGCCTGTTTCAACAGGCAAGCCAAAACCTGGGCTGGAGCCCGAATATATTTGTGCGTGTGGACATGGACCGGCGCCGGATTTATGCCGGCACCTGCCTGCAGTGTGAAACCGCTCTGTGTTTAGAGGTGTGCCCGGTCAGCGCCATCTCACGCGATCCTCAAACGTCGGCCGTCATTGTGGACAGAAAAACTTGTCTGGGTTGCGGCATGTGTGTGGCGGCCTGCCCTTTTGGATACATGCAACTGGAAGAATCCTCTGGAAAGGCAACCAAATGTGACCTGTGCGGCGGCACCCCAAAGTGCGTGCAGATGTGTATGGCCAGAGCGCTCCATTTTGGCAGCATGAATTCCCTTGCTGAACGCAAGCGTGAAAAGGTCGACTTACGAATAGGCCTTCGTGCGGTCCCGGTCGTCAAGGATGACCGAAAATGACGACTGCAAGACCCATGGATAAGGCTGTCGTCAAAACCCTGTGCCGTATGTGCAGCAACCGCTGCAGCATCGATGTGCATCTTCGGGACGGCCGCATGCTGGAAATTACGCCCGGCCAGGGAAATCCTTGCAACCAGGGTAGGATGTGTCCACGGGGAGGCGCAGCACTGGATATGTTCTATCACCCCGATCGTATCCGCAAACCACTGAAGAAACAAGGCGACGGCTCATTTGTGGAAATCAGCCGTGAAACAGCCATCACTGAAATCGCCGAAAAAATGAAGGCCCTAAAAGAGCGCTGGGGAGCCCGGTCCATGGGGGTATGGAAAGGTGAGGCCGTCGGTTTCCTTCAACAGGAGGAATATGTCCGCAGGTTTGCGCATGCATTTGGCACACCCAATTACTTTTCCAACGACTCCGCCTGTTACAATGGTCGCTTTCTGGGTCATATGCTGGTCAACGGTTTCTGGAACCCCTTCTCATACTATGCCAAGGCTGATCTGATTTTACTTTTTGGCACCAACCCGCCTGTCTGCCACCCGCCTTTTATGGCCGAGTTTGCCGATGCAAAGGCCAATGGCGCCAATCTGGTGGTGGTCGATCCACGGTTGAATCCCATTGCCTGCTTTGCCGATATTTTTGCCCAACCCTTGCCTGGCACCGACGGTGCCATGGCCTGGGGTCTGATCCGTTACCTTGTTAAAGCAGGCCAATACGATCACAAGTTGATGGATCGCTACAGCATCGGTTTTGAAGAAGTGGTCGAATATGCTGAAATGTTCACCCCTGATTATGTCGAGGAGCAAACCGGTATATATTCAGATGTCGTGGTAAAAATCGCTCAACTCATCATCCAGAATCGCCCCAAGGTCAGCATTTATATGGGCGCCGGCCTGGAACACCATGACAACGGTGTCAACAACATCCGCGCCCTGGTTATACTGGCCTGCATCACGGGTGCCTTTGATATGGATTGCGGGCTTGCCTGGCCTGAAGACATGCCCAGGAATCAGCTGACCCTGTACGAAGAACTGCCCTTGGAAGCGGAAAAACCCATCGGCGCGGACCGCTTTCCGGTGCTCTATGCCCTTCGCAAAGAATGTCACTCAATGACCGCCATGGATTACATGCTCGGCTACGGCGAATACCCGTTGAAAGGGCTCATTATCACCGCCGCCAACCCAGTCGTTACCAATCCCAACTCCCGCAAGGTGGAAGAGGCATTGGGGTCTTTGGATCTTCTGGTCGTCAATGACCTGTTTTTGACAAAGACAGCCCAACTGGCACACTATATCCTGCCTGCCGCATCATTTTTGGAACGCTCGGAAATCCACATGGATCCGAAATATCAACGGGTCTATCTCACCAGCAAAGTGGCCACAATTCCAGACATAAAGGACGAATACATGCTCTGGCACGACCTGGCGCATTGCCTGGGTTTTGGTGAGCGTTATTTCCCCTGGGATAATGAGACCCAGGTCAACCAATATATCCTGGAACCATCCGGTATTCGGCTCGAACAACTTCAGGCACATCCGGAAGGGATTCAATACAAACCCCTGACATACCAGAAACATCTATCCCGCCCCCTGCCGACGGCTTCGGGAAAAATCGAACTGGCTTCGCCTTATTTAAAGCAGCTCGGTTATTCGGCAATCCCGAAATACGTGCCGCCCTACCACTTGCGTGAGAAATCAGAGCAATACCCCTTCGTTCTTACAACAGGGGCACGCAAGACCCTACTTTATCACTCCAGGCATCAGAACCTAGAACATTTTCGGAGAATACATCCCAACGCCCGGGTCGAAATTCATCCCGACGATGCTGCGGCGCTTGGGATCAGCAACGGAGACCCGGTTCGAATCGTTTCAAAGATCGGCGCGCTGGTGGTTGAAGCGAACATCGTTCACAAAAACGAGCTTCTCAGGGGTGTGATTGAAATGTATCACGGTTGGGAGGACTGGCGCATCAATTTGACCACCTTTGACAACGTCAACGATCCCATCAGCGGTTTCCCTCTCTTGAAGGGTGTGCCGGTTCGCCTTGAAAAGGTTGAAAAGGTTCAGGTTTAGCCTGGCACGATGACGGGGATAGCTGCAGTTTCTCTAAATGCATCAAGGAATCTATCAATGAAAACAGCATGGGTCATTTTTCAACCTTCGGGCAGGCGGGGCCGGGTGCCTGTGGGAATTTCCATCGTGGAGGCATCCCGACGTCTGGGCGTGGACATCGAAGCCCCCTGCGGTGAAAAACAGATTTGCGGCAAATGCAAGATCCGCATCGAACAGGGATCGTTCCAGAAACCAACCATCGAATCAAGGTATTCGAATGCCGGCCCCTGGCAGTCCGGGGAAGAAAAATACATTTCAGCGCAAGAAAAAGCGCAGGGCTATCGCATGGGGTGTGTCGCCACCGTCGAGGGAGACCTGCTCATTTTCGTCCCGGAAGCGGCAAGGGCCGGTAAGCAGGTGGTTAGCAAAGCCCCAAGACCCCTTGAAATTGCGATGAACCCAGCGGTCAAGCAATACACGGTCGAACTGACGTCCCCTTCCCTCGAAGATCCTGAAGGTGATTTCGAAAGACTCTGTGCTGCCCTGGAAAAAGCACACGGTCTTACATCACTTCGTGTTGACCTTTCTGTTCTGCGCAGGCTCCATGACACCCTGGTCGCGGGCGAATGGAAAGCGACCGTCACGGTTTGGATGGAACAGGAAATCATCCATGTCCAACCCGGATCAGGATCAGGCATATTCGGATTGGCCATCGATGTCGGCACCACAACCGTGGCCGCCTACCTGTGTGACCTGACCTCCGGCCAGGTGGTGGACACCCTTTCCATGATGAATCCACAGGTCAAGTATGGTGAAGATGTGGTCTCCCGAATATCCTTTCACATGCAGACCCCCGACGGGCTGAAACGGATGAGCACAGATCTTGTGGCGGGTCTTAACAGGCTCCTCGACCAGGCCTTGTCCCGGGATTACCCCCTGTCCCCACCCAATGGAAGCGGCGGCGCCAAAACGGATCAAATGATTCGCATCCAGCCCGAGGACATTCTGGATGTCAGCATCGCCGGCAACACAGCCATGCACCACATCCTGCTGCGGCTGAACCCGGAACCTCTGGGGGTAATCCCGTTCACCCCTGCGGTACGTCACAGCCTTGACATCAAAGCCCACGAGCTAGGCCTGAAAATCAATCCCGCTGCCCACATATTCATCTTACCCAATGAAGCCGGTTTTGTGGGTGGTGACAACGTGGCCGTTATCCTGGCCGAGGAACCGCATCGCCAGGACCCGGTTCAACTGATCATCGACATCGGTACCAATGGAGAACTGGTGATGGGCAACAAAGACCGCCTGATCTGCTCTTCCTGTGCCACGGGACCGGCCCTGGAAGGCGCCCAGATCGAATTCGGTATGCGCGCGGCCCCAGGGGCCATTGAACGCCTAACCATCGATCCTGAAACACACGATGTGGACTTCAAGGTAATCGGCAGGGATCCCTGGCGAAGCTACTCCAAACCCGAAGACATGAGAACCAAAGGGATCTGCGGTTCCGGCATCCTGGATGCCGTGGCCCAGTTGTTCCTGGCCGGCATCATTGATAAAAGCGGTGCCTTCGGCAAGCGTCAATCATCCAATCGGTTTGGGATACACCCCGAAACAGGCATCAAGTTCTTTGTTCTGGCCTGGGCAAAAGAAACCAGCATTGGAAAAAACATCCTCGTTACCCAGCAGGATGTCCGACAGATCCAGCTTGCCAAAGCATCCATTTATACCGGATGCAAGCTCATGATGAGAAAACTGGGCATCGACAGTGTGGAGACCGTCAAGATAGCAGGCGCATTCGGATCCCACATTGACTGCCGACTGGCGCTGGTAATCGGAATGTTCCCGGATTGTGCCATCGATAAAATCGTTTCCGTGGGTAACGCCGCCGGGGACGGGTGCAGGATTGCACTGCTCAACCGGGATAAGCGGGTCGAAGCGAATTGGATTGCCGGCAGCGTTCAGTATATGGAATTGACCCTGGAAGAGAACTTTCAATCGCAGCTCATGGCGGCCATTCACTTGCCCCACATGACCGATATCTTTTCTCATCTTGAGGGGATCCTCCCTGATCCTGTTATCTAGCGATCATGGATGATATGGATCAAGCTATTTTGGACCTTGTCGACAGACACTGTTGGCTTGCCGGACTGGTTTGGAAATGTTATTCTTACAACCACTAGGTGTAGAACAATTAAAGACCGTGGGGGCAAGCCCCCTGCGCCCCCCTAAAAACTTTCGGCATTCACCCTAACATCGATGCGAGGATTTCGACATGTCTTCAAACGCCAGCGACAAAATCACTTATCACGGTAAAATACTGAACGCTGATTTCAGTCCCGAACTCAAAGAAAAGTTGCAAAAGACGATTCCTATTTTTCAGGCATTCGACCAGACAGGCTCTCCGGCAATTCCCTATATCTCCGCCTGGCAGGGCGACGAAAAAAATATCTGGTATGAATTCGTGAGCCGAAAATTCCTGGCGTTGCTGGATTGTGGCCCCGCCAATATCGCCGATATTCTTCGCTCGGCCATTGTGGACCGCCGGATATACAAATCCCACTTCGTCGATCCCCTCGCCGCAACGGAGGTTACCAGCCGTGAAGTGTTGAACGAGTCCCGGGGATTCATCCGCAAGGAAAGTGAAAAAACAGGTCTTATCGAAGCCGTGTACAAACTTAAACTTTCGCCGGAAAACTTGATCTGGCTAAAAGACCAGGCCTTGATCCTGACCTATCCTGAAGATGAGACATCCCTGTCTTTTGGCTGTCTGACCATCGTCACCACGGAAATGGAAGTCGAAGAGGAACGCCAGCGCTTATTGTTCGAAAAGAGCCGCCTCGAAAATCAACTCCAAAAAATTCATCATTTCGAGGCCATCGGAAATCTCGCGGGAGAGATCGCTCATGACCTGAATCAGAAAATTCTCGGTATCGAAAAAAATATCGCCGCCACCATCGATAACCTCGGGCACGATTACCACGGTGATGCTTCTGCCTTTCGGGACTATCAGAACCTGAAAACAGCCCAACAGCAGATCAAGGACATCAAGAACATTTCCAGTCAGCTACTGGCTTTTGCCGGAAAGGGCGTCTACAACTATTATGAAACCGATTTAAATGAAATCACGGCCTACGCACTGCAGGAGTTCCAGCAGATAATGCCGGAGGTGGCATTGACAACCCAGTACCAGGATAACCTCTGGCGGGTGAACGCCGACCGGGCCATGATCGGCCGTGCCTTGTTGAACATCTGTCGGCATGCAGTGCAGTTGGAACCTGGCACCCGGGTGCTCGAGGTGGCATCTTCAAACATCACCCTGTCGCCCCAGTTTGTGAAACCCTATGGAAGGGATCCCGGTGATTATGTTCTGGTTCGCATAACAAATCCTGCCGCCGAACTGGACAACAAAGACACGGGTCCTCCTCTCGAGCCGTTTCACTCCCCAGACAAGGGCCTGCGCATGGCATCCGCCTTCGGTATCGTCAAAAAGCACAGCGGTGTCATGACGGTGTCCAGCGATACCGAAAAGGGAGCTGTTTTCAGCGTCTTCCTGCCGGCGATGGCTCGTTGAGTTGGCCCGCAAAGCGGTTTTGGAACGCTATTCTGATAACAACGATAACTTCGACCTGACAGGGTAATCTACGAGGGCTTCAGGCTGAAATATCTTGTGCCAGTGCAGATCCGGTCTACAAAATATTCGGGTACCGATGGATATAAAGGTTGTCAGTAATCCAAAATCTGCTTTTGACCGGATGGATAAGCCCATTTCCCATTTTGGATCTGTAAAAATACAGATTCGTCTGACCCAAGGTGCTTTTGAGGTCCGAAACTGATAATGGGTCCCCCAAACGGATGTTGATATCCTTTGATACTTTCAAGGGCTTCGAGAAAATTTTCCACAGTGAGTTCCTGGCCTGCTTTTTGTAAAGCCATAACCGTAAGATCCGCACAAAAATATCCGTGTTGGGCAACTTCGGAAGGCATCTTGCCAAATCGATTGTTATAGTTTTCGAAAAACGCCTTCGCTTTCCCGGTCGCCTGATCCGCATACATAATCGGTATGGACGTTACACCGTATAATCCGTTGACACCTTCCCCGCCTTTGAGTGGGATAACATAGTTGCAAGCGGCGGTCTGTCCCACCATATCGACATCCCATCCCATTTTTCGCGCGGTTGACACGGCGATGATCGTGTCTTGGATGATGGTCCCCAACATAACCACATCACATTCCGCTTTCCTCAGTTGGGTGATGGCCCCCACGAAATTGGTCTCTGACGCTTTGTGAGTGGTTTGAGCCACGAGCTCCATATTCATCGCCGCCAACTGATCGTTAACGCCATCCGCCGTTTCGAGCCCAAAATCGGTATCCTGGTACATCATACACACACGTTCCTTGCCTTTTTCTTCGACAAAATACTTCAGTCCGGCTCGAATATTTGCATAGTAAGACGCCAGATTAGCGAATTTCAGTTTGTGATGCGGTTCGTACATGGACCGGGCAGCTGTATAAGGGAACAAGTTGGGTATGTTTTTCTTTTCCAACATGGGGAAGATCGCATTGTTCATCGGCGTACCGATGCTGCCAATGAGAAAAAACACCTTGTCCCGGTTAACCAGCTTATTGGCTTTTTGAACGGCAATGGGTACCCTGTATTGCGAGTCTTCGACAATATAGTTAATACTGCGTCCATGGATCCCACCGGCTGCGTTGGCCTCGTCGAAGCGCATTCTTATACCGTTGGTGGCGTCGATTCCCCAACCGGCCACGGGTCCACTCAAGGCAGTGTGGGTTCCTACGACGATTTCGTCCTTGGAAACGCCCTGGGTTTCGGCGTGAACCACAACGACCATTCCCAGCAAAACAACGAAACATACGGATAGGTTGAATAGATGTCTGGCTTTCATTTTTTCCTCCTTTTTCAGTTATGGTAATTGTCACAATAGCGTTCCGATTGCCGCTAAAGCGTTTCTCATTCGGAACATATGTTTGACAACGGCAATAGGCGTCTTGTTGCTGACGGGGTTGATACCAAAAAATTACGGGTACATCGATGCAATTAAATCTTCGTATTTTGTATTGACAAATTTTCGCTTCAATTTCATGGTGGGCGTCAGTTCATCATCTTCCGCGGTCAAGATCTGATCGATCAGTCGTATCTTCTTGATTTGCTCCACCCGAGCGAACTGTTTGTTCACCTTTAGCGTTTCCTCCCATATCAGTTCTTTAATCGCCTTGGCCCCGCACAAACTGGCATAATTGGTATAGGGGATGTCATTGTCCTGGGCGTGCTTCTCAACATTTTCCTGGTCAATCATAATGAGGCAGGTTAAGTATTTTCTGCCGTCACCAATGACGACCGCATCGGTGATATAGGGTGAAAACTTCAATTGATTTTCGATCTCACTGGGAGAAATGTTTTTCCCACCAGCGGTAATGATGATATCCTTCAAACGATCGGTGATCGTGACAAAGCCCTCAGCGTCTTTTTTCCCGACATCGCCTGTGTGCAGCCACCCATCGACGACCGTTCGGGCTGTTTTATCGGGTTGGTTGAAATAACCGAGAAAGACACTGGCCCCTTTGATCAGGATCTCTCCCTGATCGGAAATCCGAACATCACTACCGGGGATTGCCTGACCGATGGTGCCCAATTTTGAATTCCCGATGACGTTTGCGGTGGCCACACCGCAGCACTCGGTCTGTCCATACGCTTCAACCATGTCTATCCCCATGGACAGATACCATCTGATTAAATCCGGTGAGATCGGCGCCGCGCCTGTCGCCGCCCATGTGAGTTTGTCCAGCCCCATCATACGCAAGATATTGTTCAAGACCGTTTTTTGGGCAACCCAGAAAAGGGCGCCCAAAAGAAGCGGGACCGGTTTTCGTTCGATTTTATAGGCGGAAGCACGCCTCCCGATGTTTTCAGCGTTATGATAAGCCCATTTGCCGAAACGGGTGGCATCTTTGACTTGCAGTTGAATCGCGGAATAGAGTTTTTCCCAGATACGCGGCACCGCTACAAATATGGTCGGTGACAACTCGCGGATATTTTCCGGAACGGTATCGGGACCTTCCACAAAATTGACGGTTCCACAGGATTTGAGCGGTATGAGTATTGAAAGCAGTCTTTCCAGTATGTGACACAGGGGCAGGAAGGAAAGCTGCTCATCTTTGGCATTGATTTCAAGAATTTTGTCGAATGTTTCAATCTGGTACATGCAATTGAGGTGACTTATCATGGCCCCTTTGGGCGGACCGGTGGTACCGGAGGTGTATATCAGTACCATGAGATCTGTTGGTTGGGCTCTATCGATTTCGCGGTCCCAGATATCAGGATGGGCCTTGAAATAACGTCGACCCAAGGCATACAAATCTTCGATCATCATGACGTGATCATCCGTAAATTCATGTAGACCGCCCGTATCAAATACGATGATTTTCTCCAGCGTGGGCGTGTTCTCTCTGACTTCCAGATATTTATCCAGCTGCTCTTCATTTTCGACGAATAGAAACCGAGAGTTGGAGTCCGACACCAGGTATGCCAACTGCCGACTTGAATCCGTGGTGTAAACACCGCTGGTGATGCCGCCACTACAAAGAATGCCCATATCCGTGAACAACCATTCTTTTTTATTGCCACTGACAATTGAGCAGACATCTCCCCGGTTTAATCCCAATGCCAGAAGCCCCATGCCAATCTCCCTGGCTTTGTTGCCGTAATCAGCCCAGGTAAAGGATTCCCATATACCGAAGTTCTTTTCCCGCATGGCGACTTTGCCATCCAACTGCTGAACCCGATGCCGAAAAAGTTTTACAATGGTATCGCAGCCGTCAATAATAACCGGATCGTATTGTGGAGTGGTCATAGGATTGATTTAGCGGTCTTAATCGTTAGAAAGCATTGATTTTTCATCGCCAGGTTTTTCTTTTTTTCCATCGACGTTTGCCGCGTATGCCTTCCTCTTTGATGCCCATGTAAAATTCTTTGATGTCATCGCTTGCCATCAGGTTTTTACAGCTATCTTCCATCACAATTCGGCCATTTTCCAACACATATCCATAGGAACTGTTTTGCAGCGCCATGTTGGCATTTTGCTCCACCAGTAACATGGTCATTTTCTGTTCGCTATTTAACCGTCTGATGATGCGGAAAATATCTTGAACAAAAAGGGGCGACAGGCCCAGGGAAGGCTCATCCAGCAACATCAGTTTGGGGCGGGCCATGATGGCACGTCCCAGGACCAGCATCTGCTGTTGCCCTCCTGATAAATAACCGGATTTCTGTTTGATTCGATCTCTCAATATAGGGAAATAGTCATAGACGATTTCCAAATCCTCTAAAATCTTTTTCTTATCTTTACGACCGTAGGCTCCCATCAGCAGGTTTTCATGAACCGTTAAAAGGGGAAAAACTTCTCTTCCTTCAGGAACATGCGCGATGCCTTTACGGGCAACCCAGTCCGGATTTCGATTTTGAATCTCTTTTCCCAGGAACTCCACCTTTCCCTTTCTGAGGATCCATGGCACCGGATATCGTTTTCAATATGGTGGTTTTCCCCGCACCGTTGGCACCCAGAATGGTGACGATTTTCCCTTCTTGTACATCGAGGCTGATACCCTTAATCGCCAGTATCGGACCGTAGTAGGTCTCGATATTTCTTAATGTCAATATGTTATCGGGCATCTCTGTCTTCTCCCAGATAGGCATTGATGACATCGGGGTTCTCCTGAATTTCCCTCGGTGATCCGTCAGCCAGGGCCTGACCATAATTGATGGCCAATACATGATCCGAAACCTGGGAGACCAAATTCATATTGTGTTCAACCATAATCACGGTAATGCCCAAAAGTTTCTTTATATCATCTATCCAGAAAGACATGTCTTCTGTTTCATCCACATTCAATCCGGATGCCGGTTCGTCCAGCAGGAGCAGTTTCGGTTCGGTACAAAGCGCTCTCCCCAGTTCGACAATCTTTCGTACGCCATAAGGAAGGTTCTGGATCAATTGATCTCGGTAGTGCTGTAAATCCAGGAATTCGATCACGTCTTCAACCCTTCTTCGATGCGTCAATTCCATTCGTTTGACCGAAGGTAGAAAAAGCAGATCTGAAAGCAAACTGGACCGGCAGTGAATATGGCGACCGATCAACAAATTATGAAGGACCGTGGCGTGGTCGAACAGTTCGATATTCTGAAACGTTCTGGCGATTCCCACGTTGACGACCAGGTGCGCCGGCAAATGGGTGATATCTTTGTCTTCAAACGTAATCCGGCCTTCGGTCAGATTATATATTCTGCTGATAATGTTAAAAATAGTTGTTTTTCCGGCCCCGTTGGGACCCACAATGGTAAAAATCGTTCCCTTTTCGACATCAAAACTGACATTGTTGACCGCCCTGATGCCGCCAAAATCAATTGAAATGTTTTCTGCCTTAAAAAATGTCATTGAACACGCTCTGTTTTCAAATAGGTTTTTTGACGTTTAAAGGTTGCTTTGCGGTAAAGTGGAAACAATTGCAGGTAGCGTTTGAATTTCAGCCATCTGCCGTATAGCCCCATGGGTTCAAAGATAATAAACAAGACCATGATAATTCCGAAAAGCCCCGGCTCCAGACCCGGAAATTCACCAATGGAGGGTGGCAGATAATCTTTGGCGATAGCAATTACCTGAGGCAACAGCCCCACAAAAACGGCACCCAAAATTGCCCCGTGAATCGTACCCAGTCCGCCAACGACCACCATCATCAGGAGCTGAATGGACAGCAGGAAGTTGAATGCGTCCGGTGTCAAAAAGAACAGCCTGTGGGCAAACAGGGCGCCTGCCAGACCTGTAAAACATCCACTGATGGCAAAGGATTTGATTTTATAAATGGATAAATTGATGCCCATGCTTTCGGCGGAGATCTCGGAATCACGAATTGCAATAAATGCCCGGCCGCTGGGCGATCGGATAAGATTTAGCGTGCAATATAAGCACCGACCAATAGCATGGCCAGACAGAGAAAATAAAAATGCCAGGTGCTGTCCAGTTCGAATCCAAAAATGACCGGATTATCCACCGACATCCCTCCCAAGCCGCCTGTCACCGATTTCCAGTGGGCAATGATCTCTTCGACGATAATCGCGAATGCCAGGGAAGCAATGGCGAAATAGATACCGGTCATTCGTTTCAACGGTACGGTGATCAGAGCCCCGACGACGAAACCGATGAGACCGGTCAATGGAATCGAAAGCAGGAAAGGCAATCCCGAATTCAAAAAATATCCATGAGCGTAAGCACCGATGGCCATAAAGGCTGCATGGCCCAAGCTGGGCAGTCCCGTAAAGCCGACCGGGATCATCAGTCCCAACCCGGCAATGGCATAGATAAAGATAAAGGCCATCTCACCGATATAAAACTCATCCAGAACAGCGGGTGCGATCAGTAAGGCAAACAAAAGCAATACCGTACCAGAAAACATACCCGCTGTGTTTTAGGAGTTTAATATCCTGAAGGTAAGATTCTTTAAAAATTATGCGCATGATGTCAACAATTGAAAATTCCTCGCAACAAGCCGCGGGGAATCTTGGACCCTAAGAAATTCTGTCAAATTTAGGTTTGCTCGTTAACCCCGCGAAAAGCCAGGGGGTGTGCACTCGCTGTATCTTTTCAAAATACCATGCTTGGGTTAGACCTTCTTTTGCTGTATCTGGGCAAAAAGACCCTGCGGACGCAAGGTCAATACCAAAAACATGATCACGTAAGCAGTGATTTCTTGTAATCCGGTTGGGAGATATGTACCGGCCAACTGTTCTGAACTGCCGATGATGAGACCGCCTATCAAGGCTCCGGGGAGACTCCCAAAACCGCCAATGACTGCAGCCGCAAACGCCTTAATTCCAATGAAGCCCATTTGCGGGCTAACCAATGAAATAGGCGCCATTAATGTCCCTGCAACGGCAGCGACCAGGGCACTGATCGCCCAAATCAGAGAAAAGACGCTTTTAACAGGAATCCCCATATAATAGGCGGCCAACTGATTTTGGGAGGCAGCCTGCATAGCGATTCCCAGTCTGGAGAATTTGAAAAACAGATACAATACCAGAGAAAGGATAATGGTTCCGGCAATGACAACGAGATACTCCTGACCGATTATCAGACCGGCAATATCGGCCATTTTTCCCGAGTAGGGCGTCTCCAGCGAAAGAATGTCCGATCCCCAAATTCCGCCGACCACCGAACGTAAGATAAAACCGATACTAATGGTTAGGATGATAACGGAAAACTGGGACTCGCCAATCATCGAACGAACGACCAACATATCGAGCAGATAACCAAAAACAGCCATGCAAACGATCGTTAGCAGAAAAGCGAGCCAGTACGGCAGGTCAAGAATTCCCACAAATGTCACTGCGAAAAAAGCGCCCAGCATCAATAGATCACCTTGGGCGAAATTGACGATCTCTGTCGCTTTATAAATCAAGACAAAGCCCAAAGCGATAAGACCGTAAAGACAGCCCTGACCCAACCCGGTAATCAACACTTGTAGAAATTCCAACGAATGGCTCCTAAATCAACCCCTTGTTCTAGACCCGATGCATTCGAACCGCAAGAACGGGCACATTTCCCGCAGCTTGCTGCGATGTTCTTCAATGTTTTAAGGGCCTATAATCAATACGAAGGCATCTCGAAACGCCGAAAGATGACGCCAGGGAGACCGTAAGACTGTCTGAGATCCCAAGGGGCCGTAATACCGAACAGCTTGAAAACAGAAAAAAGAAATCAACTTAAGTGGCATGCGAAAAATAGTATCTTCAAGGTTTAAAAAACAAAAACGGCAACGGCCATCACATGAAAAACAATCGCCGGGTAAATGCTATGACTTCTTTCCCTGACAACACCATTGGCTAGCCCGAAGGCGAATGCAGCAAATGCGGTTTCCGGAATGGAACCCAACTGAAATGCGCCATTAACGATCTCTGGAAGGAATACGAGACAAGTGATAAAAAGGGCATACAAAAATGCCGAAGCCACCGTCGGATAGGAAAAAAACCATCGACTGTTACAGCCTTTAGCTGAGGTGCCTTCCGCCAAAACCCCGTAAATAAGGCCACGAAAGAGCATTTCCGATGCCATGGGAATGGCGATAAACACATAAAGGCTGATTTCGATGGCATTCAACACATGCACGGCTGAAGATGGAAAGTAGATACCGTTTCCCATCGCAGACAGGACAATAACCGGCAAGAGAAACCACCAATCCTTTCCCGTCGGGACCCGAACGCCAAATTGCCACAATCGTGATCGTGATATCAAAAGGAGGCTCGCCGCTGTGATACATATCAAGGCAACAAAAAAAGAGATATGGGTTTTTGAGACCAGGTCACCCGCAACCGTGTCGGTGAGCCAGGGGCTGGAAGAAAGAAAATAATTACTCAAAAATGCCGCCCCTGCTATTGCGGCTGCCACTAGCGTGGCATAAAAGAAATGCAATGCATAAACGGTTGTTCGCGGCGTCTGAAAAGCGTCGCGGCAGGCTTCGGCAATTTCGACAGGGGCTAGTTTGGTAGGAATCCCTCGCGGAGAACCGCCAATATCACCGGACCCACCCCATTGATTGCTATTTTTTCGACACCGCACGCCTGGGTCCCTGTAATTCAATATCTGATAAACATCACTTAGATCACCGGGCATGAAAGGATCCAAACGACGCAGGGTATATTGATCGTCTCCTGTCTTGAGAATTACCAGTCCAAGTCTTTCGCCATAGACCCTTTGCAGAGGCGACTCAAGTTCGTATATTCCCTGATCGGCTTCGATGACGATGGCAATTCTGCCGCCTGTCAGTTCAACCCGCGCCAACTCCGTTAATTCTTTAAAATCAACAAAATCTTCAGATCTATAAATAATATTGTCAATTTTTTGCAGTACTAAGGCTGTGTGCTCAAGATTGTCTTTTCCCTCCCACAGGGCATTCTTTTTTAAATCTACTTCCTCTATTCGCAAATACTCAATCATGTCTAGCGTTTTTCTATGCAAGCCCGGTGAGAATCCGCTAAACTCGGTCATTTCCAATCCGTGAGAATCAATGATGCCCTCAAGACGTACCAAGGCATATAAAAACCGCAGACGGCCGGCATCTTTTTTTCGAATACGCAAATGATTTAGGATGAGCCAGATTGCCAGGATGGTGTCCAAATCAGGTTCGTTGGCAAATACACGCCATTCTCTGCCGCGCAAGTCCATGCCCTTTAATATCATCACTAAAACCTGCTCACAGGTTGAAAGTGTAAACGGACGCATGCATCCTTCATGGTGGTCAAAATTATAGATCTGTTTATCGTGATCCATGAAAGGCTCACTTTTAGCGGCGCCGTCGAGATATATGGTGCCCGGAGAAGACTTGCGGGCCGCCGATGCGGAGATTGTCAAGCCGGTCTTAACGGTAACCGAAATGTTGGGAGCCTCTAGACAGACCAAAACCCTCCCGGTGCTCACGTCCTTAACGACGTACCGTTGCGGCAGTTGCGGTATGTTGGTTTCTCTGTGCATGCGCTTCGTCTCTATCGAGGTGTCCGAAGGCCGATTATCATCTAACCCCGCTTGATCACCCATTGTTTCTTTATCAAAATCCATAGACATACTCATATTGATTTGCCCTGCATAAAGCGATTCTCAGATTTTAAAATCCGATCACAATATTATTCTTGCATATTTTTCTTTTCAATCCCAGAATTAAATTTAACGACGGGCTGGCGGAAGGGTAAGGCTGCCAAAAACTTTAGGCGATCGATTCCTTTCCAACACGGGTGTTGCCCCCCCCATCAGCTATGCCAGATGACACACCCTAATTCTATTGAAGAACCTCGAGCGCCAAATCTGCCTGGACCGGAGTCCCGGGCTTCAGGGCCTCGGGTTGTTTGACAGCGATCCTATCCGAAGAGAATCCCCTGGTCCCATGTAATTCCTGGATGATCGCTTGCGCCCTGGCTTCAGCCAGTTGTATCAATACTGTTTCCGCCAAGGACTCCTCTGTGAGCATTTTGGCAAATAGCATTTTCCAAAGGGCTGCTGGTTCTTGAATCTTGACCTCCTTTTCGGATGGGTCTACCTGCCCCGCTTCCTCAGCCGTTGGCTGTGCCAGCGTGGCTTTGATTTCATCCAGTGTCCCTGTGCCAAACCTATCTGTAAAAACAGCCTCCAGCGCCAACTGAATATCGGGATTCCCGAAATCCAAAATACCGGGATCTTCTCCAGATGACAGTATCAATCCCTGCCGCTCGGCTATTCGTCTTCGCACCTGCAGATTTTTTTTTGCCTTACCGTCCTTCTCCACGCTGTATCGTCCCTGAACCACGAGTTTCAGATTGGGACGCTTTTCGAGGGCCTGGGAAAGTTTGACCAGCTTTTCAACCTCCGGCGGCAACAATTCAGCGGAGCCGTCTTTAAAAAATATGGCGTCAAGTGTCTCCGACGCCCCCCCCAGTAGGGCACCCAAAGCACGAAAAGGTGCGCTGGCAAGCCTGGTGATCAAATTGGTAAAAGCTTTCCACACAAGCTGACCATAGCTGAATTTCGGATCCGCCAGGTCACCCGTCACGGGTAACCCGATGTCAATGACACCGTTGGCATCCTCCAGGATGGCGATGGCCAGATTGAGGGGCAAAGACACTGCATCTGGACTATCGATCTTCTCCCCCAGTTCAATGCGTTCAATAACGATCTGATTATTACCCATGAGCTTACCGTTATCGATAGAATAGGTCAAATCCAAGGCCAATCTTCCGGAATCGATGCGTCGCCCGACAAATTTCCCGGAATAGGGTGTCAGACGGGTCATTTCTAGATTTCGAAAAAGGAGCGACATATCCGTATAAGCCGTGGGGTCGAAGATGTTGATTTCTCCTTTAATTTCAGAGGTTCCGTAATCGTCCACACGACCATCCAGTTGCACCTGAGCCCGTGCGTTCCGCTCCGAAGACATTCCGATGATGGAGCCGTCCAGTTGGTGAATTCCGGTGGCGAAATGGGGCATCAGGCTGTAATCGGCAAAAAACAGACCTCCGTTCTCGACTCTCAGCTTATGCAGGTAGATAGGAAACACCGGGCCCTCTGTTTTTGCAGCGACAGGTGCCTCATTCTTGTCCGGTTCTCTGGGTCGTTCCCTGAAAACATTGGTCAAATTGAGGGAACCGTCTTCGAAAATGATGAACTGTCCATCCAGCCCAGCAAGTTTGAGATCCTCAATTTCCAAGCGGTTCGGCTGCAGTCGAAGTTTGAGATCCGAGGCAATCAAATGCTCCCAGCCCAGAAAAGTCTTGTCCGACCCGATCTCCAGAATTTGAAGGTCCGCCACATCGAGATCGCCGTTGTAGGCGATCTTGGGCTGCATTTCTTTTTCCCGAAAAGCGAACTGTCCCCGGGTGGAAAGGGTTCCTGACGCCAGTTGCAACATTGCCTGCGATGCCAGGTAGGGTTCAAACGGCGTCAGGAAGATCGACGCAACATTCATATCGGCCTGAACAGACGGCTCCGCCGGATCTACGCGGCTTTGAATCTCCACGCGCCCCCCCTCCCGAATGTCAAAGGACACGTCAACGGGCATCTGAGACCTTCCGTCGATATGGGAAACCGCCACATGTAGATGGTCCAGGTGAACGATCTCTCCGTCCGTCTTGACTGTCTGATCGCTAAAAGCCAGGCCAAAATTTGAGACATCCACGTCCCTTATTAGATACTGAAACGCTGGCTTCCCGGTATTCCCGGGTGACGCTTGTGTCTTTTCAGCGTCAGTACCGGCCGGCAGAAACAGTTCGGCCAGATTCAACTGACCGTCCTTGTCCCGGCGAACATCGATGTTGCCGTCCTGAAATATGGCATGATCGATGCTCAGTGTATTGCTAGCAAGGTCAAAATCAGCCCCTTTTACCAACCATGTTTGTAGACGGATTTCCGGCACCGGGGTCTGGGGGTTTCCGATCTGGATGTCATTCATACCGAATGATAGCCCTTTGACCTGAAGGTCGGTTCCGGCAGAACCCGATAACAACGCCAGTTGGAACGTCCCGTCGATATCGGTCACACCTGCATCCAGCACGGGAGACCTGCTTTGATCCTGATAGTTGAATTGGATATCCTGTAGCGTCACATCCGCAACCTGGATTTTCCAGTCGTCAGCGGAGGTATCCTGAGCTTTGTCACGGCTCGGTTGCGGTTCGTTCTGCAAGGGTGGGTGATCGTTCCCTCCGGCCTCAGCGGTGATCCTGCCCCAGTTGAGACGATCGTTTTCGTCAATGGCAACCATGGTCCTTCCACGGTCGAACAGAATCGTTTCGATGGCCACCGTTCGATGGGTCACATCCGCCAATGGAACCTTGATGTCCAACCGAGAGAGTTCCAGCAAGGGCGGTTCAAGGTTTGGAAGCTTCAGTGATAGGTCCGCAAGCTTGAATTGGAGATCACTAAGCTGCACGGAGGGCTCCGTCTGCCCGAAATCGATCGCATAGGTGCTGTCGAGGCTGAAGCGCCCTTCTGGTTTATCTAAACGCGTTCTGTCCCGGAAAAACTGCCACACCGTCGACAGCTTGATATGACTGAAATCCAGGTGTCCGCTGGCGCTGAAAGGATTCAACGCAATCTGCCCTGTCCATTCGAAAGATTCCTGCTCCTGGGTGACTGCCGCCAGGCTGTAAGGTCCTTCCCGATCAGGAAGCGTCGATATATCGTGCAATTCAATGCCGAGGGGATGGATGGTAATAATCGCCGGCACAGACTGTCGCTGATCCGCAAGATTGATTTCACCTGCAACAATCTGGATGTGATTGAAGACCAGTCTGGGTGGTCCTGGGTCGGCTTTTTGACCATCCAGTGCGCTTTCCGGGTCGCTTGTTTCTGTGGTTTCAGGTACCAGCCTTGTTATATTCAGAACGCCGGCCTTATCGAAGATGAGGTTGACCCTGGGGCCATCCAGACGGAGGGATTTAAAGACCAGCGCCCACTGAAAAAGACTGCTCAGTTCAAAATCGAAGAAGCATCGATCAAAACCGGCTATCAACGCACCATCCGGTTCATAAAGCCCAACATCGTCGGCTTGAAAACGGAACAGAAACGGATTGATTTTCACCGCTCCCAGGCGTAGCTCACGATTCAGTTTCTCCTCTGCCATGCCGGGTACAAAACGGGTTACCAGGTAGGGCGCCAGAAAAAAGCCCGACAGCGCGTAAACGATCAATACGGCAGCCAGCGTTAACAGAAGCTTGCTGCGAATAATCTTTTGAAAATTCGTCATGACCCCGTCTTCTCCCTGAAAAACGGTTTGTGTTTCTGGCCCACAAACAAACAGCCTGCGTTTATGATATCCCTTTTTGCTTTTTGACGATAATTATGGGACACAACAATTTGGTTATCGTAATCGGAGACCGATAAGCTGTCAATCAGATATATATCAGAAGCCATTTCAAGGAGACGCGCAGCGAAATGAAACAACGATGCGCCTGGGCCGGCACCGACCCCCTGATGATCGCCTATCATGATCAAGAGTGGGGCGTGCCGTTGCATGATGACAACAAACTATTCGAATTTCTCTGTCTGGAAGGTGCTCAGGCCGGTCTGAGCTGGTCAACCGTTCTCAAGAAACGGGAGGCCTATCGTCTGGCATTCAGCGGTTTCGACCCGACGCTGGTGGTTGGCTACGATGAAACCAAGATCCAGGACTTGTTGCAAAACCAAGGAATTATCCGCAACAATCTCAAAGTCAGGGCCTTCATCACCAATGCACGACGATTTCTGGAAATACAATCGGAATTTGGCAGTTTCGACAACTATATCTGGGCGTTTGTGGACCAGCGCCCCATTCACAACCGCTGGAAACGAATGCATCAGGTGCCGGCCACAAGCCCTGAATCTTTGACTCTGAGCAAGGATATGCGCCAGCGGGGATTCAAATTTGTAGGCCCCACCATCTGCTACGCGCTGATGCAGGCCATCGGCATGGTCAACGACCATACCGTCGATTGCTATCGTCATCGAGAAGTGAATCTTCCCGCGCTTACGCACGTGGCATCTTCACATATCGTCAATGCAGCGGATTTGGGTTTGTGAAAAAAAAGCTTGAGTATCGAGCGCAAGCATACTAAGAACAGAGTCAAACAGCAGACTGAAGTCTGAATAGAATGGGGTTGCGATTGTATGGGCCGTGATTTTGTCGCGTCATTTAAACCTCAATAAAACAATGGGTTCCAACAAACGACCACGAAGGTTCGCTTTCGTGGTTTTTTTTTGAGCGTCAGCCATATGCATATTTCAGAAGGCGTCCTAAATGCGCCGGTACTGATTACCGGCGCCGTGTTGGCCATCACAGGCACAGCCGTCGGATTGAGACGCATGGATTATGACCGCGTTGCCCATGTGGGTGTTCTGGCGGCGGCCTTTTTCGTTGCCTCGCTCATCCACGTCAATGTCGGTCCGTCCAGCACACATTTGATCCTGAATGGCATACTCGGTATTTTGCTCGGGTGGTCGGCTTTCCCCGCAATTTTGGTAGCATTGATTCTGCAGGCGCTTTTTTTTCAGTTCGGCGGCATTACCACCCTGGGCGTCAACACGATACTGATGGCGTTGCCGGCAGTCATCTGCTATTATGCCTTCAGAAAATGGATCCATCGATCCCCGCTGATTGCCATGATTGGTTCCTTTGCCTGTGGCTTTGTTTCGGTTCTGCTGTCCGCCCTTCTCCTGGGGCTTGCGCTGGTCTTCACGGAAAAGAGTTTCTGGTCGTTAGCGGGGCTCATTGTGGCGGCCAACTTGCCAATCATGCTGATCGAGGGTGTCGTCACGGTATTTTGCGTGGCTTTTTTGAAAAAAGTAGACCCCGAAATGCTTAACTGGGATATTTCATGATGATAGCCCCCAAAAAGTTAAAACACACCCTGCAGCGTACGGCAGGGTATCTTCCGGTTCTGATCCTGATGCTTTTTTTGAACGGTTCACCCGCACTGGCGCACAAGGTGAGTATCTTTGCATGGGTCGAAGGAGACACCGTACATACGCAAAGCAAATTTATGGGAGGGAAACGGCCTGCTCAGGCGCTGATTGAGGTTTTTGACGAGGCAGGCAACCTGCTCCTCGAAGGGGAAACCGATGCCCAAGGATTTTTCAGTTTTCAGGCACCCCGAAAAACAGGTATGCAGATTGTGCTGGCAGCGGGCATGGGGCATCGTGCTGTATGGAAGCTGTCCAGGGCTGATTTTCAGGAAAACGCCGTCGAACCGGATACGCGTCAGGAATTCGATGTCGTGGCCCCGAAAAACACCCCCAAACCCGAACTGAAGCTGGCAACCACGGGCCAAGCCCCTGAAAACGGATTGTCGGCGGCAGAGGTCAGCGCCCTGGTAGATGCCAGTCTGGATCGAAAATTGAAACCCCTCATAAACAGAATAACGGCCTTGAATGAAAACAGGGTTTCCTTGTCCGATATCCTCGGCGGCATCGGATACATCGTCGGTCTTGTTGGGCTTGCCGCATACATGCGATACCATCGCAAAAGGAGTGACGTCGATAAATGATAGCGGAAGTTTTTGCCGGCGGCGAGTCCGTCATCCATTCCATCGATCCAAGGCTCAGGGTGGTGTTGGCACTGATCTATTCGTTTGTCGTGGCCTTGTCGAGCAGCTTTGTCATCTTGGTGTTCAGCCTGGTCACTTCGGTGGTACTGGTAACGATCGCCCGACTGGATGCCAGAGAGGTTTTCAAGCGCTTGACGGTCGTATTGGGCTTCCTTTTGTTGTTATGGCTGTTCATGCCCCTGACCTATCCTGGGGCAACCCTTTTCAGTGTCGGGCCCTTGGGTTTCAGCAGTCCCGGCGTGCGCCTCGCGACGCAAATCAGTTTGAAATCGATGGCAATCCTACTGTCCCTGATGGCGCTTCTGACAACCATGTCCATCGCGACCCTGGGGCATGCACTGGGTTGCCTCGGCATACCGGACAAGCTTGTATGCCTGCTGTTGATAACCTACCGTTATGTTTTCGTCATGGAGCAGGAATACCAGCGTCTGATTCGCGCCATGAAAATTAGAGGTTTCAAGCCGGGAACCAACCTTCATTCTTACCAATCCTACGCCTATCTTGTGGGCATGCTGTTCGTACATGCGTCGGCACGGGCAGACCGGGTTTCCAAGGCCATGAGATGCCGCGGTTTTAAAGGCAAATTTCACTCCCTCCGGCAATTTGGGCCGGACGAACGAAATCGACCTTTTGCTGTCATTATGTTGCTTATCATTTTTTTTATGACAACGGTTGAATTATGGATTCAAACAACACACTCATAAATCTCAAGGGCGTCTCATACCGGTATCCCGGCGGAAAGACCGTTCTGGACCGGATCGATTTCAAAATGACGCAAGGAGACCGGATCGGCCTGGTGGCCCCCAACGGAAGCGGCAAGACTACCCTGTTCCACGTCATCATGGGCCTGCTGAAGCCGTCCAGCGGCATGATCGAGATATTTGGGAAAGCACGACAGAAAGAAAAAGACTTTGCCGCCATTCGCCATCGCATCGGCCTGCTGTTCCAGGATGCAGACGATCAACTTTTCTCCCCCACCGTTATAGAGGACGTTGCCTTTGGTCCTCTTAACTTGGGAAAATCAAAACAGGAGGCCTTGGAGATCTCCCGGCATACACTCGATTACTTAGGGTTGAATGGATTTGAAAACCGGATCACCTTCAAGCTTTCCGGCGGGGAAAAGCGCCTGGTATCCCTGGCGACAATCCTGGCCATGCAACCGCAAGTCCTTCTTCTGGACGAACCGACAAATGCACTGGACACGTCCATGAAATCACGCTTGATCCATATTCTACAGGGGCTTGACCTCTCTTATATACTAATTTCTCACGAGTTCGACGTGCTGTCTGAGACGACCCATGCGTTCTACAGCATGGAGGATGGCAAGCTATTCAAGGATGACCGGGTGCATGTACACACGCATCGGCACTCCCACAAAGTCGGCAAACAGCCGCATAGACATATTTAGCAATGGTGGCAGCTAGCCCGGAAATTTCATGAGATATTCGGCCTAAACTGCAGCCGGTGACCGTATGCAAGGTCCAGTAGCCGACGGTCCAAGCAAACCTAAACGCAGAGGTAGGCAGATGATTCACGCTATCGACGATTTGTGTCAGGTTCTCAGTTTAGATCAGCCGGTGGTCATGGCAACGGTATTGTCTCACCAGGGGTCCACGCCCAGGGGGGCAGGTTCCAGAATGCTGGTCCTGGCCGGCGGGGAAATTATCGGCACGATCGGGGGCGGCAAAGTGGAAGCCGAAGTCATGCAGACAGCATCGGAACTGTTTGACACCAAGACGTCGCAGATACGATCCTTTGATTTGAGCTCAAGACCAGACCTTGACGATCTGGATGTCATCTGTGGCGGACAGATGACGATCCTCATCGAGTACATCCAGGCAGCAGGAAATATCAATGTTTTTCTGAAACTCCAAGCCGCCCTGAAGCAGGACCAAGACTGCTTTATGATCGCCTCGCTGCAGAAAACACCCCCCACTGTTCGTGTGGGCAAACGCTGTCTCATCCAAAAGAATGCAATCGTTTCCGACAAGTGTCCTTATCCTGAGAGCGACCTGCGTCAGCTTTCAGCAAGGGCCAGGGGAACACGGATACCGACTGTAACGCCGGCAGGCAAGCAGGCGTATCTCATCGAACCCTTTTTCAGGACCGGAACCGTCTTCATCTTCGGGGCCGGCCATGTGGCCAAGCAGGTTGCGGCTGTCAGCAAAATGGTCGGTTTCGCAACCGTTGTCCTGGATGACAGGCAAGAATTCGTCAGCGCTGACAGATTTCCAGGTGCCGACCAGATCCGGCTGCTGGAATCATTTGAAGCGGCCCTGCACGGACTCAGGATGGACAGCCACAGCTACATCGTCATTGTCACCAGGGGTCATCGCCACGATCAGACGGTTTTATCACAGACCCTTAAAACCGATGCCGGATATATCGGCATGATCGGCAGCCGTAAGAAAAGAGATACCATATACCGCAACCTTCTCAATGACGGATTCGCACCAAACGATATCGAAAGGGTGCACAGTCCCATTGGTCTTGAAATCGGCGCACAGACACCGGAGGAGATCGCTGTGAGTATTGTGGCTGAATTGATATTGGAGCGCTCTAAAAGGTGAATGAAGAACCCCTTATAAGAGGATCGATAACACATGAAGCATGGTAAAACCACCATTGACAAGTCTTACCGCATATCAGCGGTTCTGTTCGATTTTGACGGCACGCTGACCAAACCGGATGCCTTGGATTTTTCAGTTATCAAAGAGACCCTTGGATGTCCAAAGGAGATTCCGGTCCTTGAATATATTGAAAGCCTACCGGATCCACAAAAGAAAGCCGAAGCATTCGACGAACTGAATCGTTTCGAACGCCGGGGGGCCGCCAATTCAGTGCCCAATCCCGGTGCGGAGGACCTGATACGGTCGATTCACTCAAGGGGTCTTCCCATGGGTGTCATCACCCGTAACAGCATCGATTCCGTGAAGGAGGCCCTGAAAAACTTTAAAACCATTGGTCTGGATGATTTTGATATCGTCATCACCCGGGACAACCTGGTGATGCCGAAACCGAGCCCCGAGGGTATTTTGCTGGCCGCCCGAAAACTCAATGTCGAACCCCGGCATATCTTGATGGTGGGTGATTTCGTGTTTGACATCGATGCCGGCAGAGCTGCCGGCACCTTGACGGCGCTTCTGGATGTCAATTCGCGTGTCGATAAAAACAGTCTTGAATGCGACGCAATCGTTTCCTCTCTAGCGGACATCGAACCGATCCTCCAGATGGGGGCACCGGTACCCCAGGGAAAATTACCCAATGAGATGCTCGAACAATTCCTGCAGGGTTTTTCATTTGAAGATCCGGCCTTGCTGATCACTGCCGGTGTTGGAGAGGACATTGCAGCGGCCGATATCCGTCACGAAGAAGTCCTAGTCTTGAAGTCCGACCCCATCACCTTTGCAACAGATGCCATCGGACATTATGCAGTACTCGTTAATGCCAATGACATCATGACCTGTGGTGCCGATCCCCGCTGGCTTTTGACAACGCTGTTGTTTCCATGCGGCAGCTCCGGTTCCGAGATTCAGCACATCATGCACGGTCTGAACCATATTGCATCAAAATACGGGATCACGCTTTGCGGAGGGCATACCGAAATCACCGACGCCGTCACCAGACCCGTCGTCGTAGGCTCTCTGGCCGGAACCGTCCGCAAGGACCGCCTGATAGACAAGAAATCAATGAAAACCGGTGACCTTCTGCTGATAACCAAATCGCTTGCCGTAGAAGGCACAGCCATCATCGCGCGTGAAATGGGGCATAAGCTGCTGTCAATGGGGTTCAGCCATTCGGATATCCATTCCTGCAAGCAGTTCTTAGACCACATCAGCATCCTGGAAGAAGCCAGAATCGCAAGGGATTTCGGTGGTGTTACGGCCATGCACGATGTCACGGAAGGGGGGCTGGCCACGGCAGCTAGCGAATTGAGCATTGCCGGTAATCATCGCATCCGAATCCATTTGAACCGCATCCCCATCTTTCCGCAGACCCAAAGAATCTGTGACGCTTTCGGTATTTCCCCCATGGGTCTGATCGGCTCCGGAAGCCTGTTGATCTGCTGCAGCTCCGAGGTCAAGGATGATATTCTGACAGGCATCGGGAATGCCGGTATCCATGCGACATGCATCGGGGAGGTTATGGAAAGCGGAGAAGGTGTTGTGGCCATGGACGGTCTCAAGCCGGTTGTGTGGCCAAAATTCGAGGTCGATGAACTGGCCCGGGTTTTCAAGCAAGGGGTGAGTCCCCACGCGCCTACGCACGTGGTATCTTCACGGTCGGAAAATGCCTGCCTATTTTCCGAAAAATTGACCTAGAGCCAACATGTCATGAAACTTGAACAGCTATTTCATTTGTCCTTATATATCAAAAGATTATTTTGATATTATATGTCATTCGGAAAGCACCATTTTGTCCCAATGGAATAACTCGTCAGGGGCGTGTAATATCCGGGTTAGGCGGTGCTGCCCATGCTGAATGTATACTGGAGAACGAGGTATAACACGTACACACCGAACAGCCAGCCGCCTTGCCATCTTTTGAAACGGCCGTCTTTGTTGGTGAAGATAAAAAAGCGAAACAGATACAGAATCAGAAGCATGGCCGGGAAATGAAACCGATAGAAATTGGGCGGCACGGCAAGGGGTTTGGCTGCCGCGGCAGCCCCGATGACGAAGAGACAGTTGAGAACATCCGCCCCGACAATATTGCCTACCATGATTTCGGGATGTCCCTTGCGAACGCTTGTAATGGCGGTCATGAGTTCGGGCAGGGATGTGCCGAACGCAACCATCGTGGCGGCGATCACATCATCCGGCACACCCATTCTCTGAGCGATTTCGGACGCAGCCGGCACCAGAATCCTGGCTGAAGCGACAACGAGCACAAGACCACCGACGATCATCAGCCAAGACAACCCAAGACCCATTCTTCCACCCGAATCATGCTTGCCGATATCGGGGGCTTTTTCTAGCCCCTGTTTTGCCCAGATATAGGTCATGTACAAATACCCGGCCAATAGCATCAGGAACAGCACGCCCACCCATCTGGAAAGAATCGGTTGCCCCTCCGTCCCTATCAATGCAGCGAGCGATATCCCCACCAGAAGCGTTGCCGATCCCACTTGAACCCAGCCGGTGCGACTGAGAATAAAGCGGTTCACCGGAACGACTGTCAGCATACAGATCAATCCGAAGATCAAACCGGTATCGGCGATAATCGATCCCACGCCATTTCCCAGTGCCAGTCCGGGATTCCCCATCCAGGCCGCCATCACCGACACAAACGCCTCCGGCATGGTCGTACCCAGAGATACGATGGTGGCCCCTATGACGATCCGCGGCAGTCCTGTTCGGCATGCCAGGTCTACCACGCCGTCGATCATCCAGTCAGCTCCCTTGGCAAGCAATAAAATACAGATGGCGATAATTCCTAGCAGCGCGATGGTGGGAAACCCCTGAAGCAAATGGTACAAATATGTTTCATTTCCGACCCACTGTAGTATTCGATTGAGCATGCATATCCTTCTCAATTTATTAAAATTTTGGCACGGGTGCCCCTTACGAAGGCTTGGACGCAAGTTTGAGCGCTTGTTTGACGTTGTTTGCCGGTGCGGTTTGGGAACGTTTTTCTGACAATAACTATAACAATGATCGAGAAAGAACGATCATGTCAATCACTTTTTAAATTTGATAGACATCTTTTTGCGTTGATGCTATAAGCAGTTGTTATGTTTTCCTTTATTAAAAAAAATTCTCGGCATGCCGATTTCAATCGCTTTCCGCTTTTCACCTATTCATTGAATTTCTCCCTACATCAGATCGTTCCCGGAGTAGACAATGTCCGTCATGACGTTTATCTGAGTCCCACTTTCTGTGAGGCCGCCGATAAAATTGTGCCCCAGATCATTGCCAAAAATGTCGAACTGAATGAATTCTTCAGAATTGACAAACCGGCTGTGTGGGCCGAGAAAGTGACTGACTTCCAACGACACTACAGCCATCTCATCGAAGATGCCATCTACAAGTCAAAACAGGAAAACAATCCCCAAATAGATTTTTTGGTCCAAACGGCTGTAATGAAAATGCTCATCACGGACATGCGAGATCAGTTCGAGATGGCCACCACCAAGATCAAAAACCTGATTCGCAAAGACAAACTGACAGACCGGCATCAGGCAGATGATTCGGCCAAGAGAAAGGAATCTCTTTCAATCGTTCTGGAGAACAGGGACGTTTTTTTAAGAAAAATGGGACGGCAACTATTTTCCCTGCTATCCGAGGTCAACACGGAAAAACTCAATTCGATACGTGAGGCCAACTTCGGAGCTGAAAATATGCTCCCGGACGATATCCTTGAAAATCCGATTTTTCATTCCCTGAATCACTATCACGATGCCTTCCTCATCGATGAATATGATGTCATTTTTGGCAGGCGCCTCGAAGATCCGGACAATTATGATAAACTGATCGATCTGTTGAAACAACTCTTTGGTGAGCTTACCGACAACAATTGGCGGCACGAACAAGCGCAAGGTGAGCCCTCTTTCAGCGAATCGGACCGAGAAGCCGATACGATCGACATCGATATGTATCTCAAGCAAACCGATAATATCGATGGATTACTGAACTACTATGATACGCTTGAGAGAATCAAAAAAAACAAATATCAGAATTCAGATGACGTAGAAATGAATCGTCTCAAAGCCCTGGCTGCCAATCAGAAAATCATCCTCAATCAATTTTATAGGATATTTAAGAATGCCCGCCTGATTCAAAGAATCTCCGCGTCCTATGAAATGCGATCGATTTACCGGGTCTACTGTCCCCCGCTGGTGCCACAGCAGATTCTCCTTTTCATGATCGAGCCAAAATCAAGAAAAAATGTCACCAAGCGATTGAAGCAGCTGAAACTAATTTATAACAAGCCCTTTTCCTTGAAACCCCTGAAAAAACAAATTAAAAAGCTTGAATTTTTGCGAACGAACGATAAAAAAAAGTACCTGGTTCGATTCCTCAAGGGTATTGCCCACTATCATCGAGATATTGAAAACCACAGAATAATCAGTGAAGCGATGGATCGGATCAATTTGACCACGGATGAAAAAATCCTCAATCTCTCGAAGGCAAACAACACCCTGTATGAATTTCTGCTTCCCAGCGAAAAACGGGAAGATGAACAGCCTATCATCAACCACGTCGTGATAAAGGCAGATGTGAGGGGATCGACCGACATCACGCACCAGATGATAAAGAGAGGGTTGAATCCTGCCTCTTATTTCAGTCTCAACTTTTTCAACCCCATATCCGAAACCCTCAAGGATTATGATGCTGTCAAGGTTTTTATCGAGGGAGATGCCATTATCCTGGCAATTTTTGAAAGAGAGAAAACGCCTGAAGGGTGGTATAGCGTCGCCAGGGCATGTGGTATTGCCATGAACATGCTGTTCATTATCAAGCGCTACAACGAGAAAAGTAAAAAAAATCAACTGCCGATCCTCGAACTCGGTATCGGCATCAATTATCTTGAATCAACGCCCACATTTCTCTTCGATGGGAGCCAGCGCATCATGATCTCCTCGGCTATTAACCTCGCCGATCGCCAGTCAAGCTGTTCAAAACCCTTGCGCAGCATCTTATCGAAAACGAAACCGGCCTTCAATTTGTATGTCTACCAAACCGCATCAGAAGGCGATATGCTAAAAACGTCAGACGATATCCATGTCAGATACAACGTCAATGGCATCGAGCTCAATCCCGAGGGTTTTAAAAAACTCTCCAGCGAAATCAACCTGACCACGATCAGGGCAGATCTTCCCGAACTCAAGCGAAAAGATGTCAAGCTGCATACAGGCAAGTTCCCCCTGACATCCGGCAGGTTCCAGCGCCTTGTTATCAGGGAATCCAAAATTCGCCGGGTGCATCCAGATACGTTTATGTCGCTAGAACCGACGGATAAAAGCTATTTTGAAGTTTGCACCCACCCTGCGGTTTATCAGTATGTGAGAAACGCTACAAAATCTCCGGGTTAGGTTTTTTTTCGGCCTGCATGAGAACCTGAAACACACCAGGTCCCTCTGCCGAGGCAGGTGCCAGTCCCTTTGCGACCTGATGTATCCATTCAATTTTTTCCTTATCTAGAACCGGCAACTTCTTATCGATGAATTTCAGATTGTTATGTATTTTATCATACAGAACCAGGGGGCCATAGTAGGCGCCCTCTTGCGGTTTTTGGGTCGACAAACCGATGATAAAAAGATGTTCGTGCATCAAGTCTTTTGGCGGATCCTGGAAACCCAGAAGCTCTCCAAACAAGACGAGACTTTCAATGACACCGTCCTGGTAGGCATTTTCCAGTGAGGCAGCCCCGTCTTCAGCAATGGCGACCAGATCGGCTTTTTGATAGCTTAGATCCAATAGATCAATACATTCTTTCTGAATCGCTTGCAGTGTTTCGGGTCCCTTTGTAACGACAACGTCCGTATCATTGAGTATCTTGAAAGCATTGCGAATGCTGATCATTTCCTTGACCGTTGGGCTTCTCCTCATGGCGACATCTGCCACCGTTGTCAAATACATGGGCAGATCATTTCCCAAAACGATGATGCGGTCTTTATCCCCCGCGGTCTTTTGGACGTATAAATCCAGGTCACGTTCTTGATGATGGGTGTAAGGACTCATGCCAAGAAGCTCGCGCAGGGCCTTGATATCGGTTCTTTTGCCACTGGCAACAGACCCCATGGATGCCAGAATATTTCGCCCAAGAAACTTTATCCTGATTTTTTTTAGAAGGTTTTCCTTAAAAGACATGCTGGCCCTCGAGACAGTTGTAGTTAGTGTCCGCAAAGGATAATAAATGAATTGGGTCTCTTTTTCAATCACCTTCTTGACCGGATATCCAAATTGACGTATGAAAGAAGGCTAAAATTTGTGAAAGGACACCAAACATGATACCTGAATATGCCGAATTAACTTTCGATGGAAAACAGTACAAACTTCCGGTCGTTATCGGAACAGAGGGGGAAAAAGCCATCGACATCTCCAACCTGCGTCGAGACACAGGTTTTATAACGCTTGATGTCGGATACGGCAACACCGGAAGTTGCAGCAGTTCCATTACCTACATGGATGGTGAAAATGGCATTCTTAGATATCGGGGTATCCCTGTAGAACAGCTGGCTGCGTCTGCCACCTTCAAGGAAACAGCCTATTTATTGATACACGGCCGTCTCCCCACATGGAAAGAACACCGACAGTTTTCAGTTCTTCTGAATGATCATTCCCTGGTCCATGAGGACATGCGGTCTTTTTACCAGCATTATCCCAGAGGCTCACATCCCATGGGAATTCTCTCTGCCATGCTCAATGCCTTAAAAAGCTTCTACCCGGAGTTGGAAATATTGGAGGAAGAGATTGACATCACCGTGACCCGTTTGCTGGCAAAGGTTCGCACGATGGCGGCCATGTCCTACAAAATATCCCGTGGCCATAGGGTTATCTACCCTCGCCCGGATCTTGCTTACTGTGAAAACTTCCTGAACATGATGTTTGACAGCCCTGTGCGCCCATACAAAATCCTTCCGGATGTCGTCAAGGCATTACGGGTTTTCTGGATACTGCATGCCGACCATGAGCAGAACTGCTCTACATCTGCCGTCAGGATTGTCGGCAGCGGGCGCGTCAATCTTTATGCGGCCATCTCTGCCGGAATCGCTGCTCTCTGGGGCCCGCTGCACGGCGGGGCCAATCAGGCCGTGGTTGAGATGCTTGCAGACATTCAAAACAATGGCAGCGGTATACAGCGGGTCATCGATCGTGCCAAAGATAAAAACGATCCCTTCCGTCTCATGGGTTTCGGTCACAGGGTCTACAAAACGTACGACCCCCGCGCAAAGATCATGAAAAAAATGTGTGACACGCTTCTCTCCAAGCTGACCCTCAAGGACCCGCTGCTCGATATCGCCAAAAAGTTGGAGGAGGCCGCTTTAAAAGATAACTACTTTGTCGAGCACCACCTCTACCCCAATGTGGATTTCTACAGCGGCATTGTCCTGCGCGCCATCGGTATCCCGACAAATATGTTCCCGGTGATGTTCGCCATCGGCAGATTGCCGGGCTGGATTGCCCAGTGGTTGGAGAGCGTGAATGATCCGAACTGGAAGCTGTGCCGCCCGCGACAAATCTACACGGGCCCTGAAAAGACGGATTATGTCCCCTTTGACCAGCGATAAATTCGTTTCCCACAAAGAAAGCCCTGCAGAAATCTGCAGGGCTTTCTTCTTCATTATCTAAGTCAAGAGGTTACACGTGATACGGCGAAGCCTTCCAAATAGAAAATGACCCGGCATTTTGTAGCAGGTCATTTTTTATTTGGTACCAAATATTTTATCCCCCGCATCCCCCAGCCCGGGAAGGATGTAACCAATTTCATTTAATTTCTCATCAACCGCTGCCACGTAAACATCGGCGTCAGGGTGTTCCTTTTCTACCCTTGCAATCCCTTCCGGGGCGGCAACGATAAAAATACCCCTTATTTTTTCACAGCCGGAGGCTTTCAGCAAGGCGATAGTGGCACATAAGGTCCCGCCGGTGGCGAGCATGGGATCCAAAATCAATGCGATCCGTTCCTCCATCTGGCTTGTCATTTTTAGATAGTATTGAACCGGTTCCAATGTTTCTTCGTTCCGATACAGACCGACCACACTCACTTTTGCCGATGGGATCAGATTCAATACCCCATTCATCATGCCGAGACCAGCTCTCAAAATCGGGACGACGGTAATTTTCTTGCCTTTTATTCGTTCAACTTCGACATTTCCGGCCCAGCCTTTTATGGTCCTCTTTTCGGTTTCCAGATCTTTGGTCGCTTCATATGTCAGCAAGCTTGCCAGTTCCGAGGCCAGATCACGAAAATCTTTTACCGTCACATCATGCTTTCGCATAAATCCCAGTTTGTGCTTGATCAATGGATGTTCAACAATATGAATCGCCACATTCACTCCTTCTGACAAGCGTTAGTCATATGGTTAAACGGCCTTTTTACAGCCGCGTGCAATTGGGCATTCTCGTAACGCCGATAAAAAAATCGTCACCCGATAGGTGTCGCTAGAATTCCCCCAATGGTCGAACGAATGTAAACTTTGCGGGTGCTACCACCAGTTTTTGACCCGCTTCCTTTACATTACTTCCCAGTGCGCTAAACGGCAAGGATATGATAAACAGACCGACACCTAAAATCGTGGCGCAGATACCCAGCGGTCGAACGATAAGTGCGTCTGCTACCATGTTCTCGGTACTGATCTCTTCTTCCTGGATCGTCGCCTGCGCAAATGAGCTCGCAGCGAATGCGGTGGTTACAAAGGCAACCACCAGCAGCATGACAACGGTTTTTTTTGCAATTGTTCGCATGTATGCCTCCTTGTAAAAGAGTTTGCCGACTCTTTCTTTCTTACAACGAAACGTTCGTTCCAAGTCTGCGTCTTGGTCTTGAATCCGCCAAGTTGAATTCATCCGAAAAAAGATTTTGCCTTAATCATTTGAAATCGGTTATGAATACACTATCAGATTTCAGCGGTTTTTTCAACCAAAGAAGCGTGTTTAGACTATTTCATATCTTGCGCCTCCGGAAATGCAAATCGGATTGTCATTTTTGGTTGACTTACGTTGGTGGTATCCGGATGTTGGCATCGCCGTTCAATACCTTAACTGCTGGTTATCAAGTGTCTACGATTGGGGTCTATGAGTAGGGAAAAACAAATCATCGCAGTCGCCGTGGCGTTACCGGTTGATGGTGTATATTCATATGTCGTCCCCAATAGCCTCGCCGCCGTAATGGCAACCGGGAAAAGAATCATCGTTCCCTTTGGCCGCCGCCGGGTTACCGGATATGTTCTGGGAACATCGGATGAAACCGCTGATCTGAACCTGAAAAAGATCCTCGATGTACTGGATGACCGTCCGCTTTTCCCAGAATCCATGGTACCTTTTTTCAAATGGATTTCGGACTACTACATGTATCCGATCGGGCAGGTCATAAAAAATGCCTTGCCGGGTGGCTTGACAACTGCTGAGCAGAACGTACTCGCCATCACCCAGCACGGACAGCGCTTTCTCCACCAGGGCATCATGACCACCACCGAAGAAAGAATTCTGACCGCGTTAAAAACGGAATCCCTGAGTCTCAAGACACTTGAAAAAAAGATCCGGCAACCGATACCCGCGGCTACCACCATCGCCATGCTGGCCAAAGGATGGGTTTGCCGGGAAAAAAAACTCAGGCGCAGCCAGACTCAAGCGAAAACAGAAAAGTTTGTATCGTTGGTGAACAAGGAAATCGACCCACAAAATTTGTCTCAAGCAAGAAGAAAAATACTTGACGCCCTTAAAACCGAGCCCGAGGTCTCATTAAAGGAATTGAAAAAAATCGTGCCGACGGCACCTCGAATCGTAAAAACCATGGCATCTTCCGGTCAGGTCAGCATCGACCCCAAGCCGGTCTATCGGGACCCGTTTGGAGAACCGGTGCTAAAGGACACACCCCCAACCTTGACACCGGAACAGAAGCAGGTCGTTTCAAAGGTTCGAGAAGCGATGGGTAACACATTTGCCCCCTTCCTTCTGGTGGGCGTCACCGGCAGCGGCAAAACAGAGGTCTACCTTCGGCTCGCCCTGGAAAGCATCAACAGCGGCCTGTCCGTCATCATTCTGGTTCCCGAAATTGCCCTTATTTCTCAAATGGAAAGACGATTTCGATCGCGGTTCGGAAACCAGATAGCGATTCTTCACAGTAGGCTGTCCCCGGGAGAGCGTTACGACCAGTGGTTGCGGCTTGCAAGCGGCGAGATCAACATCGCCATCGGCGCGCGGTCTGCCATATTCGCCCCCGTTAAGAACCTGGGTCTGATCGTCGTTGACGAGGAGCATGATGCTTCCTACAAACAGGACAGTGTATTACGCTACAACGCCAGGGATCTCGCCATTGTGCGCGCCAAACAACATAACGCGGTGGCGCTGCTCGGGTCAGCGACACCTTCCATCCAGTCTTTCCATAATGCACAGATCGGCAAATATACGCAGCTCTCTCTTACCAAACGCATCATGGATCGCAGTCTCCCGCATATCACCATAGTCGATTTGTGCGGCATGAGAGATCAGCGCGGGTATCGGCGTTACTTTTCCAAGGAACTTCTTCTGGGACTCGAGAACACGCTACAACGCAATGAACAGGCCATTTTATTTCTCAATCGCCGGGGATTTGCGAGTCTCCCGATATGTGGTTCCTGCGGAAAGCCCCTGCAATGCAAAAATTGCGATATTTCATTGACCTATCACCAGCAGTCAAACGCCTACCGTTGTCACTACTGTGGTTTCTCCATTGCAGGTGGTACGACGTGTCCTTCCTGCGGTAGCGCCGATATCCGGCGCTTGGGTTTTGGCACCGAAAAGATCGAAGCCGTCGTAAAGGACCTCTACCCGGACAAAAAGATCGCCAGAATGGACCGCGACACCATAACCCATCAAGGCGCCCTCCTAAAAATCCTCAAAGGACTGAGCGATGGTGCCATTGATATCCTCATCGGAACGCAAATGGTTGCCAAAGGACATGATTTTCCGAATATTACGCTGGTTGGGGTTATCTGCGCAGACCTATCCCTCAGTTTTCCTGATTTCAGGGCCGGAGAACAGACCTTTCAACTTTTGGCTCAAGTGAGCGGTCGTGCCGGCAGAGGGGACAGTTCCGGAAACGTGATACTTCAAACCTACAACCCCAAACATTTTAGCATTCTGTGTGCCAAGCACCAGGATGTGTACCAATTCTACAAGCAGGAAATTGGTTTTCGGGAATCCCTCAATTATCCGCCTTTTTCACGAATGCTTCAGATCATCCTTTCCGGCCGCGACAAGACCGAGGTCCATCGACACGCTCTGGCCCTGGGAAAAGCCTGTGAGGCTCTGTTCAGAAACAAGACAGACTATAGAAAAACCATCCTGATGATGGGACCGATAGAAGCCCCCTATGCCAAAATAGCGGCCCGATACCGATGGCAAGTCCTGTTCAAAGGCCGTCAGATCGGAAAGCTTCACCAGTATGTACGCGAGCTGGGTGCCCTGAATCCCTCCCTGATGAACAACCGGCGTGTCAAGACCACCATCGATATAGACCCTGTTTTCATGATGTGATTTGCCCAAGAGCCGATCAGGTTCTTCAACTTCCGGTTTGCCGATCTCATAAAAGGGCCGATTGTCTTGACAATTGCTAGGACGCCGATTAGATTATGCCTTCCTGTGGACAGTGATTTCCAGGATTGAACCGAAATAGCGCGCGAATCTAAGCTAGACAGAATTCCTTCTGCATGATTTTCAGCTTTCGTGATTTCGTGAAAATTTTTTCTTTTCCGGTTTATCCGGGTTGGGAGCAAAAAAAATGACACATATTAGTGGCTGGACGGTTCTTTTGGTGTTGATCCCGTTTTCAATATTCGCCCAAAGCATCGACACCCCCGGAGCGCCTTCCCTCTATGTACCAGAACCTTCATTTGAGTTTGCACCGGTGGTGAGTGGACAGGACGTCAAGCACGATTACATCGTGCAAAACCAAGGAAAGGCGGAGCTTGAAATAACCAGCGTCAAAACAGGCTGAGGTTGCACGGCGACCTCATATACGAGGCAAATCCCTCCCGGTGGAGAGGGAAGCATTACATTGAAACTGGGAACCAGCAGTTATGGTGGGAAAGATGTAAAGAAAACCGCCATCATTCACTCCAATGATCCAGCAAACCCCGAATTTACACTGACCATTTCCGGACACGTGGAAAAGTTTGTCGATCTGGAACCCAGTTATGTCCGTCTGACCGGGTATTCAGGGTCGCAGATATCGGTACCGGTAACGATCGTACCCACAGCCAAATACCCGTTTAAGGTTATCGATGTGGCCCCAAGAGACGGCAGCTTCATCAAGTACACGCTTACAGAGAGAAACGCCAATGACGAAAACGGCTACACCCTTCTGATTGAAAATTTGAAGACCGACAAAGGCCGTTACATGGATGTTCTGACGCTGACAACGGACAGTCAAATCCAGTCAAAAATCAGCGTTCGGGTTTACGGGAACATTCTGGAACCCGAATAAATTCGGGCAACGACGTTATGAAGCAGAAGTTGTCGCTCGTTTGTTGAAAAAACCCACAAGTCAAGCCAAATAGGCGATAAGCAGCTTAGCGCTGTTTAAAGTAACCCCGGGAGTGTGGATGCCGACCTACAAAGTTGTGGCTTTTGATTGCGACGGTGTGCTATTCGACACCGCAGAATCCAACAGGGCCTATTACAATACGATCCTTCATCACCTGGGTATGCCGGACATGACGGAAGAACAGTTTGGCTTTGTCCACATGCACACGGTGCACGAGGCCCTGGAACACCTGTTCAATGAAAAACAGGCGCTTCAGAAAGCGCAATCCATAAAAAATGAACTGCAATATGCGCCATTCGTGGCGGCATACAAAATGGAGCCGGCCCTGATACCGCTCCTGAATAAATTACGCCCTGCCTACAAAACCGCAATTGCCACCAATCGATCAGACTCCATGCCAACCCTGCTCAGGGAACATGACATTGCGTCGTATTTTGACCTTATCGTGTCTGCCAATGACGTTCCCCGGCCCAAGCCACATCCGGACCAGTTGCTGCGGCTTCTCGATTTCTTTAATGTGTTACCCCGGCAGATGCTCTACGTGGGTGACTCCAAAGTTGATGAAGCCGCTGCAAAGGCCGCCCATGTTCCTCTGGTTGCATACGACAACCCATCTCTGTCCGCCGAATATCACATCCGCTCCCTCAGGGAAATCGAGAGCATCCTGGGCATCTAATACCTGGATCTTGCACGCGTCGGCGGCTTTCATAGGCAAGGCATTCAAGGGTGACGTCGTCGTCGTTTACTTCGAACCCTCAGCAACACAGCAGATGGAAGCCCCCGGCTCGCGCGCCAGGTGAAATTTGATGCGGTTCAGGTTAATAAACCCCAAGCGCCAATCAGACAAACTACAGGCCAAACACCCGTTTCATGAAATTTTCGGGTTATAGCCAGTGTCGGATGGCATTGGCATAATAGGACAACAGGTCGGTTTCTTCGGATGACATGCTGAACCGATCACCGGTCGTGCTGATCATGCGCCGTAGCAGCATCAAATCGATTGCATCGGCGATGGCGCGAGCCTCGGCACTCCGAGAAGACTCAAAAATGGGAGCACCCTTGTCCTTTAGACGGTTCATGAGCTGGAGACTCCGTTCCTCCACTTCGAGGATATCCATCTCCATATCCGTGTTTTCCAGAAAAACGTTCGAAACCAGCGAGATGGGCAAAATCGGAATGACCTCCGCAATGGCCTGCATGAGTCGACGACACAGTTTTTCGACTTCGGGAAACCGCCGATCACGCTCCAGACGGTTGAAATCGACATCCTGATCCTTGCAGTAGGCTTTGATGGACAGGGGTGTTCCGAAATTGACGCACGCATACCCGTACCGCTGCCAGCGGCTCAGCATCATGAGAACCAGGCTGCGGAGAATAAAGGTTCCTGTCGTTCGGCAGACGAACCACCAGCTTCTTTTTGCAGCCTGCGGATTCAGGGCACGCAAAAGGCTCCGATCTTCGATGGTCCGATCGTAATTGATGCCGACTGGGATAAAAACGATATCACGATCGGCCGACAAATCGAATTGGCGCAGCATGTAATCGACCAGGCCAAGCTTGGGCTTCTGGAGATACCCGTCCCGGCTCAAACCACCCTCCAGAAAAACAGCCTGGCATACCCCTTCACGCGTTGCCATGTGAATATAGCGTTCCAACACACAACGGTACAAGGGGTTGCCTGAGTTCCGGCGGACAAAAAATGCGCCCATGGCCCGAATCAGCATCTGCAGGGGCCAAATCTTGGCCCATTCGCCTACGGCGTAAGATAGGGTGGTTCGCTCGGCCGCCAGAAAGGCCACCAATACGTAGTCCATGTTGGAACGGTGATTCATGACGAACACCACCGTAGAGTTCGGATCGATGGCTGCATAGTCTTTTTCTTTGACCAATCCAACCCTGACCCGATACAATACCTTGGCGACCTTCTTGGCCACCCAGTAGCCGATTCTAAAATAGAGGTAGGCATTGAACGACGGGACGATCTCGCGAGCGTAGGTCATGGCTTTGTTCTGCACAATCTCCATGGGCATATCGTGATCTTGAGCATATTCTTTGATAGACGACAGTACGCTGGGGTCATAGGTGAGACGATCGATGAGAACCTGTCTCTTGGTGAGTTGAAAGGGACGGATTTCAATGTCGAGACGGGTGCCGATTTCATCGAGGACACGATTGATGCGCCGCCTCAGGAACCAGCGTGTGCTGGGAATCAGAATCCGGTCAAGGATTGCGACGCAGGCTATCAATACCAGCAGCAGAAATATCCAGAGCGATAGGGTGATCTGTGCAGACATAGCGGCCTCATATTCTGTAAGCTGTAAGTGATAAGTCGTGAGCCGTGAATCGGTTGGGGCTTATGGCTTGACGCTCAATGCTGTCATCACTGATTCCCGAATCCATTCCAGTCTCCACAGTCAGGACACTGCCAGGTAATGTGGTTGCAGGACATGCCCCAGACATTTTCGTTCATGCATGCCTGACAAATGGCAAATCCGCACCGACAGGTCCAGTTGAATGGGGTCACGGCATGGCAGCATTCACAGGGGACATCCTTTCTACGACGGGACCGAGATCTCTTCTCGGGACGACGTTTTACGGAATCTGGCATGTCCAAATGTTCTCCTCATTGCACAAAAGCGACCATCAGCCCACAAGCCGTTCCAGCGTGCTTGCCTTTTTCCCTATACATGCTATATAAACCAAAGGGTCCAAGACCTAACTCGAAAATTTCACGCCCCTGGGGGATCCATTGACAAGGCACGCATGAGCCATAAGCTATAGACCGCTTATGGCTTGTGGCTTTTGGATTTTTTCTTATACCCTCGAACCCTTAAAGTGTATTCCAGGAGAAAGGGCATGTCAACCGACATAGATTGCGGTATTACGCGAGACCAGGCCGTGGCGCTTCTTGAAACGTATCTTCAGAATCCCAGACTCATTTCTCATTGTGTCGCCACCGAAGCCATCATGCGGTCCCTGGCCAGAAAGTTTGCCGAGAATGAAACCATCTGGGGTCTTTCCGGATTGCTTCACGATCTGGACTACCAGATCACCGGCGAGGATTCCGCTACCCACGGTCTTGAGACACAAAATATTCTCTCCGAGAAAAAGGTATTGCCAATAATCCTGGAGACTATCAAAAAGCACAATGCTGAAGGCCTGGGGCTCGAGCGAACAACCCGCTTTGAATATGCCCTGACGTGTGCGGAAACCATTACCGGATTGATTGTCGCAACTGCCCTGGTCTATCCGGACAAGAAACTCGCCAGTGTTAAACCCAAATCGATAAGCAAACGGATGAAAACGAAACATTTTGCCCGGGCGGTGAGTCGTGAGAGAATTATGGAATGTGAGAAAATGGGTATGCCCCTTAATGATTTCGTTGTTCTCAGTCTGAAAGCCATGCAGGGGATTGCCGACGACTTAGGGTTGTAGGGGTGCAAGCGCAGGTTGGCGATTCTATTTCTGGGCCCTTGTTGATAGTTCCTTTTTCCTAAAAATCGGCGCAAACCGCAAGCTGGAGTTCTTAAATGACATCGAAGGCATCCAATAAATTCCCTTTTGATCCACACAAAACCATTTTCCTTATTGACGGGAGTGGCTACATTTACCGCGCCTTTCACGCCATCCGCGGTCTCAAGAATTCAAAAGGCTTTCCCACCAACGCGGTCTTCGGCTTTACCCGCATGCTCATGAAACTGTTGGAAGATAACATCTCGGGCAGAATGGTCATGTTCTTCGACAGCAAAGGGCCGACCTTCAGACACGACATGTATAAAGCCTACAAAGCCAATCGTCCACCCATGCCTGAAGACCTATCCGTTCAGATCCCCTACATTCACCAAGTCACCCAGGCTTTCAATATCCCGGCTTTCGACATGCAGGGCTACGAAGCAGATGACCTGATCGGAACCACGACCAAAAGGGCTGAAGAAGATGGCTATTTCATCGTAATCGTGACCGGCGACAAGGACTTGAAACAGCTCATCTCCCATCGTGCCATTACCTGGGATCCCATGAAAGATGCCATCGTGACCTTGGAAGATATTCAAGCAACCGGCATCACGCCTCGCCAGTTGATCGACGTTATGGGCTTGTCGGGTGACACTTCGGACAACATCCCTGGGGTGCCGGGTATCGGACCCAAGACAGCTCTTTCTTTGATCCAGACCTTCGGAGATATGGAACACCTATACGAGCAGGTGCATACCATCACCAAAAAGAAACAGCATGACAACTTGATCCAGTATAAAGACCAGGCGCTGTTGAGCAGGAAACTGGTCAAACTGAACACCCAGGCCCCGATCCACTTTCGTGTCGCGGAGCTCACGATCGGCAAACCGGACAACTCGGCACTTGCAGCTCTTTTCAAGGAACTCGAATTCACCCAACTGCAGCGGCGCTTTCCCAAGCAGAGCGATCTCAGTAAAAAACAATACCACACCATCCAGGATACCGAGTCACTGAAATCGCTGGTTTCCCGACTTAAAACAGCTCCCTTCGTGGCCGTCGACACAGAGACGACATCAACAAACCCCATGCTGGCGGAAATGGTCGGTCTCTCTTTTTCAATCCAGAAAGACGAAGCCTTTTACATTCCCTGCGCCCATCGCTATCTGGGCGTGCCCGACCAGATCGAGCTCGCCGAAACCCTGGCAATACTGAAGCCAGTTCTCGAAGATCCGGCAATCCAAAAGGTTGGTCAGAACATAAAGTATGACTGGATTGTATTTGAAAGGCATGGGATCAAGCTGGCCGGCATTACTTTCGACACCATGCTCGCCTCCTATCTCATCAACCCTTCCAAACGTGCCCATAATCTGGATCAGATTGCACTTGATTTTCTGGACCACAAGACGATTACCTACGAAGATCTCACCGGAAAGAAAGGGAAAAAGGCTGCCACCTTCGACACGGTGCCCATCGAATCCGCCGCCACCTATGCCTGCGAAGATGCCGATGTCACGCTCATGGCTTGCCATGTTTTGAATGAGAAAATGGAAACACTCGGGCTTTCAAAACTTTTCCATGAAGTCGAGATGCCTCTGGTCTCTGTGTTGAAAAACATGGAAATGAAGGGCATCACTGTAGACAAAGACAAACTCCACGAGCTTTCGAAATCTTTTGAACAGCAACTTTCAACCATTGAACAGTCTATCTACGATATTGCCGGGGAATCTTTTAATATCAACTCTACCCAGCAGTTGGGCAGAATTCTATTCGAAAAACTCGGTCTTCCCGTCCAGAAAAAAACCCTTAAAAAAACCGGATATTCGACGGATGTCGAAGTTCTCACAACCCTTGCCAACCACCATGAACTGCCGGTATTGATATTGCGGCACCGCACCCTCTCCAAACTCAAATCAACCTATGCCGATGCCCTGACAGGACTTATCCACCCTGAGACAGGCCGTGTCCACACCTCCTTCAATCAGACCGTCACCGCAACCGGGCGACTCAGTAGTTCCGATCCAAATCTCCAAAACATTCCCATCAGAACCGAAGAGGGCAAGGAAATCCGAAAAGCCTTTGTTCCGAGATCAGGCTGGCAAATGATATCGGCGGATTATTCCCAGATCGAACTTCGTATCCTTGCTCACTATTCTGAAGACAAAATTCTTGGCAAGGCTTTCGAGGATAAAGAAGACATTCACACCCGGACCGCCTCGGAAGTTTTCCAGGTCTTTCCATCCTTTATTACGGAGGATTTGCGCAGGCAGGCCAAGATCATCAACTTCGGTATCATATACGGCATGAGTCCCTTCGGGCTTGCAAAGGCGCTTAACATCAGCCAGAAAATGGCCAAAGCCTATATCGACAATTATTTTCAAAGATATAAAGGTGTCAAGGCATTCATTGAACAAATTATCGAGGAAGCCCGAAAGTCCGGAAAAACCACCACGCTCTTGGGCAGGATACGTCTGCTTCCGGAAATCAACAGCAAGAACGTGACAGAACGGCGATTTGCCGAACGAACGGCCATAAACACGCCCATCCAGGGTACCGCCGCCGACCTGATTAAAGTCGCCATGATTCAGGTGGACAAGGCCTTGCGGTTCCGGAAAATGAAAACCGCCATGCTCCTTTCGGTTCACGACGAAATGGTTTTCGAAGTTCCACCCCAAGAAGTCGATGCCGCATCCGATCTAATAAAAGAAACGATGGAATCGGTATGGAAGCTGAAGGTTCCTTTGAAGGTCAATATCGAGGTGGGCAACAACTGGGCGGCCGCCCACTAAAAGTGGTTTCAAAATATCCCCTCAAATCCAATCTCGGTGTTGGAGAGGGGCGTTTAATCCTCGAAATACCATACGTATTCCTGTGGTTAAACACCCCTCTCCGCCTTGACCTTGAATCCGATTGAAAATTTCGAATCCACTTTTAGTCTTCTTCGGAGAGCAGCCCCAACGACGTCTCCTTAACGGTCAGGTAAACGCTCCTGAACGTCTCGTCGAAACCGGCCGGGGAAACCCTTCCAGCTTCAATGAATTTGACAACGATCTCCTTGGTCGCTTTTAAAATATGCTCATCCATGCTGGCCATAAATACCACCTTTAATGTTTATTCCGGTTGTCGTAAATTTTCATGCCCGACTGCGCCCAAGCAAGCATGAAACAGTCGTTTTTAAAGATGCTAAGTTTAGGTTTGACAACACCACAATTCTCTATTAGGAACAGGATCTGTTCGTAAGGTGTGTGTAACCTTTTTTCACAATGGCAGGTATATCATGAGCCCTTCATCCGATCAATATACAACCCATTACGCAATCGACTCTACAGACATCATCGACAAGGGTATGATCGATCCCATTGACTATGGATATCACGGAAAACGGGACGTTGATATCATTATCCGGCAACCGGAGTTCACATCTGTATGCCCCATGACCGGTCTACCCGATTTCGGCCGTATCACCATTCAGTATATTCCCGCTAGCAAGATCGTCGAACTGAAGTCCCTCAAATATTATCTGATGCAGTATCGAAACGTCGGGATTTTTTACGAGCATGTCGTCAATCGAATTCTGGATGACCTGGTGGCTAGGCTGAAGCCCAAATCCATGAAAGTGACTGGGGATTTTTCCTCCCGTGGCGGCATCGATTGCACGGTTTCCGCATCCTACAAGGTTTGAAAAAAACCAATATGAAAACGCGGTCGTTTGGCAGCCTGCCTGTTTTGCTATATGGACGGTGGATGATGAAGGGAAATACCATCATGGCGCTTCGACCCTGTAAATTCTTATGGACTTATCCACACCTTTGACCGGCAAGGGGTGCAGAGGGTGAGCCGTGATCGTGTCCGGCAGGCGGGTCAGCGTATCTTCCGTAATCAGGACTTCGCCTTCTTGGGCCGCTCCCTGCAGCCGGGCGGCGATGTTGACCGCCATGCCGATGGAGGTAAACTCCTTTTTTCGCACGGATCCCAAAACACCCGAAAAGACCTTTCCAGTGGAAATGCCTATACCGAGCCTGAGTTGAAATCCATTTTTTTTATTGAGGCCCGCATTGATCTCCCGCGCTCGCACCTGCATGGCCACGGCTGACTTGACCGCCATGGCCGGATCATCCTCCCTCGAAATCGGCGCACCATACACCACCATCATGCTGTCGCCGATGTGTTTGTCGACGGTCCCGTTAAAGGCGTGAACGATCTCGCCCATGGGTGTAAAAAAATAATCATTCAGGTAATGGGCCAGCATATCCGGTGGAATATTCCGGGACATTCTCGTGAAACCGCGGATGTCTGAAAATAGTACCGAAACTTCGTGATACTTGGGCTCCAATATGCCGGCCGAATTGTTTATCTCCTGAAATACCGACTCGGGAACAAACTGCCGAAGATATTTTCGAACCGATATGTCATGGATCTTTGCCCTGAGTTCGTTGTTGTCGAAGGGCTTGGTCAAAAATCCGTCGATGCCCTGGTTGGTTGCCTCGATGGCTGTCTCAACCGATGCATAGCCGGTCAGAATGATGCGGGTGATTTCCGGATTCAGCTTGTAAACCGCCATCAAGGTCTGCAGCCCATCGATGCCTGGCATACGAAAATCCGATATGACCGTGCTGATGTGGGATACATGCTTTTTCAGCATGTCGATGCCGCTGTATCCGTCACCGGCAGTAAATACCTGGTATGAATCCTTGTCCAGAGCTCGAACAATGGATCGACGGATCTCCTCTTCGTCATCGATAAACAGTAGTCCATGCATGGCAGGTCTCCCCCGGCAAAAGGTCGTCTATAGTGCTTGATGTCACATGTTGATGTGGATGATCTCCAGCATGCCATAGATACAATTGATATCAATACGGGAATCATATGCATCCAATACGGTATCAAGTTGGGTAGCCATTCGAGGGCGACAAAGCCGCCAGCAGCCCCTTAAAACTTTTGGCAGCATTCACATCCCCCCAACCTGACCGTCGAGGGCTACTGGCACGGTTTTTATCGGCGTTCTTGATGATGTCCTCATTTTCTTTTTTTTTCTCATCGTTAAATATTTCTTGACTATGCAACGCATTAACGATTAGAAAAATATAGGTTCACTACAACAGGGACCGGACAATGCTGGAAACGCGTCGGCCCCGGCTAAAATGGGCAGGGTCTTTTTGGTGACAATTCCAGCCCAATCAGAATTCGCAATTCATTATGTTTGAAACAATACCTCAAAACATTAGAACAATGGAACTCAGACCTTTGGTCGATAGAGGCGGCCAAAGGGTCATTATAGACCGCAGGTTTTTCCAATATGGTGTTTTTTCACCCGACAATAGAAATAAGAAAGATCGTAGAAGTCGTTTGGATAGGAGAAAAAAACCGCGCTACATTCGCAGCGAAAGAATAATAACAATGGCTAGTAATAGATCGGAAGAAGTCCTTTTTAAAATTCTTTTCAACACAAACACTGTTGACCCGCTGCACCCAAAGGAAAAGAGCTTAGCAAAAAGCCCAGGCCAAAAAGGGACCACATCCAACCGCAACGAATATCAAACAGACATCACCAGTGGTCCCCCCGAACATTGGCATCTTCAAGATCCGTTGGATGAAGTCTACTTTTCAGAAGTGCTACGAAGGGATTTAGACGAAAATGCCTATATCATTTACTGCATAGACACCTACAACACCTACAGATTAACCGATGAACAAAAAAATAAGTTCGAGTCATTTGACCATTCGATATTGAAAAAAATCAGAGCCGATATGTATTCAAGAAACGATCTACTAGAGCATTTCAAACAGCTTTAACGCCAACTGAGCGTTCCCTACCAGCAAGATGATATCAACGTCCTGAAAAACGATCGAGGCCGCTTGCCTGCTCTTAGGCGGCGTTTTCTAAAGATTGTCGGTAGCGCTCGATCAATTCCAGGGCCTGCGCTTCCGTGGACAGGTGCTTGATGGATTCACGAAAATACTTCGCGTGCCGTAAACCTTTTACGAACCAAGCGAGCCTGCTGCGCATCATGTAGCAGGCTTGTCGCTCGCCAAAATAGGCCACTGAAGAGACCAGATAACGTGTCATCAGGCGAAACCGGGATGTGAGGTCTGTCTCGGAAAAAGTCTCCCCCTTTAGTAGCGCGTTGATCTGCCTGAAAATCCATGGGTTGCCGATAGCTGCCCGACCGACCATGACAGCATCGCAGCCGGTTTCCGTCATCATTTGGATCGCGTCCCGGGCACTGACGATATCGCCGTTGCCGATGACCGGTATGGATACCGCCCGCTTGATCTCCGCTATAACTCGCCAGTCCGCTCGGCCTTTGAACCCCTGTGTCGCCAGCCTGGGATGAATTGCAATCGCATCGACCCCTTCTTTTTCCGCGATTCTCGTGATGGTCCGCGCATCATCTGCGTTCTTTTCCCAGCCGGTCCTGATTTTGATTGTCAACGGTATTCTGATTGCCGAGCGAACCGATCGGATGACGGCTTCTGCCAGATCGGGTTTTCTCATCAAGGCCGCCCCGGAGTCACTTTTCAATATCTTTTTCACTGAACAGCCAAAGTTGATATCGAGTATATCCGCACCCGAGGACTCGACGATTTTCGCCGCTGAGGCCATAATATCCGGATCCGACCCGAAAAGCTGCACCGATAGGGGCTTGTCCTCTGGTCCACTTTGTAGCAGTTGCTCGGTTTTTGAAGATCGATAGACAAGCCCGTTGGCGGAGATCATCTCCGAGCACACCAGACCACAGCCTGCCTCCTTGGCTATCAGCCGCATGGGCAGGTTGGTAATGCCTGCCAGGGGCGCCAGGACCGTGATATTGTCTAATTTGACATTTCCGATGGATAACATAGGCTTCACTCAGCGAATCTTTACGCGCTTACGCATGTGGCATCACGGTCGGAAAATACCTGCGCTGATAGGGTTGGCATAGCAATACAAACAATTATGATAACAGGGCTGCCGGCGGTAGGAACCGATATCAATGGATTTCTTGCAACCACAGCCCGCCTTGACACGCTGTCCGGCATCTTTTGCCAGAGAAACGCGCCCGCCAAACAATTTCATAATCAGGCCATTGGGTATGCATTCGCCTTTGCATATCGCCAGATCGCCCGCAACCTGTTCCAGCAATTCTCTTTCACAACAGGTTTGCAGTGAAATCCCCAGGTCCTCGAGTACCCGACACATCTCTCTCAGAACACTCGCTTTCTTTTGCATGGGAACATCGACGAATTCAAGGGCTGGCCCATGGGTCAAGCGCTGCTTGATTTTTGAATACATGTCCATAAAGCTCGTAATACAACGCTTGACACCCAGGCTGGCTGCTTTTTCGGCGATAAGGGTAAAGTCTTTCAGATTATTCTGAATCGCACGGGTCCCTGTTTTATAGAAACACAGCGGATCAAACCGCCAGGTGACGGTCTGAGGGTCAAATCGATGGCATAAAGATTCAAGCTGCGCCAAACGAACATCCAACGTTGGCAAGCCGTTTTCCAACAGTGCATTCTCGGAATTCAAGGTAAAATTGAAAAACAGGTGATACCCTTTTGCCTGCAGACGTCTGCCAAATTCTCCCGCAATGAAGGGACCAAAATTTTTTGACCAGAAAACGATCGTATGCACATCTGTCGTGGAGGCCGGCACGAAAAAGGTTTTACGATGATACGGATTCTCCACTTCGAAGAACCCTTTTTGAATCCCCCGCATAAACCATTGCATATAAAATGCGGGAATGTCTGTCCGACGTGATGCCGATATGACGGTTTTAATGGCCGAGTTCTCTTTCCCCATATCCTGACTGCGCCCCAGGAGCTGCGAATCATAACGGGTTAGCGTTTGAAATCCTTCAAGGATATCACCGAGCCTTTGGGCCCTGGTTTAGACATCTTTTCAACGGATGGATCTGCCTCGGGGCCACCTGCCACTGGTTCTGGTGGTTCCACCAGCTCGAGCCACATCTTTTTGCCGTCCATGGTAAAACTTTCACCATTGATATAGGCGTCCTTTAAAATCCACCGAACCACTTGGGGGGGCACCTGAAGCAAGAGCAAGGTTACATGGTACCAGTCTCGTCGCGCATCGGGCAGAATACTTTCAATACGCGCAAAGACCAGGGGGTTTTCTTCGAAATAGATCAACACAATATCGTTTTCAGCAGCCATACGGATAAAACGCCTTCCTTTTTTCGATCAAGATTATTAAAATTGATCCGAACAAGGATATCGATTGATCACCTGGTGTCAATTTCTATTAAGGTTTGGTCCTGTTCGGCCTTACGGCCTTCCAGGAGCAAGTTTTTCACGGTCGCGTCGGTAGGATCCCACGGCGTTATCGCTAACCTTGTTTTGGACTATCATTACCAAATTTTTTTGATTTATTAACCTGCCCGATTCTGTTACAGCATTTGTCAGGGTCAACTAGCACCCGTGAAACGGGTGGCTTGGATTTCCCCCAAAATGGGGTAAAGACAAAGGAACGGCTCGTCTGCGCAAGATTAGGCTCGCAACCGCGTGCCGAGCACGCGGTTTGTAGAACAATAAACATATTGAAGAACCCACGGGGAATGCGCTCGCTGTTGCGGTTCACGTCAAGCGGTAAAAACATATCGTTATGCGACTTATTGCCTTTTTTATCCTGCTGATTCCGGCAACGATCGCGATTGCCGAGCAAACGGAATCGCCCTCCCAAATAAATCGGGAACCGGAAATATCCGAATCCGTGACCACTGACCCCGATGTGACGCAAGATCTGTCACTACACTACCCCAGTATCGATTCACTGTTTACCCTGTATCAGCCCTACCTGGACAATATCTCGGCCTATCAGCCCATCTATTTCCTGGTGGGGACCGATCCCGGCGAAAGCAAATTCCAGTTCAGCTTCAAATACCGGCTCCTGGACTTGAAAACGCCTTTGACTGAGCGATACCGTTTCATGAACGGGGTTCATTTTGCCTACACCCAAACATCCTACTGGGATCTGTCTGCCTCTTCCCTGCCCTTTGAAGACACCAGCTATAAGCCCGAACTGTTCTTTATATCGCCCAACATCGATACCGGGCTGTCGCGCACGAGCGGTCTGTTTGTTCAGACCGGCATCCAACACGAGTCTAATGGTCAGGGGGGCGAGGACTCGCGCAGCACAAACTTCCTCTATGTCAGGCCTATTTTTATTTCCTACGACACAAAAACAACCTTTGGTTTTTTGATCGCCCCCAAGGTTTGGGCGTATGTGAACAATGCCGAAGATACCAACCAGAATCTACCGGACTACCGAGGCTATTTTGATATCGAGTTGAAGTTCGGCCTGGCTCAAAGCCTGGTCGTGGGTTCGAATTTCAGCTGGGCCAAGGAGGGTGCATCCATTCAACTCGATGTTACCTATCCGATGAATCGTATATTTCCAGGGATATCGGGTATTTATCTTCACATCCAGTTCGTCGACACCCTGGCCGAAAGCCTGCTCAAATATGAAGAGCGTACTGAGGCCTTTCGAATTGGCGTATCCATTGTAAGATAGCCCGAGCATATCATGATCGGTCCTGGCATCGTGTCGATCATCCCCCGGCTAAGGGCCGATAAATGCGTACAAAATTATTGCTATGCAAGGGCTCTGTCGCCTTTACCAATCTGCCGTCCACCGAAACAATGCCCACTTTTTCTCTGGGAACGGCCAGCCGGTCGATCAGATCATCGACAGTCGATCCCTCCGGAATCTCTAGCAGCAGCGCTTCAAGTGGATCGAGGTTGGGAAGGTGGTTTCCCAGTGTTCCATATAATTTGACCTTTATCTTCATCGTTCATCATATATGCTTATTGACGTTTGGGATAGCCAATCTGGTCCGAGCTGTCAAAAATCGAATGTTTTATCCATCTCTTCATCGCTGATGACCACAACCTTGTTATGAGGCGGTAATGGTTCTTCATAAAACATCTTCGGCAACCTGTCGTCTTTGTTGGTGAAGCCGGCATTACGGTTGAAGCCCCGCTCTGTTTTCAGGATGCGGTAACCCAATGCAGTCCAGTCTTCTTTGCTAAATGGCTTGCCGGACTTGGCCGCCACCATGTTGCAGGCATTGTCCATTCCCGCGCCAAAGCCGGTCTGGGCAAAATCGCAGATACCCACCGTATCGACAACCGCCATATGTATTTGGCTGTTACGGGAATTCTCGACCTGTCCTTCAGCTGAAAAGGGGTCCAGCTTCCCCCCCCAGGCTTCGATGTTGTCCGCCACAACCCATCCGGCGGTGTGATCGCCGCCCATGGGTGATGTCGCATACGTAACGGCCATACCCTGCAGGGCACGAGGGTCATAGGCAGCCATACTCTGGTTTTTCATCACAGGCACGCGATCGTGTTTGAAATGCTTGCCAACCGCTCCGGGGCCGTTTCCGACCAGTTTGCCAATTTCCGTACCCTTAGCCACCGCCTCGAGCATCGCGATGGCCGCCTGCGCATCTCCAAAAGGTTTGTACCCGGCATCCATGGCAACCGCAATGGCCACACCGGTGCTGATGGTATCAAGGCCGATATCGTCGCACAAAAAATCGAGTTTCGCGATGGCATCCAGGTCGCTGTTGCCGATCATACCCCCCATGGACCAGATGGTCTCATACTCCAGAGAGGAGGTGACATAGTCTCCGGCTTCGTCGACATATTCATTGGAGCAGCGAATAACGCACTGGGCGCAGCCCATGTGCGTCGTTTTGCCGCCGCGCTTTTTGATGACCGCTGCCATTGTCTCACCGCTGATTTTCTCAAAATCATCAAATTGCCCCGTTCTGGCATTACAGGTCGGAAAGGCCCCCACCGCGTTGATCGGCGCCACCAGCATGGCAGATCCCAGCTCAGCCAAGACCGCTGTGCCGGAGTCATCTCTGATGGCTTTGGCAAAGTTGCGCGCGGCCGTCTTGAACACATCTTCATCGGCCAGTGGATCCGTCAGTTTCCCCCCTTTGGCAACCACAATGGCCTTGAGCCCCTTGGCGCCCATGACGGCCCCCAAGCCCCCCCGGCCTGCCGCTCGGCAAGGTCGACCGTCTGCATCGGTGGTCTGAATCGAAGCGGCCGTCAACAGCTGGTCGCCGGCAGGACCGATACAGGTAATACCAATGTCGTTACCAAACGTTTCTTTTAACGTTTTCACGAGCGCATAGGTTCTTTGACCCTTATATTTATCACCGTTGACAAGTTCAGCACTTCCTTTCTCATCTATTTTCAAAAGAAAATAACCCTCGTTAGCGGATTTACCCTCGATAACAATCGCGGTTATTCCCAGATGAGCCAAATCGGCGGCTATGGTACCCCCGACATTGCTCTCTTTTATGCCGCCGGTCAAAGGGCTTTTGGCACCGATGGACAAGCGGCTTGAATTGACCAGAACCGTACCGCTGAGATAACCCGGTGCCAGAACAAGTTTGTTTTCCGGTCCCAAGGGATCACATGTCGGGACCACCTCTTTGTCGATCAAGGTCGACGTCAGACCACGGCCACCGAGCACCTGCAACCCTGGTGGAACATCTTCATATCGTATGGATTTTTCTGTCATGTTAACACGAATGATTTTCATTTCTATCCCCTCCCCTTGGTGTGATTGTTTTAAAAATGTTGGCATTCTACACCATGGGCACAAGCCTTGCAATCTTTTCATTTGCACCGGGTGTCATAATAGTGCGCACATCACGGCCACTTCCCAAAGGACTGTGAGATGAACGCAGGGCTTCACAGCCCCCAGACGATCCACCTTCCGCCTTTGCGTCTTGGAAATTCAATCGCTTTCAAGCCGATGCCTTCGGCCGCTTGAATCATCGCCTCAAACGCGTCCTTTCTGACATGCATCCGGGGTTCCACCGCCAGAATCTTACCGTCGTCTTTGAGCAGCGTTTTCAACTCTCCCAGTGTGTGCTGTATGTCCGGGGTCTCATGTATCATGTAAAATGCCAGAATAAAGTCGGCCTTTATATTGAGTCCGATTTGGTGGGTCCCCGCCCTGTGATATTCGATCCGATTGCCCAGCCCATGTTTTTCAGCCTTTTTTCGGACCCGTTCAAGCATTTTGGTCTGGATATCTATGGCAATGACCCTGCCCTTTGGCCCGACCAATTTGGCCATGTCGATGGTAAAATATCCCGGCCCGCATCCCATATCCATGACCGTGTCCCCCGCCTGGATGTAAGGCCCGACAATTTTTTGGGGATTCTGAATCAGTCGCCGGATCCAGTTGTCCAGAAAAAAAGATATTTGATGAGGACAGACATGGGGCTGTGGATTGGGTGCCTGGTTGTTTGACATAATCGATTCCTCCTACTGTGTACAGTTACTATACGCTTTGATACGTATTTTTTACTTCATGGCCTTTTTTAAAAAATCCTCACCCTTATCCATAAATTCTATCAGGAAATATGCTTTGAACCCTCCGTCCATGGTTTCGTGCCAGTGTTTGTGGGCAAAATAGGCTGTTTTTCCTTTGAACGTTATCGTTCTCGGGGACGTCAGGAGGGGCCTATCTATCTTAGATGCGCTCGCTATCGCGGTTCAGTTCGAAAAGCTTCCGGATATCCATGATGCGGCGTGCCGGATGAACACCGGCAGGACAGACACGACTGCAGTTGATGGCACGTTCACACCTCCCTTCCCCAGATGCGCCCCCTGCCGGGAGGAGCGCTTCTTTTTGATGGGTTCTTGTATATTGACCGTGAATAGCCGCTAAGACGGCCGGCCCCAGGAACGATGCATTTTTCCGAACCACGGGACAGCTTGAATAACAGGCACCACACTCGATACAGCTTTCAAATCGTTCCAGGGGATCGACTGCGCCGGCATTGCGATTCGATTGCGTTGGATCGGATGCCCGGACATGGCTCCAGTCTTTGGGCAGTGCGCTGAACAACGAATTCATGTCCACCGTCAGATCTCCCATCCGCTCGAAATTTGCCAGGGGCTCGAGAGTCACCTGATCGGTTTCAAGATCCCACACCCGTGTGGTACAGGCCAGCATTTCTGTTCCGTTGATTCTACAGGCACAGGTGCCACAAGAGGCGTGATGGCAGGAGTGGCGATACATCAGTGTGGGATCCTGCTGCACGCGTATCTGCTCGAGACAGTCGAGGATGGTCATGTGCTTGGTGACGGAAACCTCAAAGGTCTGAAAGCGCGGTGAGTCTGCGGTTCCGGGTCTAGAGCGTGAAATCTTGAAGGTGACTTTTTCTTGCTTCATTTTTCCTGTCGTTGGCATTGTCGGACATCGTGGGCCTTACCTGGGTTGGCCCTTCATGGAATTTTCGAGTTGAAAAATTCCCGGTAATGCAGCAATTTGCGTGTTTTTGTTTCACAGACTATCTCCCGGCCCACCAATTTGCAGATGACGTCGGCTGTTTTTTCAGCCATAGCACGCAGCGTGGTGGCTTTGCCGCCGATAACCGAAACCAGGCCGGCTACATCGTCTCGTTCTCCGTGATCGTAACATGCAAAGGTGCGGCTGATATCCTGCGGGCTCTCTGTGTCTTGGTCGTTGATCAACGGTCGTGCTGCACTCCAGGCTGCATGGGGCGGAAAGTCCCTTACAGCCGGCACCATTTCCGAGCACAGGTCGAACATTCTCGCAATTTCGTCCTCATGAAAAGCGAGCTCGTCCGGGTCCTCACCCAGCCATAAAGAGGTCCCCAGGATGGAAAGCATCCGCTGGGGCACGATAATATCCCCTTCCCCCGGTTTGTGCAGACGATTCAGAACCCGTTCGGCAATGCGTGTACCGATGGAGACCATGATTCCAAAGCCCGGGTGAACCGGGAGGTCGACACTGGCCAGATTGGCGATCTTACCCGCCCATGGACCGGCGGCATTGACCACGATATCCCCTGTGATGTCGGTTTCACGAAGGCGCCGATGATCAAAAATTCTGACACCGGACACCCTGCCGGATGTGCAGTGGATTTCCTTGATTTCAGCATAGGAATGAATTTGGGCTCCGTTTTTACGTGCTGTCGCAAAAAAGTGCATCGCCAGACGCCAGGCGTCCATTACGGCATCGGGTACTGCATATGCGTATTTGATCTTGGGATTCAGAGCCGGTTCCATGGCCAAGGCCATATCAGGATCGACGGGTCGAATGGCTATGTTGCAGGCCTCGCAGCCCTCTGAAAAAACGCTACGGAATGCCATGTCTTCGTCGTTCAGGGCAACGAAGAACCCGCCATTTTGCTCGAGTGCATCCGGGGCAAGCTGTCTGAGAATGGCGTTTTCCGATATGCACTCCTTGGCCGCTTCCGGGTCGGTGACCGCATACCGCGCCCCGCTGTGTAACAGGCCGTGATGCCTGCCGGTGGTTCCCGATAGCAGGGGACCCTTTTCAAACAGCGCCACTGAAAAGCCGCGCAGCGAGAGGTCGTGCGCCAGCGCCGCGCCTGTTCCTCCACCGCCGATGATGATAATTTTTTCCATTAAAGATCCAAAGAACCAATGATTTCGAAACGTTATTCTGACAATTGCGCTAGCCCGGAAATTTCATGAAGTATTCGAGTTAGCTACTGGGTAATCAGATTCTTCAAGCGTGTCAACATCTGCCACGAAAAAGCTTCTTTTTGACAGGGTAAGATGGCATTGTTGGTGAATATGGGGTCCGATGCCAAATCATAACGGGATGATGCAAGGGCTTCATCCCAGAGAACCGTGTGTGGGATGGGTGTGTAATAGGCCATGATGGGCGGCACATCCGTTGATTTTACAGCCATGATGGTGTCAACGACCTCGGAAGTTGACTGTCCCGGCAGCCCCACGAGGATGTAGGCGCCAACTTGCTTTTTCTGAAAACCGGCATCCTTTAGGGTCCGCGTGCATTTTAAAAATTCTGTCTGGGTAATTTTTTTGTCCAAATGGCTTCGATCTTCAAAGGCAGCTGTTTCGACCCCCAGGCGAATGGTTTCAAACCCGGAAGTGTGCATCAGCCGAGCGATGTCCGGGGTGAGTTCTCGGACATGAAGCGCATTGGGGGTGTGAAATCGAATGTGAAGCTCGGCCGCCATGACGCCCTTTAGAATCGGGATGATGTGATCCTCGGCATTTACCAGAAGTGCGTCGTCGTAGAACACAAAGTCCACCACACCATATACCCGATGCCAGTACTGGATCTCCGATACCACCGATTCCGGATTTCTTCTCATACGCTTTGGATTTAGATAGTGAGAAGCGCAGTAGGTGCAGGCGTAAGGACATCCCCTGGACGTGAGAATCGGTACATAGGGAATCCCATGCTGGAGATCGAAGGCGGGATAGGGGTAGGTGTCGAGGTCCTCGGGGTTGAAATCACGCGTCAGGTCCACTTCCGTAACATCCGCTATCAGATCGAGCACCTTGCCTTCGCCTGCCCCGGTCACCACCCGGTCGGCACCACTCTGTTTCACGGCATGCTTCCGGCAAAGGCTGGCATAGATACCTCCTAGCATGATGGGTGCGTCTGGAAATATCTCCCTGATTTGCTGAATCGTCTCCTGGACACCCGGATACCAGTAGGTCATCAGAGACGTCACCAGCACAAGATCGGGTCGCGGCAGGTTTGAAAGATCCGCCTGAAACCATTCCACGGGTATGCCATAGCGCGAGAAATGGCGCGCTACATCCGTCAGTCCGGCGGGTCGGGAAATTCTCTTTTTCAGATATGCGCCGCGTCCGTGTCTTTTCTGTGCGGCAGATGAATTGGACCTGGGGTGGAATCGGTCCAGGCAGTCGATGTAGGAGACGTCGACCCCGTGCGTCCGCAAAATGGCTGCCAGCTGCAACAAACCCATGGGTTTAGCCCAAAAATCATAGGCTGCGAAATCATGAATCCATGGATTGACGAGCAGGACGTGGGGGTTATTTTTTTGCACAATACCGCGTATTGGCGTTGTAGGCCATTGGGGTCATCATCATTGTTACTTTACCCTTGAAAAAGGATCCAAGGCTTGAAGAACCTCGCAGCAAGCTGCGAGGAATGTTTTTATTCATCCTCATCCGCAAAGTACGCCATGGAGGTTTTTTTCAATTCTTTGCGGCTGAAAAGGAGGCTGTAATCCGTCACGGCGGCTTTTTCCGACATCCTGAGTGCAATCGCTCGACAAGCTGTCTCGTCATTAGCATGTACCATGGTGTATAGATTATAGGGCCAACCGTCTGCCGGGTCTCGACGGTAACAGTGGGATACTTCCGTGAATGCGGCAAAGACCTCTCCGACGTCCTCGACACGCGCCTCATCCACACACCAGGCCACCATGGCATTGGCCTTGAACCCGGAACGCTGGTGCCGGATGGTGGCACCAAACCTTCGAATAACACCCCTGTCAAGGAGGTCCTTAAGTGTCTGCAACACCAGCGCTTCCGAAACACCCAGACCGGCAGCGATTTCACTGTAGGGGTGGGACGAAGCGGGTAAATCTCCCTGCACCGATGCAATCACCTGTTTTTCCAAATCCGTCAGCATGGCGGAATTTAAAGGACAGGCAGAGACAAAAGTCAAGCCCAAATAAAATTGATTATCTACGTTAAGGTTAAAACCTACCCGTATTGCTGTTATCATTTCGAAACTTCGGCCACGACGAGTCAGCAAGCCCGTAACTCTCGGTTCTGATCGCCATCAGCTTACCGGCCCACTCAATTTCCAGCGTATTGTGGTGACCGCCAATGTAAAGCGTGCCGTCGGAAATAATGGCCGGCGATGACCAGTTAATGCCGTTGGTGGTATCCTCTTTCCATTTGAGCGTACCGTCTGGATTGAGCGCATAGATGTAGTTGTTTTCCGCGGCGAAGAAGAGCGTGCCGTCAACCCCGACAGCCGGCGATGTGTAGGAATCCTGTGCCACCGGGATCCCTTCTTTTGGGTCGATTTCATAACGCCACTTGAGTGAACCATCATCCGGATCTAGTGCCAGACACAAGGCCGGTTCTTTACCATCATCCCAATAAGCCTTTGTGGTCACATAGATCGTTCCATCGGGCGCAATGGCCGGCGACGCTCGCACAGGACGCCTGCCGGGAACAACGTACCGCCACTTTTCAGTACCGTCCGGATTAACGGCATAGAGATAGCCTTCTTCGCGATGTAGGCTAGCCGTTCCCTCGGCCCCGAAGTAGATCGTGCCGTCAGCACCGATGGCGGGGGAAGAGAACGATTTTTCGTCTTCGTACAGAAGCTGAAACGGCGACGGCCACTTTGGCGTGCCGTCGGGATTGACTGCATAAAACCTATCATTGGATGCAATGTAGATCGTGCCGTCAGACCCGACCACAGCCGATACTGCACAGACATTGCCGCCACGCAGGTTCGCAAGCTGCCATTTTTCCTGACCATTTTCAGGGTCGAGCGCGTAAAGTGTAAGACCTGCGCAAACATAGAGTGTACCATCGGCGCCGATGGCCGGCGTTTTCTGCCCAATATGCCATGGCGCATCGCTTTCGTAAGTGTTATTTTTCCACTTCAGGGTTCCGTCCGGATTGAGAGCGTAGAGTACGTTCCGATGGTCCATAAGATAAATCGTTCCGTTTGCATCAATGGCCGGCGAGGCACCGTTGTTGTCATTGGTCCAGAAGTTGTCGTCGTCGCTGTTGTTGTCCAAATCGAACTTCCATTTAAGTGTGCCTTCCGGCGAAACCGCATAGAGGCTTCCATAGCTCGTATGGATAAGTATGCCTGTGGCGAAGTAGACCGTACCATCTTCCCCTATTGCAGGTGAAGCGTAGTAAATTGGTTTGTCGACAACGAAGGTCCAAATTGTCCGGTTTACCTCGATAGCAGTATTTGCTTCAGCCTCTTCACCCTGGTTGTCGGTCACTATCAATGTGACCGTAAAGATTCCTGTGTCTAAGTATTCATGGCTGATTGGATTCCCGCTGCCGCCGGTGCCATCACCGAAATCCCATTCATACGACACGATAGTACCATCATAATCGAAGGAGATGTTAGCATCAAAGGATACCATCAACGGTAATGCGCCCTTGGTTGGATCTGCCGTGAAGCCGGCGCCGGGCGGTTGATTACTGACGACCATATCATCGCCATCTTTGCCTCCGTTGCAGCCGGCAGCGAGCATTGTTATGACAATCCAAAGGGCGAAGGCGATCGCTGACAGGAGATAACATCTGCTGCTTCTATTTAGCAGTAAGTCACAAAAATAGTTTGTCTTTCTCTTTCTTTGTAAATCCATTATTTTTCTCCCAAAGGCTTGGTCAAACCCCGCATTCCATTCTTTAGGGAATACGAAACAACACCATTTCTCTCTATGAGAGATGGGTCAAGAAATTGTGTTATTCAGAGTTTGAGAAGTGAGGATATCGTCATTAAGAACCAAAATATTTCCCCTAAAGCTTAAAACCCTCTTTCTTCAATGGCCACTTGATCCCCAGCAGACCGATATTGCGCCGAAATAACAACTGGTATCCCCAGAAACTGACGCCATAAAATCCGACATAAGCGGCAAATCCCCAAAAATAGGCGGGACGTAATCCATCGCCCAGGAGCCATGCAAAGCCGGCACAGAGCAGGATCCAGAACAGGATGCGGCGGATAACGGCCGGATAGGCTGTTCGCAAGGTATACCAAAATCTGAAATGAAAGCGCCGTTCACCCGCAAAAACGGCCAGGCTGTTTTTAATTTCTGTTTCAAGATCGGAACGGGTTTGAGTGACGTTGCTTTCATGTTCCGCAGGATCGGTCTCCGTCAGCATTGCGTTGCGAATCATGCCCAGGATCGGGACCGGGTTCTCTTCCCAGCGCGGTGATTGCAGCTCCAACTCTTTAAGTCCACGATGACCGTTTTTTTTTAGAAAATATCGCAGCATGACCTGGAACGCCTCAGACTCTGGCATTGTCTTGAGCGCGTCCATGAGCTTGCGGGGCTTTATATCTCATTTCATGGGAAACCGCCTGGAGACGGGTCTCGGATCCAACGGCCAGGTTGGCTGGAACCATGAAACGTTTATCGGCAATCCGCCGCTCAAGAATCTTGCAGGACGTATTCCCACAGGACAAATCCGATCGTTCCACCACATAATGGTCCGGTGTTACCCGCCCGTCCACGATGGCGGCACCCATACCCCAGCTCGATTCCGTAACGATCTTATCCCGCAAACCTGAAACCGGATCCGCCGTAAAGGTGACACCGGAAATTTCAGAAGCAATCATTTCCTGAACGATTACCGCCATCCAGACAGAGGCATGATCCATGCCCTGCGTTGAACGGTATGAAACCGCCGCAGGATGAAACAGGGAGGCCCAGCAGTGTTTGATCATGGAAAGAAGATGCGTATTTTCGACGTAGTAGTAGGTGGCGTGCTGCCCGGCAAAGCTGGCATCACCGAGATCTTCTGCGGTGGCTGAGCTTCGAACCGCACACAGGGTTTCAGGTTTCCGACCTGCCATTAGATCTGCATGGGCGGACAGGATGGCAGCAGAGAGCGCCGTGCCCATGTCCGCGGCATGAATCCTTTTCTGGACTGTTGCGCAACGATTGCCCCAGGTATCAGGGTGGGTGTTTGCAAATTGCGCCACCTCCTGCTGGATATCAATCTCCCTGAAAAAGGACCGGCAGGCGTCTGCACAGACAACAAACCCGGGCGGCACCGGGAAATCCTTGCCAACAAGAGCCCCGAGATTGGCACCCTTTCCCCCGGCCACGGCCACATCCGTCTGCCCGATGTCTTCGAATGGCAGTATCCACTTACGCATTCAAGTCACCCAAAATAAATATCCGACCCCAGAGGGGCCGGTATTTATTGAACCCCTGAAAGGGGTTAAATTGCCCCGAAAATCGTTAGTACTCTAAGGTCTCAGACCTGCGTTCTTTTTATTCTTGGTGCTTGTGATTGAACGGTTAGGCCGTTTTAGGTCGCCTTTCCGGAAACAGTCTCAATATATCCGCCTCGTCAGCGCTGCAGACCCCTCGCTCCGTTATGAGCCCTGTAACGAGTCTAGACGGGGTCACATCAAAGGCCGGATTGGCGGCAGGGCTGTCAGGCGGCGCAATCAGGACCTTGATTAGAGACCCCGCGTGAGCTCCCTGGACATAACGGACTTCGTCGGCATGCCTTTCTTCGATGGGTATATCTTTCAAGCCATCCAATGCCTGCCAGTCAAAGGTGCTGGACGGCAGGGCCACATAGAAAGGGATGTCATTGTCTTTGGCGGCCAAGGCCTTAAGATAGGTTCCGATTTTATTGGCCACATCCCCGGTGCGGGTGGTTCTGTCGGTTCCCACAATTACCATGTCCACCATCCCGTGCTGCATGAGATGGCCACCGGCATTATCGGTCACGATGGTGTGCTTGATGCCGTGCTTTCCCAGCTCCCATGCCGTAAGCCTGGAACCCTGGTTCAAGGGACGTGTTTCATCGACCCAGACATGCACATCGATTCCCTTTTCAAAGGCCGCGTAGATGGGAGCGGTTGCCGTGCCGTATTCCACACATGCCAGCCAGCCGGCGTTGCAATGGGTGAGGATCTGAACCGTATGGCCCTTTTTGGCCGCGCTGACGGCCGCTACCAGCGTTAAGCCGGCCTCACCGATTTTTCGACAGTTCTGCGCCTCCTGCTCCGCAATGTGGGCTGCGGCGGCCTTGGCTGCCGCAATCTTATCGGCAGGATGCTCTTTTCGCGATACCTCCGTCAGAACCATGTCGATGGCCCAGGCAAGATTGACTGCCGTGGGTCTGGCCGATTTGATCCGATCACATTCCGTCAAAAACAATGCTTCGTCGCCCGGCGACGCCAGGGTGTTCGATGCAGCCACGTAGACACCGTAAGCCCCTGTGGCGCCGATGAGCGGTGCGCCCCGAACGAACATGGCCTGAATGGCGGAAATCACCTTGTCCACTGTCGTTAGCTCTGCGATAACCAGTCTGTGGGGTAGCTGCCGCTGATCGATGACCTTGACGGTCTGGCTGTTTTCATCCAGCCAGATGGGGCGCATCTGTTTGCCGTCTACCTTCATGCCTTGGCCACTGCAAAGCCCTGGGGCAGCAGCCCCGTCGATGAGGGCGTGCCGGCAATCTTGGAAAGGTATACATCGCCCAGTTTTTCGATGTGATCCTGAACATTGTCGAAATAGTTGAAATGGATCTGTTCGTCGTTGATGATATCCTCGAAAAGCTTCATGCTGATGCTGTCGCCGTTGTCCCTGCAAATCAGCAGAAACTGGTTGTATGCATCGATGGCATCGTCCTCCTGGCCGGCATCATGTTTGAAGATAACCTCTACAGCCTGGCCTTTCTTTACGGGCCCGAAGCTCTCGGTGGTCGGCTCGCCCCCGAGTTCCTTGATGCGTTCGGCAAACATCTCGGCGTGCCGCATTTCATCGATGGCGATCAGCTTCATATTGGCGGCCATTTCACCATAATCCTTGTCGTCCAGGTTGTAATGCTGGTTCATGTACTGGTGGATTGCCTGAAGCTCCATAGCTCTTGCCTTGTTCAAAACACCGATCACTTTTTCTCTACGATTTTCTTTGCTGGGTTTACTCATTGACGGTCTCCTTTTTTGAAAACATTACGGACGCTTCGTTTATGCCATGCTATGGCCCGGCCGCTTATTAAACCAGGGTTTTTCCACTTCCAGCTGTCTGGCCAATCGGAAAAGCGTTGCTTCATCCCCCATGGGCGCCATGAACTGCATACCGCAGGGCAGGCCTTCGGATGTCCAATGCAGGGGAACAGACATGGCCGGCTGTCCCGTAAAATTGGCCAACTGCGTGAAAGGCGTTTTGGATAGATTTTCCATGGCGAGTTTCTCCACGATGCCGGTTCGTTTCAAGAGCCGCCCCAAACCAAGTCTGTTCACCATTTTCAACGCGACCTGTTCCAATGGCTTCAGCTTGAGGGCACCCACCCGAATGGGCGGATGGGCCATGGTGGGTGTCAGATAGACGTCATACGTCTCGTGAAACCGGGCCATAGCCCTTGAGGCCTGACCCCACTTGCGGATGGCCTTGACAAACGAAAAGGCCGACGTGGCCCTCCCGAGCATTCCAAGCGTCCACGTAAGGGTTTCCACATCGTCATGGCCGACCTCGCGACCCAACACACCCGCAAGCTCATCGATGTCTGCCGCCACTTCTCCGTAGTACATGGAAAAATAGGTCAGGGCCAGAGATCGGCCATCGACCTCCGGCGCATCCTCATTCACATCATGACCCAGTTTTTGAAGCATCAGGGCGGTTTCCAGTGTCGCCTTGACAATATCCGGATGTACCGACATTTCTATGGGTGAGCGCGTATTGAAGGCTATTCGCAGTTTGCCCGGTTCTCGCTCAATTTCATCCATATAAGGTCTCTCAGGCTGCTGGATAATATAGGGCGCGCCCAGGTCGGGAGCACACGTGGCATCCAGCATGGCGGCACTGTCCCTCACGCTCCGCGTGATGACATGCTCGATGGTAGCCCCCTCCCACAGTTCCCCGTAATCCGGTCCGGTGGGGGTCCTCCCGCGGGTCGGCTTCAGACCGAAAAGCCCGCAGCATGAAGATGGGATGCGTATGGATCCACCACCGTCGCCCCCGGATGCCAGGGGAACCATTCCGCTGGCGACGGCTGCTGCAGATCCCCCGCTGGAACCACCTGGCGTATGATCGGTATTCCATGGATTGCGGGTTGGTCCATGCAGTTCCGGTTCCGTGTAGGCTACCAGGCCGAACTCAGGGGTATTGGTTTTCCCCAGTACATTGACACCCGCGCGCTTGAAACGTTTCACCAGTTCGCTGTCATAGGCCGGCACGTAGTTGCGAAGACCCTTGCAACCATTGTTGAGCGTCACACCGGCATAGGCAGCCAGAAGGTCCTTCAGTAGAAACGGAACCCCGGCAAAAGGGCCCTTGGGTTTCATCTCTTTTGCTGCGACCCTTGCCTTGTCAAACATGGGTGTAATGACGGCGTTGATTGTGGGATTGATGGATTCAATCCTCTCGATGGCGGCTTCGCACAAAGCTTCAGGACTTAGCTCTTTTTTGCGGACCAATTCCGCCAGCCCCAGACCGTCATATTGTTCGTATTCCTTGAAGTTTTCCATTCACCCCCCTCCTTTTCTATGCGATAAACTGATGGCTGTCTGTGGTGGTTCAAAGGTTCCTGACAGGGTCAGGTAATAGGTCATTTCCTCGAGTTTCCCACGTTTTTTACATCCGCTGGCATATATCTGACACTTCTTTCGAAGCACAGCCAGGGCAGCTTCTCGCTGGTTATGGGAAAGGGTGTCGCTTGCCAGCAGTTTTTTGATCGATCGAATGCGATATTTGTCCAGCGCGTCATTGGATGACAACTGATCGGCATGTCCGCCTCTTTTGATAACAAGCGCTTGGTCAATGAGGAAGATCGGAATGCTGGCACCGACCCTGAGCCATAGATCGTAATCCTCACACGCCGGGAGGCCCTCGTCGAAAAGGCCCAGCGTCTCAAAAAGAGATGTCTTGATCATAACCGCCGAAGGGCTCACGAGGCACAGATCAAGGGATCGTTCAAAAAAATATCCCGATTGTTTCTTGTGCCGGTTTTTGGGATGTATCCGCCGACCATTCCTGATCCATGTTTCCTGCGTCTGACACACCAGCGCCTCAGGGTTGGCCTGAAAAAAGGCAACCTGTGCGCGAAGCTTTTCAGGCAGCCAGAGATCGTCTGAATCGAGAAATGCGATCAAGTCTCCCTTGGATGATGCAATGCCTCTGTTGCGGGCGGCGCTGACGCCACGGTTGTGCTGGGTAATGACGGTCAGGTCGTTGTATCGGGATAAGCGCTTTTTCGTATCGTCCGTAGATCCGTCGTCCACAACGATCAGTTCATATCTTCCATAGGTCTGAGAAAAGACCGAATCAACGGCATCATTCAGACACCAGCCCCTGTTATAGGTGGGGATGACCACACTCACCAGTGGGTTTTCAACACGCTTTTTCATGTCTATCGTATTGTAACATTCGCAACGGCATCTTTTTCATGATGTTATTCTCCGATATCTGCACCCATTTGACAAGCCATATTGTGAAGCCTCGACAGATCCACTGGTAGGCCTACGTTTTTTTTGCGAACCCTCCTCGATCAAGATCTGGGTACATCTCATCGACAACCTTGGATGAAAAAACGGTTTACAAGATTATCGATGCATTATACCGTGTTTGGACAGGAGTATCGACAAATGAAACCTTGGATGAAACCACTGGTCATCATGTCGCTGTGGCTTTTTTGCCTCAATGTTTCCCAGAGCATTTCCCAGGAGATCACGGCAACAACGGCGGACGGAAGAGATGTCATTCTCAATGCCAACGGAACATGGCATTATTCAGAGGAACGAGAGACATCATCAGCGGGAGACGGCCAACTGCCGCAGTTCTTCAAACCAAAATCCGCCACGACGCTCATCAGGGGAAAGCGCGTCAACTATGGACTCTGGTACGACCAGAGCAAATGGATCGTCGATCGAGACATCGACAATGCTTCCGCGGAATATGAACTCACCCACGCCGAAGGCGACCGGTATATCGTGATCATTCCGGAAAGGATTCAGATTCCCCTCGAAACCCTGAGAGTTGCCGCCATTGCCAACGCTAAAAAGATCGCCCCGGACACTCGCATATCCTTTGAAGAAAAGAGAACTGTCAATGACAAAAAGATACTCTGTCTGAAAATGGATGCGACCATTCGGGGAATACCGGTGTCCTACATCAATTACTACTATTCCGGAAAAGTCGGCGCCGTCCAGGTAATGGCCTATACCGGGCAGACGCTGTTGAATGAATACGAAGCTGATTTGATGGATCTACTGAACGGGTTGGAAATATACGAATAAATTTGCTGCGCAAATTTTTTACAACCCCACCCCGTCAATCACCGCCCCGCAGTATTTGCATTTGCCGCCCACGATGGCGTAATTGCTGACGTTGAACCCCCATCGGTCGATGAGAACCTTGCCACAGGCATAACAAAAGGTCTTCTCGCTCTCCTCTCCGGGAACATTGCCTGTATAGACGTACTTCAAGCCGGCACGGATTCCGATTTTGTGGGCGGTCATCAAGGTTTGAACCGGGGTGGCAGGTCGATCCTTCAGCTTGTAGGTGGGATGAAACCGGCTGATGTGCCAGGGCGTGTCGGTTCCAATTTCCGTTGCAATGAACCCTGCCAGATCCGCAAGTTCCACTGGGTCGTCATTCAAGCCCGGAACAATGAGGGTCGTGATCTCGAGGAAAACAGCCCGTGATTTCATGGAGACAAGGGTCTCTTTCACCCCTGCCAGCCTGGCGCCACAATAGGTTTTATAATAGTCATCATTGAAGGCTTTCAAGTCGACATTGGCGGCATCCAGATAAGGGCCGATCATGTCCAGCGCTTCAGCGGTCATATAGCCGTTGGTCACGAACAGATTCAACAGGCCCTGTTCATGCGCGAGCCTGGCGGTATCGTGCGCGAATTCAAAATATACGGTGGGCTCCGTATAGGTATAGGCAATCGAACGGCAGTTGTTTTCTTTGGCAGCGGCCACGATGTCGTCCGGTGTTACGACGTTTCCGATTATGGCACCCTGGTGGTCTGCCGGCAGTTGGGCAATATCGGCATTCTGGCAGAATTTACATCTAAAATTACATCCCACCGTTGCGATGGAATAGGAAAGACTGCCCGGATAAAAATGAAACAGGGGTTTTTTCTCGATCGGATCGACATGCCGCGCCACCACCTTGCCATAAACCAAGGACACGAGCGTGCCGTCACTGTTCTGCCTGACCTGGCAAATGCCGCGTTTGCCGTTCTTAATCACACAGCGATGATGACACAGGTTGCACTGTACCCGCTTGTCTGCCAGGCTCTCGAAAAGATAGGCTTGCATGGATATCTCTTAAGGGTTTTAGGTGTTATGTTTTAAGTGTTAGGCACCTAAAACCTAATACCTAACACCATTGGTTATGACGTCACGATACTAGTAGACGACTGGCTTCTATGGTGACGCAGTGTCATGGGTCGGGTCCTGAATCGGGGAACCAGTGAGACCACCATTCCGGCAAAGCTACCAAATGGAAAGCGTTGAACGATTTCCGACTTCTCAAGATTGCAGATGATCTTTCCGGAGGACACAGGAAACTGACTCACGGTTCGCCAGGAAATAGGAACTGTTTCCCCCAGTATCTCGCGGATCATACTTTTGAGTTCCCAGACACTGTAAAAGCGTGCCCGGTTGTAAATGGTATGGTGGAAAATGCCCCTCAGACGCCGTTCAATCCCTTTCAGGGCGTAGCGGTTCAGGACACCCAAAAAAATGCGGTCCTTTGCCACCCGACAAGCTTCCGCTATCGCCTTATGCGGATCTTCCACAAACTCCAATGTGGTCACCAGACTGGCATGGTTGAATGAGTTGTCGTCAAAGGGAAGATCTTCGGCAAACCCCCGGTAAAATTCGACCCGATGACCGAAAAGCTTCGCGGCGATGTCGAGCATGTAAGGCGAAGGATCGATGCCCGTGACCTGCAGTCCCTTTTCATAAAAGGGTTTGATGCTGGCACCGGTGCCGCATCCGATATCGAGCAGGGACTCACCTCGAATCGGTTTCAGCATATCGATCATGAGGCAGTTCTCTAGATCGGCTTCAGTTTTGCTGCGCGTCTTCGTGACCCATTCTTGATAGTCGCGGGCATCCTTAAAATTGAAGACATAACCCATGGTTTAACTTGACCCCAACCCGGAAAATGCCGGAAAAAACAAAACAACCTTATCACGAAGTTGTTTTTGATGGCTTTCAGATTAAATAAAAATGGCAGCCAGATCAAGTGCAAACCAGCGATAAGGTCGTTAAAGATGCTTTTGGGCACAACAATGTTGCGCCATGGCAAAAGATGTGTTTGCAAAAATCATTTGACCAGCAGAACCTTGATTCGGTACGATCGGTATTGGATATCAAAATTTATCATTAGAAAGGATTGATATATATGAAAAAACGTATTGGAATACGCGGCATTTTCATGTTTGCCGTGCTGAGTCTTTTTTCGAGTATGGCTTCTGCACAGCCCATGGATATTGACTGGGCCCCTGTTGGCCAAATGAAATTGGAATCCCAACCCCTGGACGTAGAGAGCACGAGAGATGGAGAGCTGGTTTTCGTTCTCATGCCTGAAAAAGTCGTCGTTTACAACATGCCTGCAAACCGCCGGCTGAACGAGATTCCTGTCGACCAGCGTTTTGATCGTCTGACATATGCGGCCGAATCCGAAACCCTGATCTTGACCAGCAGCGTCACGAACGAACTCAAGGTCATCCGGATCGAGCAGGTTTACGATATTTCAGTGGCAGGCTCTCCCTTTTTAGGGCCTGAAAATGCACCGGTCACCATTGCCGTCTTTGACGACTACGAGTGCCAATACTGTGCCAAGATGGAAGCGGTATTCAGCCAGTTGCTTGCAAAATACCCCAGGGATCTGAAACTGGTAATCAAACAATACCCCCTTCGGAACCACCCCAACGCCAGACAAGCCTCCATTGCCGCTCTCGCTGCACACAAGCAGGGCAAATTCTGGGAATTTCACAGTCAGATCTTTGCCAACCAGACAGCGTTGTCGGACCAGAAACTGGATGAAATCGCCGAAAGCTTTGACCTTGATATGGCACAATACAAGAAGGACCTCCTGTCCCACGATGTCCTTTCCATGATTGTGCGAGACATTCGAGAGGGACAAAAAATCGGCATCAGCGGAACACCGACCCTGTTTCTAAACGGCAAGCGGGTAAAAGATCGCAATTTCGCGGCTATCGACAAACTGATTGAGAAAGAGTTGGCCCCATAGAATAGCTGCGCGAACAAACGCTGCATGCATATGAGACCTTTGAAAAATACCCAATTCCGTTTTAGTTCAAGGAAGGGGCTGTTTTTCGAAAACCTCGATAGGATGGGCCGCAAGATCGTCGCTTCTACAGGATTTGAGATACAGGCACCAGAGACACGTTCGATCGCTTCAATCTTTTCGCAAATCGACCAATGGCCCTGGCCGTCTCCGGGAAAGGGTGGCCGATCCCGATTGCCCGGCCGTACAGCAGGGCATGATTTTGCAGGTTGACCAGTTGGGACATGATGACCGATTCTTGGCGGATATTGTCGAGAAATACGTTTCGGTGGGCGGTGGGCATATGGTATCGCCTGGCAGTCGCATGTGCCAGGGAGTGACGTGACGTATAACTGTCGACAAAAAACATTCCCCTGGATCGGATGACCTTCAGGGCTGCTCCAATCTCGTTGGGTGATGCGGTAAACTTGGAACCCATGTGATTGTTGACACCCTTTGCAAAAGGGATATCCTGGATATTGGTCTGCAGGATACTTTCGATCTGCTGGGCATCATCGCCCACAAACAAAGCACCCGGCCCTGGGTCACAACAGTTGCTGTAGGGTTCCATGGGCTGATGCAACATCACTTCATACCCCCGATCATGGAGCTCAAAAGCAAGTTCCCGGGAGTAGGGCACATGCGGCAGGATGGAAAAGGTCAGGCTTTCATTCAGCTCGACAAATTGCCCGGCCAGCGACCTGTTGTAACCGATGTCATCGATAATCAGAGCAATTCTGGGGTATGGATCCTCCCAGGAGCGAATGTTTTGAGCAGCAAAGCCTTTGGAGACGCCAAGAAGCCCAAGAAGTCCGCCACCGGTCATCATACAGAAATATTTCAATAACTGTCTTCGGCTGAAGCCACCGTCTTGTCTGTTCAACTGACGCCGCTCTGTGTCGACACGTAGGCTGCCACTCATTGGGAAATGCGCTCGCTGTTGCGGTTCAAGGTGCTGTTTTGTTTTGATCTCTGTATGCCATATATTGAGGGAATAGTCAATAACCAATACAATATATTGACAATGTAGCCTATTTTTGTCATGCAATACCATTGCAATTTGATGATGCCCGCATGCATCCGGACTGGCAGGAGGACGCCCATGAAAACATGCTATAAGATTTATCCCATTGGATTTATTATAAAATCAAATGAAATGACCGAAATCGATATCTGTGACGACTTCAGCGACGCACTTCTGGGATTGGAAGGCTTTTCACACATCCATGTCCTTTACTGGTTCCATCAGAACGACACCCCGGAAAAGAGAAGCATAAGGCGCGTTCACCCGAGAAAAAACGAGCAGAATCCCTTGACAGGGGTGTTTGCAACCCATGCACCGGTCAGACCCAATCTCCTGGCCATGTCCTTATGCAGGATTATTTCCATTACATCCAAACGAATCCGCATCGATGAGATCGATGCGTTCGAGGGGTCCCCGGTCATCGACATCAAATGCTATATACCACCGAAAAAAAAGCTAAAAAACGTCCAGGTACCGGAATGGGTATCAAAAAACCTAGGGATCTAGAATTGAAGAACCTCACAGCATACTGCGAGGAATGTTCTGCCGAACGGCAGAACCCCCGGGGAATGTGCTCGCTGTTGCGGTTCACCCCGCCGGATCGCAAGAACCTTTTCAATTCTCACCGGCTGAGAGAGTGGCGTATGAATGCCTTGTCAATGGATCCGTCAGGTACGTGACATATTCGGGTTAGGAGAAAAAACACGACAAGAAGGCTGACATGATCGAATTGAGCGGGCAAATTGAACGAATCACCTACACCAATAAAGACACGGGTTTCACCATTGCCAAGTTAAAAGTGCTCGGCCATTGGGATCTCGTTACCATCGTCGGAAACATTCCCTCACCTTCCCCCGGAGAGATCCTGGACCTGAAAGGGGAATGGGGCCATCATCCGAAATACGGTGATCAATTCAAGATACATTCTTATCAGACCACCGTTCCAGCGACTGTTTACGGCATTCGAAAATATCTGGGATCCGGGTTGATAAAAGGCCTGGGTCCTAAAATGGCCGACCGTATTGTCGACAAGTTCGGGGAAAAGACCCTCGATGTCATCGAACATCAGATACAACGCCTGCAAAAAGTCGAGGGAATCGGAGCAAAACGTATCGCTCTTATCCAGCAGGCCTGGAAAGATCAGAAAAAAATCCGCGAGGTCATGCTGTTTCTGCAGTCTCATGGTGTCAGCACCGGATATGCCACCAAAATATTTAAAACCTACCAAAACCGGTCCATTGCCATTGTTCAGCAGAATCCGTATCGCCTATGCATGGATATTTTTGGTATCGGCTTTGTGATTGCCGACCGGATTGCCGAAAAACTCGGATTTCCAAAAAACTCTGAATTGCGGGCCGAGGCAGGCATTATCTATGTTCTGCAGGGTCTTTCAGATGACGGACACGTTTATTATCCAAATGATTTGCTGATAAAAAAATGCAATCAGGTTTTGGGCGTCGACAGCAATACCATCCAGGCCGCCCTGGACAGGCTGTCTGGGGAAAACCGGATCGTCATAGAAGACCTCTCGGAACCGCTCGAGACCGCTCAGCAAACCAACCTGGCCGTCTATCTGAAAAAGCATCATGTGTGTGAAACCGGCATCGCCTCAAGAGTTAAAATGCTGCTCCAAGTCCCTCCGGCGGCCCCGCCCATCGATGTGTCCAGAGAAATGGACCGGGTGCAAGAACATTTTGCCATTCGCCTGGCAGCCAACCAGGTGTCTGCGATAAAATCAAGCATCGAAAATAAGGTGACCATCATTACAGGGGGCCCCGGAACCGGTAAAACGACCATCATCCACGCAATCTTGAAAATCATGCGCCGGTATCGGCTGCGGGTGCTGATGGCTGCGCCCACCGGAAGAGCCGCAAAACGAATGCAGGAAGCCACCGGACAGGAAGCCAAGACCATTCACAGGCTGCTGGATTTCAGCATGCAAAAAGGGGGCTTTCAAAAGAATGAAACCTCAGCGCTCGACTGCGACGCCCTCATCATTGACGAAGCCTCCATGATCGATACATACCTGATGTATTCCCTGTTGAAAGCGGTTCCAGTTCAGGCAACCATCATCCTGGTCGGAGATGTCAACCAGCTGCCATCCGTGGGTCCCGGCCATGTGTTGGGAGACATGATTCAGTCCCGGCAAATCCCGGTGGTGTCCCTCACCGAAATCTTCAGGCAGGCCAAAAAAAGCCGGATCATCACCAATGCACACAGGATCAATCAGGGTGAATTCCCCCTGCTCGAGCCCCCCGAGGATCCAGACGCCGCAACAGACTTCTATTTTATCGAGCAGGAAGAACCTGAACGGGTCCTTCAGACCATCATTGAACTGGTTGCCCATCGAATTCCCACCCGTTTTGGATTCGAGCCCGTCGATGACATACAGGTGTTGACGCCCATGCACAAAGGCATCGTGGGAGCGGTAAATCTGAATGATTCACTTCAAAAAGCCCTTAACCCAGGAGCAGGGGGCGTCTCACGGGGCAGCAGCATTTTCAGGGTCCACGACAAGGTCATGCAGATAAAGAACAACTATGATAAGCTGGTATTTAATGGGGATATCGGGCGTATCGAAAACGTTCACTCCGAGAATCAGACCGTTCTGATTTCCTTTGACCAGCGCCAGATCCTGTACGGCTTTTCGGAACTCAATGAAATCATTCTGGCCTACGCCATCTCGGTACATAAATCCCAGGGGTCGGAATATCCGGCAGTCGTCATTCCCATCCTCACGCAACATTATATACTCCTTCAGCGAAATTTGATATATACTGCCGTCACGAGAGGAAGTCATCTTGTGGTTGTCGTCGGAACCAGAAAAGCGCTTCATATGGGGATCAACAACAACAAAACCAAGAAACGGTTTACATACCTGGACCAGCGGCTTTTACATTCGTAATTCTGAATTCTGAGGCCTGTATTCTTGAAAAGAAGGGTTCAAGGATTAAGAGAAAAGATCGGGGATTGAGAGAATTATCTTAAATGTTTACAACTGATCATGTCTAAATATTAACGGCTTTATTAGTAGGTTAAAGGAGCTTATCAATGGAATTCAGTCTATCCACCGAACAGGAAATCTTGAGGGAATCCGTGCGCAGCTTTGCTGAAAATGAAATCAAGCCCGTGGCGCAGGATCTGGACAAAAAAGAAGCATTTTCGTACGAAACCATGGCCAAAATGGCAGAACTAGGACTTTTTGGTATCTTTGTATCGGAACAATACAGGGGCCAGGGCATGGACTATGTGTCCTATATCATTGCAACCGAAGAGATCGCCCGGGTCGATGGTTCGCATGCCGCAACGGTGGCAGCCGGCAACTCGCTGGGAATCGGCCCTATTTATTATTTTGGAAGTCACGAACAGAAAAAAAAGTATCTGCCCAAACTATGCAGCGGGGAAACCCTTTGGGGCTTCGGGCTGACGGAACCGAATGCAGGTTCCGACGCCAGCAACAGCAAAACCCACGCGGTTCTTGATGGCGACGAGTGGGTCATCAACGGCAGTAAGATTTTCATTACCAATGGGTCTACAGACATAACGGCCGGTGTCACCGTTCTGTGTAAAACAGGTACCCGCGATGATGGGAAGCCAGAACTTTCCTGTATTCTAGTGGAAACGGGGACACCCGGCTTTACTACCCGGGAAATGCACGATAAGATGATGTGGCGGGCATCCAATACGAGTGAACTCTACTTCAAGGACTGCCGGGTTCCCAAGGAAAACCTGCTGGGTACGCGGGGGCACGGATTTCACCAGATGATGCAGACCCTGGACGGCGGTAGGCTTTCCATTGGTGCCATGGGGCTTGGTGGGGCTCAAGGGTGTTTTGACATGTCATTGAAATACAGCAATCAAAGAGAGCAGTTCAACAGGCCCATCGCCACGTTCCAAGTCAATGCATTCAAACTGGCGGACATGGCGGTTGAGATCGAATGCGCACGCCTTCTACTCTACAAGGCGTGCTGGCTGCGCGACAACGACCTGCCGTTCTCAAAAGAGGCCGCCATGGCGAAACTCTACTGCTCCGAAGTCATGTACCGCAGCGCCAATCACGCGGTTCAACTTCATGGCGGATACGGTCTGATGAAAGAATATGATGTTGAACGGTTTTATCGAGATCAAAAACTGCTCGATATCGGGGAAGGGACATCCGAGGTGCAACGCATCGTCATTTCGCGCTATATTGGGGCCAAGTGTTTATAATTAGCGTTCATTGAGTTTGTTGGGTTTCTTGGGTTGATTGGGTTGATGAATGGCGGCATATTGAAAACTGAATACTCTTTGCCAAGGACAACTCAATAAACACAACGAACACAATGAACACAACAAACAGTATACAGGATAGGAGAACATCATGCCGGAAAACAAACAGAAACCACCCATCAATGTCGACTATTTTGAAGACCTCACCGGGGACATTGCCAAAACGTCAGTTGAACCGCTGGAAAGTATCGGCGAACGAATCCGTGTCTTGAGGCAGGAAAAAGGATTGTCTCTCGAAGAGGTGTCCCGACTGACGGGTTTCGAAGTCACATTTCTCGAAGACCTTGAAAACGACAAAGTTCAACCACAGTTGGGGACCTCCATCAAGCTGTCCAAAGCGTTGGACAGCGCCTTTGGCCGCATTGTCTCGGGTGTCGGAAATAAACTCTATTCCATTACACGAAAGAATGAAGAGATAGCGGTCTCCAGGTCAACCTCAAAAAAGGGCCAAAAAGAAATCTACTCCTATATGAGTCTTGCGCCGGATGTCAAAGGTCGTAATATGGAAGCGCTCATCGTCAAACTGAAAGAAAATCCGGACGAAGAGGTTTCCATCCATGAAGGCGAGGAGTTTATTTATGTGTTGGAAGGCGTGGTATCGCTCAAAATCGGTGCCGATGCATTTGAACTGCAGCCCGGAGACAGTGTGTATTACCTCTCGACCACGCCGCATCTCATTGCTGCCAAATCAGGTGAAGCAACGATTATCGCGGTACTTTACGGAAGATAAGGCCGGCAGGTGAGATTGTCTCGGCTTTTCGGCAATTCTCCAGAACTCTGGCTTAACCTGCAACATGCTTGGGACTTGTGGATTTCAAGTCACCATCCATTTTGTGGTTTTGCAAATAGTTGGTACAAAAGGGAGAAAAAATCGTGGAAGCTCCTGAATTCACAATGCAAATAGCCATGGTCTTAGGTGTTGTGATAGTCACCACTATACTTTTCATCACTGAATGGCTGCGCGTCGACGTTGTTGCCATCCTTGTCATGTTGGTGCTTCCAATCATGGGGTTGATCGATAGTAGGGAAACCTTTCAGGGCTTGTCTAGCACGGCTGTAATTTCGATAATCGCAGTGATTATCATAGGCCGCGGTTTGGATCATACCGGTGTCATTTCACGGGGAGTCCAGCCGCTTCTAAAGCTCGCTGGCGCCAGTCGGCGCCGTATGATCATATTGTTGTCAGGAACTGTGGCCGTTATTTCCAGCTTTATGCAGAACGTCGGTGCGGCTGCCCTTTTCCTGCCGGCGATACAGCGGATTTCAAGAAAGACGAACACACCTATTTCGCAACTGCTCATGCCGATTGGATTTTCAGCTATCTTGGGAGGCACCATTACCCTGGTCGGGTCTAGCCCATTGATAATGCTAAACGATCTCATAAGGCCTTTCAACCTTGCGCCTTTCAGGCTTTTCAGTGTTACGCCAGCCGGTATAGCAATCGTTCTGACCGGTATCATTTATTTTCTCATTCTGGGCCATATCGTCCTGCCTCACAAAACGCAAAAAGACCATCAAGCGCTAGATGAGGGAATCGATCCGCTGATCTATTACCCCGAACTGTCCAGACTCTTTGAGCTCCAAAGTCCTGCCGACAATAAGCTAGACCCGAAAATTTTGGAACTATGTGATGATTACAATATCCATGCCGTGGCCTTATCTTTTGACAAGGGGCGGCATAAAATCATCCCTCCGGATCGTGACTTAAACATCGTACCAGGATCCGTTTTCGCGGCATACGGGTCGCAAGAACAGGTGCAACAGGCTGCACAAGCGTTTGGTTTCAGGATTAAACCTGAACTCGAAGTTTTTGCGGATGCGCTTTCAAGAGATTTTTCTGGTGTTGTAGAGGCTATCATATCTCCTCACTCTTCTTTTATAGGCAAAACGATGATCGACGTTCGCTTCCGTCATAACCATCTAATGGCACCGCTATCCATCGTTCACCAGGGGCAAATTCACTATCGAAAACTGGGTTCACGTGTGCTGGAAGCAGGCGATGTCATTTTAATGCATGGCAAGTGGGAGAGCTTTCAGCGGATGCGCCCAAAAAGAGACCTGCTGTTCGCCCAGCCCTTGCATCATGAAGTGCCGCTTACGAAAAAAGCCTGGGCTGCCATCGGTTGTTTTGGTCTGGCTACCGCGATGGTGATTTTTACGTCGTTTCCGATTTCTATTTGCCTCATGACCGGTGCTTTGGGAATGATCCTATCCAACGTTCTCAGTATCGACGAAGCCTATCAGGGTGTTGATTGGCGCACGGTATTTCTGTTAAGCGGCCTTATACCTCTTGGGTTGGCAATGCAGAAAACCCAGGCGGCCCCGTGGCTGGCGTACCATCTTCTTGCCCTGATTGGTACACCATCACCCAGTTTTTTCTTTTTTATCGTTGCTTTTCTGACCACCGCCCTTACGCTGGTTGTATCCAATGTGGGCGCAACCGTATTATTGGTACCTCTGGTTGTCGACATGGCTGGGAGTGTGGGCATTGATCCACGTTTGGCGGCTCTTGTCGTCGGTCTGTCAGCCTCGAATGCCTTTTTGCTGCCGACACATCAAGTCAATGCACTTTATATGGGGCCCGGGGGTTATAGCAGTCTTGATTACATCAGAGCGGGTGCCTTACTAAGCATTATCTATTTGCTGATTGTGACAGCGGTTGCTGTACTAGTCTACCAGTAATGTTTTCTAATTTAGACCTGAGCTGAGGGGTTTTTATCTCGATCTGCACCAATCTCTGCGGGAAAAATCGCTCAGTTCAGATCAGATACGCTCGCCTCTGGTAAAATGGCTCGCAAGAGACTGAATATGCCGCTGGTCCGTGCCACAGCAACCACCCAGGATTTTCATCCCAAACTCCCTGTGCAAAAGCGCCACATCGCGACCAAATATTTCGGGCGCCTCCGCCACCAGATCTTCGCTACTGTCCAGTTCTTCGGGTTCAAGGGCGGCCGTATTGGCGAGCAGTCCGACAACCCGTTTTCTGACGAGGGGTGAAACATTCGTTTCCTGCATCATCGCCGATCTGAAAATGGATGCGTGGGTGCAATTGCACATGTATGCCAGCGGTTTCGGGTCGATTTGGGCGTCGATGGCGGCGACGGCATCCTTTATAGGGGTGCCATCCAGCAGGGTGCCTTGCGAACGAAACACAAAGCTGATAATATAAGGTTTTCCGGTAGCCGCTTGGGCCGCCGCAAGCCCAGTCGCCTCGCTCAGGGCAGGCAGCGTCGAGGCCAATAGAAAGTCCACACCGCTTTGCGCCAGTTTCTGGGCCTGCCAGGTGTGAAACGCTTGGGCCTTCTGCTCAGAAAGTCTCTCAGACGGATTATAGGCATCCCCACGACAACTCATCAGTCCGCAAATGGCAACCTTGTCCCCATAGATACCATAGCTTCTGCGCAGGTTGTCCAAAAATCGAAAATTATCTTCGTTGACCGCCCTGTCCTCATAACCGGCTGTTTTGATTCGCTCCCTGCTGGCGCGCCATGTGGGGGTCGACAGAAGCAGCGGCAAACCGGATGCCAAACCAATGTCCAGGTACTGTCGATAGATGGTCTCTATTGCGGCCCGTTTCTTTTCGTCATAGATGAACGCCGCATTGACAACATAGGGATCGAGCTCCCATTCGGTATCGCGTCGTAGACGCTCTATAACAGCACCTTCCCCAATGATGATGTCGGATTGATCAAAAAATCGTGAGAACGGTTCCGGTGTCATGTATTTTCCTCGTACACTGGTTGCGCCTTGTCGTCTTTATGCTACGGCAATTTAGATTCGCTCGCTAACCCCGCGGCATGCGAAGCACCGCCGAACGGCAGAACCCAAGGGGAATGCGCTCGCTGTTGCGGTTCATTTGGCTGGCTTTTCACGCTTTTTTGAGTATGTCGTTGCGGGTTCTTTTGAACCGCTCCTGCAGCTATCAGCTTTGACCGGGAACGATAATGCGCGAAGCTTCTTCCTGCTGGGCTTTTTGGGCTAAGGCGATGATTCTTTCGACTTCTTTTTTGACAAGCTCCGGAAACTTCTTGACCGCTTCCGACAAGGTCGCCACCTCGATCATGCAGCTTACCGGCAAGGGTCCGTTGGGAGACATCAGTTGCGTTTGCGCCATAAAGATCGGTTCACGGCTTTCATCCTTGGATCCGTCTTCTTTCACTGGCGTCAGTCTTCGGACAGCTCCGGTTTTCAGATCAGTAAACGATTCTTCTCGATACAGATTATTCCCATCCAGCTTAAGATCAATATCCATGATACACTCCTTGCTAATGTCGTTTTCGATTCTCGATTAATAAAGAAAAGGAAGGGTATCTTTTTCACGACAAATAGCAAGTCTTAATTTATACCTGAACTGAGCTATTTTTATCTCGAAGGGGATTCCGCAACCCAAAAAAAAGACCCCCGCCGGTGACGACAGGGGCCCTGATGAAACAGTTTAAACACACAGTTTAGGAAAAAATACTTCCCGTCTGTCTTCTCTCCAATCCTTCCAGAGAAAAATGGCCGAAGTACGCCGGGTCATCTTCCCTGCGCCTTTCCTTGCCGGCGTATTCCTGCGTGTTGTTTTTTTCCTTTATTTTCAAGAGCTGTTCAATAATCGTATTTTCCATCTGGCACCTCATGTTTTTGGGTGTAAAAGCGTCAAACCCAGATAGTAGGTTCAACTATCGGATCTTCTGTTCTGTTTTAACTAACAAAAATCATGCCAATAAACTGGTGTCATCGATATCCTATCGATATCATTTGCTATTTCATAGGTAGGCTATCATTTGAGCATACGTGCATAGCGAGTTGGTAGACATTTTTTGTATAGTGTGCTTACATGTGGTGCACACATAAACCCCAAAGGGGGTATGAAATTCAGACTGTTGGCTGCTAAATGCCTAACAGTCTACGCTTGGTGACCATGGCAAAACAACGAAAATTGGAACCGCATATCCGAAATTTCTTTGCGCTTGTCTACGATGCAATTCTGGCGAATCCCTTTGATGATGCACGGGCGGATGTGGATCTGAAACTGTCAGGATTGACATCGGCCAGCCCCAGAAAAAATCGATTGGAAAAGACCGTCGTTGAAATAAGAAAACGGATCGACCTCATTGAAGCAAGCGGGTCTTCAGACATCAACGCTTTCGGTGAAAAGGATCGGCAACTGGTTCAGGCAGCATATTTATTCGATTTCTTTTACCGTTACCGTGCGCAATTTGACAAACTCATCACAGACCAGATCGCTGCAGGCGACGATTTCATCAAAGTTCCCTTTGCCAATGATGCCTTCCGCTATCTCAGAAAAAAAGGGTTCACAGGTGAATCCACCACCCGATATTTTGCGCTGAGCTACCAGTTGAGACGGGCCTACTATTTCATGACAAGGCGGCTGGTAGGGCCCAGCGCTGCCATGAAAAAACTGCGTTTTGACCTCTGGAACAACGTGTTTACACACGACATCGATTTTTATGAAAAACATCTCCTGAATCGCATGGAAGACTTCTCAACCCTTATTCTCGGTGAAACCGGGACGGGTAAAGGAACCGCTGCCATGGCCATCGGCTGCTCCGGTTTCATACCCTTTCTACTCAAGAAAAAGGGCTTTGAAGAAAGCTTTACGAAATCCTTTGTTTCCATCAATCTATCTCAATTTCCGGAGACACTGATCGAATCCGAACTTTTCGGGCATAAAAAAGGGGCCTTCACGGGCGCGGTAAAAAGTCACACCGGTGTTTTGGGGAGGTGCAGCCCTTACGGTGCGATACTCCTGGACGAAATTGGTGAAACCTCCAGGCAGCTTCAGATAAAACTTCTGGAAGTTCTCCAGAACAGGGTCTTTTCACCTGTCGGCAGTCATGAAAAAAGCCGTTTTGAAGGTCGGGTCATCGCCGCTACCAACCGTGCCATCGACGAGATCAGGGCTAACAACATTTTTCGGGATGATTTCTATTATCGCCTCAGTTCCGACATCATTACCGTCCCCCCCCTGCGCGTGCGCATCCAACAGGATCCGGAAGAGCTGAATGCGCTGTTGTCCTACACCATCGAGCGAATGCTGGCCCATCCCTCACCGGAACTGGAAAAGGACATCCGGGCCGTTATCGATATCAACCTGGGTCCCGACTATGCATGGCCCGGCAATGTCAGAGAACTGGAACAATGTGTGAGACGGGTGATTCTGAAGAAAAATTACGAGGGGGATATCAAGCCTGTTTTACCGGATGACCTGAAAGCCCGGCTGGTAAAAGGAATCGAATCCGGCGAATTGGATGCCCAAACGCTGATCGCCGGCTATTGCGCACTCCTCTACGGGCGCTATGGAACCTATGAAGATGTCGCCCGCCGCATCAATCTGGATCGCAGAACCGTTAAAAAATATATCGCTGAGTGGCGAAAGAAATAATTTTCGCCGCTATCGCGCTAGCCCAAAATTCGCAGGTGATGCGTTTTTTTTCGCCAGGCATCAAAAGCCTTCAATTGTTCCAGCAAGTCCCAACATTCCAGTCTCAATAGCTTCAACTTGCTGATACTGGAAGGGGATACCCTGTCGCAGAAATAATGAAAAATGTTTTTTTGGGTATCGTCCTCCATGGCCCTCAACAGACCGGCCAGGTTTTCCGCAGTTAGCGGGTAATCAGCAATATCAAGGGGTTTGGTGACGATTTCCTGCACGAGTAACTTGATCTCGCGATAGACTTTAGGGTCGCGGTTTACCGCCTTCTCAGTAGCGGCGAGTGTTTTTTCCCAGCGCTTCTCGAGGTCCGTTATGGTCAATGTTTCACGCATGGTATCTCGTTCACGCTCGCTAAATACATTCATTGGGTTTGTCAGGTTTATGGGGACGAAGCCATAGGCTGTATGAGGCTTATGGTTTATAGCCAACAGCTGCCCTCCAGCCTACATGGCTGTTTCAGGGTGAAAGACATTCACCTCTTTGAGATCGTCTCCCAGGTACTCCCGCTCGTTGGGCCCAAGAACCCCTAAGGAAAGACAGATCAAGGTCCACAGGTGTACAACGGGGTAGTTACCGCCGTAATGCTCACTCAATTCGTGGATCTGCGCGTGGCAGTTGTGGCACCCTGCGATGCAGTAATCGGCTCCGGTGGCCTTGATCTGGTCGTCCTTCAACTTCCCATAGGCCAGGCGCTCTTCCTTGTAACCGGATTGGAGGAAACCGCCGCCCCCGCCACAACAGTAGTTGTTGGATCGGTTCGGTTGCATGTCGATGAAGTTCTCTTCCCCAACGATGGACCTGACCACATATCTGAGATCTTCCGCCATGGGATCGCCGTAGCTTTTGCGAATGATCTGACAGGGATCCTGAACCGTAAATTTGATCTTCAGGTCTTTGTTCCAATCTGCATTGACTTTGAGTTTCCCTTCCCGGATCCATTTGGCATAGTATTCGTAAATGTTTTTGACCTCGAACGTGTGTTCGATGTTGAATTTTTTCAGTCCCTCCAGGACTGAGAAAGTCACGTGCCCTCACTCGGTGTTGAGATACACCTTGCACCCTAAATCCTGGGCCTGCTTTGCAGATGTCCGGGTGACGTGCTCCCAGGACGCATTGTCGCCCAGGAACATACAATAATTTTCACCGGCCCAGCCCTTGGATCCGTATGTCCAGCTTACACCTGCCAGATGAAGAATTTTCCACAGGGGAACCATCTCGTCGGGTTCGGTTACCGGCTCCCGCGAATTCTGGTTCAAAAAGAATTCAGCACCTTGTTTGTCTATGGGTGCCTGCATTTCGCTGAACTCGGGCTGCGCTTCCCGGTACTCCTCCAACACATCTTCCACGACGAACTGAAAATCTTCCGGGCTGGCACCCATGGCACTGGTGCTGTCGTTTCTGAGGGCCATGTCGCATGACCCCAGAATACCTTTGGGTCGTTCTTCCCGGGGCCAGGCCGCCCTGGCATTGTAGATCAACCGCGGAATATCGATTCTCATGGGGCATACATAAATACAGCGCTGGCAGCCGGTGCACATCCATATCCAATCTGATTTCAATATCTCATCGTCCATTCCCAGGGCTGCCATGCGTAAAAACTTGCGCGGATCCATTCCCGCGAGTCCCGTAGCCGGGCATCCCGAAGAACAAGCCCCACAGGTGAGACAAAGATTCAAATTTCCTTCATCCGGAAGAAGCTCTTTTACCTTGTCAAGAAAGATGGACTGCCTTTTCCCACCAACGCGAATAACATCTTCACTCATCTAGCGCCTCCTTAACTCATTTTAACTTGATAGGCTTCCGGATCCCATCACCTTCGCGGGTGCCGGTTGTCCTGACGAAAGCCGGGCATATAGAATTGGGGTATGTCAAGACGCTCGCCCAAAAAGGCCTTGATAACGTCATCGATCTTTCCGGCAATTCCGTGGAGCAAACGCATATTGGCCCCCAGCAACATATTGGCAAATAGTTCGCTGACCCCGCCGCAGACGACCATCGTCACCTCCAGCTTTGCCAAGAGACCACACCGCTCGGTCAGGGACATTTCATCCAGGAAAACCGTTTCCCGATTCACTTCAGTGCCCTGTTCGACGTCGATAATGAGCATGTGCCGGCATGAATCGAAAACGGGTGAAATCCTGTTCTGAAATATGGGAATGGCAACCCTTTGCATATTGTTTATTTCTAAATAAATGTATACGGAGAACACGTCCCAATAATAATTTTATGATACAGGGAGCAACCAAATTTAATGACAACCACAGGTGGAGGTTAGTTCTGATTCATAGTGCGTGTGTGCCAACGACCACCAATTGCTGTTCAACCTCATCGGCAGTTTTTCCTCATCTTTGCTTTCATGGTAGTTGCCGCATGCAAAGGACCGATCATAGATGATATCTTCACTGCCCTCCTCTGAATTTTCTAAAGAGCCGTTCATGTTCGAATAGCCGTCAAAGCCCGTTACTGAATAGTACATGCTCAGCTTGAACCCCTTTATGTCGGTTGTTTCCCTGGCATGGACATCGCCGACCTTTAAGATGGCTTCGTATCCCGGTAATTTTGAGCACCGAATTTTGAGGGGCGGCTGTTTATGGGTATTCGCATACAGGCTCATCAGGCAGTCGAACAACGGGTAGCCCACCTGAAAACCCGGCACATCTCTGTCGATCTCCTGGTCTTCAAAGGTTCGAGCCAGGCTTATCATCGGGAAGGTTTGATGTGTTTCCTGTGCAAAACGGGTACGAAGATGATCCATGGACTCGAAGGAAACCATGCTCGCATGTCCCTCCAAGTCCACGTTAAATTCAACGCTAGCTACCGTAAAGAGATCCGCGGGAATATCACCCTGATGTTCGAAAACCGGCGTGTTGGTGGCATCAAACAAATCACTTTGAACAAGCTTTCTCTCGAGAAAAGAAAACGACCGAAACTCAGCACGCGCTTGATACGGATAACATTTCACGTTGAAAACAGCTCTACATCGGCCCTCTCCGGTGTCCGAATCTTCTCCCGTGTTCATCAATTCCAGCTGGTAAACCCCCGGCGAGTCTCTTAACCAGAAATACCATGCCGGCCGGTCACCCCATATCTGGCTCACGCCTGTGAACCCGATATCGGACCGGAATCGTTCGCTCCAGGATGATACAACGAGCATCTCTTCGATTTTATTTCTGAAAAAGCTTTCTGTTTCGATTTTCAGTAATCCTCCCTTTTTAGCATCAGCTCTCTGACGATCTCTCTTTTTGAACGATTTTCCGTATCGATACCGCAATTTTTAGCGGTTTCAAGTATAATTTCATCTGGATATGCAAGCGTCAGGGCGTAGCTGGACTCATCTGATTCAAAAAATCTTTCAAAGTCATCCTCTTGCCTGACCTCATCAATGCCTTCCTCAAATCCGCGAAGACATCGACCTGCTTGATGCAGAAAATACTTGCTTAAAAACTGCCGCTTACTGTTATCCGTCATGCTCAAAACCCATCTACTTCCGTTTTAATGGCCATCCATCGAAAAACTCGTTCTGAATCAAAATAATGCTCAAGAAAAGAAAGGTCCATACCAAGGGTTTATCATCAGGCTGTGCGACTCCCGGCACCTTTGCAAGAAAAAATGTCGACGCTGGAGAGTAATAAAAAAGATAGATGAGCAGTCCCCCAACCATAGCAATAACAGTTCGTATGATGGATCGAAGCCAGATGTTGGACAGATTGGGAAAGTTATTAAAATAATGCTTCAGAATGAACATCGCCAGAATAAAAAACCCACAAATTTCTCCGGTATGAATATAGCGGAAATCTGGTCCGTCTGTATACTGCCCCCCCATAAAGGCTTCATCCCAGAAGATATTCATAATTCTGGTTAAAATGTAGACAGTGATAATTCCCAAAGCCAAAGTAGCCAAAAAGGTCACCATCTCCTTTGAGAAATGTGCCTTCGCCATCCTTTTCCATCATTTTCCAGGGGTACCCTTCCCACAGCAGATCTGAGGACAAAATCCAGAACACGGAGCACAGCACCAGCCCAAGCCCGAAAAAAGCGCTCGTGGTTCCTGAAAATTCCCACCAGGCTGCGAACACCCGCCTTGACCTGGGCTGGATAAAATAGATAACAGATATGGGGATGAAACAGAATCACATAGATAATGTTTACAAAAAAGATGATCGTAAAAATCCTGGACCATACCTGAACCCCATAACTGTTATTCTGCCATGGCCAGTGGCCCATGCCCACTCCCCAAAAGAGAGCGATCCAAAGAAATGCCGTAAAAAAATACAAAATAGCGATGGAAGCGTTTTCTCTTGCAAAAAACGGTTCGGCTCCGATGCCTCCGGACGCTACGATGGAACCCGGACTAAAATACGCGATCCCCAGCTTTCCCAGAAAGCCCCAGAAAACAATGTAATTGAGCACCAACATCAAAAGAAACGCAATAATGGTTAGAATGACGCCCTTGACAATCGGATTCTCGCTTTTGACAAGACGGTGGTACAAGGTTGAACACTCTATGACATTTTCCATAAAGATAATGCCTGAAAGAAACACCGCGACTAAAGCAAACCCGTACATGGGTGTGTAAAGCCTCATGACGGCATCGGGGTTCATAAAAACATACCAGAGAAACCAGACGATCACGAATACAACAACAAGGTTAATAAAGCCGAAAATGTAATTAAATTTGAGATCCGAACTCTCCTCGGTCATAGATACCCTCCTTCAATTTCAGGGAGAACTAAAGATCCCCCACGATCCGGACTCCTAAGTACTCCCCGAAACATTGATTGACACAAAACCAAACAGAAATATTCAGAATGTCATCGTGTCACCATTGGTGAGGAACATGTTGCTGCCTGTGGCCACGGTGGAAGTTCTCTTGTAGGTTTTATACTTATCCGTACCTTTCACTACCGGCACACCGGCAGCCGCCGCTTTCTCGGCCCAGATCCATCCGGTACAGTGGTTGCAACCCAGTTTTTGAATCTTGAACGATTTGACACCCTTGATGATGTCGTCAAACTTGGGATCCCAGGTCTCAAACAAGGTGATGTGTAATCCACCGTAACAGCCGTATGGTTTGTATCCCTGAAAGTTTTTTCTGGCATATGAAAACAGGGACAGGACACCGGGATGGCAGCAGCCGGTAACCGTAACAATACCTTTGTCCTTGACATTGAAATAGAGCACATTTTCGCCCCTTACCCTCAACAGAATCGGGACATCAAAGTTTCGGAGCGCCACGCCGGGCATCAAGCGGTAAATTCCATCCCCTTTTTCACCATTGGGATCACAAAGAACCAGTTTCCCCGTATGCGGGTAATCATTCTTGCAAATATGATCCATCGCGCCGGTCTCATTATTCTTTGCTTTGTGATGAGCCTTATCTTTTAGCAGTGCCATGTCTTCCGGATAATAGGTCTTCGGGGCATAGAGGGTAAGATCCTGTTTACGCTTCAAAGTGGATTCAACGCCCCAATAGTGATCCAAATGCCAATGAGACAAAACCCAGAATTCGATTTCATCTTTACTTATCAAAGAAGCAACATCGCTCTTTTCCTCGTAGATATAATCCATCCATTCGTTGTTCCATCCGAAGTCCATCATGAATTTGCGTTCTTCGCCTTCCAGCGTGGTGACCGTTATCAAGGTAGCATAACCACCGGCGTTGTCCCATTCCCAGGGAATCGTGTACTGATTGGTCATGGCCCCACCATAGTCCATGAGGTTCTTCTTAAAAATATCATTGTCAAACCAGCTGGTTTCCGTCAGCACATCGATTTTGAGACTTTTGATTTCTCCGATGTCGAGTTTTTTGGCGGCTTCGGCTTCTCTCGGGATAACCGCCCCTGCCATGGAAGCGGCTACGCCCGTGGCAGCCATCGATTTAAGGAAAGTTCTTCGTTTCATGTTTCCTCCTTATTGAATTATTGGATATTTATGCGCTCTTTTTTTCAGCCTGCTTCTCTTTCCATGCCCTTTCTAAGATCGTAAAGCAGATCGATAATGATATCTGCTTCACCGGTTGTCAGGTCCATGCCGTATCCATGCATGACGTTGACCACAAGATGCCAGTCATCCCGCGTTCGACCAGGTTTTTCGGGGTCTGCCACCGAATCATGACATCCCAGGCATTTATTTGCATACAGTGCAAATGCTTTTTGATGGTCCATGCTTTTCTGGCTTTGCATCGCCATGCCCTGACTGACCAGAACATACATGCCTCCCAGCATTAACAGGGCGCAGAGCCACACTGTTGAAATCCGACACCACCTATTCTTTTCCTTCATGCTTCAACCTCCTTTCCCTATTTTTGGGGATATTAACGGTCAGGAACCCAATACAGCCAGGGCGAAAAGTGCCCCGGTTGATAGGTATAGAGCAAAGAGTGTACCAGAATGACAATTGATCCAGATGTTTTCATAAGCTATAAAAATTAAATAACATTTATTGTTTGACAATTATTCTTTGGCAATGTTCTAATGTGAAAAAGGAACCATTTGAACCGGTTTCTCTCGACACGATGAAACAATTTGCACCCTCAATCCATTTGGTGTATGACGGGCTAGAACGCGACCTTGTCGCTTCTTAAACAACGATGGTGGCAGCTATGCTCAATCCTGAGAAACCCTTCCCTCGGCTGTATCAAGTCATTCTGGATTCTATTGGAGACGGCGTCTACACCGTCGATCTGGATTGGCGGGTGACATCCTTTAACAAAGCAGCAGAGATCATCACCGGCATCAAACGCAAGGAGGCCATTGGTCAGGCCTGTTTTGAAGTGTTGCGCAGCAATATGTGCGAAGGCCATTGCCTTTTAAAAAGGGTTATGGAAGCCCGGCAAACGGTTCCAAACCAACCCCTCTATATCATTCGGGCCGACAAGAAACGGATTCCCATCAACGTGACAACGGCGATTTTGAAAGATACAAACCATCAGATGATCGGCGGCGTCATGACTTTCCGGGATTTGACCCATATCACCAAGCTACAGAAGGAACTTAAAAAGCAACAGACCTTCGAAGATATTGTTAGTAAAAATAATAAGATGATTGATATTTTTGGCATTCTTCCCCAAATTGCCCAGAGTACCAGCACCGTGCTGATTGAAGGTGAGAGCGGCACCGGCAAGGAACTTTTTGCCCGGGCGATTCACCATAACAGTACCAAAGCATCGGGTCCCTTTGTGGCCGTCAACTGCGGCGCTCTTCCAGACACCCTGATAGAGTCCGAGCTTTTCGGGTACAAGGCCGGGGCCTTTACAGATGCCAAAAGAGACAAACCCGGACGGTTTGACCAGGCGCAAGGGGGCACGATACTGCTGGATGAAATCGGAGACATCTCGCCTTCGGTACAGACCAAGCTTTTGGGGGTTCTGGAGAGAAGGGAATATGAGCCGTTGGGTGCCGCCAAACCGATCAAGCTCAACACGCGCATCATTGCAGCGACCCACCGGCACCTGCATCAACTGTCACTCGACGGACGTTTTCGTGAAGATCTTTTCTATCGAATCAATGTGGTTCGTTTACAAATCCCGCCATTGAGAGACCGCAAGGAGGATATTCCCCTGCTGACCCATCATTTCATTGAACGTTTCAACAGCATCATGGGTCGATCACTGACCGGCATATCTCGAGATGCGCTGGCCATCCTCATGCTCCATGACTGGCCGGGAAATGTCAGAGAGCTTGAAAACGCGGTGGAGCACGCATTTGTCATGTGCCGTGCTGATATGATCAGCCCGGAATGTTTTCCCTCCCGAATCCGTCCCAAAGACAGTTCTGTCGGAATGACATCCGGCTTGACATTGCGAGCGTGCGAAAAACAGGCTATTTTGCAGACATTGGAACGAAATCAGTGGAAAAAAATGAAGACTGCCAGAGAGCTCGGCATCGATAAAAATACCTTGAGACGCAAGATTATCCGACACGGGCTCGTTGAATCGTAGAACACGCACCATTAGATCAAACGTTTCTTAAGACCTCTCAGCAACCGCCCAAATAGGGGATGCAGATCTCTCACCAAGCGATGGGAGATACCTATTTCGCCCGTAATTGAGGAGATTCTCCATGAGTGCTTTATCACCCCCATCGGATACGCTCAGTGATTCGATTGCCTCAGGAAACAGTGTCGAACTGACAACCTATATCGATGCCCTCAGCCCGCAAGACACGGCTCGGGCCATCTCTCGATTGACTGAGGAAGAACAGCTTCGCCTCTTCAGCCTCCTCAGTCCCGAGGATGCCGCCGATGTGATCGAGGACATCCCGGAAGTTCAGGCGGCAGATCTGGTGGAGGATATGCCATCGGAGCGGGCAGCAGCCATCATGGAGGAATTGAGCAGCGATCACCTGGTGGACGTCCTGGGAAAAATAGATGGGGATGCCAGCCAGGCAATTCTGGCAAAAATGGATCGCGAAGACGCCAAGGACGCACGAATGATGCTGGCTTACGCGCAGGATTGCGCCGGCGGACTCATGATTTCCGAGTTTCTTGTCTATTCAATAGACCATACGATTCAGGATGTACTCGATGACCTGCAGGCCAAGCGAAGCAAGTACAAGGACTACCATGTCCAATATTTTTATGTCGTGGATCGGGAAAAAAAACTGGCAGGTGTGCTTCGCCTGCACGACCTGCTTTTTCCTGATCAGCAGACCCGTCTTGCCCAGGTAATGATCTCTGCGCCGCTCAGTGTCTCGGACAAGGCGTCCCTCAGGGAACTGGAGACGTTTTTCGAGCAACATCGTCTGTTCGGGGTGCCGGTTGTAGACGATGCGCGACGGCTGGTGGGTGTGGTGCTGCCGGCGGCCATCGAGGAGGCGGTCAATAAACGCAAGACCAAGACATTTCTGCGGTTGAGCGGTATTATCGGCGGCGAGGAGTTCCGAACCATGCCCTTGATTACCCGTTCCGGCCGCCGTTTGTCCTGGCTGAGCATGAATATTGTTCTCAACATCATCGCCGCCAGCGTCATCGCCATGTATCAGGACACCCTTGCCGCCGTCATTACCCTGGCGGTTTTTCTGCCCATGGTCAGCGACATGAGCGGTTGTTCAGGCAACCAGGCCGTGGCGGTTTCAATGCGTGAGCTGTCACTTGGACTGGTCAGACCGGGAGAGCTGCTTTGGGTTCTGGTAAAGGAAACCAAAATCGGCATCATCAACGGCCTGGTGCTGGGCCTCCTGCTGGGTGGGGTTGCCTTTGTCTGGAAGGGAAACCCATGGCTCGGTCTTGTGGTGGGAGGTGCGTTGGCAACCAACACGCTGGTTTCCGTCATGCTGGGCGGGATGCTGCCGCTCATGCTCAAGCGCTTCAAACTGGATCCGGCCCTGGTGTCGAGCCCGCTGCTGACCACGGTCACGGACATGTGCGGCTTCTTTTTTGTTTTGAGTTTTGCCGCGGCAGTGCTGCCAAGGCTGGGCGGCCTCTAGCGCAGGGAACCATCCGGAATATTTCCTCCGTTATAATAAATGGTTATGGTTGTGCTGCACCACCAGCATGGTGATATCGTCGTGTTGGGGGGCCAGATTGATAAAGGCCAACAGGTTGGATTGAATTTGTTTGAGAAGCTGACTGGCCGTCACGTCAGGCGCATCAATCAAGGCATTTAATCGTCCCCTTGTGTAGAGTTCATCTTTTGACGAGCGCGCCTCTGTCAAACCATCCGTGTAACCCATCAGGATATCGCCCGGATCCAGGCAAATCTGTCGAACACCAAAATGCATGTCAGGCATCATGCCCACCGCCGGTCCTGTGGGTTTGAGATGCCCCTTGACCTTTCCGCCCCCAAGATGCTGAAGGGGTTCGTGCCCCCCGTTGACATAATACAGCCTGCCCGAAGCAGGTTCCAGGACACCAAAAAAAATCGTCGCGAACATACCCTCGTCCCCATGAATGCGGGCAATATACTCATTGGTCAGGGAAACTGCCTGCAGGCAGGCGCGTGCGTCTTCACGGGTGTTTTCCGTCGATTGCGATGGAGACGATGCCCTGTCTTGCGGGTCGACAACGGGTTCTTGCCGGAACCCCTTTTGGGTTGAAAAGACCCGGATAAGGCTGCGGAACAGCGCCATATAAAGGGCGGATCCCACCCCCTTGTCACAGACATCACCAATGACCAGACCCAGGTATCCACCCTGGAGCGTGAAAACATCGTAGAAGTCCCCGGACACCTTTCCGGCCGGCTGAAACCAGGTGGCGATCTCCCAATTGGGTAGTTCCGGAATAAAACTGGGTAAAAATTCCCTCTGGATCTCCTGGCCTTTCTGCAGCTCGAATTCGATCCGTTTGATGCGGTCCCACTCCCGTAATTCCCCTATCATGATGTTGACATCGGCTGCCAGTTGACCAATTTCGTCTTTCGTTGTCACTGTAACCTCATGCGTCAGATCTCCTTTGGCGACGTTGGATACGGTTTGCGACAGTTTTTCAATGGGTCGGGCGATCTTGCGCACGAAAATGTGTGCCAAGAGACGGGAAACGATCATAGCGATGAAAAAAAACAACAGAAATAGCTTGAACTGGTTCCGAATCAATCCGGTAAATTTCTCCCCGTCCAGTTCGATCCCGATAAAATAGCGGCTCGCATCGTTTTCACCCGTTAGATTGACAAACATGGTCACCGTGCCGCCAGCCTTGACGAGCTTCACCTGCATCCGGTTGAATCGCCGGTGATGAAGATCTTCCAATTTCTGTAAGGATGGGTTGTGGGCAGGGGCCTCCTGCAGTACATCATTGTCATGAAAATAGATTCGAGTCCAGACAGGCCCGACAGGGGCTCGCCGGTAAAAGGCGACATCCGACACACCGTAATAGGCAGATGAGAGGCTTGATAAGAGTCCCAAAATCCTGTAGATCTCGGGTTGTGGTTTGCCCACGTGTTTCAACAGGTAGTCAGCTTCGGAAATATCCTTGAGCTGGGAAAATCGTTCCTGAATAACGGAACCGGCTGAATTGAGAAACGTTCTTCTGGCAGCAACCATGTAAAAAAAAGTGCTGAACAAAAAAATGATCAACCCGAAAAGGAGAAAATAGAGTGTAATCCGACGGGCAATGCTTGGCTTCCAGAAACAGAAAAAGGAAGTGATGTGCGCGATGGATTCCTGGATTGCTATACGCCCCAATGCCTGTATTGAAAAGGGATTCGATGATTTCACCCCGTTGCTCATGCTATTTTCTCCTAAACTATTTTTGATCAAATAAGGTCAGGTATTGAGCCGCTTGAACAGCCGTCGGTTGTATCGATAGAAGGCCAGGAAGTCTTTGAACCGTTCAACATATAATTGATGGTTGTGCGGGTTTGGCTCGAAAGTGTGTTCAAAACGGACATAGCGGGGTATCTCCTCAAACGTAAGATATCCCAGCGCCACCGCTGCTAAAAAAGCCGAGCCCCGGACATTGGTTTGAATCGGGTCTTTGACTTGTTTGATGGTCCGATTGAGTACATCTGCGTGAATCTGGCACCAGATATCGGATTGAGCGCCCCCACCTACCATGTGAATTTGAGAGGTCTTTTGTTTCATGAACTTTTCGACATAGTTCAATGACCATTTATGATTCAGCGCCACCCCTTCAAAAAAAGCCCTGACGATCTCCTCGCGGGTCGTTTTCAAAGACATGTTGAACAGGCATGCCCGCAATGTATTGTCTTCCACCGGCGTCCGTTCCCCGTTCAGCCACGGTGTGAACAGCACCTTATTGCAACCGGCCGGCACACGCGCCGCCATACGGTCGAAAACCTTGTATATGTCCGCTACCGCCGCTTCTTTCAGCAGCTCATCCTTGTGGTACAGGATATTCTCTTTCAAAAAGGTCAGGCTGGCCCCGGCTGTCTCCTGTTCGTTGCAAATCAAATAGCGCCCCGGAATAGCCGAAGGCAGGGAAGCAATCCCGTGCAAAACATCCGTTTTCTTGAATGCCACATGGGCCGATATCCACGATGAAGTGCCAATATACAGATGCGTCTCGAAGTCATTGACAGCACCCGATCCTATGGCGGCAGCCATGAGATCGGGTGAACCGCTGATGACGGGCACACCTTCCTGCAAGCCGAGGGTTTGTGCGACCTCGGGTTTAACCGGTCCCAGAATATGATTTGCCGGGACAAGTTCCGGCAGTTTCGAACCGTCGAGAGAACTCATGCGCAAAAGTTTTTCGTGGTATCGAATGTGCTGGATATCCCGGTTGTCCGTAACCCAGTGGCAGGTGATGGAGTCCACGGATGTCGTTATTCTGCCGGTCAGCCTCAGGTTGATATAATCCTTGGGTTCCAGGAATTTATAGGTGTGACGGTAGATGTCCGGAAATTCGTGCTCGATGAAGGGAATATGCCCGGACGGGTCTTTTCCCGACAGCGGTGGCGCCCCGCCGGTCAATCTGATCCAGTGCATCAATTTGAGCGGGTCATAACCGGCCACCCTGATCGGACCCCCCACGTGTTTTCTAACATAGGGCGCCCCCCGGGAATCCATCCAGATGACGGCGTTCATCAAGTGCTTCCCGTCTCTGTCCACCGGAACCGTACCGACCCATTGGGTCGAACAGTTGATAGCAACAATACGATTTACCGGCACCAGCGCCCTTGCCAGCAGGCGTTTCGATGTGCTGACGATCGCCCGCCACCAGTCGTCCGGGTTCTGCTCGGCAGCGCCCCCTTCCATCAGGTGCAGGGGGACGGGTTCGAATTCAAACCCAACGACCTCACCGTAGATAGAGACAAGTGCGGTTTTGCTCCCAGACGTTCCAAGATCGATTGACAGGACATAAGGATGATCAGAACCCTTTTTTTCAATTCCCATGCTGCTGCTCCCCAATGGTCATTTCATCAACGTTCAACAACCGTTCGAACTTGCCACCAGGCCTTGCCAAGGATCACCCATTAGGCCTCATTTGGGTAAACCCCACTAGCTGGGTACGCAAGGTAGGTTGAAACATGATGGCACCTAACTGTCAAGACCATGTTCCTCTTGTAAATCGTCCTTAAAAACGTTACCAGTATAATTTGTGCCGCGATTTTGTCGGGCGCGGTCTCGTCGCTCTTATGGGTGACAGGTTGTCGGCTTGTTTTGTTGCGGGCTGACAGGTATCTATTCGCAAAAAAACATCATTTGGAGAACCAAACTATGATGAGCTCATACTGGGCTGACAGCTATGTTGAGAAGAAATGTGATGCCAAAACAGCCATGCTGCGCATCCGCCCCGGACGAAGGGTGTTTATCGGCTCTTCTTCAGGCGAACCCCAGCATCTGGTAAAAGCCCTAGCAGAAGCCGCCAGCCGCTATACCGATATCGAAATCGTGCGGCTCATGTCTCTTGAAAGTACGCCCCTGACCCTCATCGCTGAAAAAACAGGCAGCCAGAATCTCACGATTCGAACCTTTTATCTGGGGTCGGCCAAAGCCAAACACCTGTCGCAAAACAAACGGTTCATCACGCCCATCAACCTTTCAGCCGTGCCCCGCCTTTTCAGAAGCCGGCATCTTCCCATCCATGTGGCCCTGGTCCAGGTGACCGCACCCGATGACTTTGGCTGGATGAGTCTGGGGGTGTCGGTGGATATTACCCTGGCGGCCGCACTGTCAGCCGATGTGGTTATCGCCCAGGTCAATAGCCATATGCCGAGAGTGCTGGGTCAGAGCTTTATTCACGTAAATGATGTCGATCACATCATCGAACACGATGAACCCCTGCTGACCGTTGGTCGAATGCCGGAATCGGACTCTGCCGACAACATCGGAAGACTCATCGCCAGGCTTATCGACGATGCGTCGACACTACAATTGGGCCCCGGCATCACCCCCAAGGCCACCCTTCTGGCACTGTCGGAGAAAAACGATCTGGGTGTCCACTCGCAATACCTGACGGAAGAGATCATGCATCTGGTTTCAAAGGGTGTCATCACCAATCGAAAAAAAGGCTTCAATGACGGCAAGATCGTGGCCAGCACAGCCATCGGATCTGAAAACCTGTATGAATTTATCAATGACAATCCTGCCATCGAGTTTCACCCGTCAGACTACGTCAACAACCCCAACATCATCAGCCGCAATCACAAGATGGTTTCCATCAACGTTGCCATGGCCATGGATCTGACCGGCCAGGTTGCAGCGGACGCACTTCCGCACAATCACTTTTCAGGTGTCAGCGGCATGCCGGATTTTATACGGGGGGCAGCCCAGGCACCCGACGGCAAGTCCTTTTTATTGCTGACATCCACAAGGGAAAAGGGCAAAAAAAGTCGCATCGTACCGATACTGACCGACACGGCCGTTGTGATCCCCAGGGCCGACGTCCAGTATGTGGCAACTGAATACGGCGTCGTGAATCTTTTTGGTAAAAGCCTTCAGGAGAGAGCCACTGCCATGATCAGCATTGCACACCCGGATTTCAGGGATGAACTCTTCCATCAGGCCAAGTACTTGGGCCTTATCGGCGCGGAACGAACCCTGAAAGAGTCCATCTACGGTGTCTATCCCAGGGAACTCGAAGAAACCATCCTTTTAGGCGACACAAATGTCACCATCCGGCCGGCCAAACCCGTGGACGAACGGCGGATACAAGAGCATTTCTACAACCTTAACAAGGATGATGTGATTGCCAGGTTCTTTCATGAAAAAACCTCTTTCGTGCATGCCGAAGTCTCGGATGTCTCCCAGGTCGACTACATCAAAGACTTGACCATTGTCGCCGTCATCGGAGAATTCGGTTTTGGTGAAGTGGTGGGGGTGGGCGAATACCTGCTCGACCCCTCAAACAATATGGCGGAGATTGCATTTTCCGTCAGTCAAAATTTTAAAAAGAAAGGTCTTGGCAAGATTCTTATTCGAAAACTGTGCCAAACCGCTCGAATAAATGGCATTTCCGGTCTTTTTGCCTATACCTCGCCTGAAAACAGGGGCATGATCAATCTGTTCAAAACCTTGCCCTATAAAACAAACAAGAAGTTCGAAGATGACCTGGTAATGCTGACTTGCCGTTTTACTGAGCCGGAGCAGTAACAAAAGGATTGAAGAACCTCGCAGCAAGCTGCGAGGAATGTTCTGCCGAACGGCAGAACCCACGGGGAATGTGCTCGCTGTTGCGGTTCAAAGACAAGCATCGTTTTAAATGTCAGGTGTTAGGTGTGAAGCAAGACCAGCATAGCGATTGACGGTACCTAAAACTTAACCAGCCCGGAAAGAAAAAAACATGAAAACCCATAAAATATCATTCCAACCCCACAACATTTCCATCGACGTCCCCGAAGGCGAGACCATCCTCCGGGGAGCGCTGGAGGCCGGTGTTCACATCAACGCTTCCTGCGGTGGAGAGGGTGTCTGCGGAAAGTGCCGCGTCATTATCGAGAACGGCAGCGTGGCCGGTGGCATCACTGATAAATTGAACAAAGAAGACATCGATAAAGGTTATCGGATCGCCTGCCAAAGTGTGGTCGAAAGTGATATCACCGTCCGCATACCCGTGGAATCCTCTTTCGATGCCGGTGTCTTGAATATGCGCATGACACCCAGGCAAACGGCAAAAATCAAACAAACCGACCTGAACGACCTGAAAGAGCAGGGCCTGTTTGTACCACCGGTTGAAAAAAAATATATCGAACTGCCGGAAGCGTCGACGGATGACCGCCTCCCTGATGTCACGAGACTGGTCAGTTTTCTAAAACTGAACCAGGACGAACATCGCCTGGCGGTCAGTTTGCCGGTTATCCGTAAGATACCGGATATTTTACGTAAAGGCGGTTTTAGGGTGACCGCAACACTTGAACGACCGGTTCAGAAGGGTAGAAAAACCCACATTATCAATGTACAACCCGGCGATGCGTCTAAGACCAATTACGCCATCGCCATCGATATCGGCACCACCACCGTCTACGGCCAACTCATCGACCTTATCTCCGGGGAAATTATTGCCGAAACCGGTGATTTCAACGGTCAGATAAGCTACGGTGAGGATGTCATCAGCCGTATCGTATTTGCCGAAAAGTCTGACGGTTTGGAAAAACTTCACACCGTCATTGTTAAAACAATCAACGGCATCATTCATAAACTCGTCAAGCAATCCGGGTGTGACGTGGAAAATATTTCGAGCATGACCCTGGCAGGCAACACCACCATGACCCAGCTTTTATTGAAGATCAACCCTATGTACATTCGGCGCTCTCCTTACGTGCCTGCGGCAACGCTCTACCCTCCCATCAAGGCCATCGATCTCGGAATAGAATTGAACGAACATGCCAGCGCGCTGGTCTATCCAGCGGTATCGAGCTACGTCGGTGGCGATATCGTCGCCGGTGTCATGGGTTCCGGCATGTATCTCACCGACAAATTGACCCTCTTTATGGATATCGGAACCAATGCCGAAATCGTCATCGGTAACAGCGAATGGTTTGCCTGCGCAGCCTGTTCTGCCGGACCGGCATTTGAAGGTGGGGGTATCGAATTCGGCATGCGTGCCACCAAAGGGGCCATCGAAGATTTTTCCATCGACCCCGAGACCCTCGAACCCATGAACATCTGCATCGGAAACGTCAGGCCCAAAGGTATCTGCGGGTCCGGTCTCATCATCATGGTGGCAACCCTGTTCGAGTACGGGATTATCAACAATCTCGGTAAATTCGATCGTGATCTGGACACCCCGCGTATTCGTGAAAAAGAGGGTGTCTATGAATACGTCCTGGCCTGGAAAGACGACACGCAGATCGATCGTGATATCGTTTTGACGGAAATCGATATTGAAAACCTCATCAGAGCCAAAGGCGCCATCTTCAGCGGGTGTGTAACCCTCCTCGAAGAAGTCGGCATGTCAATTCAGGATCTGGAGCAGATCATTTTGGCAGGGGGTTTCGGCAGCTATGTTGACCTCGAAAAGGCCATGATCATCGGTCTTCTGCCTGAAGTCGACCCCGATAAAATCACCTTTATCGGCAACGGCTCGCTGATGGGGGCCAAGATGAGTGCCCTCAGCAATCACATTCGCAAAAACGTGGTAGAGGTTACGAAAAAAATGACCAACTTCGAGCTGTCTGAAACAGCCTCCTTCATGGACAATTACGTTGCGGCACTTTTTTTGCCCCACACGAACCTGGAACATTTTCCCAAGCTTCAGGCACGCATGGCTGAGCGCAGGAAAAACCGTTGATCATTCAATTTCTGAACCTGCATAACGCTCAAAATTTATTCACAATATAAATGAAATTCATTCGTTGCCAAAGGTTTTGCAAAACAGGAATGCTTTATTTGCCGCATCTATTGACAAAGCAAAATTCACCAGATAGATAATATCATTCGATCAAATTTGCTATCCACATAGCTCAGATTCTGTAAAGAGATAAAACCTATCGATTATAGGTAATGAGATAAAAAAAATCTAAGAAAGGGGGGTTATCGCTGGCATAACAGAATTGTTTCTGAACATCTTTTATCATTAACCGGTATGTTGATAAGGAGGCAAAAAATTGGCATTTGAATTTTATAAAGAATCTTATACTGGCGGTGTAAAGGAAATCATCCTTGGCGATGGGAAAAACGCCGTTACCGTTGGTGGGGAAACATGCTATCCCTTCTATCAGTTTGAAGGTCACATGCCCAACAAACCCAAAATCGCGATGGAAATTTGGGACATGCAACCCGAAGACTGGCCGGACGCCGCTGTAAAACCGTTTCAGGACGTCCTTTCCGACCCTGCAGCGTGGGCCAAAAAATGTATCTCCGATTTCGGAGCCGAGCTGATTGTTTTACAGCTTAAGAGCACCGACCCGAATGGGAATGATGCCAGCCCCGAAGATGCTGCGGCAATCGTCAAGAAGGTTGCCGGGGCCATCGACGTTCCACTCATCGTGTGGGGCTGTGCCAATCCACAAAAGGATGAAGCTGTATTGAAAAAAGTGGCCGAAGTCTGCCAGGATTTCAACCTTGTGATCGGTCCTGTAGAGGATAAAAATCACAAGGGCATCGGTGCCGCAGCCATGGGTTATAATCACACCATCATTTCCTCATCTCCCATCGATGTGAACATTGCCAAGCAGGTCAACATCCTTCTTGAAAACCTCGGCATGCCCATGGACCGGATCATCATCGATCCCACCACAGGTGGGCTGGGGTACGGTCTGGAATATAGTTACTCGGTCATGGAAAGACTGCGCATGGCAGCCATGGCCCAGGGTGACGACAAACTCCAGTTCCCCCTCATCAACAACCTGGGTAACGAAGTCTGGAAATGCAAGGAAGCCAAATTAAGCGCAAAAGAAGAACCGACCCTGGGGGATCCGGAACGAAGAGGCATCATGATGGAAGCTGTCGGTGCCATATCCTACCTGATGGCCGGATCGGACATTCTCATCATGCGGCACCCGGAAGCCATCCGGATGGTCAAATCCTATATCGACCTGCTGGTGGATGGTGGCAGCGCCATGGACATCGCACCCGTCAGCAAGCAACTGGATGAGGTGGACATCGATTATGCGGCCCTGGCGCCCAAGCCTGATTTGACCATCGAAGAAGAGGTCAAGAAAGCGGCCCCGGCCAAGAAGACGGCCGAGAAGCCAAAAGCCGCCCAACCTGAGGCAAAAAAAGAAGCCCCCAAGAAAGCCGCTCCCAAGGTAGAAAAAACCGAAAAACCGACCCCCGCAAAGGCAGCACCTGCGGTCGACGAAAAGGCTGAGGCGCAAGCCAAGGCCAAAGCGGATGCGGACGCCAAAGCCAAGGCAGAGGCGGATGCCAAAGCCAAGAGCAGAGGCATGAGGCCAAGGCCAAGGTCGCGAGCCGAGGCCAAGGCCAAGGCGGATGCCGAGAGCCAAGGCTGCCGCTGAAGAGGAGGCCCAGAAAAAAGCCGCAGCAGATGCCAAGAACAAGCGTGAGGCCGAAGAAAACGAGCTGCGGCTAAAACGTGCTGCGGAGCGGGAAGCCCTGGCAGCCAAACGGGCAAAATCCGAAGGTGAAGCCGTCTCCATGACAGCCGCCGCATCGAGCAGAAATCTGAAAACGACAAGATCCTGGAACGTCTCAATTGGGCTCATCGCCGGGTAAAACTGTACTAGCAATCAAGATTGTCGGTGGGAGTATCCGAAGGGGCTAACCGAATTCAATTGTAATCATACTAATGAGGAGGAACCTCAAATGGCAGAAGTGTTAAAAGCAAAAACAGCCAAGGCGGAAAAAGCCCAGAAAGTGGCGGATCCGGTGGCAGCATCGATGGACCAGGCAACCCAAATGATGATCCAAAGGGCCCAAGACCTGGGTGTCGAAACCATCTTTGACAGAGCCGTACAGATGAAACCTTGTAATATCGGCATCCAGGGTATCTGCTGCAAAAATTGCGCCATGGGCCCCTGCCGCCTACCGCTGCCCAAAAGGGGGATAGACGGTGAGGACACACGTAAGGGCCTGTGCGGTGCCACCCCCAATACCATTGCCGCCCGTAACTTTGCATCCGCATGATAGCCGGCGGGGCCGCTGCGCACTCCGACCATGGACGAAGCGTGGCGGAGGTCTTTATGTCGGCCGCCAGAAAAGAGACCGACGCTTATAAAATCAAGGACACCAATAAACTGCTGTCCATCGCCCCGTACCTGGATGTGGCCACCACGGTTGAGGTGGACGGAGAGACCAAGGACCGGGACATCGATGAAATCGCTCTCGAAGTGGCCGAAAAAGCCCATAACGAATGGGGCAAAGAAGAGGGTGAACTATTGTACGCTGAAACGTGCACCCAAGGCGCCCCTCTACGAAAAATGGAAGAAAGCCGGCGTGCGTCCCCAGAAACATCGACCGGGAAATCGTGGAGATCATGCACAGAACCCATATGGGCGTCGACCAGGATTACAAAAATCTGATGAAACAGGGTACCCGGGCATCCATTGCGGACGGCTGGGGCGGATCCATGCTGGCTACGGATCTGCAGGATGTTCTTTTCGGCACACCCTACCCCCTGCAGTCCGAAGCCAATCTCGGCGTCATGAAAGAAGACCATGTCAACATCATCGTTCATGGTCACGAACCGGTTCTGTCCGAAATGATCGTGGCCGTAGTGCCCAGACCAAAGAGCTGCTCGACTATGCCAAATCAAAAGGCGCCAAGGGCATTCAGCTGGGCGGCATCTGCTGCACGGCCAACGAAATCCTGCAGCGCCACGGCGTTCCGCCGGCCGGCAACCTTCCTGCAGCAGGAACTGGCCATTGTCACCGGCGCCTGCGATGCCATGGTGGTCGATATCCAGTGCATCTTCCAGAACCTGGCCAACGTGGCCAAGTGCTTCCACACCAAGCTCATCACCACCCACCCCATTGCCAAGATGGAGCAGGACAATGTCATTCACATCGAATTCGATGAACACCACGCCATGGAGGATGCCAAGCGAATTCGTCCGCATGGCCATCGACAATTTCCAAAATCGGGGTGCCGAAGTCATGATCCCGAAGCATAAAGCCACCCAGATCGCCGGTTTCGGCGTGGAATCGATCAAGTATCACCTGGGCGGACTTTCCGCGGCACCTACTACACTCTCAACGACAATATCATCAATGGCCGCATCCGGGGTATCGCGGCGGTGGTCGGCTGTAACAACGCGCGCACCCGCACACAACGAAGGCCATATCACGGTTGTCAAGGAGTTGATTCAAGAATGACGTCATCGTTCTGACCACCGGGTGCAACGGCATCGCCTGCGCCATGGAAGGACTGCTCACGCCGGAAAGCGCCGCGGTCTACTGCGGCCCCGGATTGGCGGAAGTCTGCGAGACCGTGGGTATTCCACCGGTATCTGCACCTGCGGCTCCTGTGTCGACAACAGCCGCCTCCTCCTGGCTGCCACAGAGGTCGTCAAGGCCGGTGGGCTTGGAAACGACATCTGCGATGTGCCGGTAGCCGGAAGCGCACCGGAATGGATGAGTGAAAAAGCCATCAGTATTGGCCATTATGTGGTTTCGTCCGGCATCTACACCGTTTTCGGCGCAGCCTTCCCGACTATCCGGTGCGCCCGTTTTCAAGAACTACCTGTGCAAGGAAATGGAAAAGGTTTACGGCGGCATGTGGGATTTCGTAACCGGATCCCATCAACCACGCCCATGCTCATGATCGATCATATCGACAAAAAGCGTAAGGCACTCGGCATCGACAAAGCCAGAGAAAGGGTGCTTATGGATATGGCAGACCGTCAGGCACTCGAGGCATAAGTCTGATTCAGGATAATAAAGGAGGAACAATATGTCTAAGTTAGTCGCATTTGCCGCCATACAGGGTGGTTATAAAGTTGTCTCAACGGCTGAAGGCCAGTTTAAAAATGCACTGGCATCATTCAATGCCGATTCCAAGATCGAATTCCCCAACACCGGCTACTACCTGCCGGTGATTTATTCACTGACCGGTATGAAAGTCGAAACCCTGGAAGATCTCAGAAAACCCCTTGAATTTGCACGCGGTCTGCTGCCGCCACATGTCAAGGGCAAAAACCATCTGCCCTACCTCGGTCCTCTCCTGGATGCAGGCATGGCCGCCATTTTTTGCTATGAAATTCTGGAGGCCCTGCGCATTTTGCGGGAACCGGATTTTTACCTACCCCAGGAAGACCCGGACATCGACGCCGGCAAGCTCTGGGTCGGACCTGCAGATGACATCATTCTCCGTAAAAGGGGTGTGGAGTTCGTGGACGGCACCGCGCCGGGGTTTGCCGCCGTGGTGGGCTCCTGCCCGGACCCTGAAACGGCCAAGATGATCGTGGAGGACTACCAGAAAAAGAATCTCTACATTTTCTGTGCCGCCCACCACAATGGCACGTCCGTCATCGAGCAGCTTCTTGAAGCCGGCGTCCAGATCGGCTGGAGCACCCGCATCGTTCCGTTCGGCCCGGATATTTCATCGGCCGTGTTCGCCCTCGGTTTTGCCAACCGGGCGGCCATGGCCTTCGGTGGTGTCCAGCCGGGCGATTATAAAAAGATCCTGCACTACAACAAGGACAGGGTCTTCGCCTTTGTCAATGCTTTCGGCGATATCGGCACCGAGTGGGGCGTGGCCGCCGCCGGTTGTGTCAACTGGGGATTCCCGACCCTGGCCGACACCGATATTCCGGAGATCCTGCCCACCGGTATCTGTACCTACGAGCACGTGGTAGCCAACGTGCCCCACAGCGAAATCTGCCAGAGATCGGTGGAGGTCCGGGGACTCAAGGTCACTGTTTCCGAAATCGACATCCCCTGTTCCTTTGGTCCGGCTTTCGAAGGCGAGCGTGTGCGTGGCGCTGATCTGTACTGCCAGATGGGCGGCGGCAAGACCCAGGCCACCGAGTTGGTGAAAATGGCGGATATGAAAGACATCGAAGATGGCAAGGTGGTCTTAGACGGACCCGATCTTGGGGATATCAAGGAAGGCGAAACCATGCCCCTGGGGATCTTCGTCCAGGTGGCCGGCCGCGAAATGCAGACCGATTTCGAACCGATTCTGGAACGCCAGATCCACCATCTGATCAACTACATCCAGGGCGTCATGCACATCGGACAGCGAGATATCGCCTGGCTCCGTGTGAGCAAGGCGGGCATAGAAAAAGGGTTTACCCTGAAAGATATCGGTGTGGTTCTGCATGCCAAGTTCCACCAGGACTTTGGCAAGATCCTGGACAAGGTTCAGGTCACTCTCATCACCGACAAGAAAAAAGTGGATGCCCTAACCAAAACCGCACGCGCCGAATACAAGACCCGGGATGAACGGGTCGAAAAAATGACCGACGAAGATGTGGAGATTTATTACTCCTGTACCCTCTGCCAGTCCTTTGCCCCCACCCACGTTTGCTCTGTCAGCCCGGAAAGAACCGGTCTCTGCGGTGCCTACAACTGGATGGACTGCAAGGCAGCCTTTGAAATCAATCCCACCGGCCCGAACCAGCCCATTGAAAAGGGGGAGTGTATCGATCCGGTGCTGGGCCAATGGAAGGGCGTGAATGACTTCGTCAATAAGGCCTCCAGGGGCGCCATCACGCACTACAATTTCTACTCCCTTGTAATCGATCCCATGACAACCTGTGGATGCTGTGAATGTATTGCAGCCATGCTGCCCTCCTGTAACGGTGTCATGACCGTGGGCCGGGATTACACGGGTGATACCCCCTGCGGTATGAAGTTCACGACCCTGGCCGGTGTCATGGGGGGCGGTGCGTCATCACCGGGATTTGTGGGCCACTCCAAGTACAACATCACCCAGGGAAAATTCATCAAGGGTGACGGCGGACTGCTGCGGGTGGTCTGGATGCCCAAGATCCTGAAAGAGGAGATCAAGGAACGTCTGGAAAAAGCCGGTAAGGCCTTTGGTGTGCCGGATCTGTATGACAAGATAGCGGATGAAACCGTGGGTGTTACTGAAGAAGAGATCCTGCCGTGGCTCGAAGAAAAGGGCCATCCGGCACTCAAAATGGATCCCCTCATCGGGTAATTTAGAATTCGACAGGGGGCGGATTACGTTTCCGCTCCCTTCGTCCCGTTTTTAAAATATGCATCAATGTTGATTCAAAGATGAATTCTAAATCTAGAATAAGGAGACAAAAATGGCATTAACCGGCATTCAAATTTTTAAACTCCTGCCAAAAACCAACTGTAAGGAATGCGGCGTCCCCACCTGCCTTGCCTTTGCCATGAACCTGGCTTCCGGCAAAGCAGAACTCGATAGCTGCCCCTATGTGTCGGATGAAGCAAAGGAACAGCTGGCGGAGGCTTCGGCACCGCCCATCCGTCCCGTAAAAATCGGCAAAGGGGTCCGCGCTTTTACCACCGGCGGTGAAACCGTACAATATCGACATGAAAAAACGTTTTACAACCAGACAACCCTCGCTGCCATGATCGGCTCAGATATCTCGGATGCGGATCTTAAGGCCAAGCTGGCAACCTGGAACGCGTTTCAGTTTGAGCGTGTGGGCTTGAATCTCAGACCCGAGCTCGTGGCTTTAAAAGACGTCAATGGCGATGGGGCCGCATTTGCCGCCAAAGCCAAGACCATCGCCGAGACATCGGAGTTCAATCTCGTGCTCATGTCCGACAGTGCCGAGGCCATGAAAGCGGCCGTCGATGCGGCCGGGTTCAAGCGTCCCTTGCTGTATGCTGCCACCGAGGAAAACCTGGAAGCTTTTGGTGAGATGGCCATAGCGGCAGACCTGCCCTTGGCGGTCAAAGCTGATTCCGTGGAGGCCCTCATCCCCTTGACCGAAAAACTGACCGCAATGGGACTCAAAGATCTTGTCATCGATCCGGGTTCGCGAGAAATCAAGAAAGCCCTGGAAGACCAGATCGTCATCCGGCGTGCGGCCCTTAAAAACGGCAACCGGGCCATCGGGTTCCCCACCATCACCTTTCCCTGCGAAATGGCCTCGAACCTGGACATGGAATCCCTCATTGCCAGTATGTTTATCGCCAAGTACGGCGGCATCGTCGTTCTGTCTGACTTCTCCGGAGACGTCCTTTTCCCGCTGCTTCTGGAACGACTCAATATCTATACCGATCCGCAACGCCCCATGACTGTCACCGAGGGAATTTACGAGGTCAACAACCCAGACGAAAACTCACCAGTTTTGGTAACCACCAACTTTGCCCTGACCTATTTTATTGTGTCGGGTGAAATTGAAGGCAGCCGGGTGCCCGCCTACCTGCTCATCAAGGACTCCGAAGGTCTGTCGGTCATGACGGCCTGGGCCGCTGGAAAATTTGCCGGCGATGATGTCGGCATGTTCGTCAAGAAAAGCGGCATCATGGACAAGGTAAAGCATACGGAACTGATCATCCCGGGCTATGCTGCCGCCATTGCCGGTGATGTCGAAGAAGAACTCCCCGGCTGGACCATTACGGTTGGCCCCAGGGAAGCGGCCCACATCCCGGGATTCTTGAAATCCAAATAAGCAGACAAGGATTTATCCGGGATCACCATTTGAACGGTGCACCGCATACACGGTGCGCAATCGAATAACCAATAGCAGGGAGGTCATATGTTTCTAATAGGTGAAAGTTTAAACGTCATTTCCCAGAAGATCGGTCGGGCATACAAAGAGCGCGATCCCAAGCCGATCCAGGAGGAAGCCCTTTTTCAGAAAGAAAAGGGAATGGATTTCATCGATATCAACCTGGGACCGGCAAAAAAGGACGGCCCCGAGTTGATGCCTTGGGTGGTACAAACGGTTCAGGAAGTCGTTGATGACATACCCCTGGCACTTGACACATCCAATGTCGATGCCATCGAGGCTGCCATCAAGGTCTGCAAACTGCCGCCAATTATCAACTCCATCATGGTCCGGCCGGAACGGTATGAGCGGATGGTGCCCATTGCCGCCGAAAACAATTGTGACTTCATCGCCCTCATGTGGGGTCCTGACGGTCTTCCCCGCGATGAAAACGAGCGTGCAGCACTGTGTGTCGAGCTGGTCTACTTTGCCAACGAAGCCGGCATTCCCAATGAAAAAATCTGGGTGGACGGCATTGTGACACCCGTCAATATCCAGCAACCCCAGGCCATCAGTCTCATGGAGTTCCAGGGCATGCTGCAGGATATGGCGCCAGGCGTCAAGAGTACCTGCGGCCTTTCCAACATCTCCAACGGACCGCCGACCCATCTTCGGCCCATTCTGAACCAGACCTACATGGTCATGCTTCAGAAGTACGGCATGTACTCCGTCATTGCCGATCCCCTGGACGATCTCCTCATCGACATCGCCAAGGGAAACCGTCAAGATATCGTCGATCTGATATACGGCATCATGGACGGTGAAACACCGGATATGGGCAGCCTTTCCAAGGAAATGCAGGATTTTGCCAAGACCACCAATGTCATCCTGGGCAAATCCCTCTACTCCGATTCCTGGCTCGACGTCTGATTTTCACTATTCTTACCGAAAAAAAAGCCCCTCTGCAACAGAGGGGCTTTTTTGTGACAATCGATTTTACGATACTACCACCTTACCCCCCCACCAGTTTCTTGCCCAATTCCCCGGCCTGCTTCATCAGTTCGGTGTCAGCGGCAATGGCGCCGGGGTCCTCGGCACTCCCGTAAACCATTCCCACAATCTTGGCCCCGACATACGTGTAGGCGTCCTGAAAACTGCGCAGCGCGTTGACACACCCTGAGGTAAATGGATCACTGTCACCATAGCTCATGGCTATGGCGATGCGCTTTTTGTAAAAGGGGCTCTTTTCCTGAAAGTCATTGAACAGGGCAAAACAGCGGTCCATGAAAATCTTGGTCTGGGCTGACATGCTGAACCAATAAACCGGGCTGGCGATGACCCAGGCGTCCGATGCGATCAATTTCGGATAAATGGACTGCATGTCGTCATCCACAGCGCAGCCACTGCTGCCTTTCTTCTTACAGGCATAACACCCCTGGCAGGGCCGGATGGTCAGTCCGTTCAGATAAACCGTCTCCACTTTCGCTCCCGCGGATTCCGCGCCACGAATGATCTCTTTGGCCAGAACCGTGCTGTTCCCTTTTTTTCGGGGGCTCCCTAACAATACCAGAACCTGTTTGTGCTTTTTTATATTTGGCATCCCAACACCTCCAAAGTTATATGAAGATACATATCAATTTACGCCCTGCCGAAAGCGCTTGATAAAGGCCACGACCGTCTGGGCGTATAGATCCGGGTAGTGCTCGAAGATATTGTGTCCGCACTTGGGAAAAATGGCCAATTCGCCCTTGGGCAGACTGCGATAAAAGGCCACGCCCTGCTCGGCCTCGAAAAAGTGACCCCGGTCCGGGTACATAACCAGTGTCGGACACGAAATTTTCTGCAATTCAGGCCTGAGGTCGAACCTGCCGCGACCGTAGCTGCCCCCGTAACGACTGCAGAGGGTGTAAAAAGACTCGGCCCGGTCGCGGCCATGCCAATAAACATATTTCTCCTGAATATTGGCGGGAAGATCGTTGTAGCTCGGGGGAAATTTAAGGCGGTTGAACGCCACCAGGGTCATCTCGCTGAAACACAGGGTGCTGGCAGCTGCCAAGGTCATGACCTTTTGAGGGTATCGAAGCGCATAATCGACCCCCACCACACCGCCCTCGCACTGTCCAACGATGTGAAATCTTTCAAGCCCCAGATAATCCACCAGCTGTGTTAGGACGCCCACGGCCGCAATCCGGAAGTCGTCACCGATATAATGCGCCTCGAAGTCATGACCACCTTCAGAAAGGCCGTAGCCTCTTCGATCATATACCAGCACACGCAAGCCCGCCGCCACCAACAGAGGAACAATTCTTTCCCACATCTTGCTACAGGAAAACCCATTGTGAAGCAAAATGACGGTTTCACCCTCTCCGGAAATTTCGTAATAGGTCTTGCGCTCGTTTAACATGACAAAAGACATAGGGGACGTCCTTGATTTTTTTGACTAATGAAATTTTTATCGGAGCAGTGCTTTTGAAATCGCGGAAGGAGACACGCCCAGATAACGGCCTGTCTCGGTGAGAGAAAATCCCATTTCATGAACCAATTTCTTGGCTATTCGTGCTCTCACCTCAGACACCTTTTGCCGCCGTCCACCCGATTTCAACGCTTCAACACTAACCCTTTCTAGTTTACATATTTTCTGAATATATGAGACGGCGATATCCTCGCGTTCATGCCCGGTAAACTGTGCTTTTCGCGCATGATCTGATTCCTTGATTAGCAGTTCCACAAACTCACCACTGCCTAAAATTCGCTCATCTGATTTCTGACGTATACCGGTCCGATGGATTTTCTTGACCGCAGTCCATCCGCCCTGAGATCTTATGAGACCGCCCCCCACCAGATCCGGGCGACGCCCTTGATCAATCCCTTTTCTTAAAAACTGTCCATAACCGCGAATTGCCTCGCCCTCCCTTGATCCAAACCATTTGAGAACAAAGTCCCGATCCTGCCAGTCATTTTTTATTTCGCCGACAAGCACCGAGTGACCACAATAATTGTAAGAATTCAGTTTTGCAATATTTTCCACCAGCTTTGCCCGTAGCGGGTTCAAATGTATGTATCGAACCAACTCTTTGAAGTAGAGATCTTCTTCACACACGATTGATTTAAAGCGATTTTGAAACAAATGCCCGTGTCTGTCATGTCGAAGATTGTACGAAACAGCATAACCGGTTAAGAACTTACTCATATACCGAGAAAGCCCGAATGGTCCACTGCGCAAAAGAATATGGGCGTGATTGGGCATCAAAGACCAGGCATATACGGGCGTTTCAGTTTCCAAGGCGGCAATTCCCATGCGAGAAACAAAATCTTGCATGTCGCGATCATCATCGACAATCTTTTTCTTCTCAATGCCACGAATGATGACATGGTGCAGGGTTCCGGGAGCATCCAGTCTTGCTTTTCTCGGCATGACGCACCTCTTCTTATTGTTAAGGATGTATACATACGACGGTAAGTATAATAAGTCAAGGACGTCCCCTATTTGTGGGTTGACAATCAAAAAATGACAGGTTATAATTGTTTCCATCAATTGATGGAAACAATGTATAGGACATATTTGATGGACCTTCTGTTTCGCTGCACCATTTAGGGAGTTTCAGACCATATGCCCTCTCCCCTTGAAAAAGCGCGTTTGAATCCCGACTCCATGAAGGCCAAAATCTTGGCCGTGGCCCGGAAGCTGTTCGGCGACTATGGCTACAACGGCACCACCACGCGTATGATTGCGGGTGAAGTCGGCATCGACATCTCCACCCTTTATTACCACTGGGGTGAAAAGCAGGATCTTTACGAAGCCCTCATCACGGACATCAACGAAGAAATCAAACGAGAATTCAAAGAAGTCGAAAGAAAGGTCAAAGGCAAACCCCTGACGGATCGTCTTGAAATCGCCATCGACATCTTGACGGACTACCTGTTTGTGCATCCGGAAGTCTCCAACCTGATTCTCAACGACTCCTTCAACAAATCCAAACCAGCGGCTGTACCGGATATCAAGATTGGTGATTTCACCTCGAATATAGCCATAGCCATGGATCTGGCCAAGAGCAAGGCCAACGTGTCGGTCCAGACAAAGGCACGAATTTTGGCGGTCTGGAACTGTGTTCTCAACTTTATTTCCGGGGAGATATTTTTTCGGCCGATTCTCGACATCGACCGCCAGCAATACCTCGACACGATCAAAGAAACATTGAAATTCATCATTGTTCCGGCATTTACAAAGGAGAAAAAGGAGGAGACCTATGGCATTAAACCTTGATGCTGTCGGGAAAAAAATTGGTCCAATCTCCAAGGCGTATACATGGAAAGACGCCGTTCTGTATGCCCTTGGCGTTGGTGCCGGTTTTTCCGACCTGGAATACTGTTATGAAAAGGATCTGAAAGTCATACCGAGTTTTGCGATCACCACCCTCTATGAGACCATGCCTCAAGCCCTGTCCCTCACGAACGTAAACCTTACCGGTATTCTTCATGGGGAACAGGAGCTGATTTTCCACAACCCTATCCCGCCTAACGGCACCATGATCATCGAAGGCCTCATCGCCAATGTCTACGACAAGGGTAAGGAAAAGGGTGCCCTGGTGATTGCAGAAAGTAAAGCCAGCCACTCCACCGGCATCAAGCTCTTTACGGGCAGAAGCACCCTTTTCTCACGGCTCGACGGCGGATTCGGCGGTGAAAACCCACCCACTGAATCTATCGTGTTCCCTGATCGTGATCCCGACTTCAGCGTGGATGCATCACCTTCTGAAAATCAGCCCTTGATATACCGCTTGTCCGGGGATGTTTTTCAACTCCACGTTGATCCAGAATTTGCCAAGATGGCAGGGTTCGAGAAACCGATCATGCATGGCCTGTGCACCCATGGCTATGCCTGCAGGGCCTTGATACAGGCACTTATTCCGGGACAACCCGAAAAGGCCAGGCGAATGACCTGTCGTTTTACCAAACCCTTATACCCGGGCATGCCCCTGAAAACCCTAATCTGGAAAACCGAAAAAGGCAAAGCGCTTTGGCGCGTGCAGAATTTGGAAACCAAGGAAATCGTCATCGACCGCGGCGTGTTTGAATACGGCGATATCCCTAAAGATGAAATCCGCTTCGACGGTCGTGTGGCCGTTGTCACCGGTGCCGGGGCAGGGCTCGGTCGCGTCTATGCCCTTGAATTGGCCAAACGGGGTGCCCGTATCGTTGTGAACGATCTTGGCGGCGCCCGGGATGGTTCCGGCAACGGTTCTTCGACACCAGCCGATCAGGTTGTGTCGGAAATAAAAGCCCTGGGAGGAGAAGCTGTCGCGAATTACGACAACGTGGCCACGCCTGAGGGCGGCCGAAATATCATAGACAGCGCCCTGAATGCGTTTGGAACCGTAGACATTCTCATCAACAACGCCGGCATCCTGCGAGACAAGAGTTTTTTGAAAATGGAGCCGGGAAACTGGCAGTCCGTGCTGGATGTCCATTTAAACGGGGCATACCATGTCACCCGACCGGCCTTTGCCGTCATGAAGGATAAAGGATACGGTCGAATCGTGATGACCACTTCGGCCGCCGGCCTCTACGGTAATTTCGGTCAGTCAAACTATGCCGCCGCCAAAATGGCGCTCGTAGGCCTCATGAATACCCTCAAGCTCGAAGGCCAGAAATACAACGTCAAGGTCAATACCGTTGCGCCCGTGGCGGCCTCACGCCTGACGGAAGATGTCCTGCCACCCGATTTTTTCGAAAAATTGAAACCCGAGTTCGTTGCTCCCATGGTTGTGTATCTTTGCTCAGAGGAATGCCCGGTCACCGGTAACATCTATAACGCCGGCATGGGGTGTTATAACCGTGCCGCCATCGTCACCGGTCCCGGTGCCGTAATCGGAAAAGGCCAGGAGATCCCCACACCCGAACAGGTGCTGGCCGCCTGGGACGACATTGCATCCCTGAAAAATGCCAAAGAATACACACAGCTCAATGAACAGATCGGCGATCTTTTGGCAGCGTTTGCACCCCAAAAAGACACAGCAGCGGCACCCACTGGGGTTGCAGGGTCCGTGGCGGATGTTTTCAATGCCATGGCAGACACTTTCAATGCCGATGCCGCGCAAGGTGTCGATGTCATCTTTCAGTTCTGCATTTCAGGAAAAGATGGCGGAGACTGGGCCTGTATCATCAAAGACAAAACCTGTGCCATCGAATCCGGTATCAACGAACAGGCTGTCTGCACACTCAAGATGCTAGACAATGACTTTCGCGACATGATGACCGGCAAGCTTCCGGCCATGCAGGCCTATACTTCCGGGAAGCTTCAGATCGAAGGCGATATCATGAAATCTCAGCTGATCGAAAAATTGTTCAAAATATAAATTCACCCTGCGAATTTATGGTGCGCAGCTGTGCTGCTTTTATGGTTTCAGACGACAGGATGCACTTCGTGAAAAACAGCTTTCCCAAAAAAAACATGCTGTGTGTTTTAATGATAGGATCGCGTGGCGATTCTATCCATCGAAGCGTGCAGCGATTCGATGAGGAGAATTTAAAATGATTGGTATCACTTCATATGGCGTATATATACCGCGCCTAAGACTGGACAGGATGTCCATTTTTCAAGGAATGGGCTGGTTTGCACCTGCCATTATGATGGTCGCCCAGGGAGAACGGTCCATGTGTAACTGGGATGAAGACACCCTTACGATGGCTGTTGCTGCTGCAAGAGACTGTTTGAAGGGCATGGACAAGCACAGCCTGGACGGTCTCTATCTGGCGTCCACGACCCTGCCCTTTGCTGATCGTCAGAATGCCGGTATCGTGTCGGCCGCACTGAATCTGGGCAGCAATCTGATTACGTCTGATTTTGCAGCCTCTCAGAAAGCCGGCAGCACCGCCCTAATCACGGCACTCGAATCGGTAAAGAGCGGCGAGCGAAGGAACATCCTGGTGGCGGCATCTGACAGCCGCGAAACCAAAACCGCTTACTTTTATGAAATGTGGTTTGGTGACGGCGCGGCCGCCTTTGTCGTAGGAAACACCGATGTCATCGCAAATTACAAGGGATCCTTTTCCGTAGCACACGATTTTGTGGATCATTACAGAGGCGCCCGCAAACAGTTTGACTACATGTGGGAAGAGCGCTGGACCCGTGATGCCGGTTATGGAAAGATCATCCCGGAAGCCGTAAACGGGCTTCTGGATAAACTCGGTATGACCATGGCGCAGGTGGATAAGCTGGCCTACCCGTGCTTTTTCAAAGGCGACCATCGCAAAATTGCCAAGGACCTGGGAGCTTCAGCGGACAAATTGATAGACAACCAGCACGAAGTCTGCGGCGAGACCGGTACGGCTCACCCGTTCTTAATGATGACCGCTGCCCTGGAATCGTCCAAACCCGGGGACCACATTCTCATGGCCGGCTTCGGCCAGGGATGCAACGCGCTCATGTTCGAGGTGACCGACCAGATTACCCGGTTGGCGCCCCGCAACGGATTTGAGGGTGCCATCAACCATAAAAAAACCATTCACAATTACCAGAAGTGGCTGAAATTCCGTAACCTGATTCAGACGGAAATGGGCATTCGCGCCGAAGCCCCGACCCAGACAGCCACCACGGTTCTCTGGCGCAAAAACAAGATGATCCTTGGGTTGGTGGGTGGCAAATGCAAGGCCTGTGGAACACCCCAGTTTCCCAAAATGGATATCTGCGTGAATCCGGACTGCGGCGCGGTCCACAGCCAGGATGATTACGAATTTGCCGACGAGCCGGCCAAAGTGAAAACCTTCACCGGGGATCTGCTGTCGGTATCGGTCGACCCGCCGGCCATTTACGGCATGGTTCAGTTTGATGTCGGTGGCCGGATGATGGCGGATTACACGGACTGTGTCCTGGATGAGATCCGGGTCGGTTTACCGGTACGCATGGAATTCAAACGCAAGGGCGTGGACAAGGATCGCGGCTTTAGCAACTATTTCTGGAAAGCGGTACCCATTCCCGGAGCGGCTGCGGCGGAAGATCAGATTTCCTTTGACGGCCGGGTTGCCGTCGTGACCGGCGCAGGCGCAGGCCTGGGACGCGCATATGCCCTGGCCCTGGCCAAACAGGGGGCCAAAGTGGTGGTCAACGACCTGGGAGGCGCCAGGGACGGCTCCGGGCAAGGTTCTGCATCCCCTGCAGAAAAGGTGGTTGCCGAGATCAAGGCCCTTGGCGGAGAAGCCGTTGCCAATTATGACAACGTCGCCACACCCGAGGGGGGTGAAAATGTCGTCAAGACAGCTCTCGACACCTACGGCTCCGTAGACATTGTGATCAACAATGCCGGCATCCTGAGAGATAAAAGCTTCCTGAAAATGGAACCAGATAACTGGCAGGCGGTTCTAGCCGTGCACCTGAACGGCGCCTACCATGTCACCCGCCCGGCCATGTCGGTCATGAAAGAAAAGGGCTATGGCAGGATCGTGATGACGACATCAGCCGCCGGCCTTTACGGTAACTTTGGACAAACCAACTATTCGGCCGCCAAGATGGGCCTCGTCGGGCTGATGAACACCCTCAAGCTGGAGGGAGAGAAATATAATATCAAGGTCAACACCATCGCCCCCATCGCGGCTTCGCGGCTGACGGAGGATGTCATGCCGCCTGAACTTTTTGAAAAATCGAAACCGGAGTTTGTCTCTCCCCTGGTGATGTTCCTGGCCAGTGAAGCATGCCAGGCGTCCGGCAGTATTTTCAATGTGGGGATGGGATACTTCAACCGCGCGGCCATCCACACGGGTCCCGGGGTCCAGCTGGGAGACCTGGACAATCTGCCGACACCCGAGATGATCCGGGAAAACATGGATGCCATCAACTCCCTCGAGGGCGCCAGGGAAATGGCAGATGCCAATGCCGCCATATTTGCCCTGATAGCCCCACCTGCCGAGACCGAACATGCACAACCGGCGCAAGACAGCGGTGACAATCTCAGTGTAGCGGCTTGTTTTGACGGCATGAAAGCCACCTTCAATTCCGCGGCAGCCGAAGGTGTCAATGTGGTGTTTCAATTCAGCATTTCAGGTCAGGGCGGCGGTGAATGGTCCTGCGTCATCAAAGACAAGACCTGCACCATCGAGAAAGGCACCCACGAAAAACCCGTCTGCACACTCAAAATGGCGGACAATGATTTTCTGGATATGATGACGGGAAAACTCCCGGCAATGCAGGCTTACACGTCCGGTAAACTGCAGATCGAAGGGGATATTCTCAAGTCGCAGCTGATTGAAAAACTATTTACGGTCTAAATTCAGAGCGTGAAGTTGGATTAATGGAGGAATATAATGGCAACAGGAATTAAAGATAAAATCGCTATCATCGGTATGGGCTGCACGCGCTTCGGGGAACGCTGGGATGTGGGTGCGGAAGAACTGATGGTGGAAGCATTTCAGGAATGTCTGGCCGATGCCGGCATCGAAAAAAAAGAGATCGAGGCTGCCTGGTTCGGCAGTTGCCTGGACGAGGTCAATGTGGGCAAAAGTGCGCTGCCTTTATCGATGACACTGAGACTGCCCATGATACCCGTAACACGGGTCGAAAATTTTTGTGCAACAGGTACCGAGGCGTTTCGCGGGGCCTGCTATGCAGTTGCATCGGGTGCTTACGACATCTGTTTGGCCCTGGGTGCTGAAAAACTAAAAGACACCGGCTACGGGGGCTTACCCAGCTTTACCGGGTCCAACGCCGGGACCCTTACCTGGCAGTGGTTTCCCAAACTTGACGGCACCGGGCTCGTTTGCGCAACTCGCCAGCGCCTATGCCGCCAAATACAAGGTCAAAGACCAGGATCTGAAACGGGCCATGGCCCATGTGTCGGCTAAAAGCCATGCCAACGGCGTCCTCAACCCCAAGGCCCACCTGAAAAAAGCGGTGACGGAAGATCAAATCATGGCAGCGCCCATTATTGCACACCCCCTGGGTCTCTTTGACTGCTGCGGCGTCAGTGATGGTGCTGCCTGCGCCATCGTGACGACACCCGAAATCGCAAGGAAGATGGGCAAGAAGGATTTCATCACCGTCAAGGCACTTCAGCTGGCACTGAGCAGCGGGGAAGAACTCGGCTACAACAGCTGGGACGGCGATCATTTTATGACCACCAGCAAGTGTAGCACCAAGGCATACCAGGAAGCGGGAATCGACAATCCCCGCGAAGATATCAGCATGATGGAGGTTCACGATTGCTTTTCGATAACGGAACTGGTCACCTATGAAGACCTTCATATTTCCGAAAGAGGACAGGCCGTCAAGGATGTCATGAACGGGTTTTATGACAAGGACGGTCAGGTTCCCTGCCAGGTGGACGGCGGTCTCAAGTGTTTCGGCCATCCCATCGGGGCTTCCGGTCTGCGTATGCTTTACGAAATGTATCTGCAGCTGCACGGGCGGGCGGATAAACGCCAGATCGAAAACCCGAAATTTGGTTTGACCCACAACCTGGGTGGATTTCCGGCCATGAATGTGTGCAGCATTTCGATTATCGGCAAATACGAGTGATGCCAGGACCGGCATCACTCGTATTTGCATAAGTGGGGCTTCGCCGCTTAATTTATCGTTGCTTGTTGCTTGAGCCCATAACCTGGAGCCTACCTAACCTAAAACGTAAAACACTCATATGGACATATTACACTATACGGATGCACATAAAGAATTCAGAGAGCGGCTCAGGGCATTCTTGGCCCTGGAAGTGACACCGAATGTCGACCAGTGGGAAAAGGACGGCATCGAGCCCAAGAGCATCTGGCGCAAGATGGGACAAAAGCGGTTTCCTGTGCACGGATATTCCCCCGGCATATGGCGGTATGGGCGGCGATTTTCTCTATTCCGTCATCGTTACGGAAGAGCTCTCCCACACCTTCCACACCGGTATGGCCGCTGCCCTTCACTCCGATATCGTGGTGCCCTACATCAGCGCATTTGGATCGGAAACCCTCAAACGGAGATACCTCCCGGGCTGTGTTTCAGGCGATATCATCACCGCCGTCGCCATGACAGAACCGGGTGCCGGCAGCGATCTTGCAAGTATAGCCACCACCGCCGAGGAAGAAGGCGAAGAGGTCATCATCAACGGCTCTAAAACGTTCATTTCCAATGGCATCAACGGAGAACTTTTTATCATCGCGGCCAGAGACCCTGCTGTGGAAAACCCCTACCAGGCCATCTCTTTGTACCTTGTTGAAGAGAATACGCCGGGCTTTGAACGGGGTCGTCATCTTGAAAAAATGGGCTGGTGGAGCCAGGATACGGCAGAGCTCTTTTTTTCAAAGTGCCGGATCCCGACATCCAACCGTCTGGGTGACAAGGGCATGGGGTTTCTCATGCTCATGCAGAAACTGCAGCAGGAGCGTCTCATGTGCGCACTTGGGGCGCTCGTGGCCGCTGAGCGGATGGTCGAGTGGATTACCGACCACTGCAAGCAGACAAAGGTCTACGGCAGACCTCTTTCAAAAGCCCAGGTTACCCAGTTCGCCCTGGTGGAAATGGCCACCGATATCAAGCTGGGCCGGGCATTCACGGAAAAGCTGGTGGTTGAGCACATGCAGCGAGAAGATATCATCGTCGAAACATCCATGGCCAAATTCTGGACCACCGAAATGGCCAATCGGATAGCGGATCGCAGTATCGACCTGTGTGGGAGCTATGGATCCCTTGAAAAATGCCCCATGGTCCGGGCCTGGCGGGATATTCGGGTAACGCGGATCTTTGCCGGCACCAACGAAATTATGCGCGGGATAGCGGCCAAGTTTCTGGGGCTATAAATTAAAATATCATTCCAGGTTCTTGATGTTATGGTCTGCAAGTGTAATGAACTCAGCGAAATGCAATAAGCCCACTACCCCCTTGGCCGCTTGAAACCTGGACCCCTCGAAGCCTTATTGCAAAATGACGAAAATTAAGGATCGGCAAACAGTTCGATATGAGGTAAAAAAAAGGAGTAAACAATGGCTAAATACGATGCCATCGTCATCGGGGCAGGCAACGGTGGGTTGACGGCGTCAACCGCATTGGCCCAGAAGGGACTTAATGTTCTGTTGCTGGAGCGGCACAACGTCCCGGGCGGATGCGCCACAAGTTTTTGCCGGGGCCGATTCGAATTCGAAATTGCCCTGCACCAACTCAGTGGTCTGGGAACCCCTGGAATGCCAGGCCCCTTGCGAATGGATTTGGACCGCCTGGGCATCTTACAAGATCTGACGTTTGTTGAGATAAGCGACCTTTACAGCGTCCAGAATCCCGACGGATTCCATATCGCGTTAAAGCCGGACAAGAAGCAGATCCTGGACGAACTCAAGCATGTCTTCCCCCATGAAAAGGAAGCCATCGATGACTTCTTTGATCTGGTCTACCAATATGCCAACGATATGATCGGGGCCTTTGTATTCCGGGACCCTGAAGCGTCAAGAGACAAATACCCCAACCTCTACCGCTACGCGCTCAAACCCGCCCAATCCGTTATTGACGATTTTTTTTCAGACCCGCTTCTGAAAGCGGTTGTTTCGGTCTATTGGGGCTATTTGGGTGTGTCCACGGATCAAATGGCTTTTGCATACCTTGCCATGCTTCTCTTTCAGTATATCGAATTCAAACCGTTTCACATAAAGGGCGGAAGTCAAGCCCTCTCCAACACGATATTAAACAAATTCCTGTCCCACGGTGGCAGCGTTCGATTCAATTGCGGCGCCGCCCAGATCCTGACCGAAGGAGATGCCGTCCAGGGTGTTGTCACGGAACAGGGGGATGTTGTGGCGTCTGACTATGTTGTCTCCAATGCCTCGCCCATCGTAACCTACGGGCAGTTGATCGGTGAAGACCAACTACCGGAAAAAACCATCACAGAAGTCAAAAGCCGCCCGTTAAGCACTTCCGCTTTTACCCTGTTTGTCGGTTTCGACTGTGAGCCGGGAGACATCGGTATCAAGGAGTCCACCAATTTTCTCATGCTCAACACGGATATGACCATCCGCAATCATGACCGTATGCGACGACTTGACATCGACGATGAACTCATGGTGCTCAGCTGCTATGATGTATCGGATCCGGCGTTCTCGCCTGAGGGCACATGCCAGGCAAACGTCGTCACCTTAAAATATGGTGAACCCTGGCTGCGACTCCCACCGCAACAATATCTGGATGTCAAATACCGCTGCGCAGAAAAGATGCTCCAGCGGGTCCAGGCCATATATCCAGATATTCGGGCACATATCGAAGAAATCGAGGTTGCCACGCCCCTGACCCATATGCGTTATCTGGGACATCCCTTGGGAGCCATTTATGGATATGAACAGCAGACCAGGAATTCTCTTTTCTTTCAACCCGGACGATACACGCCCATAAAAGGCCTATATTTCGCCGGCTGCTGGACAGGTGACGGCGGGTTTGAACCCACCCTGCGCTCCGGTTTGTCGGCGGCTAGATCCATCCTCAAACAAATTGAGAATAAAATCGATTAACTCGGGAATTTCGCAAACCTGATCGGCCCTGGCACAAGGCATTTCAGCCTGAAGCCGAAGTGATTTACCCTGCCAGGTCGAAGTTGAAAGAACGAAGACTGATGCGAAGGCTGAAGACATCACGAAAAAACGGAATTAACGATATTGAAGAACCTCGCAGCAAGCTGCGAGGAATGCGCTCGCTGTTGCGGTTCAAAATGCTCGCGCTCTTTTTGGCGATTTCTTAACAAAGGTTCTTTTCCGGTTTAACCGGGTTGGGAGAAGATCATCATGAAAAAGGGTATCTGGGAAGACTTCGACGGATACGAGGGCATCCACGAAGAGATCGAGGCAAGCCGCATCGCCGCCAGCAAACGCTCGTTTGAATTGGACTATGCCGACCCGTATATCGAAAGACTTCATCCCCATCGCCTGACGCTCACGATCGCCGACATTATCCAGGAAACCCCTACCACAAAAACGCTTCGGCTGGTGTCCGCACACAATGCGTTGCCGCCCTTTCAGGCAGGACAGTATCTGTCTCTGTTGATTGACGTCGCAGGCGTCCGCACAACCCGTCCTTACAGCATATCATCCCAGCCGAACCAAATCGGGTATTTTGATATAACGGTAAAACGGGTGGCCAATGGAATGGTATCCAATTTTTTGCTCGACCATGTCCGTGTTGGCGACACCCTCGCTGTTTCGGGACCGCATGGAAATTTTTACTTCAATCCACTGTTTCATGACAACAACATGATTTGTATCGCCGGGGGAAGCGGCATCACACCTTTCATGAGCATGATCCGTGAAATAGTGGACCGTGGTCTGCCACGAATCTTAACCCTTATCTACGGAAATCGACACACAGACGACATTATCTTTCATGAACAATTGACAAGCATTTCAAATCGATTTGACAGAATACGTTACATTCCAGTCATCGAGGAAGCATCCCAAGATTATCAGGGCCAATGCGGTCTCATAACTGCCGACCTCATCAAGAAAGTGGCCGGTGCATCCGAGAGCACAACCTTTTTTCTGTGCGGCCCCCAGGGAATGTATGATTTTTGCCTGCCCCAGATCGAACACCTGGGCGTAGCACGTCGAAAAATCAGACGGGAGTTGTATGGCCCCCCGCTCGATATCGGCAAAGACCCTGGATGGCCAGAAAGAATCGAGCAAGATCGCGTTTTTTCGGTATCGGTTAAAGGCGGTCCAACCATCAGCGCCCCGGCAACCACACCGCTCTTGGTTTCACTCGAAAAAAGCGGGGTCGTGCCCCCCTCCATCTGCCGATCGGGGGAATGCAGCATGTGCCGCATCAAAATCTTGTCCGGAAAGGTGTACCAGCCCGCCGGTACACCCGTTCGAAAATCGGATCACCAATATGGATACGTCCATTCGTGTGTTTCGTATCCCCTCGAGGATTTGGAAATATTGATTTAGTCTGTAACGCGACTTTCGGGGTTCAAATGGCTGCGGAATGAATCATGCGTTATACAAACCATAATAACATGGCTGTGGCGGTTATTTTCGCTTTACATTCAGCTAAAATGATTTATTCTTTTCTGTTATACCGGTTGTCAAAAATATATTGCGAATGAAAATCTTGCTTGAGAGGTTCCCGTCGGACCCTTAAGATGACATTCACTCTAAGGCTCTATAATCGTTTATCAACCGTCTGCAATAAAAGGATAGGCAATGAAATATTCAGTTCCGGACGAATACAAAGCACAGTTCAATACCTTAATCCGGTCGCTGCCTTTAGTGCTTCAGGAGGACGATAATTTTAAAGAGACTGTCTTGGTCTATCTAAAATTAGGCGGCGTCAGTCTGGCACGTCGCTACGCCGAGACACGCGCCAAATATCTGAATGTCGATGTCCTCGAAATCGGGACAGGCCTCCGTTTTCCAAAGGTGCTCGAAGTCAAACAGGAAGACGATAGTGCTGAGGAGGAGGACGATGATGATGATGATGACGACGATATTGATGACGATGGAGACGATGACGACGATGCGGCAGAAAAAGAGACCTCCCAATAATCTCGTATGAACGGATTGAAATGTGGCCCCGACACAGCAGTCTGGCCGAAGCTTCAGCGAAAACCGGAGCTTGGGCCAAAAGCTATTTTTAGGATGGCTTTTAAATTTTATGAAAGCGCTAGTGGCCTTTCAGGTATTTTCATGTTGGCCTGCTTCAGGCGCTCGTCACTGGATATCACTGCCACACCATAAGGCCCGCCCCCTGCTCCGAAATAACGCTGGGCCGTTTCCACGACATCCTGTTTTTTCAAGGCAAGGAGTCTCTTTTTGAAACGGCGCCGGGCATCATCCTCCATGGAGACGATTTTTCTGTAAAACGATTTCTTGGCCGCAGGACCGGGGGGATCCGGTTTGTCGATATCTGAGCAGACCTGCAGGATGGCTTCTTTGATGTCTTCATCCTGGTACTTGCCGGATGCAATGAAAGCCGATGCCCGTTCATAGACATTCAGTGTCTCCAGAATATGGGGATCCCTGTAGGAGGCAAAACTGAAAAAACCCGTCTCGATGTTATAGAGCGCAAAACCACCGTATGCCCCACCTTTTTCACGAATTTCCCTGTGCAGAAACAGCGATCGAAGAATTTTGCTGATGACCGACAATTTAGGCGCATCTTCATGATCCATTCGAACCGTTTTAAGGGTTTTGGCAACAAAGGAAACAGACGTGGATGTTCCCCACCCCTCCCTGGGTATTTCATCCGGGATTTTTAGGGACGGGGGCTCAAAATGGGATAGTTTGCCAACATCATCGTTCAGTTGGGGGGTGAGGGATCGATACGCAAGGTTCGGGACACCCTGTTCCAGGGGTTCTGTTTCCCCCACCAGCGCCGTCTTGAAATTCTCCCGCACAATCAACCGTTTCTGGATATCGTACAGGTTGCCGGCAATAGTATCCAGGTCTCTGGGATCGAGCCTGTCCGTTATCTCTTTGATGTACTTGAGTTGATGAACACCGCTCCAGATTTCACTGATGTGCGAAGTGGTTGAAAAGAATCTGGACGAAAGTGATATGGCATATCGATGACCGCTGTGTCACGATCATCGATTCCAGACCGGCCCGGTATTCCAGTAGCAGGCTTTTAAGACGGACATTATCCGAGAAAGAAGCCTCGAACAGATATCTCCTGGATTAGTTCAAACATCCTGTCCAGATTTCGATTCAGACATTTCCCGTTGATGGTGACAAACGGCATGCACATGCCGGCGGCGTCAAAGCGCGTTCGCGCATTTGATGCCAGGCTGATGCCGCCGGTATAGGCGTCGATGCGTTGTACGATCTCCGTAAAATCGTGTTTTCGCGTCCCCAGTTTTGGCAATGCATAACAGAAAAAAGGAACCAGGGGCAGTTGATCAGCAGTGAGGTTTCCGATTCCAATGGCGGTCGTGGCATAAAAAATACCCGAAGTGGGCTGGTTGTAGCAGGTAGCCGTGGTTGTTTCAGAGCAGCTGGAGGGCGGTATGCTGTGTATGTCTGCTGGAATATCTTCCAGGTTCAGGGTGGGCAGAACAGAAATATCTTCGGTGGTTTCCTGCAGCGCGGCCAGGGCCTGGGCATCTTCACGAATATTCGCCAGGGCCTTTTCATCCAGGCTGTTCTTGATCTGCTCCAGCTCCGAAGAACCCGTTGCTTTTTCCTTTGCTTCCATGGCTGGGATCAGGAGAGAGTATTATCAATGCCCTGTGGGGATTGTCCAATAGGTATTGCTGTATCTGCTTTTCAAAAAATCCCTTGCCGGCAACTTCTTTACGGACCTGCTCGAGGTCTTTATCAAACTTCAAGACATTTTCAGAATTGCCGCCGTGGATCCAGTTGCCTGCAAAAGACAGAAGCAGCTTGATGCCATAGGGATAGGGGGTGTTGGTGATCTCTCTGCGGTGAAATTCTATTTGATGAATCGCCGAGTCGATAAGGTCGCCGTCGATTCCCTCCTGCACCAGGTTCTGCAGCACCGCCATGACGATGCCCTCGATCTTCCCGGCATCGGATTCAGCCACATCCTTCAGACCGCAGGCAAACAAGCGTATCCCGGTTGTCTGCATCAAATCCGGTACCATCCGAGAGGGCTGTTCCCAGTTCCGAGTCCATCAGGGCTTTTCTCAAGGGTGAGGCGGAATTGCCGAGCAAAATCTGCTCCAGCAATTTAAGCACCAGTAGTTGAAAAGCGTCCTGAATGTCGGAGGTCAGCCAGGTAACACACACCTGGGCCTTTTTGGATGCGTCCGAATCTGAATCCAGGGGATACCGATATCGGGCCTGTTTGGGCCCTTTCCATCGGGGCTGTGGCGTGACCTCCGTGTTCGGATCTATCCGCTCGTGGTGTGTTCAATACCTTGTCATGAATCATCCGCAGATGCGCCCGCAGCGGCAAGTCACCGTAGGTGTAGAAAAATGCATTGCTGGGATGGTAGTGTCGCTGATGAAATTGTTTTAGCTGCTGGTGTGTAAGGGTCGGTATCGACCGCCGGGTCGCCACCGGAGTTATGATCGGTAGGTCGTATCCGGATACATGGCGTTGAGCATGGACCTCACCATAACCTGATCGGGTGATGACATGGCACCTTTCATTTCATTGTAGACAACACCTTTATAAACCAGCTGCCAGTCCTTGTCAGGGTTGCCATTCGATTTCGAGCCGGTGTCCCTCCTGTCTGAAACTGAGCCTATCAATGTTGGGATAAAATGCGGCATCGAGATAGACATCCATCAGATTGTAGAAATCTTTTCTATTCTGAGTACAAAATGGGTACATGGTCCAGTCCGAAGCGGTGAACGCGTTCATAAACGTATTCAGGCTTCGTTTGAGCATGGAGAAAAAAGGATCGCGTACCGGAAATTTCCTGGAACCGCACAGAACGGTGTGTTCAAGAATATGTGCCACCCCTGTTGAGTCTGTTGGCACTGTCTTGAATGCCACGCTGAAGGTGTTTTCTCTGTCATCGTTTCCGATATGAATATGCCTGGCACCCGTAGGCAGATGCTGCATGTCAATCATAACAGAATTGATCATGTCCAGTTCGGTTATCTTCTTGATATGGTAACCCAGTTTCCGGCAGGTCTCTTGGAAATTCGGGTGCTGATATGCGTCTATGTCCGGCATGCTGATATCCCCTAATCAAACAGTGTAAATGCTGAAACAGCGACAGTGCCTTGAACCGCAACACGGGTTAGGCGGACGTGTATATCCCCCGGCTCAGTCTTTTGATCCGTTTCAAGCTGTGCAGTCGAAAGAGAATATTGCGCAGTTTTTTATCCTCAAATCCTGTTTTGAGTTTGATATCGGATATTTTTAATCCCTTTTTGGATCGCTTGATGAGGTCATATACCGTGTCGGACGCCGTAAGCGCATCTTTGCCTTTTTTTGCTTCAACGGCACCCTTCTTTCCTGGACTGCGACGGCTTCCTTTTGTTTGGGTGGCTCGAATCAATTTTTCGAGACGATCCAGGCGGGTGTAGAAGTTTTTCGATATCCTTTTTCGTCGGGATATCATATTGGTGGATGAAAAATTTAACCATGGTATCAAATGTGACGGCTTTATGTTTTCCTCTTACCATCGAGGCCTCCTTGTGGCATGTCGAAAACAACATGCACAGCTGTGGAGCAATAAGCGCTTGAACAACATGGTTGTAACCAGCCTGTTTATTGCCATTTGAAGTAAAATAGATTCCAATTAACAATTACTTATACCTAACGGTTAATGAAGTCAAAAGTCAAGCCGAGGCGATTTTATTTGCCGCCCGCCAGGGTTTCGTGTTAATTGAAGACCCCATGTGGAGAGTCGTCGCACAATGAGTTGGTAATGGGTAATGGATCCATGACTAGCAACAAAACATCTTCAAGGACCGCTTAAAAGCACTTTTTGTCCGGGTCAAAGATCTTCAGGGAGATCCGCGCTATATCGCCACGGGAATGGCCATCGGTGTGTTTGTCGGCGTGACGCCGACAATACCCTTCCACACGGTTATCGCCATGGCACTGGCGTTTATTCTGAGAGGCAGCAAGCCCGCCGCGGCCATCGGCTGTCTGGTTCGCCAATCCCATAACCATTCCTTTTTTCTATATCGGCAGCTTCAAGCTGGGCACGCTCATATTAAACAGGCCCATTCCGTTCGACGTCAAATTCGAGTCCATAACGGCATTCATGACACTGGGTCTTGATGCAACCCTCGCCATGATCGTGGGGGGTGCCTTCTGGGTATTCTGCCGTCCATTATCGCTTACATTCTGATGTATCACATTATGACCACCGTGCGCGAGAAAGCCAAAAAACGAAAGCAGACCGTCAAAGACCGGGGTTACCGAAACAACGGACGTTTGATCGCAAGTTCGAGCGGTTGTTTGACAATATTCGTCGCAGCGATTTCGGAACGCTATTCTGACAATCGCCATAAGCGTCACACCTTGGGTAATATGACATCACCGTGCCACACTCATGAAGACCTGGAACCTGCGAGCCAAAAAAGAGATTGGGACAAAATTTTTTGGCGGATCAAGGCACTGCGGATAAAATCGTTGCCCGGATCCGGCATCACGGCAGACGATGTGGTTCTGGAGATCGGCGCCGGTCTCGGATCTCTGACACTGCCCCTGGCGCGCGTGGCCAGGAAGGTGTATGCCATTGAAAAAGACAGCGCGCTCATCCCACCCCTGAACAATGAACTCCTGGCATCCGCAATCGACAATGTTATCTTGATCAACGACAACATTCTGACACTGGATATCGCCGGCAATTGCCCGCACCGAGCAGCGGCCCCTGGTGGTTATGGGAAATATTCCCTACAATATCTCGTCCCAGATTCTGGTCCAGTTAATGATGGCCAGACAGCATCTTAAAAAGGCGGCCCTGATGTTTCAGAAAGAACTGGCCCTGCGGGTCATGGCCGACCCGGGATCCAAAGCCTACGGGCGTCTGGCGGTGATGGCCGGCTATTGTTCGACTGTGAAGGTGATGACTGAGGTCAAGGCTGCCTGTTTCTTTCCAAGACCGAAGGTAGACTCCCTGGTAATCGACATTTCTTTCAAGAATCAGGCAGAACCCGCCGCCAACGGATGAGTTGTTTCTTTATAAGGTCGTCAAGGCATCCTTTTCAAAACGACGCAAGACACTTAAAAATTCGCTGTGCGGTCCCATACTCCAGATCGACGCCGCCACGGCTGCCAATGAAATGGCTGCGATAGACATCGATCCCACCCGCCGCGCGGAAACCCTGACCGTTGAGGAATTTGTGCGGCTCGCCAACTGTCTTTTCGAAAAAGGATACCGGTAGGCCTTGGGCCGTTATTTGTTCTGCGCACGTCAATATACCCTTCGGACGTCATTGGCATTACGTGCGTCATTTGCGGAGCATATGACAAGCAGTAAACAGGTACAAATGTGATGAATCATCTCCCAAGACTTTTTGAAAGAAGCATCAATTACATCTCCTCGGCAATCGACACGGTCCGGTCCCCCAGCATGTTGACATAACTGCCCATCTCGTTGTCGTACCAGCCATAGATGACCGCCTGGGTTACCGGAACCCGGATGATCGTCTTTTTCAGCGAGGCCACAACAGAGGCGTCGAGTCCCGGCACCCGTTCGAGATCGATGGTCACCTCGGCTGTGCGCCGGTGAGTCTCGTGCCCCTCGATAATGGCTGCAGCTCTGGGGACACCGATGATATCCCCTGAAACATTCTGATTGTCGGTGTAGTGCAGGTATCCGTTCGGTTCGTTGGCTGCCGTCTGCCGGTAAATATCATTGATGAAGTCTCTGCGAATGGGTTCGCTTGAAAGCTCTTCCTGAAGATTCACCACCAGAATGATCAAGGACCCGGAGGCGGTGGGAATCCGGACCGATTCGGCGATGAACCCGATCTGCTCCATCTCGGGAATGACAAGCCTCAGCGCATCGGCCGCACCCGTGGTTGTCAGAATGATGTTGTTCATGATGCTTCTGTTTTTGCGTAGGTCGGTTTTACCCTGTTTCGGCAGTCGGTCCAGCACCGCCTGGGAACCCGTTGCGGCATGAACGGTTGCCATGGATGCCGACAGGATGCGTTTGGGACCGAATGCATTCAGCAGCGGTTTGACCATATGCGCCAGGCAGGTCGTCGTGCAGGACGCATTCGATATCAGTCGATGCCTGCGCGGGTCATAATCGTTTGCATTGATGCCCATGACCGTCGTGACGACATCTTCAGGCATGCCCGCGCTTTTGTCCGCGATCTTGAAATGGCGCTGAGAGAACAACCTTGTCGGCACCGGCATCCAGATGTCCTCTTGCCGACCCCTTGGGGTGTTCGGCAGGCAGGGTCGGGTCGAGAAACTGGCCGGTGGTGTCGACCACGATCCGGACACCTTCCCGACGCCACCCAATGTCTCGTGGAAGCCTGTCGTCGCGCAAAAACTTCACACGCGTTCCGTCCATCATCATGGTAGCGGTATTTTCGTCTACATCGGAGATGACAGGTTTCGCGGCCTGCCCATATAAGAAAGCGTGAAGTCGGCCATACGTGGAATCCCTTTCGGCATAGTGGGCTATATCCTGAAGCGAGGTTCCGGATTCGCGACCGATATTTACGACGATCTCTTTAAAGTACCTGCGTGCGATATGATGCCACACGGTCAGTTTGCCGATTCTACCGAATCCAGCCACGCCCAGTTTCAATTCATTGGTGTTGGTGCTGTCTTTCCTCATGCTGCCTCCCCAACCGTTGTTTGTCACCGGATATGGCACACCTCAGGGCGCGCCCCCCAGCGCTGAAAAGGTTTCATGCAATGCTTTAGAACTAGTTTGTATTTACCGTCAACGCCCCCTGGTACACCGACCCTTCGCGCCCATCGATACTGATCTTGTCCCCTGAGGACATTCGAATTGTTCCAAACAAACACACCTTCTCCTTTTCATCACACACCATGTCGTTGCATCCCACGACACTTGTCTTTCCCAGCCGATGGGTGACGACGGCGGCGTGAGACGTGACGCCTCCCCGGGAGGTCAGCAGCCCGTCGGAAGCGAAGATTTCCTTGATATCATCCGGCACCGTGTCACTTCTGACCAGTATCAGGGGTGTGTCAGGTTCCAGTGAACGCCATTGGTCAATTTCCCCCAGGGTGAACACGATTCGGCCGCTTATGGCACCGCCGCTCACGCCGATGCCATGTCCCAACATTCGACTTTCATCGACGGTTTCCAGTTCGAAGGTTCTGGCCTTTTTCCGCTCTCGTATACCCATATCCCGTGTCTGCAGCAGGTACAATTCTTCTGTTTCGGGGCCCTCAAAAGTAAACTCCATCTCCTGGGGGCTCCATCCACGCCTTTCAATCAACTCGATTGCCCAGTTTTTCATGGTCGCATAAATCTTCGGAAAGTGGGTTTCGAGCGTGATATCGGTTTCCCGCATCTCGATGTCCTGCTGTGAAATCGAGATCGGCAAAGTCGTTACCAGGCCGGAAACCACGTCCTCTCCCTGGTTGCCGATGGTAAAATCGCCCCATAACCGAAGGCTGTCGCCCGACCACCTGGGGTTGTGCGTAAAAAACACACCCGCACCGGACTGTTCCGACATGTTGCCGAAGACCATGGTCTGCACCGTCACAGCAGTGCCCCAGTCATCCGATATGCCCATTATCTTCCGATAGGTCTTGGCCCGGGGGGACTCCCAGCTCCCCAGGACGTTGCGAATCGTTTCATAGAGCTGTTCCAGCGGATCTTCCATGATGTCTACGCCGGTGTCGCGGATAAAGCGTTTGTAAGACAAGGCCACCTTTCGCATCTGCTTGCCTGTCAGATCCCGCTTGAACTGAACCCCGGCCCGTCGTTTCAATTCACCAATAATGGCATCAAAGTCATCTCGTTCCAGACCGAATGACATGCCGTAGCATTGAAGAAAGCGCCGATAACAGTCCCAGGCAAACCATTCGTTGCCCGTCACCGCGGCAAAACCCTTGGTGATCTCCTCGTTGATCCCCACGTTTAAGAAGGTATCCATCATCCCGGGTTGAGAGATGGACGATCCGCTTCTCACTGAAAACAACAGTGGATTTCTCGGGCTCCCAAAAGATTTTCCGGTCCGTTCTTCGATAATCGATATGTGCTGCAGCACCTGTTCCCTGAAATTGTCTTCGGCAGGTTTATAGCTTTCGATAATGTCACGGCAGCGAAAAACCTCTGTGGTAATGATGAAGCCGGGTGGCACCGGCATATGGTAATTGTTTAGTTTGACCATATTCAGGCCCTTGCTTCCCAGGTGTATGATGCTGGAAATCCTCGGGCTGACATCATGAATCAAGGCCATGGCATTTTTTGGATCGTATAAGAGAAGTTGTTGAAGTCGATCCTTGGGAAGTTTGTTGGCTTGCTGAAAAAGCGTGCTGAGTATGCGGCTCAAAAAAAGATCCAGCTGCTGGATACCGGTGGTCATGGCAATTCTGTCACGAAAGAATATTTCCGATATACGATGCTGGATATTCTCTTTTTCGGGCTCACCGTTGGCCGGAAGGTATTTTTTCATGACTTGGTTCGGGGTCAATTTATCAATGATACCCATCAGGTTTTTGCCATGGATGTTCCCGAAATGGTCATTGATGATATTTTTTACCGCCTGGGCGAACCCTTTGAAAATATCCAGGTACTGCGTAAAGGTGAACCCCCTGGCCTCTATGGAGTGCGCCAACATCTCGATCTGCCTTTCGACTTCCACCGAATGGATTCCCTCGATTTTGAGTGCCTTGTCGAAAAGCATGAGGTGGTCATAAATCTGGTAAAAGGTCGCTTTGGTAATCAGGCTCAGATCGGTGCTTTTCACAAGCTCCTCGAAAAGGGTATTCACGAGCGATTCCAGTCGATAGGTCAGGCCCAGGGCATCGAATTTCATCTCGTGGTAGGAGCCGTACATGGACGGGATGTCGACGGTAAAATGTCTCTTCTTGTAAATATCTTCTTTCACCGCGAAAGGCTTGTCCGAAAGGATAAGGTATTTCAAAAACTCGAGAAATTCGAGCATCATGGAGATTTTTTTTCTCAAGGACGGCTCTGCCAATGCGGTTTCGAGTTTGTCTAGCCCCGGGAAAGCCTCTGTTTTCAATTTCCGGATATGGGTATTGATCTCGACAAAATCGAGATGGTACTTTTGCTGAAGATGTCGGTAGAAGGATACTGCCAGGTCTAACTTCTCGATATCGATATCGGATGCATCCTTCATATCCGCCAGCAGTGCCTTCATGCGGGCATCCTCGATGGTAAGAAATTCCTCCGGAAGATGCAGGTTTTTCCGGGCCAGGTGGTTGATCACAGCGTTGAGGCCGTCGATATAGGGCCCCTTGGAACGAATCTGGTTAAAAATAAGCGGAGGCAAAAAGGGTGTCAAGAGTGCCTTATCCCTGGTCTGCCAGAATTTCAGGGTCGCCTCCATGAAATGGATGATGAGGTTGCTGCTTTCTACATGACTCTGCTTGCGCAGGAAATGTATCAACACATCCTTCCTCTGGCACAACTCATCGATACGCGTGGATATGTCCCGAAGATTGCCCTCGGCACCGATGTCGTTGAAGTAGACCGGGAAAAGACGCGCCAGCTGCTTGATGAGATTGTAAACAGGTTCGATATCGCTGTTCAACATGCGCGTTATGTCACGCGGAAACAGGTCGGTATCCTTGATGAAAACCCCGCACAGGGACAGATAGATGGTCAGACTCGAAATCAAACGAATGGAATATTTCGGATTCAATTCGATCAGTTCCATCCAGGTTCTGATATTCAGAATATGGGATGGATTGACCTTTATCTGCCAGTCGTCCCCCACACCGCCGAGCATGGGTGCCTGGAAACCAAGATCGATGACGTTCTCGATAAAATGATTCACCAAGTCGCCGTCATCCGTTTTGTAAACGCCTTTGCCCATATTTAAGACACAATTTAGCCCTGTTGCAGGGTATCTCTGTGCCTGTATATGAAGAATGGAAAAGGTTTTCTCTATCAGGTTCCAGATATATAAATGCGTTTCGTTTTCAATCAACCAGCTCAGGGTGCGGTTGATATCCCTCAACGCTTCCTCCTGAATGGCGGACAGCCCCGAAACATTCATCATCAGAAACAAAAAAATGACTTTCCAGCGGTTGCCCTTATTGCTTCCAGCACCGGCCTCCAGGAGTTTTTCGGGTATTCTGCGATAGTGATCAACGATCTGATTGTAGCCTGTCAGCTGAATCAACTGGGCTGTCTGTTCCCTGCGGGCAAGGTCGCTTTCATTCACGATGCGCAAAAGCGAGCGCTCCCATTTGCGGATGCTTTTATGCGATATGCCCTGGAACAAAATATCCCAATCTCGTCGTGGTTCGATCTCTTCGACCTTGCTTTCAAACCAGGACTGGGGATTCTTTTCACTCATCCAGTATTGATAGGTCGCACGGAAATACCGAATGATCAAGCGATTCAGATCCGAACAATCCATATCCAGGTGCTCGGTACATTGCAGGTAAATTTCGCCCAGCCGTTTCAACTGATAATGGCTTTTGACGAACAGAAAGAAAACATCATCCGGATAATTATGGATCAGCCGGAAGGCATGCTGGAGCACCGCAGAAAATCGATCCAGGGCATCCCCCGAGTCCTTCAAGAGTTTCTGGATGAACAGCAGCAGGTTGTCCACGGCATCCATTCGGGTGGATGCCGTGCATTCCGCAACGATGGCTTCGGACAAGATCTCAACAAAGCATCGTGCTGCATCCGGTCCCTGGGGATGTGCCTTCAACAGGTGAAAATAATCCAGCGAATAGTTCCTGGCCTCATTGACGATAAACTGCCAGTTTTTATAGGGGTGGGACAATTCCTTCAGAAAAACCGTCACCCCTTCCCGGATGCCGAAGTATTGCGACATCGTCTCACGAAGCGCATCGTACTTCGGATCGATGCTGACATCGACATGGTAATCAGCGATGTTGACTTCAAGTGCTTTGGATTTGATGGTCAAAACATGCCCCCGCAATAAAATCGTGCAATGATTTTATGGATATGGTTAAAAATTAACAGAAAAACCGTTAAATTTCAAGATGATTTGACCTTATCCCGGTTGTCATAAATTTTCATGCCCGTCCGCGCACAACGAAACATGAAACATAGATTTATATTGAAATGTCATAGCTACCCTATAAAAAATAGGGCATGAAAATGTATCAAATGAAGAAAGAGCAAAGAAAAACGAATAAAAGCGCTAAAATCAAGAGCCATGTATCTTGGCTTTAACCTGGTTTAGAAACTCCGCAATGCCAATGATGCTGATTGGATCAAAAGAACCTCGACTTGGTACAAATGCGTTGCAAGTTGAGGCCTGTTTCTAATGAGTATGTTCCGTTTGATATTATTTGCCGGAGCGGTTTCGGAACGTTATTCTGACAACAACGATAAGCAGGTGCGCGTGCAGTTGACGGCTGCTGGCAATCAGCGGTGTGGGAAGGCCGGTTGAAAATTGACCTTCAATACGGCATAAAGGCTTCCGATGACAAGCGTCAGCGATACAAAGAAGATGATGCGGTAGGAAGCCCCCTGCAGGTACGAAAAACGATCCAGAAAATACCCATAGGCCATTGGGAGGGTCAGCGCAAAGGGTGTCGTGAGGATGGGTCCCACGGCAAAGTAGCTGGTGGTGTCATTTAAACCGGAAAGCTTCTTGACCGAGGGCGGGAAAACAATCATCCGTGTACCCCTGGAAACCCCCAGCAGAAAACTTGCCAATAAAAAACTCCACTGGTAAGCCAATAGTATCAAAAGCAGCAAGGCCGTCATGGAGGCCATCTTGGAAAAAATATACTTGTTGCGCGGCAAAAGGAGATCGAATGATCCCAAAAAGATATTGGTAACAATCGCCCCCACGTAGATACAGCTCACAAAAAATCCGGCCGCGACGGGCGCTGCGATACCGCAAAAGACCGTGGCGTAGTTCGCATAGAAGGAGATGACCGTAACAATGATATAAAAATCCATGTCTCCCATCAGAAATATCAAATAGTTTCTGTTTTGAACGATGTGCCGGACGGATCGTTGAACGTATTTCCAGAAGGATCTGCGTGAGTCATCCGTTTCAGTATCCAAAACCGAGGTTTCCTTGGTGGCCAGAAAAAACAGAGACCCCAGGCAAAAAAGCAGACCCACGGCCAGGAAAATGCCGCCGGAAGCGGTTTGGGAAAAAGAATATTTAGCGACAAATTTGACGATCAACAGGCTGCTGGCAAGTCTGGCAATATTCTGGGCGAGCATCATGAATCCCAGACCGGAAAAAGAGCGTTCCTCCGAAAAGATGTTGACGATATAGTTCAACCACACCGGAATGGTCATGCCGACACAGATGGAAAACACCGCATAGGACACAAAGAACATCGTCAGCACCGGCGCACGCTCGCCAAAGAAAAACAAACTCGCCCCAAAAAAAACGAGCGACATGCCCGATACCAGATGCAGGTAAATCACGGCGCCACGCTTGAAGGCCAAACCCACTGTGAAATAGCTGGAGAGCAGCGCAAAAACAGAGCTCCCCAGAAAAGAGAACGCCGGGATCAATCCCACCTGGAAGCTGGTTGCCCCCAGGCTCTTCAAAAAAAGTTGCAGGAACGTCGATTCCAGAACGACCGGAAGCCCCAGCCCCCAGAGAAACTCGACCCCTGAAATGCCGAAAACATTTCTTTTGTAGTAGGTGTCGATCAAAAAAGGCCCCGCGATTTTTTGGTGACTGTCGGAGCAGGAATTCCATACGCTCCGGCACGGAAGAATGCGTCCCTATAGCAGATATCTGGGCAAAGGAAAAGGGTTCATCGCCTATGGCTTGTAGCCGTTCAAATCGATCCCATAGCGTCTCACCCGCTTCCAGACCGTCACCCGGCTCACCTTGAGCAGTTTGGCGGCGGCCGTCTGATTGCCCTTTGCTTGACGCAACGCCCTGACCGTCTCTTCCCGGACAGGGTCGGTCTCCATGCCTGGCACGGGCGCCTGACGGTGGGCGGCCCCGCCCCGGACAATTCTGGGCGGGAGGTGGGGCAGATCGATCAGACCGTCCTGGCAGAGAACAAAGGCGTATTCAATGGCGTTGCGGAGTTCGCGCACATTTCCGGGCCATGAATACGTCATCAGTTTTTCCATGGCGGCCGGTGTAATCCCTTTCGTTTCCTGGTTGAAATCCACATTGCCCCTTTCAATGAAGGCCTTGACGATCAGCGGGATATCCTCGGAGCGTTCCGCCAGGCTAGGACAGTAGATAGGAAAAACATTGATCCGGAAAAACAGGTCTTCCCGGAACCAGCCGTCGGCCACCAGGGTTTCGAGATCTTTGTTGGTGGCCGTTATAATCCTGACATCCACGGGAATGGGGCGATGGTCTCCCACCCGCTCGATGGCATTTTCCTCGAGAACCCGTAGCAGCTTGGTCTGGATGAGAAAGGAAAGATCGCCGATTTCATCCAGAAAAATGGTGCCTCCTTTGGCCGCTTCGAACCGGCCCAGACGGGCCTGGTCCGCACCGGTAAAGGCGCCTTTCATGTGACCGAACAGTTCGCTCTCGAGCAGGTTTTCATTCAGGGCCGAACAGTTGACCTGGATATAGGGCTTGCCCTTGCGGGAACTGGACTCGTGGACAGCCCTGGCCACGAGCTCTTTTCCGGTGCCGCTTTGCCCTTGAATCATCACGGGTGTGTCTGAGCGCGCCACGTTTTCGATGAAACTAAACACCTGCTGCATGACGGCCGATGTTCCCAGGATGCCGTGAAACCCCTTCTCCAGCCGGCAGGTCCTGCGCAGGGACAAGATCTCATCCTCTTTGCGGAGATCTTCGGAAATGTCCGTGAGGGTCTCCACCGCACCGATGATGTTGCCGGACTCATCCCGGAGGACGGTGGCACTTTTCACGACACTGATATTCTGGTAGTTCTTTCTGGAGATCTGACATTTCTTGTCCCTGACATCGCCTGACTTGAAAAGGCTGCACCACTCGTCGGCACGCCCTTTGCCAAAGATCTCGCACCCGGTACAGTTCAGTGTGCGGCACGACCGGCCCACCAGGTCCTCCGACAGATATCCCGTGATGCGCTCCGCCGATGTATTCAGGGCGATAATCGTCCCCCGCGAATCAACGATGATCAGACCGTCTCTCAACGTTTCGATGACACTTTTTAAAAATTTGTCGATATACATATGCGTATTAGGTTTGGCCCATTATCGGTATTGGGTTTATTTAGGCTGCAGGCTAGATCCTCACAGCCTATTCGTTTGAAATATGGTTTGGTGGCATCGAAAAAATCAGCGAGCGATTTTTTGTTAACTTGTTAACTTAACAATTAACACATAACCCATTAACAGGTATGTGACAAGTCCAAAAAGAAGTCGGCACTATTTTATATATTTGATTGAAAATCATTTAGTTATATAAAAAAGAAGCCCAAGAGAAAGCAGGCATGAATTTTGCTTTAATCCCTGTCAACGACATGGAACCCGAATATGGCAACCTATTCGCGGTAAAGGAACAAAAAATGGTTCAGAAACAGATTCTCGACCTTTCGGACATGTTATCGTTTTTGAGCCTGCTAAAGATTCAAAACAAGCTGGCCGAGTTGAGACCCGGCGATCTGCTCGAAGTTGTTCTAAATGATCAGGCAACCGTCGCCGACCTGATGAGAATCGTAAATCGCTCTGAAGATCGCATAATAGAAGAAAAACAAGAGAAGGATCTCTTTAAGATCAAAATCGTCAAAGGAATCAATATCAATTAGGTAGTGTCCGTCCAGAATTAGGGATTTTCGTGTTTTGCCAAGGCGGAAGGAAGATTTAACCCGCAGGCGCCCGCAGGAAGTGCCCTTGGGGTGAATCGTCTGCTATTTTGAGGCGTTAAATCATGCCTTCCAACGCCGGCTGAGCGCTAAAAGACGATTGGTGGATGGGTACTAGGTAGGAGGCGTCACTATGGGTTGTCACGGATTACGAAAATGGCATTCGGTTCGCCGTATCCTTTGTTCTTCCGGAACGTGTCTCTGGGTCCTGGCGCTGCTCATCTGTGCTGGCATGACGATGCCTGCATCGCTGTCGGCAGCCACGGCGGATGAAGACATCGCCCCTGGCAGGAAAATGGCACAGCAGGCCACCAGAGACAAAGCGCTTTGGATCACGTCCGACCATTCTCAGCATGAAATTCTGAAACAGGATTTCACGTCCGGACCGCAAGTCACCAAGGCATGCCTGTCTTGTCACAACCAGGCTGCACTTCAATTTCATCAGACCATCCATTGGACCTGGATGGACCCTATCACCGAAAAAAACGCCAGACTGGGTAAAGGCGGGTTGTCCATCAACAACTTCTGAGTGAACGTGCAAAGCAACGAGGCTCGTTGCACATCGTGTCACGCAGGCTATGGATGGAAAGACAAAAACTTCGACTTCACCGACCAGACAAAAGTGGACTGCCTGGTGTGCCATGAACAGACCGGAACCTATAAAAAATTTCCGGCCGGCGCAGGCAACCCCGTAAGCAAACCCATGCTATTCAAAGGCAACGGAAAAGAATATCTCCCGCCGCAATGGAACAAGGTTGCACAGAGTGTCAGCCGCCCAGCCCGTAAAAACTGCGGCACCTGCCATTTCTCCGGTGGTGGCGGTGACGGCGTCAAGCACGGGGACATGGACTCTTCCTTGTTCAAGCCCAACAAACAGCTCGATGTTCACATGGGAGAAGATGGGCAGAATTTTGACTGTACGCGCTGCCACTCCACCACCCTGCACAACATCGCCGGCCGCGTCTACACGACGCCCGCTGCGGAAAACCGTAAAAGCCTGGTCCAGGACGATCTGGCCCACAAGATCACCTGCGAGTCCTGCCACACCGACCAGCCGCACAAAATCCATGACAAAATGAACGACCACACCGACAAGGTCGCCTGCCAGAGTTGCCATATCCCGCAATTTGCCCGGGTCAATCCCACAAAAATGTCCTGGGACTGGTCTACGGCCGGCAAAAAAAAGAACGGCAAACCTTATGCTGAGGACGGCCCCTATGGGAAACCGGTCTACGATTCAAAAAAAGGAGATTTTGTCTGGAAAAAAAATGTCATACCCGAATACTTCTGGTATAACGGCTCCATGGAACATATGACGGTCAAGGACACCATCGACCCGAGCACCACCGTTGCCCTCAACAGGCCCCTGGGAAGCAGAGAAGATCCCAATTCCCGCATATTCCCATTCAAGGTGCACACGGGGGTTCAGCCGTATGATAAGACCAACAAGAACATGGTCATACCCCATCTCTTTCCCAAAGGCAAAGATGATTCCACGGCTTACTGGAAAAACTGGGACTGGAACAAGGCCATCGAATTCGGGATGGACTACGCCGGGCTCGATTACTCGGGCGAATATGATTTTGTAAAAACCAGCTATGTCTTCCCAACGACTCATATGGTGGCACCAAAAGAAAATGTGGTGTCATGCTCCGAGTGTCACGTTAAAGAAGGCAGCCGTCTGACAAACCTGGCCGGTTTCTACATGCCGGGAAGGGACAACGCCGGTATCGTCGACACACTGGGGTGGCTCCTGGTCCTGGGTTCACTGATCGGTGTCGTCATTCATGGCATCGGCAGGGTTTTTACAAACGGCAAGAAGCGAAAGGAGAAATAGCCCATGACACCAATGGTGAACATATATCTTTACACACGCTATGAACGATTCTGGCACTGGCTGCAGATGGTTCTGATTCTGGCCCTGCTGGTCACCGGGCTGGAAATTCACGGCGTCTTTAGCTGGATGGGATTTGGCAAAGCCGTTGAGGTGCACAACTACACAGGCCTGACCTGGCTGATCGCATTTGCCTTCTTTGTCTTCTGGGTCTTTACGACCGGGGAATGGAAACAGTATATCCCCACCACCAAAAAGATGATCGAGGTGGTTCGATACTATGCCTACGGGATTTTCCGCGGTGAATCTCACCCGGTTCCAAAAAGGAAAGAGGCCAAGCACAATCCCCTCCAGCGTCTGGTCTATCTGAACTTGGCGGCGATCCTCCTTCCGGTGCAGATGATCACCGGGTTTCTCTACTGGGGGTATAACTCCTGGTCTGCTTGGGGCATTCCCGGTCTCTCCCTAACGGTCCTGGCATGGATTCACATGGCCGGTGCCTTTGCCATCTTCTCTTTTATTATTATCCACGTTTATATGACCTCTACGGGACACAGCATCTTTGCCCACACCAAGGCCATGCTTACCGGCTGGGAGGATGTTCAGGAAGGCGTTGAAATCGAAGACTGGGAAAGGGCCAAGAACAGAACGCCCACGTAACCCGAATAACATACTTGCCAAGTGTCAATATACGCTCGATCAAAAAGAATTAGGGGACGTCCTTTACTTATTTGACTTTTTTATACAAACGATAAGACAAATTTATATAATTGGTAATTAAGGCATATGGATAGCCAATGACTCAGTTCAGGGTCGATAACCGTCATATGACACTAGTTAAAATAATCAAGGACGTCCCCTAAATGCTCAAGTGCTGCTTGCTTTATGTCGCGTAGCGCTTCCCTACCCTATTTTTCTAAACTATCGACAAAACACCCCTGCAACACCGGGTCTACGGTGTTGCCGTCCAGTACGCCCATGGGCATGGGGGGCGTGTCGTTGTCGGCCATCGCCGCACGGGAAAAAACGTTCAGTTTCGACAGCAGGGTTGAAGCCCTGGGCCAGGTCCCCCCCACCAGGCTGTCGGGACCGACCAGGGGCGACATCTGAACCCCCGTATCGAAACGCAGCAGCAAATTGGCCTGTTTGGCCTTGACCCAGTAACCCTCGTGGACCGCCATTTTCAGGGAAGGGTCCGTATCGGGCGTGTCGGAAGCGTAGTTTCCGTTCTCCCAGCGCCAGAGCCGCCGGTCGATGTAGGGGTTGTCGTCGGCCAGGCTCTGCACAGACCCGGCCACCATCAATTCCTGACCGTCATTCACCACCACCTGCACGTTGCCCCACAGGTAATCGGCGCCGTTGGGTGAGCCCACCATGTTCCAACCGTCCTGGGTGTCAGGATTGTAGTCAAGCGCCAAGAAGACATCGGTGCCGAGGCTCACGGGCACACCATCCACGACCGTGCCGAGCCCTTCTCTGGCCAGGAACCAGTAAGCCCTGCCAGGAACGACCATGAGACGCCCACTGCCGTATTCGTCATAGGCACCGCGATCGGCGTTGTAGGTGCCTATGCGGTAGTTGCCTTCGTAATTACCGCTCAGCTCATCACCGAAGACACTTTCCGCCCGCGGGTCGTCCGGCCACTGCACAAAGGAGACCATCTTGTAGGCAGCCAGGTCGGTTCCGGATGTCAACTGAACACTGGCGTCTTTTATGGACGTACCGATCTTAAATGTCTGTTCCAGGGACCAGACGGGGACCAGACTTTCTGAATCTTCATAGCCAACCCGCCAGACATACTGCAAACCTTCGATAAATAGATCGGACGAAAGGGTTTTCTCTGTCAGATCCAGGGTCGAATATTCATCCAATATCATCTCGCCGCTGTCCGACCGCCATACCTGCCAATAGGTCTTTAGATGCGAGACATCCTCGGTCGGCTGGAATCCAGAGCTTTCGAGTATTACATTTATGCCCGCGGCAATGACAAAATCATCCGCCGGTGAAACCTGGGTGGGTCTGTTGTCGGGATTGCCGGGATAGATATCCAAACAGTCCGCCACACCGTCAGTGTCGGCATCCGTATCCGTTTCGCCACAGCCACACTGCCCGGGGGCGATTTTGTCCGGATCAAGAGGACAGCCGTCCTGGCTGTCCAACACACCATCCCCATCGCTGTCAACGTCATCGACAGGGCCCTTGTTTTCGTACCAGGCAATCTTGTTGTCATCCTGGGAGGCTGAAAGCACATCCAGGTCACCGTCGCCATCCAAGTCCGCCGTGTAGAGCGACTGGCATCCAATAACCTGGGTGCTGATGTCGTTGCTCGTCCATGAGGAACCGCTGCCATTCACATTCTGCATCCAGACGATCTTGTGCTCGCCGGTCCCGCCGGTATCGTCCCGCCAGGACCCATAGAGAACGTCCACGTCACCGTCGTTGTCCAGATCTGCCACGTGCATGGCTTGGGTAAAAACACTGGCGCTGGCGATGATGTTCTGATTAGAGGCCGGATCGCCAAAGGTGCCGCCCAGATTTGAATACCAGGCAATTTTCCCATCAAACCAGGAAGCGGATATCACATCCAGATCACCGTCCCGGTCCATGTCGGCAGCCCGCACCACCCGGGCGCCGTTGGCTGTCTGGGTAATAACCACCAGGGGGCCAAAGTCGGCTGAGGCTTCGCTGAGCCGGTTTTCGTACCAGGCAACATCGTTGTTCAGATTGGATGCCGACAGCACGTCCAGGTCGCCGTCGTTGTCCAGGTCCGCCGCAAAAACATCCCAGGCGCCATCCGCCAGTGTGGTAATGATGTGCTCGGTCCAGGACTTGCCCTGGCCATCAAGATTCTCGTACCAGGCGATCGTGTCATCGCCATAGGAAGCCGACAGCACGTCCAGATCGCCATCATTGTCCAAATCGGCTGCTATAACGGATACGGGTGCTGTATGGTAGGCAATGGCCTGTTGGGAAACGAACGACCCGAGGGGTTCGGGATCCGGGGCGTTTTCGTACCAGGCGACCGCCATGTTGGGATTGTTGCCACTGTTGTCGACACCCCAGGAAGCCGACAATGCGTCCACATCGCCGTCACTGTCGATATCATCGGCAAATACAGAACGCGCGCCTATTGCCGTGTCGGTGATGATCCTGGGGGCACCGAAGGTTCCCGACCCATCGGTATTTTCGTACCAGGCCACGGTGTCGTCCTCGTCGGAGGCCGACAGTACGTCCAGATCCCCGTCGTTGTCGATGTCGGCGGCATAGACCGAAAAGGCTGTCAGGGCACTGGTGCTGATGATCGACTGGCTTAAAAAAGACGCCCCCTGGGCCACATTTCTTGTCGTTTCAAAAGACCATCGATAATCAGCTGCAAGGGGGTTTCCGTCTAAATCCTTTACAGCGCTGGTAATCGTTGCCGAATAGGACTTCCCATAACCCAGATCCGTGTCCGGCGTAAAAACGACTGTGGAACCGTTGACATTTAAGGAGCCGGAAACGGCACCCGCATCACCCCTGAGCATGAAGGTGTCCGTTGCAAGCGTTCCTGGATCCACGTCCATGGAAAAGGTCACGCGAATGGCCGTGTCTGTGGGAACGTTCAACGCCCCATTAAAGGGACTCACGCTTTGCACATGCACTTGGGTGTAACGAACGATCATACCGTTGTCACCCACGACGAAAACATCGTTCTTGGAGCTTCCCCAAACGCCCCTGGGAAATTCGGGAGGCTCCAAAATATCCGGCAGCTCAAAAACATCTCTCGTCCAACTGTTTCCATCATAGCGATAAATCGTTTTTGCATCACTGCCGCCGACGGCATAGACATTGTTGTCCGAGCTGCCCCACATATCCTGGGGGTATTCCACCAGGCTGAAAGTTTCAGTCCAAGTGTTACCGGCATTCCCATCGTATCGATAGACGGCGGTGGCGCTTCCGGCGGCAAAGACATCGCCAGCGGCACTTCCCCAGACACACCTGAAGTCAGTCGATGTCGTGGCGCTGTTCATGGGCGCCCAAGCGCTGCCATCGTATCTGAGAATCGTGCCGTTGTCCCCGACGGCAAATACATTGCTGGCAGATGTGCCCCACACAGCTTTCAGCGGCACCGGCGAACCGCTCGCCATCGTTACCCAGCTGGCGCCGTTATAGTACAAAATCACGGCATCATAGGGTATTGAAGTACTCACCTCACCCACCGCAAAAGCCAAACCGCCGGGGGTGGCCCAAACACCGTAAAGGTTGACGAGTGTACCACTCACCTCTTGCTTCCACTCACTGCCATCGTAGCGCAATATCATGCCGCCGTCACCCACCGCCAGCACATTGGTTGCGGTGCTGCCCCACACATCATGAAAGTTCGCACCATCAATTTGGGTTTGCTTCAATGACCAGTCCGTCCCGTTAAAGTGAAGAATCGTTTCCTCCGCACCCACCGCAAACACTTCATTTGCAGACGCACCCCAGACATCATTCAGCGTCACCGTCGTAGGGCTGTTTTCTATATCCCAGGCGCCGTGAGCAGCGCCACCGATGAGAACGCTAGCAGCACAAACAGAGACAATCAGGGCCAGGATCGAATTAAGGTTTGGTTTCATGATAGCTCCTCTTCCTTTATCGAAAAGGTTTTAATGTCATTCACTAGTTACTTATTCAGGCCAAAAACCCAGATTGGCTGCCGCGTTCCTGCAGACAACGGCGTTGCTACTGTTGTGGTAGATCTGGAAAATCCGGCAGCTCGCCGCCAATTTTGCCCTCATTCACGGACTCTTTGATGGTGTCGATATCAGATGGCGCCCAGGGTTCGATCTGGCGCGCCAACTCATCGAATTGCCTGCGATCGCCCAGTTTTTCAGGGTCTACCACCTCCATGCTCATCTTGTCCCCCAGATCCCCCACCTCGTCCACACCGGTGTCGTCATCCAGCCCCTCTTGGTCTGCGGCGTCCGCATCTGTGATCGCACCCATGTCAGCGGCAACACCTATGAAAAGACCTTTCTTGTCTTCTATTTTATCCAGGGGCAGTCGGATAGGGTTCAACGGTCGCTCGCCCTTTCGGATGCTAGACGACTCATTGTCTCTCAGAATAACAGGGGGGTCTTCCAGAAAAGCGAGGCTCTGGAATTCGAGCTCGGTATCCGCGAGTGCGGTAGCGATGGTTTCCGTTTCGGTCGTTTCCAGGATAAAATCAGACCCCCGGACACCACAGACGGCCGTGGGTGTTTTAATCTTGAATTCGGATCGTTTGAAGTTCAGCATCTTGACGACCAAGAATCGCGCTTTCCCCAGCGCCATCTTGAAAAAGGAACTACGCGTTTTCTTTTGCTTTTCATAGACGCTTTGTGTCAGCTTAAGCTTCGTTTGAGCCGCCAAGGAAAGAATGCTACCGTCATTCATTCTGAAACGAACCCGGCTTTCTTCGAGTGTCATGACGGTATCCCCCTTGTACAATCGGATCCCCTGCGCGGCCCTGTAACCCCTCGACACGCCTTCATGCATGATAACGACATCACCCAGGACGATTTGAACGACAGCGACGGGTTTGCCCCGCCCGGGGGTGTAGGTTTCTTCGATTACCAGGCCTTCCGGCAAAACCGCTGTCCCCAGTGCCGGAAGAATACCCATAATGCAAACAATCGTCAGGATCAGACATACGGCCAAGGTTGTTTTCTTATAGCGTGTGATCATTGGAGTTCTCCTGGTAGATTGGGTTCTCACAGCTTGTTTTTGTATGCCCCGATTTGGCCGGACAGCCGCAACGGGTCTGTCAAAATATTGCCGACAAACCGACGCCGAAAATCTGCCGCGTGTATTCGTAATCACTTATATTGGAATTGTTTTTCGTGTAGCCAAGCTCTGCAGACATGATCAGCCAGTCATAATAGATCTCTCGAGAAAGTGACAAGGACAGGTGATAGCGCGTATCGTCCCGCTTCTTGTCTTCGATGGGATCGTCGTTTTTGTAGGCTTTGCCCGCATAGCTAGCCATGACACCCAAGCGAAGTTCATGTGCCAGGTTGAAAGATCCGCCGGCCCTGATCGTGAATCGGCCGTAGTCGAAAATATCATCCGAAGCGCTATTGTTTTCATAACCGAGGCCGCCAAGAACATAGCCCTTGTCTCTGTTCAAGGTATAGACCGTATCCAAAAACAATGCATGGCTGCTGCCATCCCTGTCGTCATAATCACTTTGACGATAATCATGCTTGGAAAACGTGTATGACAACCACAAGGAAACCTGCTGATTGACGTCATAGGAAATATCGGGTTTGAGCTCGGTCGCGAGCAGATAATCTTCGCCATCCAATTGGTAGATGCTCGGAACCAATTGGATCCCGTAAGTAAAAGGAGCCAGCTGATATCGTCCATAAAGGCTGAAAACCGTTTCAGAACTATTGAAATCGCTCAACTCCATGTGCCATGTTTGATAACGGCTGATCCCTGCCCCGAGAACAAGCGCCTCCTTATCGATAAAATCATAATTGCCTGCCGCATAGACGAACACTAGGAAATCACTTTCTTCGGAATAGAGTTCATCCTGATCTGCCGGCTCCAGCGGCACATTGTCGTCATATTCGGAAGCAAGCTTGAACTCGAGTGTGTAAGGTTTTGACTCTTTTTTACCTGACCGTATCTTGTCGATCCAGCGACCGGCGTTGTCACGTACGTCTTCTGATTCGGTGTTAACCATTACATAGGTCAATTTATCCACTGCCTGTGCGTCCTGTCCCATGTAATAGTGACACAGGCCTGAATAGTAGTAGGCCTTGTCTTTCAGCTCCGGGCTCTTTTCCGCGGCCGCCAAAAGGTATGGATTGGCCGCCTGATATTGGCGGTTGCGATAGAGGGAGACGCCGCAATAAAAACCCGCCAGAACCCGTGCGGGTTCTGCTTTCAATACATCCTGAAATAGATCCGCGGCCTTGACGTAATCTGCCATTTTGTAGAACAGAAAAGCCCTGTCAAAGGCAAGATCCGTCAAATCGGGATCGCCCTTCCAGGCAGCCTCGATGAACGGTCTGGCATCTTTAAAGCGCTCCATCTGGATGTAGGTCTTTCCCAGGTAGTGATTGGCGGCCGGGCTTTGGGGTTCCGACGCAAGTGCTTTCTTGAAAGCTGCTTCGGCCGCCTCGAAATCCCCGTCTTCGTAGGCAAAAACACCTGTGACATAAAATGTGCTGCCCATTTCCTGTGCCGATGCAAGATGACCGACAGTCACCATAAACAGCACGGTCAACAATCCAATCATGATTCGATACATGCCAGTTTCCTCCATCAACAAAATCGTGGGAACGATTTTATGATACGCGACCTTGTCGCTATGTTACAAACCTTTTTGACCCTGGATGACGTGATTGAAACAGACCTGTGTTCATCTATCTGTAATCCAATTCGGGGTTGGGTGTTTTTCAGATCGTGACTTGACAAATGTTGAAACCATTATGTTAATATAAAAACATGGTTGTACAATTTTATGATACGCGAGGTTGTCGCATTTTCACGACGAGTTAGGTGAGTCTAACAAAATAGCAATAGCTTGGCAAGCAGATAGACGTTCAGCATACCGCAAGGACGTATTCTCACAGTCCCATAAAACCCCTCGGCGCCATTCCCCCCGCCCTGACAGGCGGGGTCCTCTGGTGCGGTTTTGTTGGGTTCCCATCCGCATGGTTGCTGCCGAAAATATTGACCCGAAAAATGACAACGGTGATCCCGGTATGATGAACATTCGAAAAAAGACAATCAAAGGACTGGCCGCAGGTGACACCTTTACCGTCACCCGTACGTTTACGGAATCGGACATGCATATTTTCGCCGACATCACCAGGGATTACAACCCGGTCCACTTTGATGAGCGCTTTGCGGCAGCCAAGAATTTCAACGGAAGGATCTGCCACGGACTCCTGGTGGCAGGCATTATCACCGAGATCGGCGGACAGATCGGGTGGCTGGCAACCGGCATGAATTTTCGTTTTATAAAACCGGTTTATTTCAAGGATACCATCATGTGCCGCTTCACCATCACGTCCATCGACGAGATGGGCAAGGCCGCCGCTCAGGCCACTTACACAAACCAGAATGGTATGGTGGTTCTGGAAGCTTCCATCACCGGGATTCTGCCGAATGCCAGGGAACGGGACATTCTCTCGCAGATGGTAGCCGAGGGGGACCCGACAAACAAACAAAAATCGAGTTAGCGAATTTCGCTTTACGATTTTATTTGACAACCGGCCCTGAGTGCGGTTTGATATGCAATCTGGTTTAAAAAATATTTGCAACGACGGGGTAGAACCGACCGTTTCCTGCGTCACCGGGAAGTGATAGGAGAAAACAATGAATAAAGCGGATTTGGCAGATGCTCTCAGTGAAGCCAACGGTTTGACTAAAACCGAGGCCAAAGTAATCGTCGACACTTTTTTCAACGAAATGGTCGAGACGCTGGCACGGGGAGAGCGTGTTGAAATACGTGGATTTTGTTCTTTTTTTGTCAAACAGTACAAACCCTATGTGGGCAGAAATCCCAAAACCGGAGAAACGGTACAAATATCCCCTAAAAAACTGCCCTATTTCAAGTGCGGGAAAGAACTCAAAGAGCGGGTTGACTATTAGACCTAAACTGAGCGTTAGAGGTTTTAGATAGTGGATGTCGGTGTTGGTTCATCGTTAAACTGCCACCAATAAGAATTCAGTTTATTTAAATTAAAATTCATCTCAACTCATTGAGATGAATTTTAATTTTTGTCGTCAGGTATCCCGAGAAAGTACCTTAGCCCCGACAGGTTATCCGTCGTGATCATTCCATCGCTGTATTCCTTCAATATCTCTTTCGGGCTGAACGCAATGGCCAGGCCGGCGTTCTCGAGCATGAACCGGTCATTGGCGCCATCGCCCACCGCAACGATCTGATCGAGGGAAATCCGTTCTGTCTTCGCAATTTTTCGGAGAATGTCTCCTTTCCGTTTGGCATCCACGATGTCGCCTTTGATTTTTCCGGTAACAACGCCGTCTTTAACAGCCAGTTCGTTGGCAAAAACATAATCGAGATTGAGTCGCTTCTTGAGATAGTCGGTAAAAAACGTAAAACCACCGGAGATCACACCGACCTTGTAGCCCATCCGGTGAAGAGTCGAGATGAGCTCTTCGGCTCCGGGCGTCAGGTGAATCCCTTTGGATAGAATCTCTAGCTGTTCCACCGTCAACCCCTTTAAAAGGCGCACACGCTTTTTCACGGCCTCCACATAATTCATTTCACCGTTCATGGCCTTGATGGTCATTTCCTTGACGGTTTCCCCGACGCCCGCCACCTTGGCCAGTTCATCGATGATCTCTCCCTGGATGATGGTACTGTCACAATCGAAAAGTACCACCTGTTTCTGTTTCTGAAAAATATCGTAGTCCCTGAGCGATACATCCAAGCCCGACGCCTCTGAAAAGGCATACAGCATTCGGCGCATGCTCTTGATATCGGGGACATCCGACGTGTCGATGATGATCTCGGTGGCAATATATTCTCCCCGGGCGATCATTTTGATGGTTTCGATGTTGATACCGTTCTCGGAAAACATGCCCGAAACCGACGCCACGATACCCGGACGATCTTTACCCATTAGGGTGAAGATCATCATGCGTTTGTCTACTTTGCGGCGTCCCTCAACATACGGTTCGACCCTGATTCCCATGTTGAAATTGGAGCGGATGGGCTCCAACGCTGCCAGCAGGTCACCATAATTCTTCTTCGAGGTCGCCAGATCGACCACCAGAAACATGGTGAAATGACCTCGCACGGAGCGGGCCTCGATATCGACGATATTGATGTGCAAATCCGACAGGATCTGGGTGACCGAATGCACCAGGCCGGGGCGATCTTGTCCGACCGCCGAGATAACATACAGAATTTTATCCAAATGACCCCCTGATGTTGTTTTTAAACACCGAGACAAGCATCACAAGTTCGGCCAGAAGTCAACATAAAAGAGCCTTGTGGGTCCTTTTCCATTGACCCATGAACCCAAGAAACCCAATCAACGCCATTGCCCTGAGAACCCTATTGGTTTTCGTGCCCTTGCAATCACAGCAGCCATGATTATACTGTAAATCATTATGAAACAGAAAAATGAAAAAATACCGACACCCAAGGAACTGGAAAAAGAAATAGCTGAATTTCTTACAAAAAAATTTGGCGGAAATGTCAAGGTTGCCCAGCCGATGGTGCTCCAGCAGGAAAACATGCTTGGTCCCGATGAAAAACCGCCCAAAAGAGAAAAGAAAATAAGCTTCGATCTCAAGCCAGAAGAATTGGTCGCTTACCTGGATCAGTACATCGTCAAACAGGAGAGCGCCAAAGCGATTCTTGCAACTAAAATCTGTACCCATTTCAACCGCATCAAGCGCTATCAGGCATCACCCGACAGTGTCCATGACATGGTGGGCAGCATAAAAAACAATGTTCTCATGATCGGTCCCACCGGTGTCGGAAAGACCTACATGATCAAGCTTATCGCGAAAAAAATCGGTGTGCCGTTTGTAAAAGGGGATGCCACCAAATTCAGCGAAACGGGTTATGTGGGAGGCGATGTAGAAGACCTGGTAAGGGATCTGGTCCGCGAGGCTGATGGAGACATCGAGCATGCCCAATATGGTATTATCTACATCGATGAAATCGATAAAATTGCATCCAGCCGCAACTTCGTGGGTGCCGATGTCAGTAGAACCGGTGTGCAGCGAGCCCTGTTAAAGCCCATGGAAGAGACCGAGGTCGACCTCAAGGTTCCTCACGATCCGATTTCCATGCTTCAGGAGGTGGAAAATTTTCGAAAAACCGGCAAGCGTGAAAAAAACGTCGTGAACACCAAAAAAATTCTTTTTATCATGAGTGGTGCATTCAATGACATTGCGGAAATCGTTCAAAAGCGTATATCTACCCAGGGGATCGGGTTTGGTGCTTCACTTCCGAAAGCCGATGAAAAGGTGGAGGTGTTGAAGCACATCAAATCCGAAGACCTGATTCAGTTCGGATTCGAGTCGGAGTTTGTCGGCCGACTTCCGGTACGCGCCATATTTGAACACCTAAACGAAACAGATCTCTATCAAATTTTAAAGAACCCCAACAACCCGATTACACTCGGTAAAAAACTCGATTTCGCGGCCTATGGCATCGATGCCAAATTTGAGGACCAAGCCCTTCAATCTCTCGCCAGAGAGGCCGCCAAAGAAAATACCGGTGCCAGGGGGCTCGTGAGTGCTGTGGAGAGTGCACTGTTAGGCTATGAAAAAAGACTTCCGTCTACCAACTTGCGTAAATTCCCTATAACCGCTCGATTGATCGATTCACCCGTAGACAGCTTTGCGAGTTTGACGAAGGATCCCGGTGACAGTGATTGGGAATCCACGTTCGAACGTCTGGTGCAGGAAGAAAAGAATGGCATCCATGAGTACATTGTTGCCAACAAGGATCATATCGTCGGCAAGTATCGAATGGATATGCCGGCTTCGCGAATCGACATCGTGGCTGATCAATACAGCAAAAGTGCCACCGACATCAGCAGAATTATTCAGAAGATCAAAGACTACCACACTGAAATCAAAGCCATCGAACTTCAGTTCTTAAAAACCCATGACATCAATCTGGTCATGGAGGACAGCGCTATCGACCATGTTATCGAAAACATATTCGGTTCACGAATCAACCTTAAGGAACTTTTCAAACAGCTGTCCGATGACTTCGAGCATGGTTTGAAACTGGTGCGGGACAAAACCGGCCGAAATCGTTTTTTTATCACCAAGGAAACCCTTCTGTCCCCGGGAAAATACATCGAGAGCTTGATCAAAGACAAGCTACAGATCGACCAAAAATAAAATCGTTGGCCGATTTTATTCGACGCGACGTTGTCGCTCCATAATGAAAAAATTTCCTACCCCTGCAGCAAGCTGGCGGGTATTTCGGAATTAAGGAACACCATGATCGGCATATCAAAGCTCTACTGCGGCACCGTGGAACCGTCCGATGCACTGCGTTACGGGAGGCTGTCTTCGTCATTGCCCTCACATCTGCTTCAGTTCTCTGCCGACAAGCGGCCTGTTGTGGTCTGGAATGTTACCCGCCGCTGTAACTTGAAATGCGTGCACTGTTATGCCCAGGCAACAAAAGAGGCCCAACGTGACGAACTCACAACCCGGGAAGGTAAAATGCTCATTGACGACCTGGCCGCATTTGGTGTTCCGGTGCTCCTCTTCTCGGGCGGGGAGCCGCTGATCAGAAAAGATCTTCCCGATCTGGCCGGGTATGCGGTCCAAAAAGGCATGCGCGCAGTCATTTCCACGAACGGCACCCTCATTACATCTCAGATGGCACGCAAGCTGAAGGACATCGGCCTTTCCTACGTCGGCATCAGTCTCGATGGGATGGCACCCATCAACGATGTGTTCCGGGGCGTCAAAGGCGCTTTCAGCGCGGCCATGAAGGGCATCGAAAATTGTCAGGCCGCAGGAATCAAGGTCGGACTCCGATTCACCATCAACAAGGCCAACGCAGATGAAATTGGGAAAATATTCGATCTTCTGGAGGAAAAAGAGATTCCCAGAGTCTGCTTTTACCATCTGGTATACGCCGGTCGCGGTTCAAAACTGATCGAAGAAGATCTTTCCCATGAAGAGTCCCGCAAGGCCGTCGACTTCATTGTCGCCCGAACCAAAGACCTTCACGACCGAGGTATTGCCAAAGAAGTGCTTACCGTCGATAACCATGCCGACGGACCTTACCTGTACCTGCGACTCCTCAAGGAAAACCCCCAACGCGCCAAGGACGTGCTTGAACTGCTGCAAATGAACGAAGGCAACAATTCAGGTAGGGGCATCGGATGTGTCAGCTGGGATGGCGAGGTCTATGCCGATCAATTCTGGCGGCACTTCAGCTTCGGCAATGTCAGGAAGCGTCTCTTTTCAGAGATCTGGACCGACACATCCAGTGACCTGATGAAAAAACTGAAAGAGAAAAAGAATTACGTCAAGGGTCGATGTGCCGCCTGCCAATGGCTTGATATCTGTGGTGGCAACTTCAGAGTGAGGGCCGAAGCGGTCAGCGGCGACGTATGGGCGCCGGACCCGGCATGTTATCTGACGGATGAGGAGATAGGGATCGCCTGAAACAGGGTTCATTGTGTTTATTGGGTTGGTGGGGCAGAAATATGTTGAGGGTTGCGGACTGTTTGCCGAGGGCAACACAATAAACGACATAAAGAATATTCACACAAAACACACACATCTAATTCATATCAAACCTTATGAGGTAACCCATGCTGTTTCCAGACTATCGACCCAGACGATTGAGGCAAAACAGTGCCTTTCGGCGCATGATCCGTGAAACGAGCCTTTCTGTTGATGACTTGATTATGCCGATATTCGCCGTGGAGGGTAAAAATGTCAAAAACCCCATTCCGTCCATGCCGGGGCAGTTCCAACTATCCATAGACAACGTAACCAAGTTGGCTAAAACCGTGTATGATCTGAGCATCCCGGCCGTAATACTGTTTGGTTTGCCGGATAAAAAGGATTCCCTGGGAACCGGGGCTTATGCCAAGAACGGGATTGTGCAGAAAACAGTCAAGGCAGTCAAGGACAGTCAACCGGATCTGGCGGTTATTACGGATGTCTGCCTTTGTCAGTATACGGATCATGGCCATTGCGGTGTCGTGGAAGGCGACGTCATCGACAATGATTCATCCCTGGATCTGATCGCCAGGACAGCTTTGTCGCACTGCCATGCAGGCGCCGATATGGTAGCCCCTTCGGACATGATGGACGGCCGCGTCGCCGAAATAAGAAACCTTCTGGACGAGAACGATTTCAGCCGGATTCCCATCATGTCCTATGCGGCAAAATACTGCTCAGCCTACTATGGGCCTTTCCGGGAAGCGGCTGATTCCGCTCCGAAGTTTGGCGACCGCAGAACGTATCAGATGGATCCTGCCAATGCCATCGAAGCTATTCGGGAAGCAACCATGGACATCGAGGAAGGCGCCGACATCATCATGGTGAAACCTGCCCTGGCATATTTGGATGTGATCAATAGAATCCGGGAAGAGATCGACCTGCCGGTTGCGGCTTATAACGTCAGCGGCGAATATGCCATGATCAAGGCGGCCGATCAGATGGGTTGGCTGGACGGCAAAAAGGTGATGTTGGAAACCTTGACCGCCATCAAGCGTGCCGGTGCTGATATGATACTGACTTACTTTGCCATCGAAACTGCTGGCATATTGATGGAAAAGTAAAACGTCCCATTTCTGCCTTGCACGTCGTCCCGCTGTCACTCGACGTACCAAAAGCACGCCTCGTGACATGGTATTTGTGACGCCTTGAACTTGGACTTTTTTCTTTCCCATTTTAGAGGATCGGAATATTTGTTTAAAAACCTTGTTTCGATCCTTACAATTGAGTGCTTCGGATATTCAACAATGGCCAATAAAATCAACACGCCCGTAGAAGGTCAGCCCCAGGTCTTAAAAGAAGCGCCAAAAGAAGCGCGTCTGCGCCTGGTGGCCTGGGAAATCACCCGCAACTGCAATCTGTCCTGCGTGCATTGCCGTGCATCCGCAACCATGGGCCCCTATGAGGGTGAACTCGACACCGCCGCCTGTTTGAATCTTCTCGATCAGATACACGAGGTGGGAGATCCGATCATCATCCTGACCGGTGGCGAGCCTTTGTTGAGACCGGATATTTTCGAGATCGCACGCTATGGTACCGACAGGGGTCTTCGCATGGTGATGGCTCCCAACGGAACACTCATCACCCAAGACAAGGCTCGGCAGATGGCGGATGCCGGCATCAAGAGAATCAGTATCAGCCTGGACGGCGCAACTCGGGAAATCCATGACCGTTTCCGGGGCGTGGACGGTGCTTTCGAGGGCGCTCTTCAAGGAATCGCCATGGCGAAAAAAGCCGGCGTCGAATTCCAGATCAACACCACCATCACAAAATCGAACCTCGACCAGATTTCCGACATTCAGAAACTGGCCGTGGACCTGGGTGCGGTAGCCCACCACATCTTCCTGCTGGTACCCACAGGAAGAGGAAAATACATCGTGGATACGGAAATCGATGCCCAGGAATATGAAGAAACCCTGAACTGGTTCTACGACCAAAGGGGCAGGTCACCCCTGCAGCTCAAGGCCACCTGCGCCCCCCATTATTACCGAATTCTCAGACAGCGCGCCAAGAAAGAAGGACAACCAGTAACATTTCAAACCCACGGCCTGGATGCTGTCAGCCGCGGATGCCTCGGTGGGGTCGGATTCTGCTTTATTTCTCATACCGGTATTGTACAGCCGTGCGGTTTTCTCAATGTGGCATGTGGTGATGTTACCCAGAAACCGTTCCAGGAGATCTGGAACCATTCGGATGTGTTTCTGCGGCTGCGTGACTATGACTGCCTGAGCGGCAAATGCGGTGACTGCGAATATAAAAAAGTCTGTGGCGGCTGCCGTGCCCGGGCGTTTGAGGCAACCGGCGACTACATGGCCGAAGAACCCCTCTGCAACTATTTACCCGCATCCCGGCAACGGGGAACAATCACCGGCACTTGATACACCTGCAGTAAGGGTCTGTGCTGCGATTGTAATTTGAATTTTCCAGCTAAATTTCCATCACAAACAATTGACATCTCACGTTTTCTTGGTTATCCTCATTTATTCTTTCACCTCAATCAAGCTATCAGGCGACAAGGACAATATGCCGCATCCTGACACAGCTAACAGGCAACAGGCGCAGGCCCATATCCGTGTACCTGTTGTCTTGCAAGCCTTCTCGCTGACGCTTCTTTTGGTTCTCGCGGGTCTTTCAATACCAGGACCGGCCAAAACAGCGGTTCTGAAAGAAGTCCGCATGGGCAACCATGGTGATTACATCCGGGTTGTATTTGAATTTACAGAGACGGTTCAATACCAAGTGTCCGAAAATGCTGCGGCCGGAAGCGCCACCATACGATTTCTCGACACGACGTCGGAACTTCCGGTTTCGCCGATATCGGGCGCGCCGGAATGTATTGACACGCTGTCGGCGTTTCAGGATGGAAGTCATGTTCTTGCCAAAATGACATTCGACCCAAAAGAGGTTAAGCTCAACTCGTTTACACTCCAGGGACCGGACAGGATGGTGATGGATGTCTTTTGCGGGAAAGAAACGGCGTTAGCAGAAACGCGACCTGAACCCCGGGAAACGGTATATGAGCCTCAAAATGCCAGGCCTGATCCCAGCCATATTGCCAGCAACCCCATCCGCCCTGCAACTGAAATCGTGCTGGAAAGACCGCCAGCGACGCAATCGTCGTTGGATAATGCACAGCCGTCAATCGATCAGACCCGGACACAACAAGTGCTTCCCAAGAAAAAGGATTCTTTCCAAAAATATCTGCTGCTGCTGTTGGCTTCAATCACCGTTATCATCCTTGTCTTAATCACATTGATCATTTTTCAAAAGAGTCGCCAATCAAACCGTCACATGGCAAGGAACCCGGATGCAGGAATAGACTCCGATGACATGATGCACGCCATCGACACACAAATTAAACAAAAACTTATGAAATATGACGAATAAAAACCCAAAAGAAATCGACTTCAGTCTTTCGGATGAAGAAAAAAATGATCTCGATCAGATGATAAAGGATTTTAACCGAGAGCGAAGTGCCCTTCTGGAGAGTCCGGACGATGGGAATCAGCTGAAACTCATGAAAGATCGAATTGAACAGCTCGGGGACGTCCTTTTAAAAATGAATGATCGGGTCGATTCGTTGTATGAGATCATGCGGCTTATGCATCAAAAAAGCGAAATACTCAACACCCGAATCGATGAGATACGGGACACCCTCTAGAGAAAATCGCCTCGCGATTTTCTCTTTTTGAGGAAACAACATGCGGGGAGTCAATTTTGAATAGCCAAAATGAGCGTCAGAAAAACATGATTCAGAGAATTGTCGAAGGATCCCTGCGGCTGTCCACAGCAGAAGAATTTATCAAACTGATTGAGCAGTTCGAAGACAACGCGGATATTCACAGGGAATATGCAGATTTTCTGGCCCAGAAAAAAGAGATCGATGCCGCCTACCGGGCTTATATCAAAGCAGCCGATCTTTACCTTCAAGCCAACAAAGCCCTTCAGGCAATCGTTGCTAAAATCCGGGCCTGGAGCATTGTCAAACCCAACCACGAACAAGGGCGGTCCTTCCATGCGGCAATTCGGAAAATAGCTCCTGGCGAATCGGCGCTGCAAACTTTTTTTGCCGAGATGTCTTATCCCGAGTTTATCGGTATCATGCTGAGAATGATTCGTGTCCGATTCCCGGCCGATCAGTTCATCGTGAAATATGGTGATCCCGGGAACGACATCTACTTTATTGTTTCGGGTACGATCGAGGAGCGAACACATGTTTCCGCCGGCAAGCGGGGAGAATCCCCTGGTACCTCCGTCAAGTTTCTATCTGACAATGATATTTTTGGAGAGGCGTTTCCTTTAGATCAGTTCAATGTTTCCAAATCGGATATCAAGACCCTTACGGCTGTTGAACTGGTGAAAATAAAAAAACCGATTCTGACCGATATCCTTAAAAAGCATACAGGGATCGCAAAACGTCTCCAAAACCTTTACAAAGGCCCTTCTGGAGACAGCAAAGAAAGAGCCTGGACAAGTGTCAGGCGTTCTGTCAGGCATGAAATCCCCATCAAAACCAATCTAAAATTAATTCTGGCGGACGGGAAAACAAAACTCGATTCGACCGGGTTTACAAGGGACATGTCACTGGGCGGCGCCTGCATCGAATTAGAAGAGAAGTACTGGGGCACCAAACAGGATGTGGTGATAGATTCAGACGCGATATTGAACATCTATCTACCCAATGTCAACGAAACCCTCGAAATCACGGGAACCGTTCTCTGGGTCAGAAAAGACACGCAAGACGGCAAAGACCTGTTGCTGATCGGCATCCGTTTCAAAAGGTTGTCTGATGCTGACAGGGACTTCCTGAACAAATACTGTTTCGGGAGCGACGGAGAGCAAAACCTGATTTGGGACCTGTGGGAAACATATGTAAAATAAAATCGTTGAACGATTTTTTGGAACGCGACGCTGTCGCTTTATCGTGAAAGGATGACCGTGAAAGAAGCGAACAATCTCAATCAAAAACCGGGCCCGACCATTTGGGCTGTCGGTGGTGGCAAGGGAGGCGTGGGAAAAAGTGTCATCAGCACGCTGCTTGGGTTCTGGCTCTCTCAAATGGGCAAGCGGACCGTCCTGATCGATGTCGATTTTGGCGGGGCGAATCTCCACACCATGTTGGGGATAAAGAGTCCACCGAAAACCGTCAATGACTTCATCACCAAGAAATACGATCGTCTCGAGGATATCTGCATTGAAACAGGCATTGAAAATTTGCGCCTTTTGAGCGGCGCCAGCGAAATACTGTCCTTAGCCAATCTTCAGTTCGCTCAAAAAGTAAAAATAATGCAAAGTATTTCGCAGTTGAACACCGATATTGCGATACTCGACTTGGGTTCGGGAACTTCGTACAATGTTCTCGATTTCTTTCTTATGGCCCAAAAGAAGATCGTGGTGTTGACGCCGCAACCGATTTCGATTCAAAACGCTTATGCCTTTGTCAGAAACGCCGTGTATCGCAAACTGAGCAGACTGAGCAGCCAGAAGCCAGCCCTGCTGGCTACGATTAAAACAGCCATGGATCCAAAAAACGAGATGAATGTCCGGACCGTGAAGGACCTTCTCAAGGCCGTGCAGGAATACAACAGCGAGGAAGATATGAACATGCTCAGCCGGGAGATTGCAGAAATTCGCCCGGCCCTCGTGACCAACATGACCAAAAGCCCGCGAGACCGAGAGGCCGGACGGATCATTCAACTCGTTTCACAAAAGTATCTGATGATTCACCCCACAATTTTGGGAAGTATCATGCGGGACAACCAGATAGACAACATGATATCCGGCATGGCGCCCTTGACCGCCATTGACCGGTCCAGCGAAGCCGTGGCCGGGGTGTATAACATCGTCACCGACCTGATATAGTGAAGATGCCACGCGTTTACGCACGTGGCATTTTCACGATCGAATTGGGAGGCTAACAAATCCTTGAATTTTCAGGCTGAAGATAAGCGCAGCATCCTGAGCAGACTCGCTGATGGGTCATTAAGCCTCACCTTCGAAGAGGAATACAAAGAGCTGATATCTCTATTCCCGAGCAAGGGTGAAATTTCAAGATCTTATGGCGATTTTTTGATGGAGCGCAATAAAAAGAATGACGCTTTTCAGCGTTATACCCATGCCGCCCAGAATTTCCTGGGTGAAGGCAAGACATTTCAAGCAATCGTATCGAAAATACTGGCCTGGAGTATATTCAAACCTACCCACGCAGAAGGCCGCACTTTTCATTCAGCACTCCAGGAAAGCATACAAGAGGAATCGCCTCTCCAGCATCTTTTTTCCCACATAACCTACCAGGAACTCATAGCGCTCCTGCTGAGACTGGTAAGAGTGCAGTTCACTGCCGGTCATATGATTATCCGTACCGGCCAGGTCTGTGACGATGTTTTCTTTGTTGTTTCAGGTACCCTCGAGGAAAAGGTCTCACCGTCCATCGATGCGCAGGAAAACAAGACCGAACCATTGAGACAACATATTTTCGATAACGACATTTTCGGTGATGTTTTTCCAATCCATAAAAAAACGGTGTCCCTATCGGATATAAAAGCGCTCAGCCCGGTAGAAGTCGTCAAGATCAGCAAGGCCGTACTCGTCGAAACCTGTCAGAAATACCCCAACCTGGAGCAGCTTTTGATAAAACTTTACAAGGGTCCGCCCAGTAGAGAACATGGACGGTCTTGGCCGAGCGTTCGCCGGTCCGCCCGACACGAGAGCCCAGTCCGTGCCACGGTAATGCTGGCCCTGCGCAAGGGAGACGCGACCCCGGTCGCCTTCGAAGGCATGAGTCGAGACATTTCGTTGGGTGGTGCCTGTATTGACCTGGGTCTGAAATTTGGTTCCATGCGAACGGAAGCCCTGGCGAACACCAAATCCATCGTGGAAATCAAACTGCCATCCGGTGATGGCATTTCAATTCCAGGCTCGATAGCCTGGAGTAAAAAAATTAATGAACCCGGCGGCACCAGCATCATCGCCGGCATCAAATTTGATCCATTGTCAAACGATGCACGGGATTTCCTGAAGGTCTATTGTTTAGGATATGAAAGTGAACAGAGCTTGATGTGGGGTTTGTGGGAAGACTACCTCTCTTGACCCGGACATCATCTGAACTTGCGTCTAGGGCCACCTACCGAATTAGAAAACCATTTAACCTATGGGCATGGTATCCTTGAATGTCTCGAAGCAGTTGCGTATGGCTTCCTTGATTTCAGGCGTTAAACTCACATATTTGCATCCAACGCCCCGCTTGCCCTGGCTGATCAGCTTGGCTTTAAAGCGAACGGTGTTTTCTTCCGTCGGCAAGCGCATGCTCACATCGACCAGGACCCCGAGTTTTAACTTTTTCTTGGTGACCAGCTCAAAAAAAAAGCCACCCAAACTGATATTGATTACCTTTACCACCTGATGGATTCCCCGAATGGTGGCACTGCAGTGAAAAACCAATCTCGGATACACCCGTCTCTCGGAGCCATCGTTAGGATGTCTGTCGTTGATGTCGACCATATGGACCGCTTCCTTCAATAAAAATCGTTGAGTGACGTTGTCGATACGCGACGCAGTCGCTATATTTTGTACCTTTTATACATCATGACGCTAAAAGCGTTTATTAGTACCGAATCTGAATTATCGAGTCAATACGATACCCCCGAATTTTTGATGGCATTCAGTTCCAGCGTTATGGGCCGGCTCTCCTCGCTTTTGCCTGCAAAGCGGATGGGGCCCGGACGCCGGTAGTCATCTTCTACAGGGCCGGCGGCAAGCCATTTTTCCCTGCACGCTTTGGCAGCCTGGAAGGCAGTGGAATGGGTATCCACGACACTTTTTTCGATCACCAGAGCCAGTTTGCCTTTGCGTTCCTCCAGGTGCATCAACGGTGCGATCGGAATACCGATAGGTTCCCATTCTGCAAAATCTTTCTCAAGGTTCTTGATGCCTGCCATCTGGCCGGTGCACCCGTTGGCGATCAGACTGAAAACCGTCAATCCCAGATTGTAGGTGTAATTACAGTCAAACCGCGTAGGGTCGTTTCCCCGCCCGTCATAGCCGTAAAAATGAGCCTGGGTTTTAAATTTCGGAACCGACTTCTGGTATATCTTTTCGATGGGTACCGGAATGTCATCGGATTCATCGATCAACCCCGCCTGCAAAAGAACCTGCTTGAGCGTTTTGTTGCTGATAATCGATTTTTCCACCATCAGGAAAGTGTCGTCCGGATAATTCCTGAAAATCGCCTTGCCATAGCGGTCTGGATCCAGCCCACCCTTGAGCATGCTTTTACGGTAGGTATCCCTATCGATACCCACCTTATAATCCCCCTGTTCCTGGAGGATGTGGAGGTAGTCCTTCACCAAACCCATGACGACTTTGTCCGTCTCCACCTGCGAGAACTGGAAGTTCCCATGACTGTCCCGTTCCATCAAAAGTCCCTCCTGGAAAAATTCAGGAATGTCGTTGAACAGGTCGTCATCCCTTCGATTCCACACCGCAATCCCACCCTCTTCTTCCGTACGACGTGCCAAACGTCGCAGAAATTCCAGTTTTTCTTCCAGAACGGGATAGGCAGAATGGAAATCGGAATCGTGGGTGTGGTTGTATTCCGCGATAATCGTGTTCAGTTTTATGATGAAGACCTGTATCTCGTTGACAAACTCTAAAATACCTTCAGGTATTACGATAACACCGTAGTTCTTGCCGAAAGCCGCCCGCCTGACAATCCCGTCGCATATCACCCGCGACAAATGCCTGAGGGTCATGCCATAGGCGTGGTAGTCCGTTTCGCCTCTCTTTTCAGCTTCTTGGATCCGCTGATTGTCCGTATAGTCAGCGAGTTCTTCACCTATAAGCGTAATGTTGGCGTGCGTCTGCAGGGCAACCTCAAGCGCCAGATGGCTTGCAACCCGCCCCATGACCTTGCAGATATGCCAGTATTTGACATCCGAACCACTGTCGGTACAGAGGTTGCCCACCGAGTTGGCAAACGCCCTTGCGGCCGTATGAAAACCAAAGGACATGGCACATAACACCTGCCCCCGGTCGTCCTTGACCTGAATATCGCCGTCAATGGTTTTCGGAACCCCGATGACCTGAATATGGTCGCCAAACATCTCCTGGGCCAAAAAGGCCGCATTGGTGTTTGAATCGTCTCCCCCGACCACCACCAGGGCATTCAGGTTCAAAGCCTTGCAGGTCTGTTTGGAAAGGGCCATTTTCTTGGGGGTGTCGATCTTGGCGCGACCGGTCTTGATCATGGTAAAGCCACCCAGGTTTCGATAGCGGTTCACGTGTTCGTCATCTATTTCTGTGACGTCGTTTTCAATAATGCCTTCCGGTCCGAGGAGAAATCCGTAGATCCTATTCTTCGGATTGGCTTTTTTTGCTGCATCGTATACCCCCGCGATGACATTGTGACCGCCCGGAGCAGGGCCGCCTGAGAAAACAATACCGATATTGCGCTGCTTTCCATAGGTCTTTTTAAGATCATCGTCGGGGGCATCTTCGCCCACGACCTTCTGCACCACGTTGCCAATGATGGCCGGTAAACTTTTTTTGGCTTCGCGGTCAATGTTGAATGTGTATACCTCCTGGGGAATCAGCCGGGAATAAGGCTGAAGGAATACCTTGCAGACAAGCGGTTTGTGGGTTCGCCGTTCGATTGCTTCCTGACTGTCATGACCGATAACCTTTCGTATCTGCGGGTTTTTCATCAGCTCGCTAACCGAGATGCCTTGTGAATCCTGCATGCGCAACCTCCGTATTTCCATCTGATTCATTGATAAATTCGTTTTACGAATGGATGAGACGCGGCACTGTCGCTTTAAAAACGATCTTAACCCAAGCGCTTCGAAAGTAGCCTTGGTTTCACGGAGGAGATAGTATCCGTTGCAAAGGGTCCATGTCAAGGTGTTCGTGACAATCGATTTAACAAAGAATCCTTTACTTTACTTATCGAATACTATATTGTTTCTTTCATCCGCATTTAACCAATTTGTTTATTCCGATTTGAGCAGCCTTTGCTGGTATTGAATCATTTTAAAACAAGAAGGAGGTCAACAATGAAAAAGGGTATATTTTTCGGATTGATAGCATTCGTGTTCGTAGGGTTCTTTTTCTCTACAACGGCCATGGGAGCGGACATCGACCTGGCCAAAAAGTCTCATGTTGAAAAAATTCTTCAAAGAGGTGAGCTGCGCGTCGGTTTCGAATCCGGTTATGTGCCGTTCGAGATGACGGATAAAAAGGGCAACTTCATCGGGTTCGACATGGATTTCGGCAGAAGACTCGCCAAATCCATGGGCGTAAAGTTCGTACCCGTCAACACCGCCTGGGACGGCATCATTCCCGCCCTCATGACCGATAAGTTTGACATCATCATGGGTGGCATGACCATTACCCAGGAGAGAAATCTCAAGATTCTTTTTGCGGACCCTTACATTGTGGTAGGGCAATCCATCTTGCTCAACAAAAAACATGAAGGCAAAGTGATGTCATTCAAAGATTTGAATGATCCCAAGTTTATTCTGACATCCAGGATGGGCACCACCGGCGAGCAGGCCATTAAGAAATATATTCCCAAAGCCACGTATAAAGGGTTTGAGTCCGAAGCAGAAGCCGGGCTGGAAGTTATCAACGGCAAGGCCGATGCCCTGGTCTATGACCTGCCTTTCTGTGGTTTCCTCTATGGCAGCCAGGGCAGAGGAAAAACAGTTTTCCTGAACGAGCCGTTTACCTACGAGCCGCTGGCATGGGCCATCAATAAAGGCGATCCGGACTTTCTCAACTACCTGAATAATTTTCTGAGGCAATCCAAAGGCGACGGATTTTACGAACAAGTCTATAACAAGTGGATCATAGGCTCTGACTGGAAAAACGAACTCGAGTAGTGCGATAACGGTCACCTCGGTTCGACGATAGTGAACAGGCTGGTTCCTTTCATCCTATGAAAGGCCAGCCTGTTTTTTTAGCAAACACCTCAAATTGAGTCCGTCATAAAAAAACCTGAGACGGCTTAAGAAAATAGAGAAGACTATGAACGCATCCGGAAAAAATCAGCCGGTTCTAAGACCAGCTTCGTATCGAATGTGGGTTGGCGTCTTCGTCATGTTTATGCTAGTGGTGGCCGGCCTTTTTTATTATGCCACACAGAAAATCGAATATGTCTGGCGCTGGAACCGCATGCCTATTTACTTTGTCTACGAGGAAACGATTGAAATCAATTCCGAGATCGCAGGCGAAGTTGACACGATTGTCACAGAAGGCAAGCGTGTCACGGTTGTGGTTAAAGGCCAATCGGAAAGTGTTTCGTACACCGTTCCAACAAAAAGCTTGATCGTTGTCGAGGGAGAGATCATATCTCTCGGAGATCATATTGGCGGGTTTAAAAAATGGAAACCCGGTCTGCTGGTGATCGGTCTGTGGTTGACGCTGAAGCTGAGCTTCATGGCAACCATTTTCGGCGTCCTTATCGGTGTGGCAGGCGGCCTGGCAAGAATATCATCGAATCCGGCCATAAAATGGATATCCATCGTATACGTTGAAATTATCCGCGGATCCCCCCTGATGGTTCAGATCCTTATCTGGTATTTTGTCCTCGGAACGGTTATCAACGATCTCCTTGCCACCTATGGTATGGGACGGCTTTCCGCCTTCTGGTACGGTGTTGCCTCCCTGGCCTGTTTTGCCGGCGCCTATGTTACCGAAATTGTCAGGGCCGGTATACAATCCATCCATCGCGGCCAGACAGAAGCTGCACGATCGCTGGGTATGACCTATGCCCAGTGTATGCGATATATCATTCTGCCGCAGGCGCTCCGACGCATCCTGCCGCCCCTTGCGGGACAATTTATCAGCCTTATCAAAGACTCGTCGCTTTTGGGTATTATTGCCATTCGCGAATTGACCAAAGCGGGCAGAGAGGCTGTGTCCGCCAGTCTTCAGCCATTTGAAATCTACTTGGTTGTGGCTGTTCTTTATCTTGTGTTGACCTTTTCCCTTTCCATGTTCGTTCAACACCTGGAGAGAAGGAGTGCCGTAAAGTGATTGATGTCAAAAACATTTCCAAGACGTTCTTTGTGCCGCACGAAGTCAAAGCCCTCGTGGATGTGTCCTGTCAAATCAAGGCCGGCGAAGTCGTGGTGGTCTGCGGACCTTCCGGGTCGGGAAAAAGTACCCTGTTACGATGCATGAACCGGCTCGAAAAAGCGGAATCAGGCCATATTATCATCGATGGCATCGATATTCTCCACCCGAAAACCAACATCAACAAGGTGCGCGCCGAAGTGGGTATGGTCTTCCAGTCCTTCAATCTTTTTCCCCACAAAACCGTATTCGAGAATGTTACCCTGGCCCAGCTCGTGGTCAGAAAAAGATCCAAGGGAGACACCCAAAAAAAAGCCAATTTTCTGCTCGATAAAGTCGGTATTTCAGATAAGGCGAATGCCTATCCGGACAATCTCTCGGGTGGCCAACAACAGCGTGTCGCCATTGCGCGGGCCTTGGCCATGGATCCGAAAGTGATGCTGTTTGACGAACCCACGTCAGCCCTGGACCCGGAAATGATCGGCGAGGTCCTGGATGTCATGAAGAAACTGGCCCGAGAAGGTATGACCATGGTGGTGGTCACACACGAGATGGGGTTTGCCAAGGAGGTGGCCGACCGCGTTATCTTTATGGACGCCGGTGCCGTGGTCGAAGTGGGTACACCCAAGCATTTTTTCGAAAACCCCGAGCATGATCGGACCAAGCTGTTTTTGAGTCAGATACTATAAAAGCGGTTTTATGTGTTAGGTTTTAAGCTGACAAATCCGGGATACGTTATCGGCTAAGAATTTTTTTCTGATAGCCCGAGACCCAGCCTAAAACATAAGACCGCCTATTTATTCCACATCTTGTGCCTAAAAACCCAATTTGACACTCTCCCTTGTGTTTTTTCTTTACAATCCCCCCATTCCTTGTTATACATAGTTGTTACACACCTTTATCAGGAGAACATCTTTCATGAAGCTGAAAAAATTGGAAATACTGGGATTCAAGTCTTTTCCAGAAAAGGCGGCCATCGCATTTCCCCAAGGTATTTCTGCAGTCGTCGGCCCCAATGGTTGCGGCAAAAGCAATATTGTGGACGCGCTTCGCTGGGTGATGGGCGAACAGAGTGTCAAGCAGTTGCGCGGCAAGAACATGGAAGATGTCATTTTTTCCGGCACCCATGGCAAACCGCCTTTGAACATGGCTGAAGTCTCTCTGACTTTGCTCAACGATAACGGGTCAGCTCCCGAAGAACTCAAAGATTTCACTGAAATCAACGTAACGAGACGACTCTACCGTTCAGGAGAAAGTGCCTATTTTATCAATCGACAGCCCTGCCGTTTGAAGGATATTCATAACGTCTTCATGGGAAGCGGCATGGGCGCCAAAACCTATGCCGTCATTCAACAAGGCAATATCGGCGTCATTACGGATGCCGGTCCCGATGAGCGGCGCCTGTTTATAGAAGAAGCCGCCGGGGTCACGCGATACAAAAACCGAAAAAATGAAGCCCTGCGCAAGGTCGCTTCGACGCACCAGAACCTTTTAAGGGTGAGCGACATCATAGCGGAGGTCAATCGCCAAATGGCGGGTCTGAAGCGACAAGCCCGCAAGGCCGAACGCTATAATAAATACTCCCAGCGGCTCAAGATGCTCAATATTCATTTGGGCGTCCATTACTACGATGAATATGCCGAAAAAATAGCCAGTACCAGCCGGCTGCTTCAAACACGAAAAGATGACGATCTCCAACATACCTCCCAGCTAAAGAAAATTGACGCAGCGGTCGAAGAGATAAAATTGAAACGCTGGCAAAAGAACCAGGAAATCTCGCTCCAGAAGTCTCAGTCCTTCGAGGCTCAGCGAAAAATAGATCGCCTGGAAGCAGACATCGGCCATCTTCGTAACGAGATCGAACGGTTTGCCCATGAGGTAATCGGCTTGGAAGCAGCCAAAAACGGTCTGGAAGAAAAAAACACAAGCATCATCGAAGAAATCGATGTCGTCGAAAAAGAATATACGTCTCTAGCTGCCGAAAAAAAAGTGGCCACATCCCAGATTGATGCCAAGCAAACGGAATATCAACACATAAGGGACCAGCTCACACAGCTGAATCAACAGCTCGAAGTGAGTAAATCATCTCTCATGCAGATGGTCGCCGAGGAAGCGCGCTACAAGAATACCTACCAGAATGCCGCCAACAACAAAGATAATCTGACCCGGCGGCGGAACCGGATAGACCAGGATATCGAAGCCGCAGAACAGCACGTCCGGGAGGCAAAACAAACTGTTTTGGTGCATGAAAAAGATATTTCACTCCTCCGTGAAAGCCTGGCAACATTAAAGAACAAGCTGGCAACCATCGAAAGCCAGGTCAACACCAAAATAGAATCCCTGAGCCGTCAGGTCAAACAGACGCAATCCACGGAAATGGAGCGTAACCAGATCCGGTCGCAGGTGTCGGCGCTCAAGAAATTGTCCGAAAGCTACGCCTGGTACCGCGACGGAGTCCAGGCAATTATGCGTATCCACCCTGATCTGCCGGATACTACGTCACCGGAATCTGAGAAACCGAAACAGCAGGGCCCGGTTGCCGACACCGGGTTTTCGAAAAATATTGTGGGACTGATGGCAGAAGTCATCGAGCCGGATCCGACATACGAAACAGCAGTGGAATCGGTTCTGGGAGAGGCATTGCAATATATCATTGTCAAGGATCAGGACACAGGCATACAGGCCATCGACTATCTTCAGATCACAGGCGAGGGTCGCGGAGGGTTCATTCCCATACCGGGCATCAAACCCGTAACGCCGATTACCCAAGACAGCAGCGATGCTTCCCAACAATTGTTGCAGCATGTGTCTGTGAAAGCTGGTTTTGAAAATGTCGCCAACGCACTCCTGGGTCATGTCTTTGTGGCCAACAACCTGAACGAGGCCCGTACCCGTTTCAACCGCAATGGCCGCGTTCAGACGATTGTCACCAAAGACGGCAACATTATTTCTCACCAGGGTGTCTTCCTCGGTGGCAGCAAGGATAAATTGTCCAACATTCTCACCAAAAGACAGGAACTGAAGGAACTGACCCGTCAGGCGACACAGCTCGACAAAAAAGTGGATTCCGAAAAAAAGACCCAGGAAGCGCTCGAAAAAGAGGTTCGAAAGCTCGAGGAGACCCTGCAGCAGCATATCGAAAAGAAAGAGAATACGCTGGTTGAAGAAAGAGAGGCTGAAAAAAATCTCTACCAGGCGGCTGAAGAGTTGAAGCATGCCCGGCGTCACCTGGAAATACTGACCCTCGAGCGGGAGCAGCTCCTCGGTGAAGAAAAAAACATCGATGTCGAGATAGGCAAATTTCAAAATGCCATAGCAGAAATAGAGAAAAATGTTAGCAATGCCCAAAAGACCGTCACAGACACCAATGAAAAAATACGCAATGTCACGGAAACGCTCGAAAGCGCCAACCAGCAGATTATGGATCTGCGCCTCAAACATACGTCACTTATCGCAAGCGTCGAAAACAACCATAACACCCTGAGACGCCTAAAGGACTTCTGGCAGGATGGTTTAACAAGACTACAACAACTCACGCAGGACATCACCATTAAAAAAGAGAAGCGCCTCGTTTTGAAGGAAAAAAGCAAGCGCTTGGATGATGAACTGTCACGAATGTATGTGCAGTTCAAACAACTTAAAGAGGTGCTCCAACATAACGAGGCGGACTACCTGTCCATAGACGAGGAGTTGCAGGAAAAAGACGGCCTTGTTTCGAATATCCAGAAGGCCAGGGAAATCACGCTCCAAAATATTCGCCTGCTTGAACTGGAACAATCACAGCAGGCCATCAAGCAGGAAAATATTGCCAACCGTCTTCAGGAAAAATATTTCCAGACCATCGATCAACTGCGGTTGAAGGTTGAGAAAATGCCCGAAGACGCCCCCTTGCCAGTCAAGAACATGGAAGAAGAAAAGGAACACCTGGGTTTCAAGATCGCCAGAATCGGGGATGTTAACCTGGGGGCCATCGATGAATACGACGAGCTCAAGACCCGCTACGATTTTCTGATCGAGCAACAGGAAGACCTCGACAAAGCCATCCAGGATCTTCACAAGGTCATCAAGAAGATCAACCGGATCACCCAGGAGCGTTTCATCAACACCTTTAATGCTGTCAATGAAAAACTCGGGGAAGTCTTTCCACGCCTCTTCGAAGGCGGCACAGCCCAACTGATACTGACAGACCCGGACAAACCCCTGGAGACGGGTGTGGAATACATGATTCACCCGCCAGGCAAAAAACTGACCCGCATGAGTCTCCTTTCGGGTGGCGAAAAGGCCATGTCCGCCATCGCTTTTATTTTCTCCATTTTTCTAATCAAGCCGACCTCTTTCTGTCTCATGGACGAAATCGACGCCCCCCTGGACGATGCCAACGTTTTTCGCTTCAATGACCTGTTAAAGGTGATCGGCCAGAAATCTCAGATCATCATGATCACACACAACAAACGGTCCATGGAATTCGCAGACACCCTATTTGGTATCACCATGGGTGAAAAAGGGGTGTCCAAGATTGTCTCGGTCAACTTCGACAAGCAAGCCAGCTAGCCACAGATGCTATCTATAAAATGTATTTTGGCCCAATCTCCGTGTTGGGATCGCGTTTTAACACCTCAAAATATTACAGTATCCCTGAGGGGTTATAGTGAATGTCATAATAACGTTCCGATTGGGGTTTAATATGGGACCCTCTCATCCGTGAGCATTATGCGGAATATATATATGACAACTGGTATAAACGCTATCCCGCCATGATAACGATAACAGCATAGACACCCTGAACGTGTAAAAGAAATAGTTATGAACGTAAAGACACCAAACAACTCAGAGAAAAAGGGATTTTTCAGTCGTCTCAAGCAAGGACTCTCCAAGACGCGTGAAATTCTCACGACGGATATCGACGAACTCTTTACGGGCAACAGGAAGCTCGACGACGGGCTGCTGGAAGAACTGGAAGAGCTGCTGATCACCTCCGATATCGGCGTTTCTACGACCATGGGAATCATGGATGGGATCTCGAAAAACGCTTCCGAAATCAAAGACGCCCATGATCTCAAAAGGGTCCTCAAGAAAAAAATCACTGCCATAATCGGTCAAACAACACCCATCCCAGAAACTGCGTCTGTCAAACCCCTCGTTGTCATGGTCGTGGGTGTCAACGGCGTGGGTAAAACCACCACCATCGGCAAACTTGCGGCAAGGCAAACCGCTCAAGGTAAGAAAGTGCTTATCGCTGCGGCCGATACGTTCCGCGCCGCCGCCATCGAACAGCTCACGATCTGGGCTGAAAGGGCAGACGCCGACATCGTCAAGCACAAGGACAATGCAGACCCCTCGGCTGTTGTTTTTGACAGTATCGAAGCCGCGCTTTCACGCAATGTGGATATCGTTTACATCGATACGGCAGGCAGGCTGCACACAAAAATAAACCTGATGGAAGAGATCAAGAAGATCAAGCGAACCGTGGCCAAAAAAATACCCCTGGCTCCCCATGAAATTCTCCTGGTGCTGGATGCCACCACCGGTCAAAACGCCCTCTCCCAAGCCAAGCTGTTCAACGAGGCCCTGGACATCACCAGCCTTGCCCTGACCAAGCTGGACGGCACGGCCAAAGGCGGCATCGCCGTGAGTATTTGCAGCACGCTGAATATCCCCCTGAAATACATCGGTGTGGGGGAACAAATCGACGACCTGCAGGATTTCGACCCCAAGGCATTTGTGGAGGCGCTTTTCTAATACGTCACGTCGAATCTCTCGAACTTACCGGTATAATCCTGCCAGGTGATATCCACATTGCTGACCCTGGCACGGGGAGGTCCTGTTTGGCACCATGTGATCGTGGCTTTTACATGGGGTTCCTCACCTTCGAACACGGCTTCCACCGAACCATCCATCATATTTCGTACCCAGCCGACAACCCCGAAACCCTCGGCGGCATATTTTGTTTCCATCCGGAAAAAAACGCCCTGGACCCTACCGGTGATGATAACGTGGGCTCTGATCTTATTTTCCATGATGTCTCCTGTAAAAGCTATCATCTTATATTCTGATATACGTCCCCAATTACTTTTTGATGATAGCGATGTAATCCTCTTCCGACAGGATTTCAACCCCCAGGGCTTTGGCCTTGCTGATCTTGGCCGCTCCCACCTTTTCCCCGCACACCAGCATATCCGTGGCGGCGCTCACCGCGGTCTGCACCCTGGCGCCCAGCTGTCGTGCCTCTACCTGCATGTCTTCCCGGCTGCCGTGCTGCATCTTGCCGGTGAAGACAATACCCTTGCCGGCAATGGCGCTTTCGGCCGTCTGCGTCTCATCAACCAAGGGCGTTTTGACAAGCTTGAAATCAAGTGCCAGCATGTGGTCGATGGTTTTTTTGAGGTCTTGAATGCCGGTATGGATGGACAGGCTTGTTATGCCCCCGAAACCGTTGATGTCTTCGATGCGCGTACGGTCCGCCTTAAGGAGATCCTTTAGCGTCATGTGGGCAAGCAGCTTGCGACTGTCCCCGGTTCCCAGATTCGGAATGCCCAGAGCCGCCAGGAACCGCCAGTCTTGCACGGGTTTGTTCCTGCTGATATCCAGGGCCTCTACCAGGTTTTTTGACTGAACAGGCCCGAACCCCATGTCGGTAAAATCCGTTTCCGTCAAGGCGTATATCTTCTCCAGTGAATCGTACCCGTTTTCCACAAGCCTCTGAATGGTTTTGATGCCGAACCAGTCTGCATTGCCCAGGGTTTTAAACCAGTGACTGATACCCTGTTCCATCTGTGCCCGGCACAAACGATTGTCGCATTTCAAAAAATCATTCTGCCACACAAGCGGTGTCTGACACACCGGACACATCGAGGGAAGGAAAACATCCTGGGATGGCGTCAGCACTTTTTCTAACTTGGGAATGACTTCACCGCTTCTGATGATTTCTATTTTCGAACCCCGCCCGATTTTTTCTTTGAGCACCATACCCGCATGGTGAGCGGTGACCCTTCGAATCGTGGCCCCCGAAAGAGATACGGGTCTAACCTCCATGACCGGTGTGATGTTGCCGGTTCTTCCCACCTGCCAGGTAATCGCTTCCACCAACGTGACAGCGGTCTCACCCTTTGTCTTGATGGCAATCTGCCAGCGGTAGTGGTGAGCGGTGGCTCCCATGACATCCCGGATCGCTTGATCCAACACCTCGGCAACTGCACCGTCCATGGGGTAGTCTGTTTGAGCGGCCAGATCCGTTACGATTAGGTCGATACGGCTCAACATCGTATCCGCATCGCCCTCCCAGAAGGGTAGTTGACTGTAGGGTACAAAATGAACCGCCTGGTCTGCCAGCGCCTTTTGGGCAAATACATTCAGCGTGTCGGACGACACAATCCCCACCACCATGTTACGGGGATGTTCAAATTCATCGGAGAGGTGTTTGTCGAAATAGGATTTTTGGATAACGATCTCTCCGCTGCCAAGACCTCGCCCCCCTATGGGTACAACCCCTTTTTGAAACGCACTGCTGATCTCATACCCGATCTCACCGTTGCCGCGGGAGACAAAGACCTGCCCGTCGTCTCGACCGGCCAGGCCGTCCAGCTTGGACGTCACATGATAAAGGACTTCCCTGACACCCATAGCCTGTGAGGCTTTAGATACCCGGACCACGTAACGCTCCAAGGCTTCCCTGTTGTAGGCCTTGTCCGTGGACAACATGGGAACCGGATGACGGATTTCTCTTTTGCCGCTAAATGCCTCCGGCTCCACGGCTTGCAGATAGGAATGATCAGGATCGAGGCTGCGAAGCATCTCCAACAGCCGGTCGTACTCAGCATCGCTGACAAGGGGTGAGCCCTTTCGATAGGCATCGTTGTAGGTCTTCAAGGTTTGGACAATTTCATCCACAGTGTCTGTCATGTCAACCCCTCGCAGAGGCCCTTGACAATCCCGGCCGCATCTTTGCGTCCCTGCTTGAACCGTTCGCTTTTGAATCCCGGCTTCCAGGTCAGGCTTGAGAGTTCGTCAGACACCACCAAAAGACCGCTTACATCCACATCATGAAAGAGCCCCACCGACAACAGGGCCGACAGCTCCATTTCAACCGCCAAGATGCCTTTGGCCTGAAAAGACAGAACCGCCGCCCGGGTTTCCCGAAAGGCTGCATCGGTGGTCCACACCAGCCCCTCGTGGTAGGTCATGCGGGCCGATAACAGGCGCTGTCGGGTTTTTTCCAAAATGGCGTTCGACGCTTCGACAATATCCATCCCTTTTCGACGGTAGTGAAGGGAGGTTCCCTCGTCCACCAGGGCACCCAATGGTAAGATCATGTCACCGATGCGAACCGCTTTGGATACGGCACCGCACCATCCCAGAAAAACAACCCGGGTAACCCCCCAGGCGATGAGCGTTTCCAGGATCATGGCCCCATATGGCGCCCCGATAAAGGGTCCGCACAGGGACAAGCCGTCATTTCGACCGGATCCAACAGCAAGATTTGTATTGAAGAGCTGCCGCTGGTACTGTTTTTCAAAGCCCATAAGACTTTTCAACAGCTGGTAATCGGGAGCGGTTGCCGCCATCACGGATACGGGCCCGAGTTCGGGTGTGTTCCGGGTTCTGACGGGTCTAACCACCGCTGAGGCATCAAGTGAGATAGGCATCTTATCCCGCTGCGAGATTTCGTTAGTAAAGAATCCAATCCCAGAGAACAAGGCCCTTGAACATCGAACATTGAACCTTCATCTTAATAAACTGAGGATTAATATTTGAGCCTGACGTTGAAATTGAGGACAAGGGGGTGTTTTTCAATGATCTCTTCCACTGAATCCCGAACGTTTTGTGATAGCTTATGGCGCAACGTTTACGCCGGTACGGCCAGTTTGGTCATCATCTCCTTTACTTCATCGATGATGTCATACAGCCACAGCATATCTTCCACCGTCAAACGTCCGGCCTTCATCGGAGACCGTTCGCCGCCGTCCTTTTTCATGAGAATTCGCGGACCGATCTGCACCTTGGGCTGTCCCTCATTATATTGATTGATGGAAATGATGAGCCCGGTTTCCTCGCACCGCCATGATTTTATGACCTTATCTTTTTCCGGATCAAACGGCATTGTCTAGCCCCCCTTATGAAGCCGATAACTTTGAGAAATCGGCAAATTTATCAAAAAGCCCGGCAATGATGCCGAGAAGTGCCAATCGGTTATACCTGACAGCCTTGTCTTCCGCCATGACCAGAACGCCATCGAAAAAAGCATCCACACCATCTCGCAGTGACGCTATTTCCATCAGGCCTTCTTCAAAACAACCCTTTTCCAGATGCGCCAGAGCCCGACGCTTGACATTCTTGAATGCTGTAAAAAGATCACTTTCAGATGGATGCTCAAACAACAGTTCGTCGACCGCGACCCCGCCGAATCCCTCTGCTTTGCGGATTATGTTGACCACACGTTTGAACGCAATTGCCAGAGGCTCGAAATCGGGCGCCCCCTTCAGCTTTTCAAGTGCCTTGACCCTGTTCCACACCTCCGGTACACTCACACGCTCCGCTCCGGCACTGACCACAGCGGCAATAACGTCCTTGGAACATCCTTCGTCCGCCAATTGACGCGAAATGCGGTTTTTCAGAAAAGTGAGAACCTTTTCGGCAGTCTCCTGGATGTCCTGTTGGCTTTTCTCTGAAAACAGGGCCAGTGACGTCAAGATCATGTCTTTCAGGGGAATCGACAGGCGCTGGGCCAGCATAATATTGATGATGCCGATGCCCTGGCGCCGCAGCGCATAGGGATCGGACGCACCCGTGGGCACCAAACCGACCGAGAAGCATCCGCAGATGGAATCGATCTTGTCGGCAATAGCCAGCACAGCGCCGGTCAGCGTTTCCGGGAGAGGCCCACCCGAGTAGGTTGGCCGGTAATGCTCTTCTATGGCCGAGGCGACATCTGCCGGCTCGTTGGAAAGCGTGGCGTATACGCGGCCCATGACACCCTGGAGCTTGGGAAATTCTACCACCACCTGGCTCACCAGATCTGCCTTGCACAGGCTGGCCGCACGTACCACGCGGTCCTTAAAAGCTGAATCATCCGATACCAAGCCCGCTACAAACGTACTGATTTTCACGACCCGCTGAATCTTTTCCGCCATGGTACCGAGATCGGCCTGAAAAAGGACCCCCTGCAGGCGTTCATTCCATGGACCGAAAAGGGTCTTTACATCGCTCTGATAGAAAAATTGGGCATCCGCCAAGCGCGCCCGCAGTACCCGCTCATGCCCTCTTGCCACCAGGTCGAGATCCTTGGTACGGGTGTTGTTGACGGCCACAAAATAGGGCATCAGATTTCCGGCGCCGTCCACCACGGCAAAATATTTCTGATGCTCCCGCATGGCCGTAATCAAAATTTCATCGGGAATGCCCAGAAAATCTTTATCGTATCGTCCGGCGGTCGCAACCGGATACTCCACAAGGTTGGTGACAATATCGAGAAGTTCCTCGTCCGGCAGGATATTGCCGCCCACGCCAACAGCGGCGGATGCAATTTCGCGGGCCGTTTTCTTTTTTCTCACCGCCATATCCACCAACACATGGACAGACCGAAGTTTGTCCACATATTCACCTGGCTCGGCGATTTTGATTTTAGACGGATGCATGAAGCTGTGACCGAAAGTGGTCCGATTGCTCTTGATATTGCCCAACTGGAACGACACGATCTTTGATCCCAGCAAGGCCAGGATGGAATGGATGGGACGGGCAAAGGCGATATTCAGTTCACCCCATTTCATGGTTTTGGGAAATGGCATGCAGAGAATGGCCTCCGGCAGCATCTGCTTCAAAATGGTGCCGGTCGCCAGACCCTTTTCAACGACTTTGGCGCACATATAGGATCCCTTATCCGTCTTTTTCACTTTGAGGGCGCGGAGATCCACGCCGACCTTCTGCGCGAATTTCTGAATTGCCATGCTCGGGTTACCCGCGGCATCATAGGCCACCTTCTCCGGCGGCCCCAGCACCTCCGTGGTGATGGTCTTCTGTTTGGCGGCAACCTTATCGATCATGACAGCCAGGTGCCTCGGCGTACCGTATGTTCTGGCATCCCCATGCGAAATACGAGCCGCGCTCAGTTTGTTTTTTATATGTGCCGACAGGGCTTTCAGTGCCGGTTCAATATAACCAGCCGGTATCTCTTCGGCACCGATTTCAAGCAATAGTGTTTCCATAACGTCCTCTCTGTCAAATCGCTGCGCAATTTGACGGCACACGGCTGCGCCGCTTATTTAAGATCTCTCCCAGCTGGTTGTGGATCAATAGGCCAGAATAGAGAGATCACCTATCTCATTTCAACAACGGCAAATGGTCAGGCTAACTCAATAATGGATACCCCATGGCTTCGCGCTGTTTCAGATACCCTTCGGCACACAGCCGGGCCAGATTCCGGATGCGTCCGATGTATCCGGTCCTCTCGGTCACGCTGATGGCGCCCCTTGCGTCCAGAAGGTTGAACGTGTGAGAGCACTTGAGGCAATACTCATAGGCCGGTATGACCAAATCCATGGCAATCGTTTTCTGGGATTCAACTTCATATTTGGTAAACAGATCCAGGAGCATATTCACGTCAGCCTTTTCAAAATTGTAGGTGGACTGCTCCACTTCCTGGCGATGGTGCACCTGACCATAGGTAACCGTATCGTTCCACATGAGATCATATACATTGTCGATCCCCTGAAGATACATGGCGATACGCTCCAGACCATAGGTCAGCTCCACGGGAATGGGAGACAATTCAACACTACCGGCCTGTTGAAAATAGGTAAACTGCGTGATCTCCATACCATCGAGCCAAACTTCCCACCCCAGGCCGGATGCGCCGAGGGTGGGGGATTCCCAATCATCCTCCACGAACCGGATATCGTGTTCCAGGGGATCGATACCCAGAACCTTCATGCTCTGCAGGTATTGCTGCTGAACATCCGGGGGTGAGGGTTTCAGAATGACCTGGTACTGGTAGTAGTGCTGCAGCCGGTTCGGGTTCTCGCCGTATCTGCCGTCTGTGGGTCGCCTGGATGGTTGAACATAGGCCACCTTCCAAGGCTCCGGCCCCAGTGCTTTCAATGTCGTATTGTGATGAAAGGTGCCGGCCCCGACCTCCAGGTCGTAGGGTTGGGTGACCACGCATCCTTTTCGCGCCCAGAATGTGTTCAGCTTTAATATAAGGTCTTGGAAGTTCATTTCCTGTCCTTTTACATGGCTATGTTTATTGGGTTCATAGCGCTGGGAAGCCTGGACGCCTGGAAGCTGGGATGCTGCTATCTGCTTTAAGCTGTCAGCCACCCTCGGACCCTTGTATCACCCACGAACCTTGGATATCCTTGGTTTCATCACCCAACGAACACAATAAACTCAAAAAACGCTAACCGCCACTCCCTTGGTGGCCACACAGGCATCGAGTATCCGCGCATCTTTCCGCTGACGAAGAATGTTTTCCCATATCCCCCTAAGTCTGTCAATATCTTCCATTGCCCCGAGTGCCCACACACATCCGCCGCCGCCGGCACCTGCAAATCGTACCCCACACGTATTTTTCAGGGCCGATGTCCGCAATTGGTCTCCCATTGAGTCAAAGACTTCCGGCGTCATCTCCCGCCTAAAGGCCACTTCCCTGTTCATACAACGGACCGCCTCCTCATAATTCTGGTCCATCATGGCCTCAATAAATTTCTGGGTAGTGGCGCAGATTTCCCTCCAAATTTTTCGATGTTTCCCGGCAATGAATTGTCTGACCCACTGGCCATTGACATCTTTGGAAACGTGCGGCACTCCGCAATAGGCCACCAGGATGTGCGTTTCGATGGCAGGGAAAAGGCGCGGTTTGGCGATGGTGACTTTTTTAAATGCCCGGGCGGCGCTCTCTCTGGCCCAATACCAGGCATGAACGCCCCCGTAGGCAGCTGCCAGATGATCCTGAAGGCCACACGAAACGCCCGCCACGCTCCCTTCCAGCGCATGGGCCAGCAAGGCTGTTTCCCGAACCGGCGTCGCGCCGGCGCCGGCTTTGAAAAGAACGGTTTGAAATGCCGCCACCAAGGCAACCGCCGCGGATGACGATCCCCCCAGGGCGCTTCTGGGAGGCGACGAAGAAGCAATGCAAATCTCCACCCCGTCGGCATCAAAATAGTTGGCAACGGCAAACATCAAACCAAGCGGGTGATCAAAAGGTGCCTGGGACAACGAAAAAGCTGTGGGTTCGAACCCTTTGGATTTGATGCGCGTGATTCCTTTTCGACACGCTTTAAGCGTCACCGTTGTTCGCATGTCAAGAGCGATGTTAAAGGTGCACGGTCTGTAACGCCTCAAGGGCAGGTAAAAAGTACTCAGATCCAAGGTCCCACCCATGTCGATGCGACAAGGTGCCGAGGCTTCGACATGTCGGTCTTTCAAAAACGCTCTAATAGAAATGTTCATGATTCATTGTTGGGTTGGTTGGGTTCCTCTGATAGCTCGCTTTACGACGGCAGGCGCAGCCGACGTAAAAATTTCAGACTCTTCGGTTCTCTTCCGATATGGTATGCGACAAAGGCTTCCAGAAAGACCAGACCCTCCTGCATGGCTGTGGGTGAAAACCGTATCCTTGCGGCCTTGTTCAATTCACATGTGTTCAACCACTGCAGCTGTTTGATGGTTCCTCTGGATAGGCAGCTTTGTCTTGATGAATAGGGGCTGCAGTGTTCGCAGACAACACCGCCCTTTGCCAGATCGACATTTATTTTCAGCTGGCGATGATCCACCATGTCCGAATGACAGGTACAGCAATAATTCAAATTCGGGCATAATCCGGATAAGGTTAGAAGTCGCATCTGAAACAGGATACTCAACACCTCGTCAGGTATCTCCCCGGCATCGAGGGCCTTGAGAGCATAATCCAGAAGCTGAAAAATTGCCACCTGCTGTCTGCCTTCTTCCAGGGTATCGTTAACGAGTTCCGCCCAGTAGCTGGCAAAAGCGGTTTTGGTGATGTTGCCCCTGATGTGGTTCAAGGGGCTGGAAAAAGAGGCCTCGGTAAGAACCGGTAATCCCTTGCGGTTGCTGCTGCTGACAACGATGTCCAGCAGAGAGAACAACTCCAGAACACCGGAAAACCGTTTGGTACTCCGTTTGGCCGACTTGGCAATGGCAGTCATCTTTCCGTGCTGGTATGTTAAAAAGGTGATGATCAGGTCAAAATCACCATAATCCAGACGACGGATCAGAATCGCCGGGGATGAAAAACGGGGCATCCGCTTAAACCCCTAACAGGGAAGTGGCAATGGCAAAATAGAAAAACACACTGATGATATCGATGGCGGTCGTTACAAAGGGACCCGTGGCTACGGCCGGATCGATCTCTATTTTTGCAAAGAGCATGGGAACCAGGGATCCCACCAGTGCTGCTACGGACATGGAGCAGATGACCGAGGACCCCACGGCTATGGCAAGCATGATCGTGCTGTATTTAAAATGTGCCACGACCCCGATGAGAAGACCGTAAACAAGCCCTAATATTAAGCCGATGGAGAGTTCCTTAAAAACCACCGGCCACAACTCGCCTGTGTCTATCCGACCCGTGGCAAGACCTCGCACGACAATGGTGGAGGATTGGGTGCCGATATTACCACCCATGCCCATGATCACCGGAATAAAAGCCGCCAGGTAGGTCAGTTTTCTCAGGCTCTCTTCAAAATGACCGATGACGAAAAAAGCGACGATACCGCCTATGCAGCTGGCAAAAAGCCAGGGAAGACGGATGCGGGTACTTTTTAGGACAGATTTCGTCTCGACGAAATCTTCGCCCACACCCGCCATTTTCAAGATATCCTCGGTCGCCTCGCGCCTGAAAATATCGATAACATCGTCGACCGTTACAATGCCCACCAGTTTGTTGGTGTCGTCTACGACGGGGACGGCCAAAATATCGTACCGGGCAACGATTTTAGCGACTTCCTCCTGATCCATATCCGTCTTCACGGAGAAGACATCCGTCACCATGAAATCTTTCAAGGGTGTTTCAGGCAACACAACCACCAGCTGCCGAAGCGAGCTCACCCCCACCAGATTGCCGTATTCATTGATGACATAGAGATAAAAGGGCATCTCCACGTCCTGATGCTCTTTTTGCAACGATTTTATGGCCTCGCCTGCAGTGACATCCTCCCGCAGGGCAATGAAATCGGGTACCATGATACCGCCGGCGGTATCGTCTTCATAGCGGAGCAGACCTTCGATCTCCTCCGATCCTTCTTTACGCATCTTATGAAGAATAGCGTCTGCCGTCTCTTCCGGCAACTTACCGATTATGTCGGCGACATCGTCGGTGGGCATATCCTCCAAAACAGTTACGACGTCTTCAATTTTCAAGACCTCCACAAAGGATAAGAGAGTATCGTCTTCCAATTCACTAAACAGGATGCCTCTCTGTTCTATATCCTCTATCATTTTGAAAAGTTTGAGCTGTTCCGTATGCGAAAGGGAATTGAAGACCCTCGACAGATCGGCGGCGTGGGTTTTGGCTACAATCTTACGTAAGTGCGGAAGCGCATTGCGCCGCAACAATCGTTTGATGCTTTCGATTAAAATGGTATTTTGATCAGCCATTGGGGCACCGCCTTTGCGTTTTTATCAAATACCATGAAGACCGGGGCGCTTCATTGTTAGAGGATTATCTTAATGTGGGAGGCCCCACGCAATGCCTCCAGCCAATCCACAAATGCTTTTTCGGAAAGCTCCTTGAAGAGGATATCTTCGATCTCGCGATAAGCCGTCTCTAATGGTATTTCATTTTCTTTGAGGATATTTTCAATATAGAAGATTTGAAAGCCCTGGTCGGTATCCAGGACCACTGTGTTCGCTCCCTTCGAGAGACCAACCAGGGCTTTTTTCAACTGCTGTGAAAAATCCTTGTAGGCCAGAACACCGAGATCGCCACCGCTTTTGGCCAGCGATGATTCCGAGTATTCACGGGCAAGAGATTCAAAGGATGTCCCTTTTCCCAGCGCAGCTTGAATATGTTCCATTTTTTCCAAAACAGCCTGTTTCTCGTCTGCGTCGGCACCCTCTGGTACGCGCATGATAATGTTGCGAAGATGGTACTTTAGCTCACCCTGATATTTCTCGATGTTGTTTGCATAATATGCCGCGACATCCTCTTTTGTTATCACGATGTTAGACCTTACGGCCATGTTGAGGAGCTTTGACCTCAGGGCTTGTTCCTTCAACTTCTCCCGGTAGGATTCGATGGTCATACCCTCTCTTTCAAGGGCAGCCCGAAAGTCTTCATCCGTCCACAACTTGCTTGCCTTGATCTGTTCGATATTGTTGTTGATGTCCTCATCGCTCACTTTGATCTTGTAGCGCTCGATTTCCTGGTCGGTAATCTTCTGGTCCACCAGTTTTTTGACGATATCGTTTCTGACCCTGTAAAGCATTTCCTGTTCCTTTTCAGGGTCATAACCGAGGGACTTGATCTGCGTCTCATAAGGAGACATGGCTTCCTGCACCTCGAGATATGTAATGATGTCATCATTGACGACAGCAACGATGCGATCCACGATTTCGCCGCCAAGGGCAGAAGCCCATCCCGCAAAGCAAAGTGTCCATAGGGAAACCCACATGAGTCGCTGCATGATCATCTTGAGATGTAAATGCCTGGTCATCTGTTTTATTCATCCGCTGGGGGGTTATCACCGATTCACAAGTCTATTCCATGCCGCCTGGTTGACATTCACGGTATACTGTTTTTCCAACCCCGTCATCCACTCCCGGTACAGGGTTTCCTTTTTGCTGTTTCGTACCTGCTGGACGATAATGTCGTCAATGTTGGATTCATCCACTTCCTTATCCGCATCGGAACCCGACGAACTGTAATGCTGTTCGTAGTAGTCGGATATCTCTTCCGACGTAATGCGTATCCGGGGTTCCAGTTCATGGTCAACGACCTTTTCCATCAACAGGCGAATTCGCAGCTCATTTTTCCATTGCTGAAAGGATACCGCCTGCTCAATCAGTACCCGATCGAACTCACCCTTGGGATAATCCGATTTTATCGATGCAATCGCCACTTCGAGTTCCGCATCACTCACGTGTATGTTGAGTTCTCTGGCCCGTTCCATGAGAATTAATCTTTCGGTTAGCTGATTCAGGATACGTATCTGAATATTGGCCAATATCCCTTTATCCATGCCCGTACCCATGCCGAAACCAGGCCTGAAATCCTCGACCGCCCTGTCGAAGTCATCCACCGTGACAACACTGTCGTTGATTTGAATCAAGACCTCCGGAGACACCGGCCCCTTTGATTCGGAACAGCTTAGAACACCTGCCCATGCAAGCAGAATCACCCCTAATAGTACATGACATCGATAAGACCACTGGCCTTGCTGCATGAAAAAGCCCCCGCTTGTGTGTCAATACGCCTGAATTAAGGTGTTCAGGCGTTAACATGATGCGCTATTTCTTTCAAGATGTATTTGGTCTGGGCCAAGACACCGGTCTGCTGCCGATCGGAGAGCGCAACCGTCAATTTATGATCGGGGGTCAGTCGAAAGCGGTCTTTATTCGAAAGAATCAGATCCACAATGCCATGGGGATTGGCTTGGTGTCGGTCGGATATGTGAAGTACCAGCTGCTTGCCTGCCACATCGAGTTTCTTGACACCCGCTTTTACCGCCAAAATTTTGAGTACCATTTTAAACAATAGATTCGAGACTTCTTCCGGCAGCTTACCATAACGATCGATGAGTTCATCCTTAATGGCCGAAATTTCATCCATATCGGCTATTCTAGACATCCGCCGATAGGCTGAAAGTCGCTGATCGATGTCGGCGATATAGTCTTCTGGGATAAAGGCGGACATGGGAAGGTTAATTTCCGGCTCGAGGTCGTCCACTGGCTGTTCGCCCTTCAGCTCGGACACCGACTCTTCCATGAGTTTCAAAAACATGTCATAACCAACAGCCGCAATGTGGCCTGATTGCGATGCACCAAGAATGGTGCCCCCTCCCCTGATTTTCAGATCGCTCATGGCAATCTGAAACCCAGATCCCAGATCGCTGTGGTCCATCAATACTTTCAGACGCTTTAACGCATCGCGGGTAATGTAGCTCTCCGGGGGAATAAACAGATAGGCATAGGCACGCTCCTCCGCGCGACCTACGCGACCACGCAACTGGTACATCTGCGCCAAACCGAAACGGTCGGCCCGGTTGATGAAAATCGTATTGGCTGAAGGGATGTCAAGTCCCGATTCGATAATGGTCGTGCACACGAGCATATCGATCTCTTTGTTGACAAATCGGAGCATGATCTTTTCCAGTTCTCGTTCCGGCATTTGACCATGGGCAATGTCCAGTCGAACGTCAGGGACAATGGCTTTCAAGCGCTCGGCCATTCTTTCAATACTGTTGATGCTGTTGTGGACAAAGAATATTTGCCCCCCCCTCTGAAGCTCTCTGGCAACGGCATCCTTGACGATACCGTCTGTAAATTCGGATACATACGTTGTCACGGCGTGCCGGTATTCCGGTGGTGTTTCAATGAGATCGATATCCCGAATGCCAATCAGGGACATGTGCAGCGTTCGGGGTATGGGTGTCGCCGTAAGGGCCAGCACATCAACGGTCGTTCGGATTTTTTTCAGGGTCTCCTTGTGTCGCACACCGAATCGGTGCTCTTCATCGACAACGAACAGACCGAGATCTTTGAAGGCAACATCTTTCTGGAGTAAGCGATGGGTACCCACAACAATATCGATCTTGCCTTCCTTGGCATCGTTCACGATTTTTCGCTGCTCCGGTCGTGATCGGAATCGACTTAAACAGGCGATATTGACGGGGTAGTCTTTGAAGCGCTCGGAAAAGGTCGCAAAATGCTGCTCAGCCAAAACCGTCGTCGGAACCAGCACAGCCACCTGCTTGCCGTTGTAGACGGACACAAATGCCGCCCTCAGTGCCACCTCTGTCTTGCCGTAGCCCACGTCACCGCATACGAGTCGATCCATAGGCACGGATTCGCCCATATCGTGCAGGACCGTTTCGATGACCTTCAGCTGGTCGGCGGTTTCTTCGTATGGAAATCCATTTTCAAAATCCTGAAGCTCTCTTTCGACAGCGCGGTGGGAAAAACCTTGATGCACTTTTCTGGTAGCATAGATCCTCAGGAGTTCTTTGGCGATTTTGACGGTCGATTTTTTCGCTTTTGTTTTTACACGATCCCAGGCTTTACCCCCCATCTTGTCCACGACGGGAACGACACCATCCACGCCCATGTATTTCTGGATCCGGTTCATGCGGTCCACCGGCAGGTAAAGCCGGTCATCATCCCTATACATGATCAGCAGATAATCGTTGGTCGCGAATTCCACCGTCAATTTGATGAGTCCTTTGTACTGGCCGATACCGTGTTCGTCGTGCACCACAAGATCGCCGATCTTCAGATCCTCGAAACGCAGCAGTTGCTTTTGGACACGAGATCTTCCTGCAGCCGTTCCTTTTCGGCGCGTACCGAATATTTCATTTGCCGTTATCAGGGCGATAGCGGCTTCAGGCCAAACAAATCCGGATGAGATTTCGCCCACACACAGGTACACCGGTTTTTTTTGAAGATCGTTTGGTGCAGGTCTGGAGGGAAATGTTTCCCTGGACAAAACCTGAATAGGATACGCTAAAAGCATCGATTTCAATCGCTCTGCCTGTGATGAAAAAGCACACACAATCACCGTGAGATCACCCCTTTGCTGGTGCTCATCGATCCAGTTCACAAGTGGCGACAACGGTGCTTCCAGGGATTGGGGATGTCTCAACGCCTCAATGAGTTCCGTGTTGTCATGAACCTGGAAATGATATTGAGACGCATTCGGCATGGCTTGCCCACCGTGGTCGATCATGGAAATGGCCTTAAACATCAGGGTCCTTGAGCGTGAAAAACCCGATTGTACCGCTCCCCAATCCAGGAAGGTCTTTTCGGGCGACACTGCAAAGCCCCCATCTGCCAGAACGGTCTCAAATTGCTTCTGAACATGGTTTTCGAATGCTTCGGCCTCCGCTTTTACCTGCTCATAGTCCGTCACGACAAAGCATGTTTCGCCACCTGAATAATCGAACAGGGTTTCGAGATCAGAATCGATGAGCGCCATCAAATGATCCGATCCGGAAGACACACCTTCGTTCTTCAGGCGCTCGATCATTTTCCTGACTGTCGTGACAGGCGTGTTTAACCGCGAAGCCTCCTTTCTGATGCGACCGATCAGGCCAGGCAGGTGACGCCGGTCCAAGATGACCTCTTTGGCAGGAAGAAGAACCGCCTCCTGAACCTGTCTGATGGTTCGTTGACTCACGGGTGAATAAAATCTTAGAGACTCCACCAGGTCAGCGAACAATTCCATCCGCAGCGGCTGCGGATACAGGGGGGAATAAATGTCCAGAATACCGCCCCTGACACAGTAATCGCCCGGCTCTTCGACGATGGCGGCACGCTCATAGCCGCCGGCCTCCAGTTTTTCGATAAGCGCTTCCCGATCGATCTCTTCGCCGGCCATGACCAATTCTGCATAGCCGCACAGGGAAGCCCTGGGCAGTGTTTTTTTCATCAATCCGTCAATGGTGGTCACGATGATGGAGGGGACGCCCTGATTCACCAGATTGTAGAGCACGCGGATACGATTTGCGGCTGTTTCGCTGTCCGAGGTGAGAAATTTATACGGCAGCAGGTTATAGGGTGGGAAATACTGCACAACCGCTGCTTCGGATCCGAGGAAAAACCGCAGTTCATCGCAAACCCGACGACCTTCTTTGGAAGACGCTACGATCACCACCATGGGTTCGTGATAGTGCTGAAAAAGCCTTGAAATCAGGTACGCTTTATCCGTTTTTTGCAGCCCGATGCAATCGATCCCTTCTTGGCTACCGGGCATGGATCTGATAAATTGCTCCAGGTAAATTTTCTCTTGATTTTGAGCCATAAACAAAGTAGTGCAACCTATCTTTATTGGTTGATAGCCGACGTAGCTCAGCTGGTAGAGCAGCTGATTCGTAATCAGCAGGTCCGCGGTTCGAGTCCGCGCGTCGGCTCCATATTATTTCTGTACGTCCTTCAAGGATCCACCCTTCAAGATTAGCTGACTCGCAAATGTATGCCGCAAGTCATGAAAGCAAAATATTGAAGAACCTCGCAGCAAGCTGCGAGGAATGCGCTCGCTGTTGCGGTTCAACCCCTGCTCTGTCACACGCCATTTTAAACGCCGTTTTTATATCCTTAATAGGCTCACCATGCAACGTAAATAATGAATAATCCCCTGGCGCTTTGCGATCTCGCCTCAAGGGCTCCTTACAGCAGCGCCGACCCTATGGTTATAGCGGTTGTCATAATAGGACCAGAATTGATTATTTTGTTAATATCTGTTATTTTATTTTTTACTTGCGCTTTATTGTTTGGCCTGGAAAGGGTAAAGTCAACTAGCACCCGTGAAACGGCTGGTTTGGATTTCCCCAAAATGGGGCCAAGAAAAAGGAGACGGCACGTCTCCGCAAGTTCAGGTTTTAAACCGCGTACCAAGCACGTGGTTTGTAAAACAATCAACCCAAAGCATCGTATTCTTGGAACCCGTGTGTAAAACCATCCGCCTCATCACCCTGATGTCCGGCATTGTCTGCTGCCTTTTCCTTGGCTGCGTACCTCTACAGCCGCTTACATCCCTCCCCGCTCAACCAACACCTGAATCGGCCACGACAGACCTGGCCGATCCCAGCAAGAAACTCGATCTGCTATACCAACAGGTTGAAGCCTGGGAAGGGGTTCCCTATCGCCTGGGTGGACTCTCAAAAGAGGGCGTTGACTGCTCCGGATTTGTCTACCTAACCTACCTGAACCGATTTAAGACCCGGCTGCCGAGGAACGCCTACCGGCAATCTCAGGCCGGCAAATACGTTTTTCAACGTGACCTCAGTGCTGGTGACCTCGTTTTCTTCAGAATGGGGTATGCCACCGGACACGTCGGCATTTACCTCGAGAATGGTCTGTTTGCACATGCATCCAAGAGTGGCGGTGTGACAATTTCCCACCTGCAAAACGCCTACTGGTCAAAACGATACTGGAAGGCTATTCGTATTAAAATTGACAGTTCCTAGGTTTTGAGCTACCTTGGCCTGTACTTGGATTCGCCCTTTGGTTAAGGTAAGGCATGAAAAAGAAAATACTGATCGTCGACGACAACCGGCTCCTGCGAAAATTTCTGTCAACCCATCTGGGAAAAGAAGGCCATTTTGTTCAAACGGCGGAAGATGGCTTTGCCGCCCTGGAATGTCTCTCCACATTTACACCCGACATCATGTTTATCGACCTTTTCATGCCCAAAATCGACGGCGAACGCCTGTGTCAGATCATACGATCCAGAAAGGCCTTGGCGGGCTGCTATGTCGTCATCCTGTCTGCTGGTATTGCGGAAACAGGCAAAGATTATACCAAAATAGGCGCCAATGCCTGTATTGCCAAAGGCTCTTTCAGCAGCATGGCAAAGAATGTCCTGACCGCGGTTCAGGAGTCCGACACGCCCACCAAAGGACAGGCCCAAAAACCGATTATCGGACTGGATGCTGTCTACTCTCGTCAGTTGACCAAGGAGCTGATTTCCAAAAACCGCCATCTGGAAACGATTCTTGAAAGCATGGCCGAAGGATTTCTGGAAGTATTTTCCGAGCGGGTTGTGTTTGCAAACGAAGCTGCCGTGGATATGCTGAACACCAGCATGGAGGATTTGTTATACGCCTTTCCACCGGATCTCTTCAAAGGCAGGACCCGAAAACACATTGAGACCTTGATTTCAGAGGAAACGACCCCGGCATCGGATCAGGATACCACCTTCGATGTAAACAACCGCAAGGTTACCATAAAAAGTTATCCGGTCGAGGGCGAACCGGGCACCTGTATTATCATTCTCTCCGATGTCACCGAGCAGAAACAACTCGAGGAAAAACTCCAGCAAGCCAAAAAGATGGAAGCCATCGGAACCCTCGCGGGAGGTGTCGCCCATGACTTTAACAACCTGTTGATGGGCATCCAGGGAAACATCTCCCTCATGCACCTGGATACAAAGGAAGGTGACCAGCATTTCGAAGAGATCAAAAGCATAGAAAGATGTGTTGAAAGTGCAGCAAGACTTACCCGGCAGCTTTTGGGTTTTGCCAGGGGCGGTAAATATGTCATCAAGGCCACCAGTTTGAATGATCTGATTGAGAAATTGACCAAGCTGTTCCAACGAACCCATAAAAACATTGCCTTTCACGAATCCTATCAACCGGGTCTATGGGCAGTGGAGGTCGATCAAGGGCAGATTGAACAGGTGATGTTGAATCTCTATCTCAACGCCTGCCAGGCCATCGCCGAGAAAGGTGATATCACGGTTAAAACCGAAAATGTGTTTCTCGACAAACACATTGCAACCTCATTCGAACTCGCATCCGGAAGATTTGTCAAGATATCCGTCATCGATACCGGCGTCGGTATGGATGCCAAGGTCCGGCAAAGAATCTTCGAACCATTCTTCACCACCAAAGAGGTCGGTAAGGGTTCTGGAATGGGCCTGGCCTCCGCATTCGGCATTATCAAGAACCACAACGGTATCATCGATTGCCAGAGCAAAAAAGGCAAGGGAAGCACCCTCAGCGTTTATTTGCCCGCCTCTTATCTCTCGGCCATAAAAGACAGCAAGGAAGACATGGCCCTCCTAAAAGGTTCCGAAACCGTACTACTCGTGGATGATGAAAGCATTATGCTCGAGGTGGGCAGGCGGCTGTTGAAAAAACTCGGCTACAGGGTTTTCATAGCCAGAAGCGGGAAATCGGCCTTGAAGATCTTTTCAGCCTGCCATGACGATATCGATCTCGTCATACTGGACATTGTCATGCCCAAAATGGGCGGCAAGGAGATCTATACCAAGATGAAACAAATTCAACCCGATCTTCATGTCCTGCTGGCAAGCGGCTACAGCATCGATTGGCAGGCACGTAACATGATCGAGAATGGATGTCATGGTTTCATCCAAAAACCGTATAAATTGAATGAACTGTCTGGACTGATACGAAAAATTCTGGGGGATTCCTAAGGCACGCCCCGGCTAACCTGAAAATTTCAAAAAATGTTCGGGCCCGGGTATGGGCGAATGGTATCTGTCATCCCATATTACGCACAAAATCGTCAGCCTTCCCACGCGTCCCAAGCTGCGGGGTTCTTCAATCCCCACGCGCTTAGGCACGTGGCATCTTCACAACCGTAACATGCAGGGCATGTTACGGAAAGCCGCCCTACTCGGCTTTAGATCGAAACGGGAACAGCTTGACAAATAGAAAATAAACGTATACAATCTAAGCGGTTATAATGGTGGAACCCCGCGGGTAAACCCATGGTCCCATGAAAATCTAACCTGAACAGTCTTGGAGCGTTAGACGCATGAAAGAACCCGAAGAAATTGAGATTCAAGCAGAAATGGAAGAAATCAATAAAAACATCGACCGCATACTCCACAAGATCGAACATCTTGACCCCGGCAAGATGGATGATATCTCTCGGCATGAGGACGGGTAAGAATTAAAAAAAACCACTTGCGTTCAATGTGGGCCAACATCTCAATCGTGTAAGACATCGCTTCGTCACAGGAGGATCTATGGTATTAACCAAAAGTGATATCGTTGTAAAAGTTCATGAGCTCGGTTTCACCAAGAAAGCAGCCGTTGACACGGTGGAATCGCTTTTGGAAATTATCAAGCATGCCCTGGCGAATGGAGATGATGTCCTTGTTTCAGGGTTTGGAAAATTTTGTGTCAAGAACAAAAGAGCGAGGCGCGGCAGAAACCCGGCCACGGGATCGGATCTGACCCTCAGGGAAAGAAAAGTCGTCACCTTTAAATGCTCCGGGAAATTACGAAACAGTATCAACACACAATAAATCCGTAAAACGGATTTATTGTTTCATCATTTTGCGTAACACAAACGGCAGTATACCGCCATTTTCAAAATAGGCCACATCCACGGCCGTGTCGAGTCTCGATGTCACATCAAACGCTGTTTCCTTTCCGTCTCTGCCGATGGCCGTCACGTGTAATTGCTTTCTGGGCACCATGTTCTCGACACCTTTTATGGAAAACATCTCTGTGCCGTCCAGACCCAGGCGTTCCCAGGTATCATCCCCATTGAACACCAGCGGGAGCACCCCCATACCCACCAGGTTACTCCTGTGAATCCGCTCGAAAGACTTCGCCACAACGGCTTTCACGTTTAACAGGCTGGTGCCCTTTGCCGCCCAATCCCGGGATGACCCGGTCCCATATTCTTTACCCGCCAGAACCACCAGGGGTTTACCCGCGTCGATGGATTTCATGGCAGCATCGTAAACGAACATTTCTATCTTTTCCGGAAATGCCAGCGTGTAGCTCCCTTCTTTGGGCGACACCAGGTGATTTTTGATTCGAATATTTCCAAAGGTCCCGCGCATCATAACTTCGTGGTTTCCTCGCCTGGAACCGTAGGAATTGAAGGTCTTGGGTGCTACGTTTTTTTCAATTAAATATTGTCCGGCTGGATAAGATTCCGGTATCGCACCTGCCGGAGAGATATGATCCGTTGTGACGGAATCCCCCAGCACCATTAGCACATCTGCTCCCTCGACATCCTTTGGCTTGATTATTTCCAACTGAAACCTTTCAAAATAGGGCGGTTTTCGAATATAGGTCGAATCCGCGTCCCATTGAAACGTGGTGCTGGTCGCCACCGCCAGCTGTCTCCAGAATTCATCGCCTTGAAATATTTTGCTGTATTGATCCGCATAAAATGCTTGCCGAATGTGCTTTGTCACCAGATCCCGGATCTCTTCATCAGATGGCCAGATGTCTTGCATATAAACAGGTGCCTGGTTTTCATCAAACGCGATGGGTTCCCTGGTCACATCGATGTCCATCCTACCGGCAATGGCAAAGAGAATCACCAGCATCGGGGATGCCAGAAAATTGGCCCTGATTTTCTGATGGATTCTGGCTTCGAAGTTTCGGTTTCCGGAAAGCACCGCCGCCACGGTAAGCTGGTGATCTGTTATTGCCTTTTCAATCTTCGGATCGAGCGGTCCGCTGTTGCCGATACAGGTCGTACAACCGAAAGCGACCAGATGAAAGCCGAGTGCTTCCAGATACGGCATCAAGCCGGCATCGTTCAGATAGTCCATAACGACCCTGGACCCCGGTGCCAGTGACGTTTTGACATAAGGGGGCACCCGAATACCCCTTTCAACGGCGTTTTTGGCCAAAAGCCCTGCCCCCAGCATGACAAACGGATTGGACGTATTCGTACAGGAAGTAATGGCCGCAATCACCACGCTGCCGTTACAGATGTCATCGGCAGCACTTTGCGCTGTACTCTGCAGCTCCGGGGTGCTGCCGGTGGCGCTTGTTTGGCGGCTATTCAGGCAGCCGTTGTCGGCCATCTTGATTTTTTCGGCACCAATCCCCGGTCCACCCGAATTGTCCGGGTCGAGGGTTTGGCTGAATTTCTCTTTGAGTTCCGTGAGAACAATTCTGTCCTGAGGCCGTGATGGCCCGGCGACCGCTGGCGCCACTTCAGAGATGTCGTAGGTGATGGTTTTAGAATATTCGGGATCGTGTGTCCCGTCATAAAAAAGTCCACTCTCCCGGGTGTAAGACGCGACGATGTCCGCACGATCCTCCCGATTCGTAATCTTGAGATAGTCGATGGTCTTTTCATCCACCGGGAAAAAGCCCATGGTCGCACCATACTCGGGCGACATATTGGCAATGGTCGCCCGATCCGTCAGTGTCAGCTGTTTCATTCCAGGACCATGAAACTCGACGAATTTCTCGACCACATTTTCCCCCCGCAGCAATTCAGTAATCCGAAGCACCAGATCCGTAGCCGTCACACCCGGCTTCATGGCCCCGATCAATCGGACACCGATGACTTCCGGTATGGACATATAATAAGGCTGGCCCAACATCACCGCCTCAGCCTCAATACCGCCAACACCCCAGCCCATGACACCGAGACCGTTGATCATGGTGGTATGGGAATCGGTTCCAACCAAGGTGTCCGGAAAGGCAATCGTTCCGGATCCACTTTCTTCAGTAATGACGACCCTACCCAGATATTCCAGATTGACCTGATGACAGATGCCTGAATTGGGTGGCACAACGCTGAAATGGTCGAAGCTTTTCTGAGCCCACTTTAAGAGCTCGTATCGCTCCTTGTTTCTCTCGTATTCCTTGGCCACATTTTGTTTCAGGGCGTCAGGTGTCCCGAAGCTGTCGACCTGTATGGAGTGATCCACGATGAGCTCTACCGGAACCAGCGGATTGATGATGTTGGGATCGCCTCCCATGTCTTTGACGGCATCTCGCATGACTGCCAGATCCACCACAGCCGGCACACCGGTAAAATCCTGCATCAAAACCCTGGCCGGATGATAGGGTATTTCCGGGGGCTCGTCATAATGCTTTTGCCATCGGGCAATGGCCAGAAGGTCGTCCGTTGTTACTATGGTATTATCCAGTTTTCGCAACAGATTTTCCACCAGCACCTTGATGGAAAAGGGCAGTCGGTGAATATCGGCAACACCCTTGGTTTCCAGCTGCTGTATATCGAACATCGAAAATGTGTTATGATTGGATTCAATCTGACGAACAAAATCTTGAGGATTCATGCTGTTAGCCTCCCAAAATATTTCGTTGCACGATCTATGAAATGCGACGCTGCCACCTCTATGGGCCAATTGCATACCAAAGTTGAGAAACCGATTTGGTATTTGATTATCATGGAATTTTGGGCTAAGCAACATGCTTTAACCCATGGGCTGTTTAGGCAGTGAATTTCCAAGCGCTTATGCACGTGGCCTCTTCACAGGCGTAACATTCAGGGTATGTTACGGAAAACAGCCTGCACAAGCTTATCGCCAATAGTGTCTACCATATGCACTGGACCGAACCGAAAAACGTTTCCGAATGGATACAGCGACTCTTGTCTGCCAGAACGCTGATGGTGAGTATGCTGCTGCTCGTTTTTGTCATTTCAGAACTCCGTTTTGACTGGATGGAGCAGCGCCTGGGATCCTTCCTTGTCTCCACAAATGCCACCCGTCCAGAATCGGGCGCTATCTGGGAAATAGGAAAGCAGACTCGCACAGCCCACCAGGCCATTGAAAAAATCGTCACCGACCGTCGGACCTCGTATCGGGAGGCGGAAAACGCCACAAGCTTTAAACAGATTGCGGCGACCATCCAGCCGGAGGAATGGCTTTTGGTACCGCCCGACCTGTTCCGCAAACTATACTTGGAGCTGCCTCCTGATGTGGCCTTAGAGATTATCCCGTCTTTTGAGCTTCTCGAACTGATCAATAACCGGGATTGGGAACGAACCTATTTTGAAAAAGATGGGGACGGTCTCAATATCTATATGCTCGACAAAGACAATCGCGTTCTTAAACGTCTGCCGATTTCGCCTGATCTTCTCTATATGATGGCCTATAGTGACGTGGCCGTTGGTGAAAGACTGGAAACATTTCCCATCTTTGAAGGCCGCATATATCCTGGCGATCTCTTTTTCCAAGTCCTGAAAGACTTGACACCGGAGGTCAGAGAAGGGGTGCTCCGTCGACCCGAGCACCTCCTCCGCGTACCCGGGAATATTGTAAGAATTGGCATTTCAGACGAGGCCATATCCGGATTTATACAGATCGGATTTGAAATCGAGTCGGGTGCCCAGCAAATGCTGATACTGCTGCAGGGTCATGAGTGGGCGGTCTGGCGTCTGCATTCATTGCTGGAACAACGAGGCGCAGGCAAAAGCGATATGCGCTGAGACGTTTATCACTGGTGAATTTTCACGCGCTTAGGCACGCGGGATCTTCACAACCGTAACATGCAGCGCGCAGGTTACGAAACACCGCCTCGGGCAGCTTTCGCGTGAAATGGGAACTTCCCATTTCGTGAATAAAAATCTTTGGCACCATTCACCCCCGTCCTAAAGGTCGGGGTCATCTGGTGCGGTTTTATAGAATAAAGACAGGCCAACCATTGCCGACAACACCGATGACGCGCATATTCACATATCTAACCGGTTTCTACTACCTCGCACTGACCCTTGTGGGGCTTGGGGCTTGTATTGCCGTGGCCCTATTTTTCTTTATTCTCCAAGATCTACCACGTGTTCCGGAGCCTCTGAGCCGGATCATTGAAACGCCGGCCACGGAAATCATGGCCGCAAGCGGTGAACGGATCCTGTTGCTGGGTGGAAAGGAATCCATTCCCTTGGACCGGGTCTCGCCCTATTTTGTGAGGGCAGTCGTTGCAACGGAAGATCATCGCTTCTGGGAGCATCACGGCGTCGACAAGCTTCGGACATTGAAGGCATTGTGGATAACCCTGTTCGAACCCGGAAAGATTCAGGGGGCTTCAACCATCACCCAGCAACTGGCCAAAAACCTGTTCTTCAGCTTCAAGCGTTCTTTCAAGCGAAAGTTTCATGAGTTGTTGGTTGCAGTGCAAATCGAATCCCGTTACAACAAAAATGACATCCTTCAGGCCTATATGAATCAAATCCCCTTCGGGGTGGGGGCCCATGGGATCGAAAACGCAGCCCAAACATTTTTCGGAAAGAGCGCATCGGATTTGAATCTTGCCGAAGCCGCCCTCCTGGCCGGTCTTCCCAAATCACCTACACGATACAATCCCTATCTTCATTTTGATCGCGCCAAGATGCGGCAGCAGATCGTTTTGAAAAGGATGGTCGCCGTGGGTGCCATTTCCGTTCTAGAAGCCGAGAATGCGTATCAGCGTTCTTTGTCACTTCAGCAGCTCAGTGCCGGAGCCCGCACGGGAAGTTACTTTCTGGATGCCGTGATTCAGCAGCTCGAAGAAACCTATGGGCCCGAAATCGTCTATCACGGGGGCTTAAAAATCACGACCACCCTCGACCCGCAAATGCAACGTTGGGCCGTGGACTCCGTCAAGGACGGTTTGGAAAACCTTGACAAAATCATGGGGCTGAACAAGGTTCGAACCGACAACAATGGCAACCAGATAGAGCGTGCCCAGGGTGCTTTGGTTGCAGTTGAAACCAATACCGGTGCGGTAAAGGCCATGGTCGGTGGCAGGGATTATGCTGCATCCGAATACAACAGGGCCATACAAAACCACCGTCTGCCGGGGTCAGGGTTCAAACCCTTTCTCTATTACGCCGCCTTTGATACCTTGAACCTGCATCCGGGAACGGTTTTTGAGGATCAACCCCTTCGTATCGCCATACCCGGCACCGAAGACTGGCAACCACAAAATTTTTCCATGGCATTCGAAGGCCCCATGATCCTGAAGCAGGCTTTCATCCATTCCGTCAATACCATCGCAGCCCAACTGGTCGAACGCACGGGACCAGAAGCCGTGATCTCGGCAGCAAAAAAATTCGGTATCACCAGCCCTCTGGCGCCTGTATATTCAATTGCCCTCGGCACATCTGGCGTCAGCCCTCTGGAAATGGCATCGTCGTTTGCCACATTCGCCACCAATGGTGTCCGCCACGAACCCTTTTTTATCAGGCGTGTCGAAGATGCGCTGGGCAGAATTCTGGAGGAACACATCGTCAGCGGCGAGAGGCATCTCGACCCGGCACGCGTGTATCAGGTCGTCGACATGATGCAGGGGGTGGTCGACGAGGGAACGGCCAGCATGGTGAGACAGATGGGTTTCAAACTGCCGGCAGCGGGAAAAACCGGCACCACCAACCAATTCAAAGACGCCTGGTTTACAGGGTTCACACCCACGCTTTGCGCCTCCGTCTGGGTCGGCTTCGACAAGCAAAGGGGGTTGCGGGATGCCCGTCGCGTGGGCATCACCGGCAGCCGCGGCGCCTCTCCCATTTGGGTGGACTTCATGATCAAAGCCACGGCTGGAGAGCCATCCAGGGCCTTTAAGATGCCACCCAATATTCGCCTTGAGAGCGTCGATGCCACAAGCGGCAAAAAAGCCTCTTTTTTCACGGATGCGCCTTCAGTGGTGGTGCTGAAGGATGGTCAGGAATTAAGATAATTATGGTAATACAGATATCATGATCCATGCACTGAGACATATGTCTATTCGACTATGGCTGACGCTTCTGATTGGAAGCCTCGTAAGCCTGGCCGTTTTACCGGCGATTCAGACGCCCCTGGGGCTCGAATGGTCGTTGGCTCTGGCAAGCCCCGTTTTTGTTGCGGCGTTCTATGCCATCGGCTGGCTGTTCAACAGCTTTGGGCTGAATCTGGTTCAGCGTCATATCAAGGAAGCCTCCGTCTGGGAGAGGGCCGGGAAATCACGCCAGGCTGAAAAGCTGTTACGCAAAGCTGTTGCCGTATTTGACAGTTTCCTCATATCGCCGGTCAATAGAGAAAGGCGCGCTCGCGAGCTGACCGGGCACATGGCCCGTTTCTACCTGACCCAAACGAAGATCAGCCCTGAAGCCGAGGACACCATCCTGGTCTACCTGAAAATGTGCCCTGAAGACCAGGCGGTGGCCGAAGCGTGGCTTCAACGTCTCGAAAGCAGGAACCGGGATTCAAAAGAGTATGATGAACTGCTGTCCTCCCTCGCAAATGCCCAGACTGACAACCCCACCATTCAGACATTAATTATTCGGCGCTATCTTTCAGTGGGGAGAACCGACTTTCAAGCATTGCAGGCATACCGTCGCTTCCTCGAAAACAGCACTGCTCAGGATGAGCACATTATCATCAACATGGCTGAATTATTTTTCAAAAAAAGACGTATGGAACCTTGGGCCATGCAAGCTTATTTGACGGCGTATAAGCTGAACAAAAAAAGCCGCCACCTCCTGCAGGGCATTGCTGCCTGTTTGGACGGTACGCGGTCGGACACTAGCCGTTCAGCTTCTTTCGATGAAGCCAGGGCATTGCTTTCGAATATCGACGAAAAATCGCTCATGAAAATGATTGCGGACTTCAAGCTCACCGCCACCCCATCGAAAAAACCAACGACTTCCCCGCAACCCAGTATTGTGAAAAGAGCAAGCTCTGTTACACGGTGGGCAACCCGGATATTGACAAGCGGCCTCGAATCGGCAATGAAAGCATCCTTTGGATGGATCACGGCGGCCTATCGACGCATTCGGGGTCACCATATGTTAAAACCTATCCTCATGTGGACAGTCACCGGCCTGGCCATTGGCGGTCTTGGGATACTGGCTATCAATACGGCAACCTACCTGATGCTGACCCGTCCGGAACCCAAGGCGATCGAAACACCCCAGGCTCAGGTAGCCACCGACCCGTATACCCTGCAGGTTGCCGCCTATCTCAATTCCGAACATGCCGAAAAATATGTCACACAATTGAAAAGCCAGGGTCTGGACGCCTATTGGACAGAAGCCCAGGGGGCCAAGAGCAATTGGTATCAGGTCAGACTGTCCCATTTTGCCGACAAAGCCTCTGCTCGAACCTATGGCGATACCTTGAAAGCCAAGGGCATCATCGACGATTTTTATGTGGCCAATTATCGTCGACCCTAATACCGGCCGTCATCGACCACCGCTATCGCGGGTGCTAACTAGGTAATTTTTTTCCTACTATCGTGCGGCTGTATCATGGCTTGCGCAGTCTCATCATTTATTTCGCGGTTTTGGAAGAGCATGTTCTCCTTGGCGTGTCCTCGGTGGCCGCCGACAAGAGCTTCGCCGGCATCACGGGCGATAGCAAAAACGTTTCCGTCGGGCAACGCGTGGAAATCGTGCAGGCCCCCTAGCCCGGAAATTTCATGAAATGTTCGGGCTAGGAACATGGGGGCTCCCCATATCCCTGTGTGTGTTGATAACATATTAGCAGCGATTTTTTTTGGGACTTGATTTTTTTCCGCCCCGCCTGTATATGCCCCAGTTCAATACTTTTTTTCATGCAATTTCCGGTTCAGGGGATTTTATCAGGGGCTGTTTATGCAAAAAACAATTTACGGGTTGCTGGTCACGCTCATTGTCCTTTGCGGAAGCACGTTTGGTTACCAGGCAGCTTCTGTTGGAGAGCCCAACCCATCGCAACCCTATTTGATGTTCGACCTGGTCTACAACCTGGATGTCTACCAGCGACCCGTTTTTTTTCTGCCCAAATCGCATCCCACGTTCGTTATCTGGCTAGAAGAAAGCATCACCGGTTACCGCGAATCGATATTCGTCACCCAAAAAGCCGGGAAAAACCAATGGCATTTCGCAGACAGACGCCCCGAAGCAATCCCGGTCTGGTCTGGTGTAAACAAGATCGAAAAGCGGCAGCGCATCTTTGACATCGACGCCGTGTCCGGTGCAACACCCAAGGACCACAGCGCCCGAATATGCTGGCAAATTCCGGATTCCCTGCAAGATAAAAAAGTGGACATTTATATCGAGGCAAACAACTCCTTTGATTTCAACGAGTACTACAACAATAAAAAAGGAAAACCAGGATACAGCGGCGCCAATGGACAACCCTCTATTGTCTGGAAGGCATCGATCAATTTTTCGCACCAAGCCCCCCTGAACGTCTCGCCTCAAATTATTGGGCACGGTCACCTTTTTGGAGACGATCATCGCCTGTATGAAGATACCTCTAACATTACCACGGCCGCCGATACATTCCAGGAAATCAGCATCAGTTATTACAAGCCCTGAAAAAAAGCGTTGTCGGCTTTTATTTGTATTTGACACGCGTTCCTCTTTTCGTTAACCTTTGCCGTAAATAGGGGTAACCAAAAACGAACCATCGGTCTGCCTTGAGTATGATGCTTGAAGGCCTTACCTTATTTGCCCATGCATCAGCTGAAAAAGCTGCTCAAGGGCGGCAACGCCGCGTTCCATAAAATCGTCACACGATTTTATTATGAAATCGAAACTGTTAAAAAAACTCAAAGAAGCATGTGAGATCGTCTCCGGTGAGACTCTAAGCAAGCATCTGGGTGTCTCGCGGGTGGCTATCTGGAAACACATCCAGAAACTTCAGGCCTGCGGATACGACATCCATGCGGGCCCCAAGGGGTATCGTCTCATCCGGTCTCCTGATACCCCCTTTCCCTGGGAGATTCCCGAAAGAGAATCCCGAATACATTTTTTCGATAGCGCGGGTTCGACCATGGACATCGCCAGGAATTTGGCCCGGAAGGGCTGTCCGGACTTTACCGTCGTTATTGCTGAAACCCAGACCAGCGGCCGTGGCAGGATGGACCGCAACTGGCGGTCGCCTGCGGGTGGGCTCTATTTTACGCTGGTGATAAGGCCTCACATACCACCGGTGATGAGCCCCCTGATCAATTTCGGAGCGGCCGTTGTTCTGGCCATGACATTCCAGGAAATCTGTGGCGTTGACGCCCGCGTGAAGTGGCCCAACGATATCCTGATACACGGCAAAAAAGTGGCCGGAATGCTGTCCGAAATGGAGGCTGCCGGCGACCAGGTCTCGTTTGTCAATATCGGTATCGGTATCAACATGAACAACGACCTACCGTCTGGCCTGCCAACCGCAACCTCTGTCAGGAAAATTTCCGGAAAAATCTGTTCCAGAAAAGCGTTTCTCACTGAATTCCTGAACCGCCTGGAAAAAAGGGTTCACCAGCCGGATCTGACCAGCGTCATTACAGAATGGAAAACCTGTTCCGCCACCCTGGGGAAACAGGTCAGGATCGTTTCGCGCCAGGGTGTTACAGAGGGAACGGCAATAGATGTGGACCCCAACGGTGCCCTGCTTGTGCGCACGGCAGACGGTGTTGTAGAAAAGATTTATTATGGAGACTGCTTTCACGCATCGTCACAAGAATTACATACCCAGGCTGAAAAGCCTTGCCGGTAGAGCCTTTGTCATCAAGGTAATGTTTAAGATTTCGATATTCGTGCTTTGGATGTAATTGATGGATCAACTTCGAATGACCGCCTTTGCTTCACTTCTGGCCGCGTTGACAGCCGTGGGTGCCTATATCTCCATACCCATTGGACCGGTGCCCATAGTGCTCCAGAACCTGTTTGTTTACCTGACCGGTCTGCTCCTGGGCAGCCGATGGGGCATGATGGGGATCGCCGCATATCTGCTGGCCGGTGCCGTAGGTCTCCCGGTATTCGCCGGAGGCAAAGGGGGAATCGGTCATCTGATTGGACCGACCGGCGGTTATCTTCTGGGATACCTGCCTGCCGTTGCCATCATCGGCATCGTGACGGAAAAAACCGCAGGGAAACTCCTTTTTGGTTTAGCGGCCCTGGTGGCGGCGACGGTTGCCATCTATACCTGCGGGGTTACCTGGTTAAGCATCGTTACCGGCATGACCCTCTTTCAGTCCTTGCTCGTAGGCATGCTTCCTTTTCTCATCGGTGATGCCGTTAAGATAGCGGCAGCCCTTTTTATCGCCAGGTCCCTGAGGCCCATAATCCAAAAACAATATCGCTAACCGATTTTATAAGATGCGAATGAATGAGATTCACTTGACATCAGAAAACACCGTATCCTCCCGGCAGGAGATAATTTCCATTCAACACCTGTCCCATCGGTTTTCGGATCAAGGGGTCGGTCTCGATGATATCACCCTCAGCATCTCTTCGGGGGAGTTCGTCATACTTGCAGGGCCAAACGGATCCGGCAAGTCGACACTCCTGAAACACCTGAACGGCATTCTCTCTCCCTCGAAGGGGACCATCCTTTTGAAGGGACGACCCGTATCGGAGGACCTTAAGCGTGCACGCCAATTGATTGGTATGGTCTTTCAGGATGCCGACAGCCAGATCGTAGGAGAAACGGTCTGGGAGGACACGGCTTTCGGCCCTCAAAATCTTTCCTTAAAAAAATCCATCATTCAAGAAAAAGTACATACCGCTCTGGAAACCGTAGGCCTGTCACACCTGGCGGAAAAACCACCCTATCTCCTTTCCGGAGGCGAAAAACGACGTCTTGCCATCGCAGGTGTACTGGCCATGGACCCCCAGATAATTGCATTTGACGAACCTTTTTCAAATCTGGATTATCCGGGCACCTGTCAGGTATTGAGACAGATGGTCCGCCTGCAGCAAAACGGGCATACAATTATCGTGGCCACCCATGAACTCGACAGGGTGTATCGCCTGGCCGACAGGCTGATCATCATGCAACAGGGCAAACTCATCCGAGATGGGGCACCCAAAACCGTCCTGTCCGATGCCGTCGGTTTCGGTCTCAAACTACCTGTCATGGATGGGTCTACTCCGGAAAGATGCCCATGGCAGCCCTGACCCCCTTTTATTACCGCCACGGGAATTCCATTCTGCATGTCCTCGATACGCGGTTCAAAATTGTGCTGATGGTGATGTTAAGCCTTTCCATCCTGGATGCGTCACCTTTTGGGCTTTTGGGCATAACGCTGCTGCTGGCATGCCTATTTCTGCTTGTCCGGATACCCATCACTTTCGTGCTCGCAGAACTGCGTTATTTTTTTCTTCTGCTGCTAATTGTGTTTATTCTCAGACTCATTTCAACCCCAGGCAGCCCCCTTGTCAAGATGCCATGGATCACCCTAACCAAACAGGGCCTGACGGAAGGCGCCATGGTGTGCTGGCGCCTACTGACAGTGGTTTTGCTGGGCTTTCTCTTTGTTGCATCCACACGTATTTCATCCATAAAAACCGCTGTGCAGCGGCTTCTGGCCCCTGTTCCCTTGATACCCGAAAAACGTATGGCAACCATGATGGGACTGATTGTACGTTTTATACCGGTCATCTTTCAAAAAACACGCGCTGTCTCCGAAGCCCAGAAAGCCCGCTGTGTGGAACTCCGAAAAAACCCCCTCTATCGTCTGCACGCTTTTGCCATGCCGCTGATGCGCGGCGTATTTCAGGACGCGGACAAACTTGCCATGGCCATGGTGGCCAGATGTTACGATGAGAGCCAGCCTGTCGAAGCTGAGGCAGCCCGAAAAAGCGACTGGCTGGTATTGGCAGCCGGCGGGCTGTTCTGTGTGTGCACAAGATTCATTTAACATGCATTCCCCGGACCGAAAGACCGGCAGGCCTTGGAAAAAGAAAGCCTCTGTCGGTGACAGGTCGATAGTTGACACGGATTTGATCCTATTATAAAGTCTTCACCCACGTAATACGCCCTGATCCAAAGGACCAACTTTACAAATGCGGAAAATAGGGAGCAGAACGCTTTGAAGATCATTATCATCGGGGCGGGTGAGGTGGGCTTTCACATTGCCGACCGTTTAGCCCTGGAAAATAAGGATGTGGTGCTTATCGACAAGGATATCGATTCGATTCGCCGCGTCACCGATCACATCGATGTCCAGACCGTCCACGGCTCCGGAAGCAGCCCCGCTGTTCTGGATGAGGCGGGTATTCGAGAAGCAGAAATATTGCTGGCCGTCACGGACAGTGATGAAACAAACCTCGTGGCCTGTCTCGCCGCTCATATCATTTCCCCCAACACCAAGAAACTGGCACGCCTTCGCAGTGCTGCTTATGATCCTTATCATCGGATATTCCGGGATAATCCGCCCTACATCGACACTATCATCAACCCGGAGATCGAGGTCGTCAATACCATCGACAGGCTCCTCAGTGTGCCGGGTGCCGTCGATGTCAGTGACTTTGAAAACGGCCGAATCAAATTTGTCGGGGTTACCCTTGAAACAAAGACCCGTATGGCCGGGGCGGCACTTTCTGAACTTCCCGACCTCTTTGGAGATGCCCGTCCCCTGATTGCCGCCATCCTTCGCAACGAGGAACTCATCGTCCCCAGCGGCAAGGATCGGTTGATGCCCGGCGATCTGGTCTATTTTATCTGCACCAAGGACATTCTCTCAGAAACACTCGAGATGTTCAACAAACACGAGGAACCCCTCAATCGGGTTCTCATTGTCGGCGGTGGCAGAATCGGATACCGGCTGGCATGCCTGCTCGAGGAAAAGTCGATCCACGTCAAAATAATCGAGCGAAACAATGATCGCTGCGACGCACTTGCCAAGACCCTGAACAAAACGGTGGTTCTGTGCGGGGATGGATCGGATCAGGACCTTCTCAAAGAAGAAAACATCCAGGAAATGGATGCCTTGGTGGCCGTGACAGATAATGAAGAAACCAACATTCTCGTTTCCCTTCTAGGCAAAGGAATGGGCGTGCGAAACGCCATCACCAAGATCAGCCGCTTCAGTTATTTTCCCCTGCTGTCCACCATCGGTTTGACTCAGGTGGTCAGTCCACGACGTTCGGCCATCAACAGCATTCTGCAGCATATTCGAAGAGGAAAAATCCTGTCAGCAACAACGCTCAAGGGTGAGCAGGCGGAAGTGCTGGAAGCCGTGGCCCTGGAAACGTCCGATATTGTCGGGAAACCGATCAAGAAGGTTGCATTCCCTGATGGGGCCCTACTCGTCAGCGTTGTCCGCAAGGAAGACATCATCATACCTACCGGGAACACGGTGGTGGAACCGGGGGACAAGGTCATTATCTTCGCCAAGCGACAGGCGGTACCCAAAATCGAAAAACTTCTCACCGTCAAACTGGAATTCTTCTAATGCGCTGGCGTCTCATACTCTATGTGGTGGGATTGCTGACTCTTTTTTTCGGCCTGACCATGGCGGCTCCCTTGGCGGTAAGCCTCTTTTTCAGGGATGGCAGCGGAATGCCCATGCTGTATTCACTGGTGGTCACGATCCTGTTGGGCGCTACCATGACCATCGGGTTCCGGGGCGTCGAAATCGCCGACATCCGCCAGCGGGAAGGTATGGCCATCGTCTTTTTCGGCTGGACGGCCATGGGTCTCTTCGGCGCCCTGCCATTTTACTTCATCGGTGAAGGGGTGTCTTTTACAGAAGCATTCTTCGAGTCCGTCTCCGGGTTTACAACCACCGGGGCGTCCATATTCACCAACATCGAACGGCACGCCGAGGGCATTCTTTTCTGGCGAAGCTTTATCCAGTGGCTAGGCGGAATGGGGATCATCGTGTTGTCACTGGCTGTGCTTCCCCTGCTGAAAGTCGGCGGCATGCAGCTTTACAAGGCAGAAGTCCCTACCCCGGTTCCGGACAAACTCAAGCCCCGCATCCAGGAGACCGCCGTTACCCTGTGGAAGGTGTACATCCTGTTCACGCTTCTCCAAATTTTGCTGCTGATGGCCGGCGGCATGAATCTCTATGAAGCCGTATGCCACACATTTACCACCATGCCCACTGGCGGGTTCTCCACCAAAAACGCTTCGATCGCCCATTACAACAATGCCTATTTCGACACTGTTTTTATACTTTTCATGCTGATGGCCGGAATCAATTTTTCTTTGCATTATCAGATGCTGATGGGAAAACCGTTGGCAATCTGGCGCGATGCCGAAGCACGGTTTTTCCTTTTCCTTGCACTGCTGCTGGTGCTGCTGGTAAGCTGGAATATCTATGGGGAGATTTATCACACCATCGGTGCAGCCATTCGATATGGGACGTTTCAGGTGGTGTCGATTCTCACGACTACGGGATTTGCCACCGCCGATTACGAGACATGGCCGGCCATGTCTCAGGTGATCCTGTTTCTGTGCATGTTCATCGGGGCCTCGGCCGGTTCCACCGGCGGAGGGATCAAATGCCTTAGGATCATGATCATGTTCAAATATTGCACCAGAGAGCTCTTCTTGCTCGTACACCCCAGATCCATAACGCACATCAAAATCAGCGGCAAACCCGTTCCGGAAGAGATTATTCGCAGTGTGATCGGGTTCCTGGCTCTCTACATCGGCCTCTTTGCCGTATGCACCGTGATCTTATCAGGTCTCGGCGTCGATTTCATGACATCCCTGACAGCGGTCGCCTCCTGTATCGGCAATATCGGGCCGGGATTCGGCATGGTCGGTCCCGCAGAAAATTATGCCGCCATTCCAGTCCTGGGCAAGTGGCTCCTCATCTGGTGCATGCTCCTGGGGCGACTCGAAATATATACCGTCATCATCCTTCTGGCACCGGAGTTCTGGCGAAAATAATCGAAAACGCGGACAATTTATTATTGACACCCATACAATTTACCGTTAAATGATATTGTTTTACACGGGCCGTTAACTCAGTCGGTAGAGTATCTGCCTTTTAAGCAGAGAGTCGCGCGTTCGAGCCGCGCACGGCCCACCAAATATAAATGTTAATCACCACGACCCCATCGTCTAGCCTGGTCCAGGACACCGGCCTTTCACGCCGGCAACGCGGGTTCAAATCCCGCTGGGGTCGCCAATGAAACCAAGGGGTTACGAAAGTGACCCCTTTTTTATACCCTCCGGACACCAGTGTGGACACTTCCCGGACACAAAAAATATTTTATGCCGGAAACAGTGTCCTGCGGTTTCGGTTCAGCGTCTCTGTGAATGCATGTGTGGGCATGTTAGGTTTCCTTTGCTTTATTCTGGAACTCTTCACAGCTTTCACATAGCCGATTCAGATTTTTCATTGTCCGATCATCAAACTGGAACCAATGCTCCATTTTCAAGTTTCTTAAATTCGGACATGATTTGGTGCTCCAGTTAGAACATCGGGTAAACGTCAGTTTTGAGTTAGGTGCTTGCTTGGGCATGGTAGAACCTTTTTATGAGGTTGGGGGATGTTGAGATAGTGCCATGATTAGGTGGAGATGATCAAGACTGAAAAAGTTGGAATGGAATGCGGATGGGGAATGGGTGGCATTGGAGTTTAAAAGACGGATATGGTATAGTCCGAATGTTGATATCTTAAGTAGGGTTAACTTGGGAATGTTCCATCTATCACCGGCTGACCCAAAAGTGGGATACTGTCAAGGTATATGGTGGTTTTCAAGGCGTGTTTTTCGTGCTTATGTTCTCAATAGTTTGGGCTGTATAAGAATATAAATGTGATGATATGCAGACCTTGATAATAACTTGTTATGTGGATTGAATCCCTCTAAATGAATATTTTTGTTCTGGATGAAAATATCGAAAAATGCGCAGAGTATCATTGTGACCAACACGTTGTAAAAATGATACTTGAGAGCGTACAGATGCTTTGCACTGTATTAAATAAAAAAGGGATTTCTACTCCTTACAAGCCGACCCACATAAATCACCCTTGTGTGCTTTGGGTCGAACAATCATTCGATAATTTTTCTTGGCTTCAAAATCTTACCTTTGCTCTGAACAACGAATTTCGTTTCAGATTTGAAAAGAAGTCAGATCACAAGTCAATATCTGTTCTCAATGAAATTTCAACTTATAATTATAAAAATCGCGGCTTAACGGAATTCGCCCAGGCAATGCCGGAAAAATATAAAGTCCCTGGAGATCCAGTCAAAGCATACAGACAATTTTACTTAGGGGAAAAGATGGACTATACGGAAAGTAAAATTTTTTATGCAGAAGCCTAACAGTGAGCGCATTCCTCGCAGCTTGCTGCGAGGTTCTTCAATTTACACAAGCGATAGGAATAATAAAAAACATGATTTATAGACTTATCATATTCCTGGCACTCAATTTTGCGGCACTTGCAATAGGAGGATTATTTACAAGCAAAGGCGTGCCGTCTGATTGGTATGTTAGCATTGCTAAAGCCCCTTGGACCCCTCCTGGTTGGGTCTTTGGAACCGCATGGACTACAATCATGATTTGCTTTGGTGTTTACATGGCGTATTTATGGCCAGTTATTAAGAACAAGAATATCCTCATTGGTTTATATGCCGTTCAATGGATATTAAATGTAGGATGGAATCCAACTTTCTTCTATTACCACAATGTTTTAGCAGGACTACTTCTAATAAGTGGGCTTACTGCACTTATTGGATTCTTCCTATTCTTTTATTGGCCTGAATTGAAACTCATATCCGCTCTAATACTTCCATATTTCATTTGGTTATTAATTGCCACATCATTGAACGGGTACGTTTTTCTTAATAATGGCTCTTCTCCCAATTAGATGGGAGAAAGGGCTCCAGGATTAAATCATACTCGACTGGCTCCGGACGGATCTGCCCTGATATGCTGACATAACATTTTTTGATGAACCGAAACGGTATTCGGTAAAGATATGATGCCAGCATTTGAATACAAACAATTGGAGGGTTAATATGCCAGGCTCATCTCCCATTTAGTTGCAGTCAAATCTGAGGGCTGAGTGAAATTCCTTCATTTGGTCTGAATAATCTCAAAGGGTTCAAGGGGTCCAGGGGCCAAGGATTCAAGTGATATAAGCAATACACAACTTTCGGGACTAAACGAACGCGAAATGAATCATCCCCTGGCGCTTTGCGAACTCGCCCTAAGGCCTTCTAACATCAGCGCTGGCAATATAGTTAAACAAGCATGGCTGCTAAATGGCCGCATATTGACCTTAATTGGCTCAAACAGCGCAAATAACCATTGGATCACCCATTTCGCTCTAGTTAGGTTGAAACCCGAAAGTTGCGTTAAAAAGGCCACAGTTTAAATCGCAAATCTGCAAAGGCACTTTTAAATAATCATAAATAACGATCACTTGAATCCTTGAACCCTTGAATCCTTGGACCCTCTTCTCCAATCAATTTGGAGAAGATCCATATGCCACATGTAATAGTAAAGCTGGATATACCGCTTGAGATGGCAAGCCCGGACAAGATAGACATACATTACATGCCAATGTATCAAATTTTATTATTTTTAGGGGAGATATAAAATGATCGCATATTGTGGACTTAACTGTTCAAAGTGTGAAGCATATATTGCAACACAGGAGAACGATGATCAAAAACGGGAAGAGACTGCTCAAATATGGTCAAAACTTTATATGGTAGAAATCAATCCTGATCAAATCAACTGTGATGGCTGTAAATCGGATGGTGCAAAATTTTTCCACTGTGCAGCCTGTGATATTCGCCAGTGTTGCCTATCAATGGTTGTAGATAATTGCGCAGTTTGTGAAGAATACATCTGCAAAAAGCTATCCAGCTTTATCAAACTGGCCCCGAAGGCAGGTGCAGAACTCGAAAATATTCGAATTGCACAATAAAGCTATAGAATTTATTTATGATATCCTTACTACCTATGAACTTTTCTGTACAACCACTCACAAAGAAAATAGATAAGATCATACGTCTTTGAAAGGAAAGAACAGGCCGAGGATGGGTCAACTCAAATATAGATTTGGAAATAAGTTTCAGATCAGGTGTGATTCAGATGCATTATAAGATGCATACATTATTTGGATAGCGAAGTCAAGAAATGGGTTTCTCAGCGGTACATATGGAGAAACACCTAACATTTTGGTATTTAGAAAAATTTTGCCGATAAGCTGGAGATGTCGGCCGATTTCCTTCGAGAAAGCTAAAACACAATATCTTGAATGGTGCGTTTATTTTACAAAGGCTGTTTGTAGCACTTCAATGATGCGTTCTTTTTTAAAAGGGGATTCAAGGATATTTTCATTCGCGTCTTTTAGAATACGATCCAAGTCATGCCAAAAGGCATACATTTTAAACTTATCATCACGATGGATGCCCATGGCATTAGCTACCAAATTGACATAGTTGGCGACTTCGAAATCAAATCGTTCCTCTTCGGCTGCAAATGTTTGTCCGCAATAATGACATATCGTCACCAAACGCTCAGCACCGGTTTTTGCAGCTTCTTTTAAACGATCTTCACGAAATTGGGCGCAACTTTCTGGAAACCAGCTGATGGCTCCGCTGCCACAACAGGATGTTTGCTTGCCGTGATGTTCCATCTCATTGAGCGTAACTCCTGGTATTTGCTGTAAAACCTCACGAGGTCCATTGAGATCTAATTCAGTGTAGGCCGATTTGCAGGGTTCATGGAGGGTAACTGTTCCGGCCGAAGCATCGGAAAGTTTAAGTCTGTTCATGTTTCCAGCCAGATACTGTGGGAAAGACAATGTCTTGAAAGGCACATCCACCGCAGATAAAATGCCTTTATAAAAGCGACACTGACAAGTTGGACACCAGAGTATGACAGCCTCAGGTTCAAAGCCGGAGATGGCAGCAACAAGTGTTTGCGCTCTTCGGCTCCCCTCGTCGATATCACCTAAGAAAAATAAGCTGTCGCCGCAACAATAATCCAACCCGGGAAGAAATGCGTAATCATCACCAACAGCATCCATGATATCCAATGCGTTGAGAATTTTTTCAGGTTGGAAATACACATTGCAACCAGGAAAGAAAACATAACGGGCCTGCTGTTTGTTGCTTGGTTTGGTGATTTTGCTGTAATCCGACCCCGAAACCTGAACGCTTGCAAGAACCCGATGGGTGCTGTCGGGTTCCATAGCGTCTCCATAGGCTCTATTTGCAAGTCCTTTTGAAATATATTCACCCTTGATGAGTTCGTTGATCAGCATTGGGTTAAGATCTTCTGGACACATTTCCGCCGTGCACTTGAAACATTCCATACAGGCAAACGCTTTGGTATACGCCCGTTGATTAGGCATCCCGCTCTCCATGAAATCAAATACGTTTTCTTGGATTTCTTGAGCGGAAACATCTCTCATTTCAGTGTAGGGCAAAATCGGGCACCCTTCAGCACAAAACCCACATTGTATGCAGTTTTCAAGGAAACGTTGTTTTTCCTTGCCGTAGTGATCAAATATCGTCATTCGGTTTTTTCTTTTTAGCACCAACAAAGGTTAATACACATCATATCAACATATTGTGGTTGCAAATAAACATGCAAGATAAAGATAGCAGTTACAATTTTGTGCCGATTTCAGATATCATCAAAATCCCAACCTTTTCACCTCAAGTAGCTGTGAAGGTTAGTAATTTAATTTGGATCATCTCCAAAAGAGTTGATCCAAATTAAGGATTCAAGGATTCCAGGGGTCCAGGGTTCGAGTGAGATGAAGTGAGGCATTAGCTGAATGCTTAAGAATTATAAAGAGTTATTGGAAACGCAGACGATGATATCCGGTGATCTGGATTATATGAAGAAGGAAAAGCTTCAGGAATTAAGAGAGGAACTCGGTGATGTAGAGAGAATGATAAAAGCGATGATCAAATCACTGGAAAACAAACACTTGAATCCTTGAATCCTGGACTCCTTGAACCCTTTCTCCCAACTAACCCCCATGCCCCGGCAGGGGCACAACGAAGGACGAAAATATTGAAATAGATGAACGGATCACGGTATTCTCCTGAAGGCTAAATATAAACATATCAAAAATCAGGAGGAATACCATGACCCGAACAGATGATAGCAAAATTATTGAGATTGTACACCCGATTTGTTGTGGATTGGATATTCATAAGAAAAAAATATCGGCCTGTATCATTTCTCCACAAAAAAGCAAACCAGACCACTGCGAGGTCAAGGAGTTTGGGACATTTACTGATGAATTGCAGCGATTGCGATCATGGTTACTTGAGAATGAATGTCCCGTTGTGTCTATGGAGAGCACAGGCATCTATTGGCGCCCTGTCCACAATGTATTAGAGGGAGCTGTTCAAGTGATTTTGGTGAATGCACGGGACATCAAGAATGTTCCTGGTCGTAAAACTGATATTGGCGACAGCAAGTGGCTTGCCGGGTTGCTGCAACATGGTCTTTTGCGAGGCAGCTTTATACCCCCCAAAGCTGTGAGACAATGGCGAGATTTGACCAGGTTGCGCAGGAAGTATGTTCAAACATTGGCTGATTATAAAAAGCGGACCCAGAAGCTTTTTGAGTCCTCCAACATTAAGATTGATTCAGTGGTCTCGGATCTTTTTGGTGTTACCGGGCGCAACCTGATGAATTTGCTATTATCTGATGCACAACAATTGAGCCTATCAGATATTGAGGGTTGTGTTCGGGGAAAGCTTAAAGGCAAAGAACACGAGTTATGCCGGTCCATACAAGGTTTTTTTACTGATCATCATCGGTTTATTTTGAAGCGACTTTTGAAGATGGTTAGCATGCTTGAAAATGAAATCGCGGGATTCGATCAGCAAATCCAACTCCTGATGGCAGATCAAAAAGAACTGCTTGGACGGATGAAAAAAGCCGCCGGCATTTCTGATGTTTCGGCTCGTGATATTTTGGCTGAGATTGGTCCTGACATGAGCAGCTTTCCGACAGACACATCCATTGTATCCTGGAGTGGATTATGCCCCGGCAACAATGAGAGTGCAGGAAAGCGCAAAAGTGGCCGAAGTCCTGTGAGGAAGCACTATTTGAAAACCATAATGGTCGAGGTGGCATGGGCTGCGATAAAGAAAAAAGACTCATACTTCAAAGATAAGTATTACCGCCTCAAGACGCGTCGGGGTGCTAAACGAGCGATTGTAGCAGTTGCTCACCGGATACTTCTTGGGATTTATCATGTCATAAAGGATGGCGTTGAGTTTCGTGACCTTGGAGCGGATTATTTGACTGAACGGAATAAAACGCAAAAGATTTCATACTTACGAAAGCAAGCTCAATTAATGGGGTACAAATTGATTGAACAAACAACATAAAAGTATTTTACAAAAAAAAGACGGATGTTGCTATTCATTATGGAGGTCGATTCACAACTGAAGCCACGAGCGCGTCAACTAACATGACCGATCAGCTGGGCACAACGAATTGTTGGCTCCTCAAAAGAGACCACGTATATAAAAATTACATTCCAAGCTGATTACAGATAATGAATAGAATATGCTAAAAATCAGAGATCTCCCAATAGCTATTTTCATATAAATTGGGAGAAGATCCTTTAATTTTAAGATTATATTTCTTTAGCTCTTTCCAAATACATTTCCAACATTTTTCGATTTTCTCTTTGGTTCCAATCTATAGGCTGGTTTCCTGCTTCTGTATAAATCACCTCTTCACAAGCACCGTTTATGAAGATTAATGTTGCGGGGGCGGGTTTGTCCGTTTCTGGTTCAGGAGTTTTGAACATTATTTCATCTTCAAATTGCTTTTCAGTCAACCATAACATAGGATACTGTGGTCTTACTATTATTTTTGTAACGATCCATTTCATTAAAAATTTGGGTACGTAATCGACGGAAGCCGCAACTACGGTCAACCCTTTATCTTTATATTGGTCGTACACATCTTTTAAATGTATTAAGTATTTTAATGAAGCTATGTTGGGAAAAGCAACTACGAAAAACGCGATTTTCCCTTTATTGAGATGTTGGTAGATATTTGTTTTTTCACCCCTGCCCAGATCCTCTACAAGGATGTCAAGTTCTTCAGCATAAAAATAGGTACCAGCAACCGATGTAGCTTCACACACCGTAAATATAGATAGAAATGAAATGAATAATACAAGCATCATAAGTAGTTTATTCTCATGCATAAAACCCCCTCCTATCAAAATTCCTTAAATACACTCGTAATTACGCTACAGAATATCAAAGAAAAATAATCCAGCAATCCAGGCAAAAAAATAAATCCAAAATACAAAGACACGAGTCAATATATTGTGCCTTGAACCGCAACAGCGAGCGCATTCCCCGTAGCAAGCTACGGGGAATGCGCTCGCTGTTGCGGTTCAAGACTACGCTAATAAATACTCAAACAGGAAATAGTGATTGATGGAGATAAGACCAACTGTCTGATCAGATAGTTTTTTATACCTGATATGATTTGGACATCTTGGTCACATGATTCTACTTGGATTTCTCTTCTATCCTGAATCATATATGTCTTCCCTTGGATTCCATTGCCTGGAACCTCTCTTACAACTGTGATTATTTTCGCACATCGCTAATTTTTCTGTTACCTGATATCTACCGAATCGTTTGAGAGATATCAACGGTCTTGTCGTGTTGTATCCATGACATTTTTGCATATATATCAAGACATAGAGCTCTTGGAAAAATTGCGCCTTGGTAGCATATTATTATTTCTTTGTGGTCAGCATTAGACTAATTATTGATTTATCGGACTGACCTGTACCGATATTAACAATCACATGGTTAGATCCTTTTTCACTCATAAGCCCTGAATGCCCCTGTGACTGGGTTTCATTCGTGATTGTCCAGCCGTTAGCAAGTAATTCATTTTTATAAAACTCGAATATCTGATCCAGGTTGTCGTTAGATTCCATCGTCACCATAACTGTTCCAGAAGCGCTAATGGTTTGGGCGATAGTGGCTCCGGGATAAGGTGAAGAGACCTCCATCATCTCTTGGGGATATTCCATCCCAGCCAAAACCACATTTATAGAGAGGGAAAAAACCACTAAAAAAGCACAACTAATAATATTTTTTGACATAATGACCTCCTATTTTAAATTAATTATTTACTCTTATTTCAACCGCCAACGTTACAGCTTTTCAAATAGCATTCCTCATCAACTGCCATAAGAAGTGAATATCTCTTGACATCGGCACTGAGGATGGTTCTAAGATTTCTCGCAATTTTTTAGTAGTGAGGCATGGTGATTGCCTCGTTTCAAAATATTGAAGTTTATAGAAGATGATACGTCTTTAGAAAGGTAAGAACTGGTCCAGGTTGAATTCAAGTCAGCCCAAGAATAAAAATACAGCTTCAGATCATTTGTGATTTGGATGCAATGTAAGGTACATACATGATTTGGTAGGGAGGGTCAAGAAATCGGTGATTTCATCAGGATTATCAGTATATCCGATCTATTGCCTGTGATTTAGAGATCAATATTTCTGTAGTTTGACCCTATATCGTAATACGTATTTACATTTCAACTCGAAAACATTAAAGAATAGATCATGCGAAACACTAAAACTACAGGACTTTTTTAGTGTTTTTGATATACCTGATTTCCTCTATCCTTGGATCGATCGTTTCTTCGAAGAAATCGAAATCGAGTTGGTTAAGCGCCTGACGATCAAACCATTGACCCTTAAAGAAATCAATCGAGCCTTCTCATCAGAGGTAAAAGCCGATTTTTCGAGTGACGAAGTTTAAACCCGGTGACGAAGTTTTCTACATGATGGCGCTTTTTACCCGCCCAGGCGCCTTTGCCGAATATAATCTCGTCGATCAGAGCATCGTGGCGTTGAAACCTAAAAACATTAGCCATTTCGAGGCTGCCAGTTTGCCACTGGTCTTTAACACCGCTTACGGATGCCTTATTGAACGGGCTCGTTTGCATGTTGGAGAATCGGTCCTGATACATGCCGCGGCCGGCGGTGTCGGGTCCATCGCTGTCCAGCTTGCCAGAGCCTCCGGAGCCTACGTCTTTGCTACTTGCAGCACCGGGAGCATCAAATTCGTAAAGAGCCTTGGAGCAGACCGGGTTATTGACTACAAGAAGGAGAGCTACGAAAGCGTCATCAATGACGAGACAAATGGCACGGGCGTCGATGTCGTCTTGGATACCATCGGAGAAAACACCCTCGAACGAAGCCCATATTTGATGAAAAACCATGGTCGGATTGTGTCTATTGTAGATATTGCCGCAAAGCAGTCGTTGTTAGAGGCTTGGGGGCGGAACATAACGATTCATTTCTTCTTTGTCGAGCCAACCGCCCACAAGATGGAGGTTCTGCGCGATCTCGTCGAACGCGGTGAGATTCGTCCGGTTGTGAACTGTATCATGCCTCTCACCCAGGTTGGAGAGGCGCAGTTGCGTCAAGAACAGGGTGGGATACAAGGCAAGATTGTGTTCGATACGAGCAAGTAGGCAGATTTTGATTGGAGTGACAAAATCAACCCCACAACATCCTGGGGAACGATCGAAAAGAACGTGACTATATGCACTAGCCAATTAAGAGCTATTCAAACTGAGATATTTCCTTTTGATGTTTGATACGTGTACCATCGAATGAGGAAGTCTGGATAAAGAAAGCCCTCGATATTGGTGCCTCAGGTATCATTGTACCGCAAGTAAAGACCATTGAGGACACGATAAAAGCGGTTCAGCTTTGTAAATATCCGCCTGATGGATTAAGAAGTGTTGGTATTTCAAGGGCTCAAGGGTATGGAACCAATTTTCAGGCCTACATTGACTCAGCCAACACTGAAATTGCTGTAGTTATCCAAATAGAACATATAGATGCTATTGAAAATATCGAAGACATACTCACAGCCCCCGGCATTGATTGTCTATTTGTCGGACCGTATGATCTCTCTGCAAGTATGAACAGGACAGGCCTCATAGCAGATAAGGATGTTCAAAAAGCTATAGATCATGTTAAGGTATTCGCAGATAAAGCAAACGTTGCGCTTGGTATATTCGGTGCAACAACTGAAGCTGTTAAACCCTATATTGAAGAACCTCGCAGCAAGCTGCGAGGAATCTTCGACCGTAAGGAATTCTGTCTAATTTTGATTCGCTCGCTAACCCCGCGGCAAGCCACGGGGAATGCGCTCGCTGTTGCGGTTCAAAGTGGTTATACCTTAGTAGCCGTTGGCATAGATACCATGCTTATTGCCAGGGCAGTAAACGACATGGTTAAGTCTCTATACAGGTGATGTTGTTTGATTAAGCAGGGAATATTTTCAAAGGCATGGCAAATAGCAGCGTCAGGTTGACGAGGAGAAATTTTATTCCAACATGCTGCTCGACGGTGCCCCGCATCTGATCGAACTGATGGCTGAAGCTAAAGTATTTAATTTTGGATCATCTCCAAAAGAGTTGATCCAAATTAAGGATTCAAGGATTCCAGGGGTCCAGGGTTCGAGTGAGATGACGTGAGGCATCAGCTGAATGCTTAAGAATTATAAAGAGTTATTGGAAACGCAGACGATGATATCCGGTGATCTGGATTATATGAAGAAGGAAAAGCTTCAGGAATTAAGAGATGAACTCGGTGATGTAGAGAGAATGCTAAAAGCGATGATCAAATCACTGGAAAGCAAACACTTGGATCCTTGAATCCTGGACTCCTTGAACCCTTTCTCCCAACTGATTGGGAGAAGATCCTTAATTTTTAGTGCCAAGGTTTGGGTGAGCTCAGGGGTGAACTTCCTCTGCGCCACCCGACTATATCAGGATAATTTTCCCAATTGGAAAAGCTGTGATCTTTGTGACATCAGCATATTGGGATAAGCGGGTCTTATCTCCATGTATCATCAGTTCTGGACATAAAGCACAGAGTTTATAACCTTACCTACCCAACAATTATAGCATTGACTTCCCAATTTACCTTCTTCCATTGCAACCTTAAAATCTAACGCTTTCTAATAGTTACCTTTTTTAACTTCCAATATTATTGCATGTTTTTTGCATGCAATAATATGTTGACAAAGCCAAATCTGCTGATTTTTGCGAACTCAATTGACTTTAATTTCAGGGTATTCTAACGTGGCAATTTATGGATGCCTTGGCAATTATAATTTTCCTATCATTAGTGGGGCTTCTTTTTATTCTGTTATTTTATAAGCGAAAAGTACTCTTCCGTAATATAAATATAAAGCGTTCAGGAAGAGATCGACGTAAAAGGTTTATTGCTTCAAAAAACCGGATGAGGAGGTCTAGTAAAGATCGCAGAGAATTCAAGGATTAACAATATTGAAACTCGATAGCGTACTTCTTCTAACTTTTTGATTCTACAAACAATCAGCACATAGCCAAAATAATAGCAAACCACAATTGAAATTCAGAGGTCTCTAATGGTTGAAATGCGGATCGGCAAAGATCGCAGGGTCAATAAAGATAGGAGAAAAGGAGGTATTTCTTCATACAGTGGCCCAGAAAATAGAGGTGCCAAGCAGCAGAGAATTAACAAAGACAGGAGAGATATAAATAATAATTCATTTATGAAAAGAACTTTGTCACTTGGTAATGGAGGTAGGCGCTCTGGAATTGATCAACGTGAATTTTCTTACACTGACATTATGCCTGAAAGAAGGTCTGGAAAAGATAGAAGAAGTATCGTCTAAAAACCTACAAAATGAAATATAAGTTAACATATCAATTTTTCAAGGAATATAAGCAGTGTCAGAAATGGCCCTGCTTTCTTATTGCCGCATTACAGCTGGCTCCAACAAAAACAAGGTTAGACGATGAAAAATAGATAGTCATCTTATGGGTGGAGATAGCAAAATTGGAAACCTTCACTGCTCTGAAAGAATTAGCGGATAATCCGCATTTTGAAGTGCAAAGACGGAAAACTCTATCTTATCTCAGTGATGACATTATTGACATGCCTATCATTGACCTCATTAACGGGTTTAATAAATTACATTTCTGTTTCACGCTGCAAAGCTGTTACGGCCATTTTATCTGCAACAGTCAGAAAATCACCCATAACCTTGAACCTTTACCTGTAAAACGTGCCATTGCCACAGTGAAGTACAGGATCGCCTATGTTGTATTCTGTATTGATAAAAGCCTTTTGGGGAGAGGGTTGTTTGAAACTTTACAAAATATCACTGAAATCGATCCGAAAAACATTCAATTCTGTTGTGCGGAGTGGTTTTGGAAAAGACAAGTCAATTCTTATGCATTGCAAGTGGAACCAGACAGGTTTAAGCGTAAAGATACGGCAATACTTGATTACGAGGAAGCGTTGCATATTGAAAAGATACGAAATGAATTCTTTCTACGGCTTTATGAATTGGTTGAAAATACATATTAAAGATGAAATCTGCTAACAAGGCATATTCAGTTGACACAGAAAGCCGCGCGTCTGATTTGCGTTGTTAAGAAAACCTGCACTATCCAACAAAAACAAAGATATCAGATTCCTAAATTTTACCGGTGTGCGATTATTATCACCACCGACCGGATCTTGCATTGATAGGCCCCTTCGTGGTACTTTGGAGATGCCCATATGGTATCTTATATTTTATTGATATAACAGACAGTTGAGATCGTATCCATCTATCCCTATTAGGCATGACGATAGAGATTTTAGAAAGAGCTAAGGCGATTCTCGCATGCAGATTCCAATAATTGAGGAGGAGCAATGACAGCTGGATTAGCCTTTCAAGACGAGTCATATATTAAAAATAATCATTGTTGGGTCTGTGGTAATGACAATCCTCACGGGCTTTATATTAAGAGTCACTGGGATGGGAATGAGGCTATATGCAATTGGGAACCAAAGGATTATCATTGCGCAGGTTGGCCTGTTGTCCTAAATGGAGGTATTATATCGGGTATTATGGACTGCCATTGTTTATGTACCGCCATTGCAGAGTATTACAAAGATAAAACCCACGAAGAACGAGAGTCACCAAAATATTGGTTTGCCACAGCCTCGCTCAAAGTTGATTTTCTAAAACCCACTTCCATGGATAAACCTGTCCAGCTTCGGGCAAGGATAAAAGAAATGCATGCAAAGAAAGCTGTAATTTTATGTTCTTTATACTCTGATGGTGAAGAATGCGCACGAGGAGAAGTACTTGGTGTACGAGTTCCTGCTAATGTAGGACCATAAAGATAAATATGGACGGGGCTTCTATCGATACTATTGAAAACCGATGACATCTGCACTTTGGCTAAAGTGTGAATATTCTCCATATACATGGAATCGGCCTGATATTTGGTTTTCAGACGACATTTCCGAGCATATCACATTTTTTGCATCGATCTTAAAACAACCATACCTTGTGGTTTCAATAATTTCCTGATATTGTATCTCAAATCATGAATCAGTCTTGTACCTGCTCTGATTTTCAAACACACCTCGACACGCCTGATCATTTTTTCTGATCTTCACAATAGCATCAATACCCTTGAGTTCGAAAACAATTAACAATGATGCAAGATAGACTGAGTTTTTCGGTTTTTGGAAACTCAAGTATACAGCGAGTTATGTTGAGTATAGCGGGTGTTACACATAACGAAAGTATGTTCAACATTGGGAATAAAAAATTGGCCCGCTGCGTTGATGACGATGAGGAACGATGCTGCCGGTGAATCCCAAATATAAAACCCTCCACGGGCATGAATCCTTACCCTTATCTTGCGGGATCATAAAAGCAAATTTTTAGCGACTGACTTTATCCTGAATCAGTGGCATTGATATTGCTTAATGCCACAATTATGAAAAAAATATTCTATTGAGCCGCTTTAAGCCATAATTGGCGGCTTAGAACTTTCAGCGCCCAGATTTAGAGGACTATTTCACCTTTTGTCATAAAATCGGACGCACTTCAGCTTATCTTTTGTTTAGCGTACAGTTCTTTGAAAACCAGGTTACTATACAGGCGACGGCCAACCCCGGATTCGATTATAAATTCGCTCAAACAGGATTGCAAAAGGATTGAGACAGCCAAAGGACACATACCATCTCCTGCCTGTATGGATTAGACGACCGGCCATATACATCAGATCCTGGATTACGGTGCGAATTCGCCTACGGCTGACCTTCTTATTTCGAGAGCCCGGCAGCCGATTGTTATTCAGTTCTTGGAGACTCGTTTGCCCAATGACCCGTAAAAGATTGTAGGTTAGCATACCTAACTGTAACACTAAAGCGTTGCTGGCAAAGTGACAACTGGGCAGTCGTTCCAGTCCCATGTCAGACTTGATCTCTGAATGATACTGTTCGCTGGTTCCATGATCATGGTAAAGCGCGATAACCTCTTTTGCTTCTAACTGATCTAAACTGCACCAGTAGGTATCAACTTCAATTTCAGGAAATATCAGTTGCTGACCCTTTTTCATATGATGCTCTGTCACCTCGAAGAAGATAGGAAAAGGGAGTTCTTTTCCTTGAAGCCCGACGTTTGTTTTACCGGTCCATACGGTTATGTCCTTTCGACTTATACGGACCACTCCTTTTTCCTTGGCCAATTGTGCCCAATGTAGAGGAGATTCCCTGCGTAGGTTGCGTTTGATGATGAAATGAACGTTTTCCCATTTCTCATCCGGGAAGTTTTCTTGGCTGTCATTTCCAGAGTCAAGGCGCATGAGTAAAGGCAAGTCGGTCAACTGACGAGCATAAGTCAATGTCTTATCGATGTATTGAGGTGTATTTTTCTGGCAATGCTGGCTTCCTTGTCTCAGTTCATGGTTAATCGAATAACCTTCGGTGCCTAAATATGAAAAGATCGGGGCATAGCCGTCGTAACCTTTATAAGTCCTGGCAACACCTTCCTTTTTGGTTTTTGAATTATCAAAAGGGCTGACATCGATATCAAGGGGCACAAAAGGTCCCGCACTTGTTTCAATCGTTGATATGGCTGGTGCTTTTGTACGAATCAAATTAATGGCTTCTTTTTTGAGGATATCATCGGCAGCACGACCAATCAGATCAATGCGTTGCCGGATGGTGGGGCTGGAGGGGCAACCGGATATCCCTAGAGCTTTTGTAAAAAAGTCCTGTTTTTCTCGGAATATTTCGATGGCATCGTAATCCGGCTTTGCGATACTGATCAGCCCGATCATTGAAAATAGAACGTCTGCATGGGAGAATTTAGGATCTACGCAGTGAACGTTTTTGATATTGTCAAGCCGATTTTTAAGTTGCATAGAGTTAAGCAGTGCCCCAATGAGGAGTAGGCCGCCATGACTGGCTAACCTATCCATGGTGTGTTTGATTCGTACGACAGGTCGCATAAACTCACCTCCTAAGTGAATGTTGCCTGCGACCTTGATAGCATATATATATAATTATATCAATATTATATACTAACAATAAGCACTATTTGTGCCACGGATTATGGT
>CAVOZW010000002.1:0-240361 GCA_963701385.1 uncultured delta proteobacterium
AGTTTCTATCCATCCATTGAAGAACTTCGCAGCACGCCGCAGAGTTCCTGGTCTTCTCGTAGACCCAGGCTGCATAGCCTATCGAATGACATTAGACGTCCAGTTTTTCGTGTCTAAGTTCCTCATTTCTTCGATTTCGATAGCGATCCCGATTTCGATTTCGATCATAGCAACAACCGCGCTCCCAATTAAACTGTGTTAGAAGTTGGACGTTAATCGAGATACCCAGCTTCACGTCTTACATCTTACGTCTCATAGGCTTCGAAATCGCTATCGGTATCGGTATCGAAATCGATTTCCCCAGCAGAACATTCCAAAGCTACATAGTTTATCGCAAAACAGTAGACGTCCAGGGAAAGATATAGAGGACATCCTTGATAATTTGATTGATATAATGAAGCGAACTTCAACTATAAAAACGCATCGCGCTTTTATTCGCGATAGCGAAGTTAAATAAGATTTGAGACGCTTTATAAAAAACACGGCTTTTTTATTGATTATCGGTCATTTCTCTTGACACTTATCCTATTTTTCGGTGAGATCTCTTACCGATTTCACAGATATCGATCTTATCAGGCCAATTATGATTGAAACTTTGAAAGAAATCATACTGGACTTTCAGGGAGGATCACTGGACACGGGGGTCAAGCGGCACCTTCATTACGAAATGGTTAAGGACAAAGCATTTGTTTGCATTGGTGTCAGGCGTTGTGGGAAATTGATCTTGACATTTTGCAGAAGAAAACCCATAATAAGGGTAAAACTTAATATGGAGAATTAAAATGCCAAACATTACCTTAAGCGTCGACGACGACATCATTAAAAAAGTCAGAAAGATCGCTGTAGATAAGAATACGACACTGACATCCATGGTGAGGGCGTATTTAAAATCCGTTACCAATCGTGATGATCAGGAGAAAAAAGTCGCTTCCCAAAGATTGCGCGATTCATTTCAGATGATGTCCAGGAATATGGGCCTTCGCAAATGGACGAGAGAGAAGCTTTATGACCGATAATGTGTTTCTGGATACCAACATACTCGTCTATGCTTATGACACGCAAGATGCGGCCAAACAAAAAAAAGCGCAGGCGATATTGGCGGACGGTATGGCGAATGACACCTGTTTCCTGTCCGTACAGGTACTGGGAGAATTTTTTAACGTGGTCACGAAGCATATCCAGAACCCCATGTCTTCTGAAGAAGCCAAAGGAATTGTTGACATATTCAGTATGATGCCGATTCTGGAAATTGATCCGGCGATGGTAAGACGTGCCATCGACACACATATCACCTACCATATCTCCTACTGGGATGCCTTGATTATTGCGGCAGCCGAACGATCGGAATGCAAACAAGTCTATACAGAAGATCTAAACCACGGCCAAACTTACAATGACATCCTCGTTATCAATCCATTTCATATAAGGGACATTATATTATAAGTTTCTAGCTATGGACACAGGTTGAGATCAATAATTGTGATGGATATTAAAAAGTTGGCCGGCTGAACGCCAGTCCAAGATTCTGATTCTTTTACGGAGCATGTTTTCTGTGCCGCCGTAATTAAGGGTTGGTGAAATAACCTGATCACCGGCTAATGCCATCCACCATTCAAGTCCTATACCTTGCAAATAATATTTCAGAAATACAATTTGAGTTTCATATGTGAAAGAACGGCATCAATTGGGTAGATAGAATTACCGGAGGTAACAGCATGGCGTATTTCACCGGGGCGGCTAATAAGAAAGGCGAATGCAAAAAATAAACTTGCTGAGCGATTTTTTGACAAATTTAAAGCAGCATGCGCTGCCTTAAAACTTCGCCAATATTTCGATTGCCGTGAATAATACCAAAGATAAAAATATTGGGTTTGGCGAGCTGGTAAATAATTCTATACTTTTTGGCGATGATCTGTCGATAGTCAAATTGACCGGCCTGTGAAAGTTCATTGGGAACATGTCCACGCTCCGGATGTTCTGAAAGGCTGTCACAGGCTTCACGGAGATTCATAATCATTTCCTTGGCAGCCCTTTTATTTTCTGACCTCCGAATATATCGGTATATTGCTTCGATGTCCTTTACAGCATCTTCGATCAATAAAACCGTATACGGCATCAGAGAAAATCCTTTTCGATTCGTTCTTCAAATTCTTTCAGAACTTCACCTGCTAACCGGTATCGCCTCTCGCTCAAGCTTTTCTTTCCTTGAGCAATCATTTCTAAAAGAGCCAACGTTTCCTGCAGATCTTCGTATGCTTTGATATCCATCAGCGCTGCCCTGGCTTCACCATTTTGAGTAATGATCATAGTGCTCCGGTTTTCGTTCAATTTACGAATTACCGTAGCCATGTTGTTTTTAACATAGCTGACTGGCTTGAGATCCTGACTTAATTTCATATTGGTCCCTCTTTTTCAGAGTCATTATTACGACAAAATATAGACCTTATTATGCCATTTGTCAACTCCCCATAAACTCGCTGTGCAATTTTATCATACGCGGCTTTGCCGCTTTAAACATCAATGCCATGAGGTGAGAACGGAGGCTTTCGCGGCCACCATTGAAGCCTAACTTTTGGCGGATATTCCTGCGATGGGTGTCCACGGTGTGAGGCGAGATGCACAACAGATTCGCGATTTCTTTGGAGGTCCTACCGAGTCGAATCAGGTCTGCAATGCGCTGTTCCTGAGCCGTCAAACCGGCATGATTGAACGTCGACCGGAAGGAGAATGACGAGGTGATCGCTTTCATTTGGCTATGGTGTCATTTGAATAATCGGTTCATGGGTAATATTTAAACTGAAGTAATTGTTGACATTTGAGGTGACCATGGTATTACGACCTGGTCATGGAGAAGATGGTTTCAAAATCTAAATTCAATCCAATTTTACCTGAGAACCGATTCCAGGCGGGTATGGTTTCGGCAAGACAGGTCGGCGCCAAGCAGGCAGCCCACGCGGTAGTCCACCAGGGCGTCTTCGCGTTGACCCATTTTCTCCAGGGCATAGCCCCGGTTGTTGTAGGCCAGACCATAGTTCGGGTTGATCTGGATGGCTGCGTTGCAATCGGCGATGGCTTCCTGCAACTGACCGGTCTGGGAAAAAGCTGCGGCCCGAGCCGTGTAGGCCTGGACGTTCTCCGGTTCCTTTTCGATGACCAGGGATGTCAAACGCATGACGGCCTCCCAGTCGTTGTCCCGGTACGCTTCCCCGCTCTGACGGAGGAGCAGGTCGATCTGGGATCTATCCCTTTGGGAAGAATTCTCTGCTGCCAGGTAGTTCCTGCATCCAATTTCAAAACCCAGCTCGCAGGCCCTGAAGTAGTCCTTGCCGGCCCGGCCCAGGTCGCCTTGTTTCTCGTAAACCAGTCCCCGGTTGTTAAAGGCCATGGCATTCTTGGGGGCCATGGCCAGGGCCGCGTTGACGTCTTCCAAGGCTTTTTCAAAGGCCCCGGTCTCTGCATAGGCCCAGGATCGGTTGATGTAAGGATTTACGGCGTCCGGATGGTGATAGATAGCCAGGGTGGCGGCCTGGATCGCCTGGCGCCACTGCCCGCTGACAACCGCTTCATAGCAGGTCTGCGCCCACGTGCCTGCGGCTTCCAAATCAAGGTCGACACACATACGCTCGACAGTCGCTTCCCGAAGGCCGTCACAGGCCCCCCGATCGCACGCTTTTTTCAGCTCGTCACAAGCCCGGTCGGGCAGACCCGCCATCATCCACGCCCGTCCTATTGTTTCATAAGCGGCCGCATCTTCAGGTATCAGGGCCAGAACCTTGTTGAAGTCTGCCTCAGCTTCAGCATATGACCCGGACGCAATCCACACCTGACCCCGTTCTAGATAGCCCACCGGGTTTGTGGGTGCAATCTCGATGGTGCGGGTGAAGTCCTTGGCGGCCAGGTTGTATTGACTCATTTTCCGGTAGGCCCTGCCCCGTTTCAGGAGCCTAGGCCCATATTGCCTGTCCAGGTCGATGGCCTTGCTATAGGATTTCACGGCATCTTCAATTTTCCCGGTGTCTAACAGAACATCGCCCTGATATTCGTAAGCATAGATCAAATAAGGGTTCAGGAGCGCAGCCCTCTCAAAATCCGCGGAGGCGGCTATGGGGTCTTTCAGAGAGTCGAACACCCTTCCCCGGTGTAGATAGAGCCACGCATTACGGTCGTCCAGGGAGACGGCCCGGTTCAACAATTTGATGGTCTCACCCGGGTCCAGGCCCGTTTGCTTCAATGCTGCGGCGATGATGGTGTCGCTCAGTGAAATGGCCGACAACTGGTTGACCAGGCGCCAGCGCTGTGATGTGAGTCTTTCTTTTTCGGAAGTGAGCGTTTTTTGATTTTTGCTTTGTTGTACAGCGCTGTATTGTTCTTTCAGGGCGTCCAGACTGACCAACAGCGCCCCCGCCTGATTGCGGTTGGCCAGGGCATTGTCAAAGAGAAACGAATTTTCGATAAAGTGGCTCAGATCCGTTTCCAGGGTGTCCATATACAAGTCTGCCGATGAGCTTCAGGGAAAGGCTGTGGCCCTGGGGTATCTTGTTCAGCACCATGGATGAAGTTTCAAAGGTCATCACAGCGGAGGCCAGCGCATGGGAGAGGTTTTCCACGGGTAGTGCATTTTGATAGATCTGGGTTTTCCGGATAGCCGTTTCTGCGGCGTTGAAGATGGCCTGCCGGGTTCTGGCCAGGGCGATGATGCGGGCTTGATCTTCGGTTTCCAATTGGGTGAAGAGGTAGTTGTAGGTGGCGGTAAAAGCGATGGTTTCAGCCGTTGCGGAGGGCACCAAGAGGCAGATGCAGCAGATAGTGAAAACGATGGCTGCAGCGGTAATGATATATTTGGAGGGGGTTGTTTCAATCATGGATATAATGTGTTTATTTTTTAACACAGGCAATTTTTTGCTTACCTGTCTTTTGTTTAGAGCATTTTTTTTTGACAGGATTAACCCGGTACGATTTTCCGAACCTACCGGGCAGGCAAGATTTTACAGGATTTTTTTTCTTCCTCTCTTTCCAGACGAAAGAGAGGAAACTCAATCCATCTTCGATTACCCCAGTTTCATAAGCAGCAGGCTCTTCCTTGACGAAGTATCCGCCTTTCTACCACCAGGACATCCTGCACAGCAGAACATTCCAAGGCTACGTAGCCTATCGCAAAACACTAGACGTCAGCTTTTCGTGTCCAAGTCATATTTCTTCGATTTCGATAGCGATCCCGATTTCGATTTCGATCATAGCAACAACCGCGCTCTAAGTGAGAACCTCGCAGCAAGCTGCTAGGAATGTTCAATATTAAACTGCGTTAGAAGCAGGATGTTAATCGAGCTACCCAGCTTCACGTCTCACATCTTTCGTCTTATAGGCTTCGAAATCGCTATCGCTATCGGTATCGAAATCGATTACCCCAGTTTCATAAGCAGCAGGCTCTTCCTTGACGAAGTATCCGCCTTTCTACCACCAGGACATCCTGCACAGCAGAACATTCCAAGGCTACATAGCCTATCGCAAGACACTAGACGTCCAGTTTTTCGTGTCCAGGTCCCATATTTCTTCGATTTTCGATAGCGATCCCGATTTCGATTTCGATCATAGCAACAACCGCGCTAATAGGTGAAAAACCCACTGGGTAATGCGCTCGCTGTTGCGATTCAAATTGTCAGATAATATATTTCGCCGCAGGCGATGATTGTTTTTACGCTTTCGTCAGGAAAGCGTAAATGGAATCCTGTAAAAGCCTGCCCGTGCCCGGCAGATGGTACTGGGGTAGGTTCGGAAAATCGTACCGGGTTAATCCTGTCAAAGATATTTTCTTCGATCTCTTGGCCAATAAATTCCTCAAAAACGCCATGTTGTTATTTTACAATAATCGTCGGCTGGTCGGGTTGAATCGTGATAGCAAAGGAAAAGCGATTTTCCTGGTAGCCTTCTCCGTCTGCGGTGGATTCCAGCTTACGGTAGTCATAAGACAGGCTGGCGCTGACATACCGGATACGGTCGAAGGTCAGCCCGACCCTGCCGGTGGTGGTGTGGTCCTCACGGTTGTCGTCAGTGTTGAGGTAGGTGTCGGTCCGGTACGACCCTGAGAGGCTTGCAGAGATGTCTCTGAACAATTCATGGGTCAGCGTCCCGCCTCCCTGGTAATAGATACGCAAGCCAAGATTTTGTTCATCGAAAAAGGCTTCTTCGTACCCGCTCGATGCGTTGATACTGAGCGGATCCGCGCCGAAATCTTAGGGTCTGGACAATATCGCTGTTGAACAAAAGCCCGTTGTCGTCATCCCCTGTTTCCCGGTCGATCCAAAGGTAGCCACCGCTCACGGAGAGGCGTGTTCCCTCCCCGGCCTGGTAGATAAGGCCGACGCTTGGGGATTTTAACTGATAGTTGTCGTCCGCATTCTGGTCGTAAAACAAAAGCGTGTGCTGGTAAGCGGCAAACGTGCCAACGCGTCGGTTGAACTGGAAGTCCAGCTGCAGGCGTCCCTCGTAGCGCTGGAAGTCGTCCGACGCTTCGAACTCCCCCTGGGTGTACGCCACGCTTCCCTGGGTGGAAAATCGTTGGGAAAGCCCGTACTCCCAGGACAGTGATGGCGTGTTCTCCCGGGAATCCTCTACGTCGTCATCCTCGTTTTCGAGGATGCTGTATCGATTTTCCAGCGTGATGGAATCTGTGGGGTTGAACTGATTGGACAGCCCGATGGTGGTCGTGTTCCGGTAGTAGGGCTCCCGCCCGGTCCGGTCCTCTAAATCCATATCTGCTTGGGCGTCCGTGGTAGGGTCTTCGGTGTAGAGAAAGGTGTTGTCGAAATAGATGCGGGCGTCTCGCGACAGGTTATTCCAGGCATCGATACGTGCATCGTGACGCAGGGTGTTGTTTTCCGCGTGGTCGGCATACCAGCTGTAGGACGGGTCATATGAAAGATTGAGACCCTTGTTTTGGCCGATGGCAGAGATGGTGAAGCCCGGTTGGACGGTGGTAATGAAATCGGATTGCGTGTCGTCTTCTGTCAGGTTTAGGTTGTCGGTGTATTCTTCGCTAAGGGTTACACGCGGTTCGAAGGTGATCTGAAAGGCATGGCTGACACATGGAAGAATGAGCAGGATTATTAGTGCACTGATTAAGTAATATTTTTGTTTAATAGCAGACATGCTTTTGTTTTTTATTTTGACAGGATTATTACACCCTTTTTTATCTTTCCGGAAGAAAGATAAAAACCCAATCCACCTTCGGTGGAACACTTATTTTACACTTCTTATCCATTTTTTCATAAAGATATCCTGTAAAATCCTGCTTGCCCGGTAGGTTCGGAAAATCGTACCGGGTTAATCCTGTCAGAAAATATTGCTCCTTGCCTCTTCTAGTAAAATACCTAGGGTACAATAATCGTGTCGTCGGGTTGGAGTTTGATGTTTTGATCGAAATCGCGGCCTTTGATGATGTCCCGGTAGTTGACCCGATAGATCTTTTCTTGGCCGTTTTCGTTGCGCAGCAGGATGATTTCCTTTTTGGAGGCCCACTCAGAAAAACCGCCCGCCAGGGCAAAAGCCTGCAATACGGTGAGATTTTTCACCAAGGGATATTCACCTGTCTGCATGACTTCGCCTAAGATATAGAAGCGCTTGCTGGCCGAGCTCCTGAGCGTTACCGTCACCACCGGGCTCTCCACGTAGTCGGCCAGTCGGGTTTCGATGGCTGTTTTGACCTGCATGGGGGTTTGGCCCTTGGCCTGGATGTCGTTGATCAGCGGGAAAGTGATCATGCCGTCCAGCCGCACGAGCACCTCCTCCCTGGAAAAGTCGGGCTCTTTCCAGGTGGTGATTTCCAGAATGTCCCCCGAACCGATGGTGTAGGCACTTTCCGCGGTCGCCGGTTGCTTGGTTGTTGTGTTCGTCTGGGCTTGGCACGGCTGAGCGTTGATAAAACGAAACAGCTGACTGCGATGAGTATGATAGAAAGGTGTTTAATTTGTTCATGGGCTTTCCTTTTTTTTAGACAGGATTAACAGGATTTTACAGGATTTTTTACTATCCTTTTTATCTTTCCGGAAGAAAGATAAAAATCACAATCCACCGTTGGTGGAATTAGTATTTCCCCTTAAGCTTATATTTCTCACATATCATTCTGAGCCAACTTTTGTTTGCCCTATATTTCGTAGAGAAAAAGGTCCGTTGTGATTCGCCACAGGCGATTATGGTTTCGAACTTTCTTCAGGAAAGTTTGAAAAATATCATGTCAATCCTGTAAATCCTGTCGAATTGATTTTATTCATCTGGCTATTCTTTTTATCAGACAGGATTAACATGATTTTACAGGATTTATTTTAATGATTATCTCTTTCCGGACGAAAGATATAATATTCAATCCACCGTTGGTGGAATTCAATTTCATCCCTATCTACTCCACATTTACGGCATCTCTGTATTTTCGTTTTACCTCAACACCAGAGGGACTGAAATTAATCAATAATCCTATTTCTTTTTTTAAGCCATTTAGATAGTTTACAAGTTGTACTTCGTGCTCTTTGACAAGCTTCTTAACGGATTTCAGCTCAACAACAATGTCGTCCTCAACAAGTAAATCAGCAATAAAATCTCCAACAACTTCATTAGCATAATAAACTTTTAACGCCTTTTCAGAATCGACAAGCATTTGTTGCTTTCTTAATTCTATAACCATTGCTTTGTGATAGACACTTTCAAGGAAACCGAAGCCTAATGCATTGTGTACAGTGTATGCTGCACCAATTATCGCATGTGTGATGTCTTTAAGTTCCATTAGCTATCATCATGGAAAAAGATTGTTATTTTTCGCCGCAGGCGATTGTGGTTTCGAACTTTCTTCAGGAAAGTTTGAAAAATATCATTTCTATCCTGTAAATCCTGTCTAAAGTTCTTCATCTGGATATTCTTTTTATCAGACAGGATTAACAGGATTTTTCAGGATTTATTTTAATGATTATCTCTTTCCGGACGAAAGAGATAATATTCAATCCACCGTTGGTGGAACTAACAACTTTCTATCAACCTATATTTGTTTAATATTTAGGGAATTAGCATACCCCATATTGTCTATAAAATAAAGCCAATCGAATTTCGCCGAAGGCGATGCAAGTTTTGGGATTTCGTCTGGGAATCCCAAAAATAGATCATGTCAATCCTGTAAATCCTGTCTAATGTTCATCATATAAATAGAATCAATTCAATTCTAAATCAAATATATCCCTTATGCCCCAGATACAGCAGCACCTCCTGGGCGGCTTCGTCGGGGGTGATGTGGGTGGTGTCGATTCTCACTTCGGGCGATTCGGGAATTTCATAGGGGTCGTCTATACCGGTGAATCCCTTGATCAAGCCCGGCCCTGGCTTTGGCATACATGCCCTTGCGGTCCCTTTTTTCGCACTCTTCGAGGGGTGTGGCCACGTGCACCTCGACAAAGCCCCCGTATTCTTCGATAATCTTGCGGATCTCCTGTCTTGTGGCGGCATACGGTGCAATGGGCGCACAGATGGCAACACCCCTGTTTTTGGTTATTTCACTGGCGACGAAACTGATGCGCCGCACATTGGTGTCCCGGTCTTCCTTTGAAAAACTCAGTCCACTGGAAAGGTTGCGCCGCACAATGTCGCCGTCCAGCAACGTGACCGGTCGTTCTCCGATTTCCTGAAATCTTGCGTACAGCACCTTGGCAATGGTGGACTTGCCGGAACCGGACAGACCCGTCATAGAACATCGTGACCCCCTGCTTCCTGGGGGGTGGATAGGCCTTCTCGAAGTTCTGCCATGACTTCCGGAAAGGTGGCCCAGTCCGGTATTTTTTTGCCGGTTCGGATGCGTCTGCGGATGTCGGAACCGGACAAGGATATGGTTTGGGTTCCTTCGGGCACCTGGTTCACGGACTGGTATTCGTCTTCGAAAGGGCAGATACACCAGTTCTTCAAAGGGCACGATTTGGATACTGATTTCGCTGCTGAATTCCTCAACCCGTTTTCTGGCTTCGTCGCTTTCATAAAATTGGCCGCCATTCCCGTTTGCTCCCGGGCTCGCGTGGCTTCTGCCCACGATGAAATGGGTGCAGCCGTAGTTTTTGGATATGATGGCGTGCATCAAGGCTTCCCGGGGCCCGGCCATGCGCATGGCCAGCGGCAGAAGGTTCAGCAGATACGAATTCGGCGGGTAGTGACCGGCGATGGCCTTGTAGCAGCGCATCCGTGTGAAATGATCAAAGTCGCCGGGTTTGGTCATCCCCACCACCGGGTGGATCAGGATGTTGGCCTTGGCGGCCCGCATGGCCCGCATGGTCATTTCGAACTGGGGCCGCTGAATGGGGTTTCGGGTCTGAAAGCAGACGATCCGCTGCCACCCAAGCCGTTGAAATAGCGATCGCGTTTCGTGTGGCGTCAGACGCAGCTGATTGAAATCAAAGTGAAGCGGCAGGCTCAAGACTTCGACCTTGCCGCCCACATAGCAGTCTTGTGTTTTGTTAAACAGGTAGTCGTACACCCTGGTGGTTTTGGTCCGTGGACCCGTAGATATGCCGTGGCTTCTTTTTCTTTTTCCACCGGCCACATGTCTTCAATGTGCAGAATGGCCAGAAGAAATCCTTCCGGATCCCGAAGAGCCACCGACTGGCCGACTTCCAAGGTTTGTGCCTGGGTTTCGGCGATATCGAGGCACACCGGTATCGGCCAGACGAGGTCGTTCTGCAGGCGCATGCGATCGAGCACCGATTCGTAATCCGCCCGGCACATGAAGCCCTTCAGGGGTGAGAAGGCGCCGGTTGCCAAAAGCTCCAGGTCACACAGCTGGCGCTCGTTCAGGGTCATGTCGGGAAGGCTAAGGGCGATGTCCTTTAAAATGGCTGCCCGTTCTTCGTCCACCAGGAGGTTGACGAGTTCTCCGCCGTGAGGGTTGGGTTTGTTGGGTTTGTTGGGTTTGTTGGGTTCATTGGGTTTGTTGGGTTCGTTGGGTTTGTTGGGTTCGTTGGGTTCATTGGGTTCGTTGGGTTTGTTGGGTTTATTGGGTTCGTTGGGTTCGTTGAGTTGATTGAGTTCGTTGGGTTCGACTGAATAATTCAAAATTGATAATTGCACTTAAGCTTCCTGTGACCTATCAGCTATGAGCTATCCGCTACCTGCTGTAGTGCTTCCCGTACTTACCGTATTTACCGTAGCCGTAGTAACTGGAAGAGCGCAGATCGAACCAGTTCAGGACAACGCCCAGGATCTTTTTCTCTGCCGATACTCTCGATAAGTTCCTCCACCATATCCCTGGGTGTTCTGCCCGATTTCACCACCAGAATCACCCCATCCACCTGTCTGGCCAGGGCACTGGTTTCCGCCGTGAGCTGGGGCGGGGGCGAATCGATGATAATGTAGTCGATCCTGTAGCGTTGGGTTGACCTCGTTCATCAGGCGCGTCATCTCTTGCGAGGAGAGCAGTTCGGCCGGATTTCTGGGCGGATCGCCGGCCGGGCAATATGGTCAGCTTTTTCACGTTCGTCTTGAGAAGCACGTCCGTGAGCGCCGCCCGCTGGTTGAGATACTCCGTCGAGCCCGGGCACGTCATCGAACCCGAAACTGGTGTGAACGGTAGGGCGGCGGATGTCACAGTCCATGAGAAGGACGTGCTCGTTGATGTTCTGGGCAATGCTCACCGCAAGATTGGCCGCCACGAAGGACTTGCCCTCTCCAGGCAGGGCGCTGGTCACGAGGATGGACCGCGGCGGCTTGCCCTTGGCCGGGAAAAGGATGTTTCCGCGCAGGATCTTGAACATTTCGGATTCGATGGATTGGGGGTTCTGATACGTCACCAGGTTCGGATCCAGGTTCTCGTTCACGCGCAGGGGTTCCAGAAGTTTAAGGGCAGCACCTTTGTTCTGCCTCGACGCGTGAAATTGAAACGCCGGGCCCTTACCCGATTCTATGGACGGCCTTTTTTCTTTTTGCGATTTTTCGAGTGCGTCGTAGATTTTACCCAATGTGAAATCCTAATTTTGAATTCTAAATTTTTAGTTTTTAACTATGATTCATCTTTGAATCAATAGATGATATTAAATTTTAGATACGATTTAAAGGTGTTGTCTAATTTGAATTTATTCCGCGCTTAAGCGCGGAATAAATTCAAATTTGGATATACCGTTTGACAAATTCCACTGTCTTTTCCACGCCGTGGAACGTCAGGACGCTGAAGCAGGCAAAAAGCGCCAGGGACGCCACGATGGACAGGAACGAAAACAGCGTATTCAGTCGCCGGATCCGCCTTTCCCGGACGTGGATCAGCCTCGGCACGGTGCACAGGATCGGCAACTCCAGATAGGCTTCCAGGTCCTCGGGCTTGCGAAAGGACGTGTCCATGTATTCGAACAGAAAGATGAGACCCGCGCCGAGACCGATCCCGGCCCCGATGACCATGATGAACAGCTTCTTCATGTCCGGTTCACTCGGCCGCATGGGGACCTTGGCTGAATCCAGTATGCGGAACTGCTCGCCTTTCTGCTTTTTTTCCATATTGACGGCGATGTCCGACTCCAGTTTTCTGGAAAGGATGGAGTTGTAGCTTTCCTTGATGTTTTGATAGTCCCGGTTGAGGGACAGGAGCTCCTGCTCCCGGTTGGGGGTTTCTTCGACCATTTTCTGATAATACTGGATTTGCTCATCGGCTTTCTGTATCTCGCTTTGGAGCTTGGCGATCTGGAGTTTTAACTCGTCGCGCTCCTTCAGTCGCGACAACCGCTCCGTGTGCAATCGCATTTGATTGGGATCGGTCGTCACAACCCGCTTGGGCGTATTGGCCGGCTGTTCTCTTTCTTTCGCCAGGACGCCTTCCAGCTCCGTGATTCTGGCCTTGAGTTTGATGATGTCCGGGTGGCGATCCTTGTAGCTCAATTCGAGCTCCGCCAACGTCTCCTTCAATTTTTCCAATCGAAACTCATCTTCCGACACCTGAACAACATTCGGTTCTTCATTGCCTTGCCCGGTGAGGTTTTGCACCTGATTATCCACCGCTGTCTGTTGCTCCACGAGAATGAGATTGTTCTTGGCATATCTCAGGCTTTCGTTCTTCATGTTCAGCTGCAGCTGAAGCCCTTCCAGTATGCGCAGGTTTGTCTGAAGCTGTTCCGGCAGGCCGCCCATGTAACGGGAGCGGTAATTCTTTAAGGCCTCCTCCTGTTTTTCCAGCTTGGCCCGGATATCGTTGAGTTCATCGTCGAGAAAATCGCTCGTCCCAAGGGCCTGGGCTTCCCGGACCTTGAGGTTCTCGTCGATAAAGAAACTGGCCAGGGCATTGGTGACCCGCATGACCAGCTGGGGGTCCTTGCCCTTGAAGGAGATGGAAAACGCATCGGCGGCCTCGCGTCTGTTTTCTCGTATCAAATCGACGGATATCCAGCTGCGCATGAGTTCGATCTTGTCTTCCATGAACATATCGGCCTGCTTTGGTTCTGAAAATATGTTGAATTCTTTGATCACTTTTTCGAGGTTGGATCGACTCATGATCTGCTGTGAAATGGTGTTGAGTCTCGAATCGATGTCGGTGGACACAATGGAACGCACATATTCGCCCGGCACCTTTTGGGGCTGAATCAGAATGAGGGTGCTGGCGCGTAGATCTTGGGTAGTTTGATAACGAGGATGATGCCGGCGATCAAAGACAGGAGAATGGGTATGATCAACAACCAACGTCTCCGTAAAACCGGTTCGATGATCTGATCGGGTGAAAATCCTTCTTGTGTTTTTTTCATATGCTAATGAACTCGCTGCGCGATTTTATTGTTCGCGACGGTGTCGCTTTTTCTATTTTGTGCCACATCAGGAGCGGCCGTTCGGTTTTGTGATGCTGCAAGCCAGCATCCAGCCAGCCGCGATTTATCGACCCGCTACCGGCTCATGCGAGCTTATATTCCTTTATTTTGTTGAGCATCGACTTGTAGCTGATGTTCAGCATCAAGGGCCGCTTTTTTGCGGTTCCAGTTGGTTTGCTTCAAGGCCTTGTTGATGATGTTCTTTTCGACTTTTACGATGAAGTCCCAGCAGATATCCTTGAGGGGCTTTTGCGGCACGTCTCCAGGCAGTCCGCTCACATCGATAATGTCGTCCAAGGCAGGAAACACCCTCCAGCCAGCGGTCGGTTGTTCTGAAACTCCCCACGTGATTTGCCGGCCAGAAACCCGGACAGAAATTCCTTTTCGTTGTTCATCATCACGGCACGCTTGACAACACCCTCCAGCTCATGGATGTTGCCCGGCCAGCGATACTGCTGAAACCTGTCTTTGATCGCTGCGGACAATTCGAAATAACTCTTATCAAAATCCTTGCAAAATTTATAGGTAAAAAAATCCGTAAGCAGGGGAATGTCCTCTTTTCGACACCGCAACGGCGGTATGGCAATCTGCAAGGTATTCAATCGGTAGAAAAGATCTTTTCTGAAACGTTGGCTTGTCACCGCCTTGTCCAGGTCGTTGCTGCTGCCGGCGATCACACGGAAGACATTGATTCTTCCGATATCACCGCTCGCCAGCGATATCCCGGTTTCATCGGTGATGAGAAGCAGCTCCGCCTGCAGGTGGGATGGCATGTCGCCGATCTCGTGTATGTAAAGCGTCCCGGCCTTTGATGGACCCGGTCTTTGCATTTTTTCTGCTTGTGGTCCCCCAGGTGCTGCTTTAAAACTGGACTCAGTCGCAATTGCTGTCATCGACGGCCAGGGCCGGCGCATCGATCTTGATAAACATATCGTCGTTCTTGGAATGAACATGAATCGTGCGTGCCAGCAGCTCTTTGCCCACACCTTTTTCACCCCGGATGAAGACGTTCTCTGTAGACCGGCCCAGTTCCGGAAGCAGCGTTTTCATCTTTACCACATCCGGATTTTTCCCCACGATAAACGGGAGCCGGTTCCATTGTTCGTCCTTTTTGGCGCTTGGATAAAACAGACTGAATCGAGGCTTCCAAGGCCGGACCGTCCCACGCGAAATCGACGACCTCCATGTTGCCGAGCGGGTTGACTGCAAGGTACTGCGAACGGCCGGGTCTTCCGAAATCATTATCACGGGCAGTTCGCAGTCAATGGCCCGAAGGGCATTCATGAACCGGATGCTGCGGTCCTGTGGAAACGAACCCATGACGATCAGTGCCGGATCGAGCTGAAAGAGGTTGTCCAGGCAGGTTGTCTCCTGCTGAAAGCAAAACGCAAGGTCTCCGGCCTGCGAAACGACCGACCGCAAATAATCCTTGTGGGCGGCATTTCGGCTCCAGAATGATGATTTTTTTACGCGTTGAAAGCTCCATGGGGTCCTGAAATTCGTCACGATGCAAAACGTTAAGCAGCCCAAAAAAACGGCTGCACCACATATCAGAAATAGCGTCTAGGCTTCCTTGAGTAAGCAAATAGCGTGCCTACCGACCCTGAACCTCGCTGTCCGAGCTCCGGACCCGCCGTCCGGGTTCGGAACCCGAACAAGGCCGACACCCTGAGGGTCGTTGCAATGAAAAAAGAATGCAACCATGGTGATAAACAACAATTATAATTGCAAATTCAATTCGTTAACGGATTTCAGGCCCAACGCTTATCGAGACGAATCAGTGGGGGATTGATTTTTCAAAGAGCGACAAAACAAGGTAAATGGATACCATAATTTGGAAATAAATTGCATTGATTGATATCACACATCCACGCCGACAGTCAATTTACATGTGCAATCATTGACATGCATGGCTGATATTGTGAAAACCGCTACTTAAATTGTGAAATGATTTTCCCATAAACGTCAGGAGGACATCCATAACGCGCAAAAGTGATAACATAATTATCTCGCTTGCGCGCCCCATTTGCTGCTGAAGCGCTCTTTTATATTCACCAACAATGATGTATCTATCTGTAATATAAATCGAAAAGAGGGGTATTTTATGTGACTCTGTAAAGAAAAGTCTCATTCCGTCCGGCATTTTGCCGCACAATCCTCTTGCCCTTTTGTAAATATTGTTCTATGTTTAGCCGGTTTTTGATTACAATTAGGACGAATTGGTTGCCATTGGTCGAATTTCTTGAATGGGTAACGATCAAAGGATGAACATGCGTCGCATCCCCAAACTGCTTATCATCGATGACAACGAGGAAATTCTCATCTCTTTGGAGCGTTTCCTTTCCAAAAAAAATTTCGATGTTGTATCTGCATCAAATGGTCTGGATGCATTGAAGCTCCTTGAGGCGGCAACCCACGATTTTGATCTCGTCATTACTGACCTCGTCATGCCGAATATCAGCGGTGTAGCCGTTACCACCATTATCAAAAAGAAAAATCCCAATATGCCGGTCATCGCCATAACCGGCTATGGTGAGGAACCGGAAGCCCTTGCAAGAGAAGCCAATGCCGATGTTGTGATGGAAAAACCGTTTAAACTCGATGATCTTGAAGATAATATATTGAAATTATTGAACATATAGGATAGAAGTCTTAACTTTTTTCAACCGATATGGCTGAGTTACCGGGCTCTCAACGATGAACGAATCACGTAGACCCTGGAACCCTTGAAACCTCGAACCCTTTTCCATCAACGCTACAAGATTGGGTCAAAACGATTTATGCGATTGGAAAAAAGCGTACAAGGTGATTGAGAGATTATGTCTCGTCCCATCATCGGTGTAAGTGAAAACATCGTTAAAATCCATGAGGTTATCGACCACATTGCCGACACCGGTCTGAATACGGTGATTTGTGGGGAAAGCGGCGTTGGCAAGGAAGTGGTGGCCCAGACTCTCTACCAAAAATCCTCGAGAAACGGCAAACCCTTTATCAAGGTGAACTGCGCTGCCCTGCCGGATGGCTTGCTCGAAAGCGAGCTTGTTCGGGTACGAAAAAGGGGCCTTTACCGGGGCAGACAGAAAGACACGGGGCAAATTCGAACTGGCCAACAAGGGCGTTCTGATGCTCGACGAGATCGGGGACATGTCCCTGTCCCTTCAGGCAAAACTGCTGCATGTGCTCCAAGGCGGCGCATTCGCTCCCCTGGGTTCCGAAAAAGAGTTCAAGACAGACACGTGGGTCATTGCCGCCACCAACCACGAACTGGAAAAGGACATTGCGGACGGCAAGTTCAGGGAAGATCTCTATTATCGCCTCAACATCATTAAAATATACATCCAGCCCTTGCGCGAAAGACCCGAAGATATTCCGCACCTGATCGATTACTACCTGAAAGAGTATTCGCAGCTCTTCGACACCGACAAAATATTCCAGCCAAGCGATAGCGTGATCGAAGAATTGAAAAAATACCACTGGCCGGGAAATGTTCGGGAGCTTCAGAACATTCTCAAGCGCATGCTCGTGCTGGGTGATGCGGACAAAATTCTCGTGAATGTACCAAAGATCATCGGTTGAGACCGCCTTCGGTCCGTAGGTGCGCTGTCTGAAAATCGTCCAACGGCGTGACGCCGGGCATACTTGATTTCAACGGCAAGGATTCACCGGACGAACCGTCTTTTTCTCTCAAAGCCATCCGCAAGACCGCCCTGGACCGGGTTGAAAAAGAGGTCATCTCCCATGTGTTGGAAAAGACCGGCTGGAACCGCAGCAAAGCCACAAAGATTTTGAAAATCAGCTATAAAACCCTGTCTGTACAAGATCAGCGACCTGGAAATCGAGCCGCCGCGCAAGAGACGACTGAGCCGTTGCCGCCAAGCAGGTTGTCTGGGAAGCCAGACTCGAAGCGTTCAGGGAAATCCCAATGTAGGTCGAAAGATTTCAACCATTCCTGTCAGCGAGACGCTAAGATCCCGGTTCACGCGCCGACGACATAACGCTGCACCAGTTCAAAAAGTTCGTCGATGTAAAATGGCTTGGCCAGAAACGCGTCTGCTCCCAAGTTCTTTGGCGACTTTCTCATTCTGGTATTGGTGGGACATGATGATGCAGGTTTTTTCGGGAAACCCTCTCTTGATGTTTTTTAAAAGATCGAATCCGTTGAGTATCGGGAATGTCCGCATCGACAATGATAAGGTGCGCATTGTCAGGGGTTTGAATGATATTCCCAGGCGTCACGGCCGTTTCCGAAGGCCAGCACTTCCCTGTTCACACAGAATTCCAGCACGTCCACGGTAAAATCCCTGACCAGTTTGTCTTTTTCAACCACGACAATTTTTACGTTTTGGATCATATATAGGCTCGCTATAAAATCGCTAGGCGATTATATACGCGGCTGCGCCGCTTTTACTCCAGGGAAGCGTTTCTATCTTTTCTGATACGATTCACATGACCGACCCTGTTTTCAATCGAATCACGTCGACTCATACGCTTAATGCGCCAATACCTGTTCAAGGTTTCCAGGCGATGCCACCAGAAGATGCTCGGGTATCCGCCCACCATCGATGTATTCGTTCAGATGGAAATCACTGCCGTCCATCTTGCTGATCTTGCCGCCCGCAGCCTCGATGATCACGCGCGTGGCAGCCAGATCCTGATACGATTCATTGGCAATAACGGCAGCGTCTGCCCTGCCCTTGGCCACATAGCATATGTGGGCGGCCGTGCATCCTAGATTTCTGATTTTACCAGGAAATTTGCAATGTATAATGCTGATGAAACCTTGAAAAGGTCAACAGCAGACTTTCGTCGTCCACATTTTCCTTGGTATTGACATCGATCTTTTTGTCACCCCAGAAGGCATTCTTGTCAGCCTGGGCATGAAACAAATCGCCTGTTGCCGGCATGTGGAAAACCCCTAAAATGGGCCAGAAGTTATCAAGAAGCGACAAGTGACATGCCCCATATGGGAATGCCGGCCTGAAAATTGTCCACCCCGTCGATGGGGTCGAAGATCCAGAGATACCGATTCTTGTCATGCGAATATTCATTGCCGATATGGCTGCTGTTGAAGGCTTGGTGATCAGGGAAGCGATGGTTCAACTGCTCCTGGAACAAATTCGACAATCTCAGTTCGGCCTCCGTTACGAGACTTTGGTCAAAAACGGATCGGGATCTGCCCTTACCGTAATATTTGAGGGCCTCCTTTCCTGCCTGTTGCGACCAAATCCAATGAAAATGCGTTCATCTCCTCCAAGCTGGGTGCTATTAAATTTTGCCATATGATCTCCCACTGAAAATTTTGAATTTTAAATTTGAATTTTATATATATCTCAAGCATTTTTGTCAAACCTAATTGAACCATTCCGCAAGATCGTCCTACGATTTTACTTTAATAGAGAAATTAACCCGTTTTGTCAAATAAAAAGGGCCCTTGAAGGCAATTATTGCCTCCAAGGGCCCTATCCAGGGATGCGCTTATCAAACGTCACATAAAGACAGCTGATAACAGGCCAGCACTGCATTTTCATTCAGATCAGATTCCGATCAGCAACCCATTTCACCTAAGCGCAAGTGTTGTATTACACAATATGTGGTAGGTGTCAAGAAAAAAATAACCAAATATAGCATTCATCCAGAAACAGGGATTTTTGCGTTTTGCCAAGCCGGAAGGCAGATTGAACCCACAGGCGCCCGCAGGAAGTGCCCTTGGGGTGAATAGGTTCTTGTTTTGAGGAGTTAAATCATGGCGCCCAACGCCGGCAGGCTGTGAAAAGACCATTTATGGATGGGTACATACTAACTCTACTTTCGGGTTTCACCACAAGCTAGAGCGAAATGGGTAATCCAATGGCGATTTGCGCTGTTTGAGCAGCTTAGGGCACCTTACATCAGCGCAGGTTAATGATAATCCAATATGAAAACACGGTCACTTGTCAGCCATGCCTTTTTAACCATATGGCCGGCGCTGATGTTAGGAGCCCTTGGGGCGAGTTCGCAAAGCGCCAGGGGATTATTCATTTTGCGTTCGCCGAATCCCGAAAGTTAAGTTACTAAGATTTTTTGTTGTACCCATCCGCATACCAGCCGCCACCTTTCAGGCTGAACGTACAGGGAGATATGATTTTTTTGGCTTTCTTGTGGCACTTCGGGCATTCGATCTCGTTGGTACCCATCTTGACGAATTTTTCGGTCACCGTTCCTTCTTGGCATTTGAACTCATACATCGGCATATTAACGACCTCTGACAATTGGTTTGTGGCAAATAATATATATCGAACGCCAATTGTCAATAGATTTGTAAAATCTTGACAAAACAAGATTGATCGCAGCAAACCAATCTGAGCTAATGCAAATGCAACTTCTGCAGCAACATACCCAACAGTTGTAACCCCCGCCAAAGCGGGAATCCAGAAGACGCTGGCTTCTGGACCAAAGCCTGCCCAGAATCCGTTCCGGGTCTTGGCATGACGGGATTTGACGATTTCCTTGCCGGGTTGATAGTTAGTGTCCGTCCAGAAATAGGGATTTTCACGTTCTGACAAGGCGGGCGTCAGATTTAACCCGGAGGCGCCCGCAGGAAGTGCCCTTGGGGTGAATAGCGAGCTATTTTGAGGAGTTAAATCATGGCGACCAACACAGGCAGGACGTGAAAAGACCATTTATGGATGGATACTAGTTAGATCTTGCACAGGTCGGAGACTTTCAAAGGCCAGGCATCTGAGAGTGATGACTTCGTTCTACTGCCGCTCATCGTTCCAATTGCAACCTAGGCATAATTATGCTAAGTTATCGAGCGTCTTTTAATATCTGGTTCTTCTATCATCGAAAACGAGCCGGGTAACGCCAGCTACCCTTAACAACTCGCGCTAATTGGGAAATCCTGAAAAATGAAAAAATTTTTGGCTTGGATTTGTGGTGTTAGCACCATCCTTTTCTTATTTTACCTACTTGGGTGTGGTAGCGACGGGGGTGGCGGCAACGACCCTCCCGTGACACATTCCGTCAGTGGAACCATCGCAGCGGCAAACAACGCTGTCATTGACAGCGATGTCAACGATACGGCCGAAATACCGACCGCCAATGATACATTCGAGACGGCGCAAAGCATTCCGAATCCCGTCATTTTGGGCGGGTATGTCAACACCGACGGTACCGGTGAGGAGGGCAATTTTTTCAACCCCAGCGATGCGGATGTACTGGGCGATAAAATTGATTTTTTTTCGGCGAGCTTAACCACCAACCAGTCCATTACCCTTTACATTGCCGATTATTCAGATGCCCAAGCGGACATCGATTTAGACCTCTATTTGTACGATGAAAATAAAGTCCTGGTGGACAGCTCCACGGGTCCCAACGCCACGGAAACGTCAGATACACCTGTGACCGGGGCGTATTATATCGAGGTGCGCGCGATCAGCGGTGCTTCCAACTACATTCTCACCGTCGGACAACCGGTGACATCTGCAACCGTCTTGGATCCACGCCTGAAAGAAGAATTCGCACCCGGTCAGGTCATCGTTGCTTTTGACGAAGATCCACAAACAATCAAGCAGATAAGCAAGCCCATCGCTTCAGACCCTTTTCACGCCATGACACACATGGCCATGAAGCATGGCAGCACCCGATTGTACCATTTTACGTCAGAAAACAGGTATCAGGTTTTCGAGGCCTTGAAAATCAGCCCCACGGAAACGAACCGGGCACTATATCAAACCCCCAATGAAGAAGAACAGCTGAAATTGGATACCCTGCGTGTCATAGAGGCACTGAATCGAGAAGCGGATGTGCGCTATGCTGAACCCAACTATATCCGCCGTCCAATGTTTTTGCCGAATGACGTCAATTATGCCAAACAATGGCATTATCCGATGGTTAACCTGCCCCAGGCCTGGGACATCACCCAAGGCAGCGCCGATGTCATCGTGGCCGTCATCGATACAGGCATCTTGTCCCGGCACCCCGACTTGCAGGGACAACTATCCCCGGACGGTTATGATTTTATCAGTCTTGAATCCATTTCACAGGACGGTGACGGCATCATCGACGACAATCCCGAAGATGTGGGTGATGAAATGCAGGGCGGAAGCTCGTTTCACGGAACACATGTCGCTGGAACCATTGCCGCCGCAACCAATAACGCCATCGGTGTGGCCGGTATCGCGTTTCAATCCAAAATCATGGTTCTGCGGGCTTTGGGTGTGGGCGGCGGTCTCAGTTCCGATATAATGGAGGCCATGCTGTACGCAGCCGGTCTTGACAATGATTCCAACACAACACCCCTTCAAAAGGCGGACGTTATCAACATGAGCCTGGGGGGCGGCTCTTTTTCACAGACCGAAAAAGATATCATCGATTTGGTTCGTGCAGAGGGCGTTGTCATCGTTGCCGCAGCAGGCAACGATTATACCAGTGTCCCCAGCTATCCGGCGGCATATGACGGCGTTGTCTCGGTGAGTGCTGTGGGTCCTGAAAAGGCGCTGGCGCCCTATTCCAATTTCGGTGCCACCATCGATGTGGCCGCTCCCGGGGGGGACCTCTCCAAAGACGTCAATAACGACAGCATTGGCGATGGCGTGTTGAGTACCAGTGGCGATGATTCTTCCGCGGGTGGCGCGATTCGAAATGTTTACAGCTATTACCAAGGCACCTCCATGGCATGTCCGCACATGGCAGGCGTGGTGGCTTTGATGAAGTCCCTGGACCCCGACATGACCCCTGATTGGTTGGACAACCTCATCCGTCAGGGTTTCATCACGGAAGATCTGGCCGGCAATGGTCCGGCGACACGTGATAACAGTTTTGGCTATGGACTCATCGATGCTTACAAAGCAGTCCTGGCTGCAGCTGATCCTTCTCAAATCCCATCTCTCCTTATTGTCAATACCTTAGCGCTGAATTTTGGTGATGCCACGCGAAGGAAAAGCGTTGACGGTCAGCAAATCGAACGACAATGCTTTGGTGGTTCTTAGTGTTACCGACAATGCCGATTGGCTGACCGTAACAGCCGAGCCTGATGTGGATGGCGAAGGCCTGGGCACTTACATGGTGGTTGTCGATCGTACGGATCTGACGGATGGTCCTTATTATGGCACGATTACATTTGAATCGAGTGAAAACACCGTCAATGTATCGGTGACCATGTTCAAGGGCCTTGTGATAGTGGCAGGCGACGCAGGCTACCATTATGTATTGCTCCTTGATGCAGACACCTACCAAACCCGCTACCAAGATGAAGTCACAGTCAGCGATGGTTTCTATGAATACAATTTCCCATCCGTTGTACAAGGAGATTATATCGTCTTTGCCGGCACCGACTCCGACAATGACCGCTATATCGGCGATGCTGGTGAATCAACCGGGGCATACTTATCACTGGATCAACCGACAGTTCTCACCGTAGACCAGGCGTTAATCGGCATTGACTTCAGCACCTCCTTTAAACTCACGCTGCCGGCGGATTTATCAATCGATAATGGCAGCTCTGGATTGGGGGTGCGACGATTTTAAACCCGATGAACAAACTCACCCACAGGGATGGGGGGCAAATGAATTCCCCAAAGGGAGGCACTCAGGACAGCGTTTCAGCCTAGCCCTTCCCATTATAGGTAAAACCATGATAAGCATATGGCTTCGATCCTTTAGACTGTTTCTGGTCCTCCTGTTAGGTCTTCTTTGTGGGTGTTGGCTTACCCAGAAGGAAAGCGCCGGCGATGGCTTTCAACCGGCTGAACTATTGCACAGCGGTGTCTATGGTACACGAACACGACAAGAACCTTCCGCCACCTGGATCACGAATCGCACAGCCCTTGAACGGGTATATTCGGCTTTGAACAAACGCCAATTGCCAAACGACGATAGGTTACCGAATATTGATTTTGATACACATGGTGTTTTGTTTCTCGAAATGGGTCAAAGACCTACGGGTGGGTACGCAATCCATTTTAACGCTTCACTATCTCGTTTCCTTGACGACAAGGCAATCATTCATGTGTTCTGGAATACGCCCAAGGACGGCCTTGTATTGACTCAGGCAGTGACGAGCCCCTTCATGCTTTTAAAAATTCGCCGTACAGAGCTCGTTTCGCTGCTGGTAGTGGACCAGGATAAACGTCCCCTGTTTGAACTCTCGATAAATTAGTCTAGTGCCCATCCACAAATGGTCTTTTCGCGCTCTGCCGGCGTTGGAATACTAAAGTATTTTGAGGAACCCGATGAAAAAGCAAGATGATGTACCCCTGTACAGTAGTCGGATAACGAATACCTATGTAGAATATCTTCAGAAATTCTATCCGGACATCCATGTCGATGATATCTTAGAATATTCTGGAATGACCCAGTATGAAGTTGAAGATCCTGGGCACTGGTTTACACAAAACCAGGTCGATCGTTTTCATGAACAAGTGGTTAAAACGTCGGGGAATCCAGAAATTGCAAGAGAGGCAGGAAGGTATACAGCATCCTCTGAAAGAATTGGTCCCATTAGACAATACTCGTTTAGGTTTGATGACGCTATCAACTGTTTATCAAATGGTTGAAAAACTTTACTCCGTTATGTCAAGAGGAGCAACTGCAAAGGCTAAAGTTCTTGGCACGAATAAAGTCGAAATAACCGTAACGCCAGCTACATCTACAAAAGAAAAGCCATACCAATGCCAGAACAGAATCGGTACATTTGAATCGTTGGCACAATTATTCGCAGAGAATTTTTCGAATATCAACGAAACACACTGCTTTCATAAAGGCGACAACCATTGCCGATATGTCATTGAGTGGGATAAAACACCCTCCTTGATGTTGAAATTGTTTAGAAACTATCTGTTGGCCGGCATCGGCGTATCAGCCCCTTTTCTTTTTTTTCTCCTGCCGCTAAATATCTGGGTTAATCTCATCTTGATTTTCATATCTGCCGCCCTGCTGCTTTCAATTTATTCCGATATTATCGAGAAAAAAGAATTATACAATACCATCAAAGCCCAGGGCAATGCTGCCAAAGAATTGGTCAACGAAATCAACATCCGCCACAACAATGCCTTGTTAGTCCAAGAAATTGGTCAGGTAACATCGACGATTGTCGACATCGACCTATTGATCAAGGACGTGATGGCTAGCATCATGCGACACCTCACGTATGATCGCGCAATGATACTGCTGGCTGATGAAACTCGTGACAAACTTCAGTATCACACAGGTATTGGCTATGAAAAAGAAATCGAAAAAAACCTCATCTCCGCGTATTTCGGCCTAACGGGGAATGATCGCGGTAACGTCGTCATAGATGCTTTCAAATCCCAAAGGCCATACCTGATGAACCAGATGGGCAGTTCGGAAAAGAATGCATCGTTAGATGTTGATCTATTCAAGCAAATTGGGAGCTCTTCGATCATTTGTGTTCCCATAATTTACGAAAAAGAGAGTCTTGGCATACTGGTGGTAGAAAATATCCAAGAGAAAAAACAGCTGACGCAGAGTGATATGAGTCTTCTGATCGGCGTCGCTTCGCAACTTTCGGTCGGCCTTAACAATGTCCGATCGTTTCAAAAGCTGCGCGCTATTAAAGAAGAGCTTCAACGCTCACATGCTGATTTAGAAATGCGGGTGGAAAAACGAACTGCTGAACTGGAGGAACTGAACCGCGAGTTGAATATGGAGATTGCTGAAAGACTCAAATCCGAAAACAGACTCAAAACGACCATCAAGGAAAAGGACATCCTAATAAAAGAGGTTCATCACCGAGTCAAGAATAACATGCAAGTAATATCGAGTCTTCTGGACATGAGTAAAAGCCGTGCCAAGCATCCTGAAACCGTGGATCTGTTATCAGAGGCGCAAGCCAAAATATTTACCATGTCTCTAATACACTCCCAGCTTTACCAAAGCGACCGCTTTGACGAAATCAATATGGGAGGATTCATTCGGAGTTTAGTTGATCATCTGTCGCAGATGCATCGTGGTGACAAAAATATAGACCTCAGAATCGAGGCAGCAGACATCTATTTATCTGTCACCCAGGCCATTCCTTGTGGCTTGGCCGTCAATGAAATTATTTCCAATGCCTACAAACACGCTTTTGATGGAAAGGAGGATGGGGAAATAACTATTTTCCTGCAAAAGAAACAAGACCAAAAACTGCATTTGAACATCAAGGATAACGGTATCGGGATTCCTGATCATGTTAATATCGACAACACGGAAACCCTGGGCATCAAACTTGTTCGAAATCTTGTTGTATTGCAATTAAAGGGGCATCTGCAGGTTAACAGAAACGGAGGTACTGAAATGGATATCGAGTTTCAAATAATAAAATTGTAAAGTGACGAAGTCACGTCATCTAGATTCGTAAAATTACGCATCTATTGGGCCAACAACGCAGCCCCGATAGCGCCAACAACCTGAGCCGATTCAACTATCAGAATTTGTTGCCCCAACCTTTTTTCAAGTGCCCTTACCAGACCCATATTTTTGGCAACGCCTCCGGTCATCATCACGGGTGGCACTATCTTGACACGCTTGGCCATTGACGCCACCCTTGCTCCGATAGCGTCATGAATACCGGCAACAATATTTTCCCGACGTTCTCCCTTGGCAATTAGCGAGATGACTTCTGATTCTGCAAACACTGTACACAGGCTGCTTATCTGAGAAGGTGCTTGCGCTTCTGATGACATTTCGCCAAAGCGTTCCAAGTCAATTTCGAGTGCCCGTGCCATGACCTCCAAAAATCGACCGGTCCCTGCGGCACATTTGTCGTTCATGGCAAAATCCGAGACACGCCCTTTGTCATTCAGCAGAATCACTTTGCTATCCTGACCGCCAATATCGATAACCGATCGAATCGTCGGGTCGATATAGAATGCACCTGCGGCATGACAGGTGATTTCGGTAATGGCTTTGTTTGCAAACGAAACGCTGTTTCGGCCATATCCGGTCGATACGATCCCCTGAATGTCATCCGGCTCAAGACCCAAGTCTTCTAACACCTGATCAAAAACCATCCTGGCCGCATTCTGGGCATCATATCCTGTAAATAAGATCTTTGACGACTTCAAGACACCATCAACGACAACAGCGGCTTTGGTCGTGATTGATCCCACATCGATTCCCATTGTAATCATAAACTTCCCCAAGAAATGATGTTACGCTATAAAAACATATGCTGATTGAGAAATCACGATATGTTTTCCATAAACGCATCGATACGTGTCTCTATCTGACTCTCTGAAAATTTCCCCTCATCCACCATATCCGCTTCTAACAACAATGTGGGGATGCCTCTTTCTTTTTGAACAATTTTTTGAATATCGTATTGGCCCAGGGAATATGGCTTGCAGCTTCGATTGGAATGCAGAACAAAGCCGTCGACATCATATTTGTCGATCATCCGAATAATACTTCTGGCCATCTCGTCGACACCGATATTTAAATAAATACGTGTATAACTCTCTGCCATACTGTCCAGATAGTTGTTTTCATCGATGTACTTCATGGACGCACACCAGGCCGATGTGTAGGTATCGGCAACCAGGCAGGCACCATGAGCGGCAAACTTTTCCGACAACCATCGTGTCTTAAACCAGACCGGGAGGTTATCCCACAACAACCGGTAGCGCTCATTCGGTACCGCTGATATGTTGTTGGCAATTCTTTCTTTCATTTCCTCTAGCAGGCTGCGGTAGTAATCAATCGTAACCTGCTTGCCCCGAAGTGTCACAATAAGCGCCAGGTGAAAAAAAGCATCAAACGCACTCATGGGTGAAGGCTTATGCACACAGGTATCCAGCACCGCTTGCCATAGGCGCTGGCCTTCGAGTGAAATTTTACCGACGTCCTTGAGCCGATCATACGCAAAGGGCTTTTTACAGATGTTTGCCAGAAATTGTGCATATTCATCAAATTGTTTGCGAACATATTTTCTGGCTTCAGCTGAAAATTCCGTGTGGCAAAAAGGGGTATCCAAAATAAACAGGGGTGCATCAAACAATCGGGCTTGCACTTCATACCACTTGAGGACCGTCCCGCAAATATTGGTGCTGCAAATCAGCATGTCGGGTTTGGGAAGGCCACCGATGGGCCCTCCGTTTATGGGTGCACAAGCAATATCGGCCGTGGCATATGAGCAGAGATCCCTCGAGTAGCCCATCGCTTCGGCTTTTTCACACAGATCGGCACCCATTTTGGAAGCCCCGATCATGGCACCGTGGTTTTCCGGGTATACCGGGATAACATCCATGGCGATCAGGGGTTCGACAGGTCCACCACTGGTAATCCAGGCAATTTTTTTCCCGACGTCTCTTGCTGTCTTGGCCTCGATATAATACTGGGTCATGATATCTTTCATCTGCTTGACAGATTTGATCTTTCGTTTTTCTTTTTGTGGGTCCTTTACTTTTTCCTTTTCGCCCATCATCTCCCTCTTAGAAATTTAGCAATTGAAAATCTGGTCCTCTTGGCCAGGTCAGAAAGAACCGGCAATGCCGATAATGCAAATCCTTCCAGTATGCAATCAGTGCCGCCCCCTAGCCCCGAATATCTACAGCATTTCGATAAATGCCTCACAGCGGGTCTTGAACTGAGCCTCCGACGGCAATTGATCTTCGATTTCGAACATCATGTTCGGTATGCCCGCATCGTCGAGCATTTTTTTCATGTAAGGATAGTCGAATGCATGCGGATCGCAAAACTTTAGATATAGAAAGATAACCCCATCGACATCCTTCTGCCTGGCGAGACGCAGCACATGATCCCCTCTCGAATAGAGTTCGGAATGTTTGGCCGGGCAAACGACCCGTTCCGCGTAACGATCTGCGATGGCCGCCATTATATCGTCATGCAGGCAGACCTGCCCGTCAGCATATCGCAAGCCTGTGCAAAAATCATCGGACACAATGAATGCGCCGGAGGTTTCGATGATGTCAAAAATATCCGGCATATTGCACAAACCACCGGCAAGCAGAATCCGTTTCGCTTTTGATGGCGCCTTCATATCGAAGGCCCTGAGATACCCCATAAGGCCTTCGAGCATATCCCGCACCTCCTGCCGGTCCATAATCATACTGCCCTTGAAAATGGCATGTATGTCCGACCCAGAGAGTATTAGGGGTTGTTGGGATTTTATTTCATATAATTCATGCAGAAGTTCTCGAGTCCGATTGATCGTCTTGACGGCGGATCGGATCTGTTGATCGCTTATGTCTGCCTTGATTCCTCTTTCGAGATCGCGTTTGAATTTCCGCATCACATCGATCATATATTCGCGCGCGTTTGGTGTATTGAGCTTAACGGGTATCAGCACATCGATATGGAAATCGAATCCCAGGTTCATGCGCCATATATCGGACAAGCGCATAATGGAATCACAGGTATGCGGAAACACGGTCCCCGTTAGAAAATCAAGACCGCCGGCAAGGGCATCCTCAAGAGCGCCACGTACAAGACTGCAACTGTACGATTGGAGATGGGCATCTGCCAACGATATCTGACTTGGACCCCCAAAAAGCCTAAAGGGAAGTGCGCCCGCTGCCATTATGATCTCTTCAGGTGCGTAAGAGCAAAAATATCCGATGACATCCTTTTGGTTTTTCTCTTTCCAGCTTCGGGCGTAAGTCGCTGGATCCTTGGCTGCCCTTTGGAACCGTTCTACAATTTCCGCAACATCTTTGTGCATGGACGTCCCTCTTTTTTAAAGTCATCTCAAATGATTTCGGTACCCGAAACGATGTGCCGATAATCAATGCTCTATATCGCGCATCGATGGTCGATGTCATCGATGCCAGGCATCGGAACGTTTAAATCATAAGGCCTAAAAAAGCAAGTCGCTTGGCACACATAATGATTGTATTGACCCAATAATCTCTATGAGCTGCGAAATTGCGATACATGGATCCCCAAGGACATGACCGTGATATCCTTCAAAGACGCATAAAGCATGGCAATATGAACATCTCCAGATTGCGTGCCTGAATTGCTACGATACAGCTAAATTACAGCTAATATTTCTTGACCCTCCTTATGAGAAGTGCTATTTTTTGAATATTATCTAAACAACTTTCGGGATCCAGCGAGCGCGAAATGAAAATCCCCTGGCGCTTTGCGAACTCGTCGTAAGGGCTCAAACAGCGAGAATTTACTCCGCGGCTTGCCGCAAAGAAATCTGCAAAAAGGTTTGATACATTATGACTTCGGAAAATAAATCGACGGTCGGTCAGAATGCCGAAAGTGACATTGCAAGAGCCAAGGTCAAGTTTGAAATTTACGGCGAAGAGATGATCGAAAAAAAAGTCAAATCCAGTGGTAACAGTGGCCGGGTTTATCTTCCACCGAATTGGGTCGGGCACCAAGTCAAGATCATTCGGATCGATTAACCGATTTATCTGAAAAGGATCTTTTTGTGAAAAACATCACCATCAGGAAAATGATTAAAGAAGATGTCGTTGAAATCAGTGCCATTTACGGTGGTATCATTCAAAAACCCGTGCATCCGGATTTTAATCGCCTCATCGAAAAACACGCCCAAAGAGACGAAGATATCTGTTTGGTGGCGGAACTCGATGGGCAGATTGTCGGTTTTATGATCAGCTATATCCTATCGCTGGGATTTGGCATCGAAAAAAGCGCCTGGATTGCGACACTGGGTGTAAAGCCTGAATTCATGGGGCAGGACATCGGAAAAAACCTGGCCAATAAAATATTTGAATATTATAAAGCCGAAGGCATCGAAAACGTATACACCTCCGTCAGATGGGACTCACCTGACCTCTTGTCCTTTTTCAAAACCATGGGTTTCGACCGCAGCAATTTCATAAACCTCCGCAAATCCATATAATTTCGCTGCGCGAAATTATTTATCGCGGCGCTGCCGCAACGGACGAGGTTCTTCGGGGCTGTTTTTATAGAAGCGCCATTTGCAAAACACGTCAGGAGGGTGTGGATCCGGCGGGGCGAACTGACATTCCACCATGATTTCGGGATCGATTTCGTGAGCAAATCCTTCAAACTCGCCCCGATGCATTTCCTTGCAGACAAATTCATCCAACCCCCGACGCAGGCGTGCTTCCTGGGTGGGACAAGAAGGAACGCTAATAAGAACGTCATTCGGGTTTTCTTTGATTTGGTAGCCCACCAGAATACACCAGGGAAAAAGCTTCAGCGCCTTCACAAAGCCTTTGAGGCCTTTTTCTTCAATCTGGAATCGTTTTAGAAGATCCTTGGATGCCATGCCCGATACACGACGCCATACCTTTTCGTTTATTCTTTCTGCAGTGGGCTGATCAAATGTCTCGCCAACCTTGATAAACCAGAATGCATCCATTACCCGATAATGCCACAAGAGAAATTCCGTGTATTGCTGCAGTTCCTGCCGACTCATCTTTTCAAGAATCGCTAAATCCATATCGACCCCTTTACCCGTTTCATGATTACGTTCCATCGCTCACTACAGGTTTTACAATGTGGAAAGTATCTGATCCCGGTTCTCCATGAAGGCCTTGTAAAGCTTGTAATACGCAGTTTCTTCGTATTCGATCGTCCGAATGGGATATTTGTCAAAACTTAATATCACGGCGCCTGGACAGGCAAGCAGAATGGGTGAATGGGTGGCAACAACAAACTGGGCATGCCCCTTTGCGCTCATGCGTTTGAGAACGGATAAAAGCGCCAGTTGACTCTTGGGGGAAAGGGCGGTCTCGGGTTCATCCAGAAGATAGAGGCCTTTGATTTTGTAGCGCGCTTTGAACAATGACATCAAGGATTGGCCGTGTGACTGGGACATGAGCGATTTGCCCCCAAAATGAGACAATATGGCAGGATCCATGGAAGCCCATTCATCCAGGTTCCGCGAAAAATTTCGAAAAATGTCCGACGCAAAAAACGATCCAGGCACACGCCCATTCTGCCAATCCAATGAAATATATCGAAAAAGTTCCTTTTCATAAGGATTGTTGTCATAGCGTGAGCGACTATGGCCCCGCCAGATATGGAAACCGCATCGATGCGATGTGGCCTCGAGCAGGGTCGACTTACCCGTACCATTCTCACCCACCAAAAAGGTTAAATTGGACTGAAAAACAATCTCATCCGTGTGACGAAAAATATCCAGGTTAAATGGATAAACGTCTTTGTCAGGATATTTTTCAGGCAGAAATGACAAACGCTTCAAATGCATGTGATGTCCCTTTAAAAAAATAAAACCATTATAACGATTTAACTCAACTTTCGGGTTGCACCACCAGCTAGAGCAAAATGGGTGATCCAATGACGATTTGCGCTGTTTGAGCAGCTTAGGGCACCTTACATCAGCGCATGTTAATGAAAATCCAATATAAATTGGAAAAGCCAATTTATTTATGCTTTACAATCGTTCGTTTTTCAACCATTAATACATGCGCGTGACGAATTTATGCTTTAGCGAAACAAACCCTGCAAGGGGCAAAACCTGACAACCGCAATAACATTTACCACACGATGAACGCTCTAAGACCGCTTGAAGGAGATATTTTTTAATGACCATCCAAAAACCAACACCCTGGGCAGTGCCCAGAGATGCCGCAAAATTGATGTGTGTCGCACTCGGCAAGGCCCCGGCCGATCTAACGATTGTCAATGCGACCCTGTTGAATGTATACACGGGCGAGTTGCTGAAAAATCAATCAATCAGCGTCGTTGATCAATGGATCGCCTATGTTGGGGAAGACGCGCAAGACGCCATCGGACCTGAAACCGTGGTCATTGATGCCTCTGGCAAAACCGTTATACCCGGGCTGATCGACGGGCACACGCATCTTGGGTGGATGTGCACCATCGACGAATACCTGCGCTATATCATCCCTGGCGGTACCACAACCATTGTCACAGAGACCTTGGAGCTTTATCCCGTGGGCGGTCTTGCGGCGGTCCAGGAATTCCTGGCATCCCTGTCAGAGCAGCCCGTAAAACTTCTCGCCACGGCACCGGCCATGGTCTCCATCAGCCACCACGCCGGGCAAATGCCGATCCATGATTTGAAGCGCCTTCTTTCTTATGGAATTGTTGTCGGATTAGGTGAATCCTATTGGCAGAATGTCTTACAGCAGCCGAACATCCTGCTCCCGCGTTTTGCCGAAACATTGAGTACCGGCAAACGCCTGGAAGGGCACTCTGCCGGCGCCAGTGAAAAAAAGCTGAATGCTTATCTCAGCCGCAGGCATTACATCTTGTCACGAACCCATAAGTGCCGATGACGTATTGCAGCGCCTGCGGCTGGGAATTCACGTCATGGCACGGGAAGGAAGCGTTCGTAGAGATCTGAAAGAGATCGCTAAGATAATCGACACCGGTGTGGATTTAAGAAGGTTGATTCTGGTTACCGACGGCGTTCATCCACACGACCTGTTGAAACATGGGTTCATGGAGCATGTCGTTCAAAAAGCCATCGAATACGGCTTCGATCCTGTAGCCGCGGTCCAGATGGCCACGCTCAATGTAGCGGAGCATTTCGCCCTGGATCAGTGGGTCGGCGGTATTGCGCCAGGCAGGTTTGCCGATATGCTCGTCATTCCAGATATAAGCACCATCCGACCGCTGACGGTCGTCAGCAATGGCCGGATCGTTTATGACAACGACGCCCTTGTTGTCCCGCCACGCCCGCATCCCTTTTCCGATAAAAGTCGGCATAGTGTCCACCTTGCAAAACCTTTCGCGCCTGGTGATTTCACCCTTGGGTCTGGATCCCAATCAACCCAGGTGACGGTTCGTGCCATGGAACTGATTACCGACCTTGTCACAAAGGAAATTCACCTGACCTTGCCGGCAATTGATGGCAAGGTCTCGAGTGACGTTGGCCAGGACCTTTTGAAAGTCGCAGCCATCGATCGTCGCACCGGGCAGGCGAAAACGTATGTGGGACTGGTCAAGGGGTTCGGCCTAAAATCAGGCGCATTGGCCAGCAGCGCCGCCTGGGACACCTCCGATATTATCGTTGTCGGCGCCAACGACCATGATATGGCCTTGGCCGTTAACCGTATACATGCCTTGCAAGGCGGCTATGCTTTTTGTGTTGATGGCCGCATGGTTGCTGAAGTCCCCATGCCCATCTGGGGCTTGATATCGGATCTACCTGTCACCGAATTGGCAACACGGATATCGACCCTGAAAAAGGCCTTGGCCGAGCGCGGTGTTTCATTTCCGGATCCGTTATTATCCATTATCACGCTCACCGGTGCGGCCATACCCTTTTTCAGAATATGCGAAGAAGGCTACGTAAACCTGAAAAGCGGTACGACCCATGGCTTTTACGTTTGAGAGGTTCCCATATTTTTTTATTAAGAAGGACCATATTCACCCATGCTAAAACCGACATCGACACATCCATCAAATCCGGACCAACAACCGCCACCGCCGTGGCTAACAAAATGGCTGGTTGCCACACGCCCGTTTGCTTTGCCGGCATCTACCATGTCGGTTGTATTTGGCACGGTTCTGGCCGTCACCATTGGAAAAGCACCGTTCAATCTGGGGCACTTTTTGGCTGCATTTATCGGCATGGTGTTTCTGCACACCGGCAGCAACCTGCTCAACGATGTGTTTGACTTTAAAAAAGGGATTGACCGAAACGTCAATCCCGTCAGCGGTGCCGTCGTTAGAGGCTGGATTACGCCGGCCCAAGCGTTGCGGGCAGGAATGATTTTTCTGCTGGTCGGTGTCGTCATTGGCCTCTTCATTGTGAACCGTGTGGGCAAACCCATCCTATGGATCGGCATGGCAGGCGTGGCTGTGGGCGCATTCTATACCTGGGGGCCCATGCCGCTAAAATTCAATGCCCTGGGAGATCTGTCCGTCTTTCTGAATTTTGGTATCCTTGGCTCCCTGGGCGCATGGACGGTGCAGACGTCTTCCCTTGCCTGGACACCGGTTCTCTGGACCATTCCCATGTCCATCTTCGTGGTGGGTATTCTGCATGCCAATAACTGGCGCGATATCCAAAGCGATCAGGCCGGCGGCATCAAAACCATGGCCAGCATTCTGGGGGATGCGGCTTCGGAAGGCTATTATACCTTTCTGCTCCTCTCTCCCTTCGGCATCATTTTATTGTATCTGTTGTTGTCCATCCTCAAGGGTCTGCAACCGGGAATGCCCATGACATTTCTGATAACCTTCGTGGCCATCCCCCGAGCGATCAAACTCATTCAAAAAGGAAAGCGTCGAAAAAATCCTGCAATGCCTCTCGATTTCATTGCCCTGGATGGGGAAACAGCCAAACTGAACCTTTTTTTCGGCATTCTTTGCACGACAGCCCTGGCCCTGGATGCTATTTTGTCGAAGGTAGCGCTTTAATGTTCCTGTGATTGCGAAAGCATAACGATCGTATGAAACTGACATTTCGTATCACCCTATTGGCCATTCTGCTCTTTGTACCCCTGTTCATCACCAGGGGGTTGGGATGGTTCGATTTCTGGTGGTGGCTGTCTGCAAATTTGATAATTCTCATTGCCATCGTCGCCTGGTTGGACCCAACATGGCGACAGGCCATACGTCAGGACATTTCCACTAACGTGCGTTTCAAGATCGGCATGGGAATCCTGTCTGCACTGCTTCTATACGGGGTTTTTGTGGTTGGAAATATTCTTTCGAGAAGTGTTTTTAGCTTCGCGGCCGGCGGTATCCAAGATGTCTATGCATTCAAGATGGGTGCCTCCAGATTTCGCATTGCGGTTCTGATGTTTTTCATTATCGGACCCGGGGAAGAGCTCTTCTGGCGGGGCTTTCTTCAGCGCGACCTTCAAAACAAAACCGGAAAATATCTGGGTTTTTTCTTGGCAACCGGTATCTATTCGCTCGTTCATCTGGGAAGCGGCAATGCCATGCTCGTGCTGGCGGCGGGTGTGTGTGGTCTGTTCTGGGGCTATCTTTTTCTCAGATACGGCTCCATGACATTGAACGTCGTCAGCCACACCTTGTGGGATGTGACCGTGTTTTTATGGCTGCCGTTTAACACATAAGGATCATCTCCAAAAGAGCTGATCCAAAATAAGGGTTCAAGGGGTCGAGGGGTCGAGGATTCGAGGGCAGCTGACAGCAGCGTCCCAGCTTTCAAGCATTCTAGCATCCCAGCATACAAGGGGTCGAGTGAGATGTTTAAACCTGAACTAAATTGATGAAATATTCGAGATAAACTCATGCCATGTTGTTCGCTACCAGCTCGGCAATATCCAGCGTTTTGATGTCTTCCTCTTTATTCAGTTCTTTGATGCCGTCTTCGAGCATGGTCAAGCAGAACGGGCATCCTACAGCCAAGGTCACCACCTGTTTCCCGACGATTTCTTGTGTGCGTTCCAGATTGATTCGTTTGCCAATGGTCTCCTCCATCCACATTCTTCCGCCACCGGCGCCACAACAGAAACTTTCTCGACCCTGTCGGTCGAGCGCTTTGAGTTCCTCTTTGGCGAGGGATCGCAAAATTGATCGCGGTTGCTCATAAATTGAATTGTAGCGCCCCAAATAGCAGGGATCGTGGTATGTCAGGGTTCCTTGCAAGGATTTGTTCAAGACGATTTTACCCTCTTTGACGAGCTGATGGATAAATTCCGAATGATGGATGACCTGGTAATTTCCGCCCATTTGTGGGTATTCGTGCTTCAGTGTGTTGAGGCAATGGGGGCATGCCGTGATAATTTTTTTAACCTTATACGCGTTCAAAGTTGCAATATTTTCCTGCGCCATCATTTGGAACAACATCTCATTGCCCACGCGTCTGGCAAAGTCGCCGGTACATTTTTCTTCCACACCCAGAATTGCGAAGTCAATAGCGGCCTTTTTCAGAATCTTGACCAGACTGGTGGACACTTTTTTGCTTCGATCATCGAATGAACCGGCACAACCAACCCAGAGCAGATAGTCGACATCAGGCTTATCGGCCATTCGTTTGACATCTAACCCATCCGCCCAATCGGCGCGTTTGTCATACCCGATTCCCCATGGATTGCCGTTACGCTCGAGCCCTTTGAGGGCTGGGTTCAACTCCTTGGGATACGTTTCCGCCATCAACGTTTGTCCCTGTCGCATGGCTATTATTCGGGGGACATGTTCGATTGCCACCGGGCAGACCTCTTCACAGGCGCGGCAGGTGGTGCAGGCCCAGAGCGTGTCATGGGATATCACATCGCCGATCAGTTGTTTTTCGCTGTTGAGGGCAACCATCTGTGCTTTTATTTGATCTGTTTGGTCTGCATCGCCTTCACCTTTGATGGCAGCGGATAACATGGCTCTTTTGATAATCTTGTCCGTGTTTTCGAATAGCTCCAATTTTAGCTTATCATTGAATTCGTGCAGGTTTAGCGGTTTGTCAGTGATATATGTGGGGCAAACGTCTTTACAGCGGCCGCACTCGGTACAGGTGTAAAGATCCAGTCCCTGTTTCCAATCCAGCTGGTGGATGTAATTCATTCCCAGTGATTCGTCTTCCCAGGCGGCTTCATCTTCCAAATCCAGCAGTTTGGTCTTTTGGTGAGGATATCCAAGATTTTTTAAAAAGACATTGGGAAGCGCGGTGATGACATGAAAGTGCTTGCCTAGCGGCAAAAAATTGAGGAACGTCAATTGGGTGATGATATGCAACCAGAACATACCGATCATGACATAGAAAATGGCATCCTGACCCATTCCGGATATGACGGCTGCCGCCCCCACGGAAAGGGGTGTCCAAATAAACTCGAAGCCATACTGCGGATTATTAAAAAAATGTAGATTGGCCGAGTTTTGATGGTGCATGATCAAGTTATAACGAGCGCCGTCGTATAAGAGATCGGAAACCATCAGAACGCCGATCATTCCCAAGACAAAATAGGCCTCCCACGTATTGTGCAGGCGTTGCGGTTTAAAAATCGCTCGGCGAACGATGGCATAGATAACCATCATCAGAACGATCCCTTCCATGATGTCTTTAAGGGCAATATAGAGATACCCCAGCAGGTAGTGATCACCTAAAAAAGGAAGTTGGTATCCGTGAACGAATCCTTCTCCGTATAAGGTCAGGCTGCGAATCAACAGGACACAGAATCCCCAGAAGATTAAGGCGTGCATTAGGCCTGAGGCGCGCTCCTTTTTCCTTCCCACCAGGCGCTTCTGACCGATTGCCAGAACCAATAGATTCTTGAGTCGTGCCTTGATATGGTTGCCCCTGTCAGCGGATTCAAGCGCCATCAGCAATCGGATTTTTTTAAGCATCGTACGGCCGAAAATCGCCAGTCCGATAATGAGCAGACAAGACATGAGAAAGGGATTCATAGGCACCTTTTTTAAAGCCGTTCAAATTCTCACCAGCAGAGGCAGTGGCTGATGACGGGAGTTACGCCCTATGTTTATTGATTTGCTCGCGCAGAATTGGCACCACCTCGAACAAATCTCCGACGATGCCGTAGTCAGCCACATTGAATATCGGGGCTTCGGGATCTTTATTAACGGCCAGTATGACCCTTGAACCGTTCATTCCGGCCAGGTGTTGAATGGCCCCGGAGATTCCGATTGCCATATAAAGGGACGGTGCAACAATTTTGCCGGTTTGCCCGACTTGCTTGTTATGGGCCATGAAACCGCTATCGACCATGGCCCGCGAAGAGCCGAAACCGGCGTTGAGATCGCTGGCCAACTCTTTTACAAGATCGACACCCGCTTGATCTTTGGCACCTCGGCCCACAGAGACGACGATGTTGGCATCAGCAAGATCGATTTCACCGCTTGCATCCGACACGAGTTCCTTGATCACGGCCTTTAAATCAGGTTCAGGCGCAGAAAGGGTTATGACGTTCTCGGTTCCCGTAATTTCTTCGGTTGCCTCGAAGGCGCCGGCCCGAACAACTGCCACCAATCGATCGGTGTTGACCTTGACGCGTTGCATCACTTTATTGGCAATAGCCGGTCTGATAACTTCGATCAGGTCTCCGTCAAGTGTCACGTCTGTGATTTCGGTCGCGCACGCAGCATCCAGTTGAGCGGCAACCCTCGGGGCAGCGGCCTTACCGCTTTCGGAAAAACCGAACCAGATCAGATTGGCACCAAACTGTTGGGCTGCGTCGACAACACAGGACGCGTATGGGCCGGCTGAAAACAGTTCCAAACCTGGATCATCGGCAATGTATTGCGTATCGGAGCCGGCCTTTACCAAACCGGGAATTAACGATTCGATAGGATGCCCGATGGCAACAACGGCAGTTTCTGCTCCAATGGCCTTGGCTTTTGATAAAAGTTCGGCAGTGCTGCCCTTCAACACACCTTCTTTAATGTCTGCAATGACGAGTATTTTTGTCATAATAGTGTTATCCTTGTCTAAATAGGTCACGAAAATAGTTTCGTTTCAGCGATATTTTTTTTAGTTATAGCACGTTGGCTTCGTTGACCAACAGATCAACGACCTGAGCCGTAATTTCAGCAGGATCGCCTTCATATTTTTGCCCGGCTTTGCGCGATTTTGATGCTATGAATTCAACGACTTCCGATTTTGGCGCAGCGCCTCCGACGTCTTCAAGCGACGTCCCGAGTGCCGACAGATCCATGACATCGATTTTCTTTTTCTTTGCCATCATGATGCCGCGCATCTGGGTCAGTCGGGGTTCATTGATACTATCACTCACCGTGACCACTGCGGGTAATGCCAATTCAACCATTTCGGTTCCGGCGTCTCCCAAGCGGGAGACCTTTAGGTGTTGGTCATCCATCACTTCGATTGCGAGAACATTGCTGACACAGGGCAGGCCCGCGTACGCTGCAAACATGATCCCGGTTTGTCCACTATCCGTATCCTGGGCTTGTTTTCCAAAGATGACAAGATCATAGTCTCCTTTTTCATAGACTTTTTGCAGTACTTTGGCCAAGATCGGCGCGTCAGCCTTTTCCAAGGCCGGATCATCTACTTGAATCCCGTTATCGATACCCATGGCAAACCCTTTGCGGATGATTTTGGTATTGTCGTCTCCACCGCCGATACTCACCAGGGTTGTTTCGGCATGGTTCTTTTCCTTAAGCTGAACAGCCGCTTCCACCGCATTTTCATCCCAGGCATTCATGACATACTGCAGCCCGTCTTCAACAATGGCGCCACTTTCCACACGGATGGTCAATTCCACATCGACCACTTTTTTTACTGTTGTGAGAATTTTCAAGATATGCTCCTTTTTATTCGTCGTTTCGATGTATTATATCTGTGGGCCGGGTTTTAATGAAAAACAGTTGTTGGCTATGAGCGCTAGGCAGCGTCACAGCCTCCAGGCTTCCCAGTCTCCGAGCCGCTATGACTTGCACCATTGCGCTGGCTTTTCAAACCAGACCTATTGATCTGCTGCTTTTTTGAGGAAGCCCCGGGAAACGCAAGGGCCTCAGTCAAAACAAAAACAGCCTGGAGATACGATGTCGGGCAGAGCGGAAAACACGCCTTGCAGTCATTGCACACCTTGGATGCTATTTCCGGAATGAAACTGATTTCTTTCCTGATGCCTCTGTCGACAAACCCGACCGCATGCTTCTTCTTGACTTCGGCACAGTATCTGACACAGAGACCGCAATGAATGCAAAATGAGGTCTCTTTTTCATAACGGTTGATGTCTGCGCCATATTCGAGTGCCAAGGCCTGCAATACCGGTGAATCAGGCGCATGTGCCGACAGTAGTTCAATAAGGGTTTTGCGGATTCTATCCACCTTCTCAGATCGGGTTCTGACGATTAACTTGTCCTCAACCGGGTAAACGCAGGATACAACGAGCTTGGTCCGACCGCGAGATTCTACTTCCACGATGCAAAGTCGGCAGCCCCCATACGGTTCCAATTTTTCGTGGTGGCAGAGCGTGGGTATCGATATCCCCGCCTGCTGGGCAGCCTCGAGAACGGTCATCCCTTGCGTTGCCTTAACTTCTTTTCCATCAATCTGTAAAAGGAGTTCACTCATTTTTTTTGCTCTTTCTAGTGATCATTCTTTCTTCTTCAGGGATAGCAAAGGGAACAGGTTTACCGGAAACCTTTTGCACCGCACCAAAACGAGGGGGACAGACCTCAAAGCAGGTTCCACAATGGGTGCATTTCTCCTGGTCGATGATATGAATCTTTTTTTTGCCGCCGTCAATGGCTTCTGCAGGACACTTCTTGAAGCAAATCCCGCAAGCCGTACACTGAGTCGGTTCAATATAGAAAGCGATCAGCTCTTTGCAGGACAGCGCCGGGCAGCGCTTCTCACTGATGTGGGCCTCATATTCATCTCTGAAGTAGCGCAAGGTGCTTAAAAACGGGTTAGGGGCACTCTTACCTAACGCACAAAGAGAGGCCTCGACGGCTGTCTCGGACAGCTCCTCCAAAAGCTCGATATCACCTAACTTCCCCTTCCCTTGGGTGATATTGGTAAGAATCCTGTGCATCTGACGTAAACCCTCGCGGCAGGGGACGCATTTGCCGCAAGATTCATCGGTGAGAAAATGGATAAAGTACCTGGCGACATCCACCATACAGGTATCTTCATCCATGACGATCATTCCGCCGGAGCCCATCATGGAGCCGGCCTGGGTGAGTTCATCAAATCCGACCTTCAAATCCAGTTGGTCCTCGGGGATACACCCGCCGGAAGGTCCGCCGGTCTGTACTGCTTTGAACTTCTTGTCACCGGGAATGCCGCCACCGATCTTGTAGATAATATCTCTCAGGGTGATGCCCATGGGCACTTCCACGAGCCCTGTATTGGTTATTTTTCCCACCAGAGAAAAAATCTTGGTGCCTTTGCTGCCTTCGGTTCCAACCTGCGTGAACCAGTCAGCCCCCTTGTTGATGATAAAGGGCACATTTGCCCAAGTTTCGACATTGTTCAACACGCTGGGCCTTTCCCAAAGACCCTTGACGTTGGAGCGAACATACTTGGGCCTGGGTTCGCCAACCCTGCCTTCCAATGCCGTCATCAGGGCGGTTGATTCACCACAGACAAAAGCGCCGGCGCCCTGATGCACGAACACCTTGAAATCAAAGCCTGAACCAAGGATATTTTTCCCGAGCAACCCATAGGCCTCAGCCTGCTGAATGGCAAGACTTATATTCGCCACCGCCAGGGGATATTCCTGCCGAACATAAATATAGCCCTCCTTGGATCCGATGGCATAGCCGCCAATGATCAATCCCTCTAAAATGGAATGCGGATTTCCTTCAAGAAGCGCCCTATCCATGAATGCTCCCGGATCACCCTCGTCGGCATTAACGATTACATATTTTATGGGCTCGGTGGCATCGCGAGACCCTTCCCACTTTCTACCGGTGGGGAAACCGGCCCCCCCCCTTCCTCTCAGACGTGAATTTTTAACTTCCGTCAATACCTCTCCAGCCGCCATCTGGAAAAGCGCTTTGGCCAATGCCGAATAACCATCAATGGCCAGATAGTCATCGATACTTTTTGAATCAATCCTGCTGTTATGGCACAGCAAGGTTCGTTGTTGATGTTTATAAAAGGGGATATCGCTTTCATGGATGGCGTGTTCGCCCGTGACCGAATCTTTATAAAGCAGACGATCAATGACTTTCTTCTCCTTTACGGTCTGTGAGATAATCTCGGGAACATCTTCTGCCGTTACCTCTAGATAGCAAATCTCCTGCGGGTAAATCACCACAACGGGTCCTCTCTCACAAAATCCAGGGCACCCGGTTCCTTTGGTATCCACCTCGGCCAGCAAACCTTGTTTTTCAATCTCTTCTCTAAAAGCGTCTATGACGTCATCCGCACCGGATGCAATACAACCGGCGCCGGCACATATGGATATGCAAGGCTTGTTGGGATCTCTTTTTGATACTAGTTCTTTTCTGAAGTTCTCTAGTGCTTCAGACGAGCTCAACCGCGCCATATTATTCCCTTCCTCACGCATCGATATTACACTTATTTATATATCCTTGGCGATCAGTGGCTAGAATCACTCTGGGCCTCCACCGAATATGAAAGGTCTAAGTCAGAACGAAGCGCTGAAATGCTCACCTTCCGTCAAAGTGTTTTAACACATCTACCGATCTGTCTGGCGACATCTTGCCGTGAACTTTTCCATCGACTTCCATTACCGGTCCCAAAGCACAGCAACCGAGACAGTTGACCGTTTCCAGGCTAAACTTCAAATCCAGGTCCGTTTCCCCGGATTTGATACCTGTCACCTCCTGCACCGTATCGAGGATACGCGTCGCACCGCGGACATGGCATGCGGTGCCCACACAAATGTGAACTTCGTGGCGTCCTTTCGGAACCAAACTAAACGCTTTATAAAAGGTGGCGATATGCTGTATCCGGCTTGCAGGCACGTCTAAACGTTCGCCAACCCTATGCAAGGCTTCCTTGGGAAGCCAGTGATTTTCGCTTTGGATATCCAACAATATTTGAATCAAGGAACTTGCTTCAGCATGGTGTTTGTCAACAATCTGATCGATTCTATCCATATTCATGACGGCTTTCCTATTCTTCTTGCCCCCCATCCGAATTGCTTGGAAAATACGACGGATCCGACATCACCCTATCATGAAGTGCTTAGAGCCGCTGCATAACAATTGCTGGTTGTATCGTAGCGGACCAAACCCTGTCTGGATGAACGGTTCATGTATTTCGACACCGCAGAGGGGTTCAAACCCAATTTTTCAGAGATGTCCCTCGTTGAAAGGGGCTTTTTCTCCAGTAGCAACATTATTTGGCTGATGGCCAATTTTTCACGCATTATTTCATCAAAGAGTCTGTTTACCTCGGTGCTTTCGAAAAATTCCTTGTATGCTGTTTCGGATTTTACGGGCACCCTGAACCGCTCCCTTTCCAGCAGTTTAATGAAGGGGATTAATTTTCTAACGGCTTCGAAGGTTGAATTTGAGCATCGTGTCGTCTAAACCTTCACCCTTGCCAATGGGCCCTAAGGCTTTCACCTTTTCCGTGAATTCGTTGGTGACTTCGGCCAGAAGGTTTCCATCGGCGCCGGACATGAATTCGATTCTGAGTCTTTCCGGGTTCAGCCCGATGTGTTTCATTATTTTTCTGCATAGGTACGTAATGCTCAGTGCATCGAAATTACCATGGGTAATATAGTTGCATTCATTCAACCGGCATCCGCCAATAAAGACGCCATCTTGTCCATTTGAGAAGGCCCTGAGAATAAATTCCAGATCGACTCTGCCGGAACACATGACGCGAATTAGCCTGATTTCATTTGTATATTGCAGTCTGGAAACTCCAGCCAGGTCAGCAGCGCCGTATGCTCACCAATGGCATACAAAACCGAGAATCTTTGGTTTAAACTCAAAACCGTTACGCATTCTAATCTTACCTCGCAATTAGGTGTTCTTAGTTTTTGAAATTCGGATTTAGTATTTATAGCTCTTTTTACGCCGCATCAATCTGACTCAGAATCTCTTCATCAGTGAAATGCTTGAGCACGATAGCATTCGTTGGGCACTTTGCGTTGCAGACACCGTCCCCCTTACATAGAATAGGGTTGACCCAGGCTTTTTTGCCTTTGGGTGTATCAATAAATTCAATCGCATCATACGTACAAGCCGTAATACATGCCCCACACGATACACAATCGTTCTCTATCACCTCGCAAACCGAACCCGAGGCAATGACGGTATCTTGTGATAGAAGCGTCAACACCCGGCCTGCAGCGCCATACGCCTGGTTGATCGTTTCCGGTATATGCTTGGGATAGTGAGCCGTTCCACAAAGGAAAACGCCGTCTGCAGCAAACTCCACCGGTTTTAATTTGACATGGGCTTCTTTGAAGAAGTCGTCCGGACTCAACGTTACCTTAAATAATCCAGCCACTTCCTTGGTTGATGAAGCCGGAATGACCGCGGCGGCCAATGACAGTACATCGGCATCCAGCTCAAGCCGTTGTCCCAAAATGGGATCGGGGACGGTTACCCTTAGAATAGAGCGTCCGCCCTCTTCTACTGCTTCCACCTGGGGTTTGTCATCCGGATCATAACGGATGAACCGCACCTCTTTTTCTGAGGCTTCCCGGTAAAAGTCCTCCCTGAACCCATAGGTTCGCATGTCACGGAAGAGAATGTAGATATCCATTTTGGGGTTTATCTGTTTGAGTTTCAAGGCGTTCTTAATGGCATGACTGCAACACACCCTGCTGCAGTAATTCCTGTCCTCGTTTCTGCAGCCAACACACTGGATCATCACCAGACTCTGGGCATTTATTACCTTTTCTTCACCATCGGCAATCTGTTCCCCCAGCTCAATATGGGTTAATACCTGGTCGTTTTCGCCATAAAGGTATTCAGTGGGTTTGTAAACATCGGCGCCTATGGCGAGGATGGAGGCACCATGTTTTATTGTTTTAATGCCACTTTCAGTCGCCACGGTGGTGATAAAATTGCCCACATAGCCGGCAACTTCTTTGATGGTGGCTTCATGGGATACATGAATCAAGGGGTTTCTATAAACCGCACCTATCACATCTTTCAGATATGCCCGAACATCCATCCCTTCCAGGGTGCTGGGAATTCTGCGTGCCATTCCCCCCAGTTCTTTGTCCTTTTCCAACAGATGAACCTCATGTCCCTGGTTTGCAATAGAGAGCGCACAGGTCATGCCGGCAATACCGCCACCCACCACCAAGGCTGCCTTGTTTACGGGCAGATCGAATTCCTGCAAGGGCTCCAAATGGCAGGCCCGTGCAACCGACATTCGAATGATATCCATTGCCTTTTCAGTGGCCGCTTCCTTTTGCTTGGAATGGACCCATGAGCAATGTTCTCGAATATTCGCCATTTCAAAATAGTATTGATTCAGTCCCGCTTCCCTGAGGGTGTCCCGGAATAACGGTTCAAGGGTCCTGGGAGAGCAGGCGCCGATAACCACTCGATTGAGGCCTTTTTCCTTGGCCAGGTCCGTTATTTCCTTGGCGGAATTGGTGGCACATGAAAATAGCTGTTCCTGAGCGTAGATAACATTGGGCAGGGTCAAGGCGTATTCAACTGTGGCAGGGACATTTACCACACTGCCGATATTCGCCCCACAGTGACACACAAAGACGCCAATTTTTGGCTCCTCTTTGGAGACATCCCTTTCGGTTGGATATTTTCTTTCCTTGGCCAGCTTGCCGCGCCGGTAGTCAAGGGATTCACCACATTGGGCGCCGGCTCCGCTGGCGGTAAAAACCGACTCGGGGATATCTGTTGGCCCCTGAAAAGCCCCGCTCACAAAGATGCCCGGCCGGGTGGTCTCTAGCGGATTCGCATGGGTTGACTTAGCAAATCCATGTGAATTGAGTTCGATTCCAAATTTTTGCGCAAGCAACGCATGGTCTGCAGGCGGATTCAATCCAACGGACAATACCACCATATCGAATTCTTCTTCTTTGACACCCTCATCCGGTGTTGCGTATCTTACGACGACATTCTTGGTTGCCGGAATCTCCCTTTCTATGGATGCATAGCTTCTGACAAATCGAACCCCGGGAAGTTCTTGCGCTCTTTGGTAGTATCGTTCAAAATCCTTGCCATGCGAGCGTATATCGTTATGAAATATGGTGCACGCTGCATCTGCATGATGGTCTTTGGTCAAAATGACCTGTTTCTGGGTATAGGTGCAGCATACACCCGAACAGTAGCTGTTCTCGTTCGCGGTAACCCGTCTGGAGCCCACACATTGAATCCAGGCTATTTTTTGAGGATGTTTCTTGTCCGACGATCGCAGCACCTTGCCTTCGTAGGGCCCGGTGGAGGCCAACAGCCGTTCATAGTCCATACTGGTGACCACGTTCTCCAATTTTCGGTAACAATATTCATCTTTAACCTTAGGATCAAAAGGTTCTATACCGGTGGAAAGAATGATCGCCCCGACGTTTATGTCTACCTTCTGGGTTGTTTGACTGAAATCAATTGCACCGGTCTGACACACGCTTCGGCAGATATCACATTTTTTCTCTTTGAGGAAAAGACAGCTTTCATCGATATAGGTAATGAGGGGAATTGCCTGCGAGAAGTATACATGGACCGCTTTATTGTTCGATATTTCCTGGTTGAATTGATCGGGGTATTGAACCGGGCAGTACGCAACGCAGGTGGTACAACCCGTACATTTCTCCTCGATAATATATCTGGGCTTCTGGGTCAGGGTTACCTTGAAATTTCCTAATTCCCCTGCTACACCGTCAACATCAGTATATGTCAAAACCTCTATATTTGGATGCCGGCCGACCTCGACCAGTTTGGGCGAGAGAATTCACATGGAGCAGTCATTGGTGGGAAAGGTCTTGTCGAGCTGGGCCATATGCCCGCCAATGCTCGGCCCCTTCTCGACCAGATAAACCTTGAACCCAGCCGCGGCAAGATCGAGAGAGGCTTGAATGCCGCTGACCCCGCCCCCGACAACCATTACGTCTCCAAAATGACTGTCGCCAAGTCGTCCAGATATTTGTTGAATTATTTCTTTAGGCAGTACGTCGTTTTCCACTTTCTAGCACCTCGTCAGGTTGGTCATTTTTACTTACATATCTTCTTCTGCTAGCGCTTGAAGGTCACATAACGTCTTGGATGATTTCGGTAACATCCTTGATTTCCAAAATGTCTTCATATTCCAGGTTGAGGCGGCTTTCTTCAAAATTGGTGATGCAGTAGGGACAGGCAGTAACCAACACCTCAGCCCCGATCTCTTTGGCTTGTTCTAATCGAAGATCGGAGAATCTTTCTTTTTTGGGCGTATCCATCCAAATCCTTCCCCCACCCCCCCCGCAGCAGAGACTGTCTTTGCCATAATCAACCATTTCCATCAATTCTAAACCCGGTATTTTCTTTAAAACCTCTCGCGGTTCGTCGTACAGGTCATTGTGCCGTCCCAGGTAACATGGGTCATGATACGTCACTTTTTTCCCGTACGCCTTGGTGAGTTCAAGTCTTCCCTCATTCAACAGCTTGAATAAATATTGGGCGATATGAACGACTTCAAAGTTGACCATAAATTCGGGGTACTCGTTTTTTAGGGTGTGGTAGCAGTGCGGGGAAGAAACAATGATTTTTTTCACCCCATTGTCGATAAATGTTTTTATGTTATGCCGCGCTAAATTTTTGAAGACTTCCTCGCTTCCCGTTTTGCGAATACTTTCCCCACAGCATTTTTCCTTGTCGCCTAAAATTCCAAAATCGATCCCTGCCTGGTTAAGGATATTGACTGTGGCAACAGCAACTTTTCTCATTCTTGGGTCGTAGCTGAGGTAACAACCGACGAAATATAAGACGTCCATTTCCTCAGTGAACGGTTTTACAGAAAGCCCCTTGGCCCAATCCGCACGCTTTGTTTGATCCCCCTGCAAGGGGTTGCCTTCAGAAATAAGGCTACTCCTGGCCGTACGGGCGGAACGCACAGAAGCGGGAAAAACGTCGTATTCCGAAGCGACCCTGCGTATGGATACGCCAAGTTCTATCTGCTTTACACCTCTGGGACAACGATCGGGACATCTTCCACAAGTGGTGCATCGCCAGATATCTTCGCCGTCTATCTCCGTCAACCCGAAGGTGGCCTCCCGGATTATCTTGCGCATGCTGAATTGTCTGACCCTGTTCCACGGACACACGACATCGCACAACCCGCATTGAAAACATAACTTGAAGGCATTACCACCGGCGTCTTTGATCTCATCGAGGACTTCTTTGAAAGGGGCTACGGTCTCCACGGTCGTTTTCTTTCCTCTTTATTTGCTTTGATCTCGATCTTCTTTGCTAAAAAAAAATAATTGTTTTACTCACCAAGCCCAGTCGTCATAGATGGTTTCCAGGAAAATGGACACCATTTTCCACCTGGGAATTTTCGCTGCGCCCAAGCGCAGGAGGATTTACTCTTTTTCTGACAATCGGGCAACGGCATCCTTTATCTTGTCCATGCCATATTTATTGGCCAGCGATTCCAGCCCGATCTCAAGTTCCTCCTGCTCTACTTCTTCTTGAACTTCCTCTTCCCTTTCTTCATAAATCAGGGCATCCGCGAGACACCACTTGACGCACATGGGTTCGTCTTCGCCTTCACACATGTCGCATTTTAGGGGCAAACCGGAATCCGGTTCTTTGAACTCGTCCCTGGACGGGCAGGAAGCCCGGCAAAAGGCGCACTCGTCGTATTCCTTGCCATCGATCGTATATTTGTCTCTACCAGCACATTCGGCCGGGGTGTACTCACCCGCGTATACAGGCACATAGATATCGGTGAGTGGTTCACGAATCACCCGAATACGGGATCTGGCCGGATTGTTGCTGCTATACTTCGGGGCAGCGTGAAACGCAGAACAGATAACCTCACACGCCCTGCAACCGTTGCATTTATCGACGTCAACCCTTATGGTTTTGATTTTTTTTACTTTTTTCTCGCCTGTCACGGTTCTCCCCCCTGAAAACAAATCCAAATATCGAATGCGTAAATGACCAAAACATGGGCTTGAAAACGCTTGGGATTGTTTTGATCACAAGATTCCTCTTTTTACAAAGTCTTCACTCACGTAATCCAAACCCAATTCATCTAAGGATGCTTTGGTGGGAATCCCATCAAGATTCCAGCCTTTGTATTGGTAATAGGTATCCAAAAGCTCCTTTTCGAGCTCGGGAATTCTTTTCTTCCAATGGTCTTCGGGTGGTTTTTCATCTTTTCTGCGCATACCTCTTCGAATGTTGATGGCCCTGACCAAGGTGCGGTACCGCTTGGCTGCCTGCGTCAGTTTGTCTTCATCCATATCGATCCCGGTACCGGCCGAGATGAATTTCGGGTAGTTGTGTATATGATAGGGCGGTTTCAGATGAAAAGACGACAAACCGGCGCACATGCCGAGGGCATCGTCGATGTAGTGCATGCGCTCCATCCAGTCGACAATGTCACACGTCATTTCAACGGTTGGATAATATGGCATCGAGTTCTCTCCGCGTGGCTCCCAATCCAGAAAATACTGTTTGAATTTATCGTCAGGAACCTGAAACCAATCTTTCACAAACTTTTCTCTGTGCTCTCTTTTCGGAAAAGGCCCCTGGGGGAACTGGCCTTCGATCTGGGTAATGTTAATTTTTTCGCCGGTACAATACATCAAGAAATAGATCGGATTCAATGTGCCCAACTTGAGAGGCAGCTGCTCATGCTTTTTTATATTGTTGTGTGCGTAGGCTTCAGCGCCTTGGCCGATTTCTTTGGCGGCCCAATACGTGCCGTTGGCTAAAACATCACCGACACCTTCCCGGCGCACAATCTTGTCAAGCAACCAGAAAAATCTCTCCTCGGTGCCGGAAGGCATCCCTTGCAGGTCATTATCGGTAAAGATACCGGCCTCATAAAGCTCCAGAGCGAAGGCCATCACTTGCGGTGCCGAGTACCCGTCCACACCATACTCCGTCGCACGTTGTGCGATGGTTAATCCAAAATCCAGATTTGACATGGCCGCCATGGTATAGGTCAGTTTCGTGAAGCATTTCATCATGTACGTTTGAAGCCCTGGCATGGAAAGCGTCGCCCCGCATTTCATCGGGCAGTTATAGCAACTGATCAGACGCGTCCGCGCATTTTCCAGGGTATCCTTCCACTCTTTGGCGATGTCATCGTTCCAAAAACCTTTTCTACGATGGCGGGCATTGCCCCAGGAGAAATTTTCGGTGTGCCACTTCTCGTCATGGATCGCCATCTCCTGGGGTGACCCAAGTACGGATAAAATGGGAATTACGCCTGGAATCGGGTTTTTTTCTCTGAATTTTATGTATTCCAGGACTTCATTGCAAAGCGCCAGATATTCATCCGGTTGCGCCACGTTGATGTCGTTTGTGCCACGGACAACGATGGCCTTTACCCGCTTGTCACCCATTACGGCCCCGATGCCGCCACGGCTGGCACTGGACCGGCCCTGCTCGATGGAAGCAAAATAGACCCGGTTTTCACCGGCCAGGCCGATAGCCAACACCTGGGCTTTGGGCTCTTTCAACTCCTTTCGAATCAACTCGGCCGTTTCATTCGATCCTTTGCCCTGCAAATGAGAGGCGTCCCGTATCTCTACCTTGTCGTTGTGTATCCACAAATAGACCAGATCAGGAGACTTGCCACGCAGAATCACTTTGTCATAACCGGCGTACTTCAATTCGGGTGCCCAAAACCCACCCATCATTGAAAATGCCATCAAGCGGGTCTGGGGAGAAATGGTAGAAACAATGGTTCGATTACATCCGGTGGCGGGTGTACCGCACAAAAGGCCGGCGGCAAATATGAGCAGATTGTCAGGGGAAAAAGGTTCCACTTCCGGCGGAACCCTGTCCCACAATATCTTGGCATTCGTGCCTAACCCTCCCAGATAAAGCGCCGTGTCTTTGGGGTCCGTTGCGACCCTCTCAATGTTTCCCCGGGTCAGATCAACTTCTAAGTTAAATCCCGTCTCTGCGTACCTCATTTTTTTCCCCTTCTACCCTTCAATAATACCTATAACCGTGGTATCTTTTTTTCTTTGATCATCGGCTGCCGGCACCAAGGCCAAAAAACGATCCCGCCCGTCGAACAAAAGATGAATGTACCTAAGTTACTGCAATTACATTTTTATTCATGGGTTGAGCGGATCGCGGGTCTTGGCCGCCGAGACCCTGTTTTTCTCTTGCTGATTCAGAAAACAGGATCTTTGCCGTTTGACACAATGTGATTACTAAATAGCTACATCGTATCTACATGTCAAGCGTTAATTCGTGCCAAGAATATCTTAGACTGCCTTATACATGTGTTTGCGCGCTGAACTCGCTGATGACCCCTCCTGCGCCTAAGTGATTGAAAACACCCCGAAGGCTCAATTAGCTATCGCCAATACGGGGGCCCTTGTGGTATTAATATAGTTGGATCATCTCCAAAAGAGTTGATCCAAATTAAGGATTCAAGGATTCCAGGGGTCCAGGGTTCGAGTGAGATGAAGTGAGGCATCAGCTGAATGCTTAAGAATTATAAAGAGTTATTGGAAACGCAGACGATGATATCCGGTTCATATAAATTGGGAGAAGATCCATATAGTTTTAGCTCTACTTTCGGGTTTTACCCAAGCTTAGCAAGATGGGTGATCCAATGGCGTTCTGCGCTGTTTGAGCCCCTTAAGGCATTTACGTCAGCGCCTGTGGCACAACATTCCTCGCAGCTTGCTGCGAGGTTCTTCAATCCCGAAAGTTGAGGTGTTAGGCTTGGTTGACGATGCACGGGGTCGAGAATTGAAAAATAAACACCCTTACATGAGAATTTTAACCATTTCAGATCGTGTCGAACCGATTCTCAACGATTCGTTTGACGCCAACCGTTTTTCCGGGATCGACCTGATTCTATCCTGTGGCGACCTGCCACCGGAATACCTGACGCTGATAGCCAACCGGGTGCAAGCACCACTTTATTTCGTAAAAGGGAATCACGATATCCGTTACGATCTCAAACCGCCCAACGGATGCATTAACATCCATGGAAAGCTGGTTCAGTTTATGGGTGTTAAGATATTAGGGCTTGAAGGTTCCCGATGGTACAATGGTGGCCCCAATCAATATACCGAGCGCCAGATGCGCCGGATGGTACGTAATTTGAAGTTGGGTCTCTGGTGGAAGGGTGGTATTGACATCATCGTTTCTCATGCCCCGCCGAGGCACGTTCATGATGCCGAGGATCGCTGCCACAAGGGATTTAAGAGTTTCCGATGGCTTATCAGTCGCTATGCACCTAAATATTTCATCCATGGTCATATTCATGCACACTTTGACCGTTTTACAGACAGGGTCACGAACATCGACAACACAAAGGTCGTTAACAGCTATGGCTACACGATTCTTAAAGTCACTATTTAAAAAAAAACGTTCACCAAAAAATTGTGTTCGTCTTAGCTCAGAAAAGCTGGCGGAGACCAAGAGCTTTAGAGAAAACCAGCTCAATGAGGGCGCCTTTGACACGGTCAAACGTGGCAGCTGTTCAGTTCCACTCGATCAGATCACAGGCAGTGTGGGGCGCTATCAGGACTTCGACAACCGCTTTCGCATCAAGAAGCATATTCCATCGGAGCGACTTGAAAACATCAAGGCTTCCATGCGTAGCGGGAAGCGACTACCACCGGTCAAACTTTATCAGATCAAGGACGAATTTTACGTCCTTGACGGCAACCACCGTGTTTCGGCTGCCAAAGAGTTCGGGCACGACACGATTCTGGCAGATATTGTCGAGTTTATTCCGTCGAAAAACACCATCGAAAACATCCTGTATCGGCAACGACAGCATTTCTTTGAAAAGACAGGCCTGTCACAGTCGATCGACCTGACAGAATTAGGCCAATATGACCATCTCGAAGAACAAATCAGAAAACACCAGGATTATCTCTGGCGGATTACAGGCAGAAAAGTATCCATCAAGGAATCGGCCCAAGATTGGTACAAGACCATTTACAGCCCGCTCATTGCTATCATTGAGAAAGAGCAGCTCATTCGACACTTTGAAAATCGAACCTTGTCAGACCTGTATGCCTACATTTCTTTTCATCAATGGGAAAGAAAACTATCGCATAAATACGGCATCGGGATCGACAAACAGATCCCCAAGGACATGGAGGCGTTTAGAAACAAAATGGCAGACATGAAAGAACAGCAGTATCCCGAGTTGCAACGAGACATCACCGCCTTTGTACTGATCATCGTCAAGGCAAAAAGCGAATATCGTATCATGGACAAATTATTTGTCCATGACGAGGTTAAAGAACTTCACTCGGTTCACGGGGATGTGGACATCATCGCCAAGATCGTCCTCACAAGGGACTTGCTCGCATCTGACGCCGAGATTATCGGCAATTTCGTTCACGACCATATCAGGGGCATCTCCGGTGTGAGCAGCACCCAGACCCTGATTCCAGGATACTCGAAAATCAAAGCAGCCAAAGCGGGCACTGACTGAATGGGTCAGGCAGATGTGAGAAAGAACAGCGCATCCGCTCAGTACGTGCGTGAAGGATCGTTAGGAACACCCGATGGTGGCATTGGCTTGCTAGCGACCGACACTGGTAGCTTGCCGAACACCATCTTAATTGGTTGCTTCGAGTGGTCCTTACGAAGGTTAGGTTGCAAGTTCGAGCACTTGGTTCACGTCACGCCATCTGTTCGCATCCGGTTTCAACGCTAAAAAGGATCAGAACAGCCCCCAGTACAAGCCAAACAAGCATTAGCGAGAAACCAAGCTGATACGCCTCGAGACTGAAAGCCCTTATACCATCAACCGTGTGAGAAACGCTGTGTAGATCCAGAATGAGTCCAACGGCAGGTTGAAGCACCATAGGGCCAAGCATGACCCCCATGTTGCAAATACCTGAAACGGTTCCGGCCAGAAAAGGTGGCACCGATTCCTTGACAAAAGCGAAGCCGATTATCATGCAGCCGGAGGCAAATCCGATCAACACGAGCAGCGCCGTAAGAACCTTCAATGGCAGCCCCGGAACAAAGATTACCACCGTCCAGGCATAGGACCAGAATGATACAACCGAATACATAGAGAGGTTTTCGTCGCCCGATACGATCGGACAGGACGCCGAAGACAGGACCGCCAATCGCCCAGGCCACCAGGAGCGTCGAACATAAGGCAGCGGCACCAGCTTGAGACAACCCATAATGGGTCGTCAAGAACGGAACGCCCCAGAGACCCGAAAAGGTCAAAACACTGCCCACAATGCCTCCAGGGATGAAGCACAACAACCATGGATTGCGGTGTTTGAAAATCTCCTTTATGCCGGCAATAACCCCAAGGGGCGATGTCAAGCCCAAATCGGCATAGGCGTAAGAGCGATATCCTTTTTCTCCAGGATCGTCACGTACCAGCAACCAAATCAGGCCTGCAACAGCCAGGGTGACGAAACCCGACACCAACATAACCGGACGCCACCCCAGGGCACTGATCAATAGCCTTAAAGGAACTCCGGCAAAGACAGCCCCTATAATCCCGCAAAAGAGGGCCAAGCCCGAAGTCAATGTAAATTGACGCGGGTTAAACCAATGCACGGCAAGCTTCAGCATAGCGACAAACGCGACAGCCACCGACCCGCCGATCAACAGACGTCCGATGCCGGCCCATATGAAACTGGAAGCCGTGGCAAAAATCAGAGCGCCTGCCCCGGCAACCAGTGCGCCCAAACTGAGCAGACGGCGTGGCCCCCAGCGATCGGCAAGAATACCGGTGGGTATCTGCATGGCCACATAACTGTAAAAATATATTCCTGACAAATTGCCCAACCCAGCAGCACTGATGTTGAAAGACAGCATCAATTCCGAGGTCATGACCGCAGGAGCCACGCGCTGGTAAAATCCGATGAGGTAGAAAATCGCACCCAGACCCCAGACCATCCATGCGATCATTATCGGCGGATAGTTTTCTGTTTTTTCCATTCAAGCCCGAATATTCATACCCCTGACGGGTTCATTGGCAGGGCACTCAGTAGCGCAGCCAAAATGAATACGTTCGTCGGGGAGTGCTCTATAGGGTGAAAACTGAATACGAAGATCTTATTATTTAAACAACAAAAATAGGCTTGCAAGATACGCACATTCTTACAAGCCTTTGATATTATATGGAGGCGGCATCCGGATTTGAACCGGAGAATAGCGGTTTTGCAGACCGCTGCCTTACCACTTGGCTATGCCGCCTATAAAAATGGAGCGGGAAACGGGATTTGAACCCGCGACTTCGACCTTGGCAAGGTCGCACTCTACCACTGAGTTATTCCCGCTCATTGGGTTGGCGTTTTTTAACGGGATATGGATCGTTTGTCAATATAAAATAAATTCGTTTTACGAATTGATGGAACGCGACAGCCTCGCTTTAATGAAGCGCAAAACCCGGTGCGTTCACCGTGACTTGACCTAAGTCCAGGTCTATTCGGGGTCCTGGAATCCATTTTGAAATGCAGCCCCACGCGCATGCTCGTGGTATTCTGCGAAGGTGGATAAAAACCTTTTGGGCCATGCACCCCGCCCTGATGGGCGGGGTCCTGTGACCCGATTTTTATAGACTACTGCGCCAAGAGATGCCGGGCCCGAATAAAATAATCAGCGCCCGACCAAATTGTAAATACAAGCGCTCCCCACAGAAAAAAGGCCCCGATAACGTGCAGATGAATTCCGAAATAGGTGTAGTGAAAGATGGTCGGGATAATGGCCGCTATTTGAAAGCCTGTCTTGTACTTTCCCAACCAGGATGCCGAAACATCTCCGCCGGTTTCGGCAATAATATTTCTAAGCCCCGTTACGGCCAGTTCCCGTCCGATAATGATACACACGATCCAGGCAGGCACCCATCCATGGTACACCAGCATGACAAACGTGGAAGATACCAGCAGTTTGTCCGCCACCGGATCCATGATCTTGCCGAAACTGGTAACCAAGCCTCTTCGACGCGCCAGGTACCCATCCAGATAATCCGTTATGGCGGCAGCACTGAAGAAGAGCGCTGCAATAAAGGTGCAGATTCGATTCGGATAATACAGCAACAGAACAATGATCGGTATGGCCCCAATTCTACACAACGTCAAGGTGTTGGGCTGGCTCAACGTTTCTTTCATTTTATCATTGAACGGCATGGTTTCCATAGGCTTTCAATGTATTGTTGATACCTATTGTGCTTGTTTGTGGGAATCGATGAATTTAGCTTTGCATTCTTGACTGCAAAAGAACAGTTCTTGACCTTTATACTGCAGTCCAACACTGTTACCTTTCGGAACATAGATACCGCAAACCGGATCCTGGATCATGACATCATCGATCTCGCCCACAGAAGCGGAAGAAACCTTATCCGGCGCTGGTGATCCGGTCATCATCCAATTTTTTATTGCCCGGTAGCAGACATATCCCACAACCAGTAGTACCAGTAGTTTCATCGAATTTCTAAGACCCTTTGTTCCGTATCCTTCAGACGATTCAATAGCGATCGCATGTCTTTTCCCAACAGGGGATGAACCATGGACGGCTCTATATCACAAATGGGTTTTAATACAAAGCGCCTTTTATGCATCCGGGGATGCGGAATTTCCAATGTGTCTGTGCGGATCACCTGGTCATTGAAGAAAATGATATCCAGATCGAGAACACGCGGCCCGAAACGTATGCTGTTGGTTTTACGGCCAACAGCCGCTTGGATGCCCTGGATCTCGTCCAACAGTTCAAAGGGGCCCAGGGATGTGTTGATCTTTACTACCAGATTGACAAACCAGTCCTGATCTTCATAATCCACAGGACTCGTTCGATAAAATGAAGAAGACTTGATCAGGGTCGATCGGCTATCTGCCAGCAGTTCGTTGGTGCCTTTGCGGCAGTTTTCAATTTTATCCCCCACGTTAGACCCAACCGAAATAAATGCCTGATGCATGTTCATTCGTTTAAGCGCTTTTCCATGCTTCATCCCATAGCGTTCCCTGGTAGATCACCCGTGCGTCGCCCTCCAAATATATCTGGGAAAAGGTTTCTCCCGCTAAGGTGTAGTAGACACGAAGCATCTCGTTGCTACGCGTTTTGACATCGACAGGCGATGTCCACTGATGCTTCAAACCCATCATCAGGGTAGCCGCCACGCAGCCCGTGCCACAAGCCAGGGTTTCATCTTCGACCCCGCGCTCATAGGTCCTGACGGCAATGGTCGTATCTCCGATGGGTTTCATGAAGTTTACATTCGTGCCGGCGGGCGAAAATCTCACGTGATGTCGAATGGCACGTCCCAATTCAAACACATCCAGGCCTTCGATATCATCGGTGGCTAGCACGACATGCGGCACACCCGTATTGATAAAATCATAATGGAAAACGGTTTCTCCCACACGGAGGGTTCTGTTCTCTTTAAGATCGGTCGGATCGGTCATGCCGATTTTTACCCGTTCACCAACAATTTCTGCCGTCACGAGTCCCACATCGGTTTCAAAAGAAAGTTCCGGTCCGCTGATGCCCGTCAAAAAAGCGAAACGACTGACACAACGGGCACCATTTCCGCACATCTCCGCCCGACTGCCGTCGGCGTTGTAAAAGCGCCATTTAAAATCTGCCCGGGAACTTTTTTCAACCAGAAGCAAACCGTCTGCGCCGGCTGACATTTTTCTTCGACAGGCGCCTACCACCAATTGTTTCAGGCATTGATCTTCCACGACACCCTCCCGATTGTCTATCAGGATAAAATCATTGCCGCTGCCGCTCATCTTGTAGAAAGGTATTCTTTTCATAGGAAATCCGGTATACTTTCGTTGCGTATTAGATCTTCATAACTCTGGCGCCTGTTGGTAACGCTGTAAGCGTCCCCTTTCACCATGACTTCGGGAACCTTTGGGCGTGAACAGTAGTTTGACGACATGGCAAAGCCATAGGCACCGGCACTCATAACCGCCAAAAGATCCCCTTTCTGGACATCAGCCATTTCCCGATCAAGCGCTAAAAAGTCTCCTGACTCACAGATCGGGCCCACCACATCGGCCCTGATTGGATTTGTGTTTTTTTTCACTACCGCTTGAATGGCATGAAACGCCTGATACAACGATGGCCGTATTAGATCGTTCATGCCGGCGTCGGTAATGACAAAGGCTTTGTCATTCGCAGATTTTCGATACAAAACGCTGGTAACGAGGATGCCAGCATTGCCGACGATTACACGTCCAGGTTCAAGAATGAGTTTATAATCCGTGGGTTTCAACACTTTTTTGATCGCCTTGGCATACGCGTTCGGTTCAGGGGGCGCCTCCCCCTGATAGGTGATACCCAGGCCACCCCCCATATCAAGGTGGGAGATCTCAATGCCCTTGTGTCTGAGCTCAGCCAACAGGGACAGCATGTTTCCAAGGGCATCCTGAAAGGGCTTGGCCTCTGAAATTTGTGATCCGATATGACAATCGATCCCCAAAATGTTCACATGTTGTAATGTGGCAGCCATCTCGTAGGCTTTGATGGCCGTATCGGTGTCGATACCAAATTTATTTTTTTTTAACCCGGTGGAAATATAGGGATGCGTCTTGGGGTCCACGTCCGGATTGACCCGAATAGCGATGGGGGCGACGGTGTCCAGCAGTGCCGCACGGGTGTCGATGAGGGCCAATTCCTCCAGGGATTCCACATTGAACATGAGGATGCCTTCCCGCAGAGCAAAATCGATTTCATCGACGCGTTTGCCGACACCTGAATAGACAATTTTATCGGCTGTAAAACCCGCTTTCAGACCTTTATAAAGCTCCCCGCCGGAGACAATGTCAAGACCGGCACCCAGCTTCGCCAAGAGCGTCAAAATGGCGAGATTCGAATTGGCCTTCGCCGAATAGCAGATCAGTCTGTCTACCCCATCGAAGGCGCCATCGAAAATGAGAAAATGGCGTTTGACCGTTGCGTGGCTGTATAGGTAAAACGGCGTTCCCACATCCTCGGCAATATCCTTTAGGCAAATATCCTCACAAAAAAGGATGTTTTCACGATAACTGAAATGATGCATCATTCTATCCTTATCAGTTCATTGTAGGGATGTTGAAACGCAACCTTGACACCCTAATTGATTGAGGAACAATCAATTCTCAACATGCACAATATTGGATTCCTCTCCGTTGTGATTCTGTGCGTCATACAAAACGATTTGATAGTAGTAATCAAAGCCCTTGTCGATGGTATCCTGAAACTGCATGGTTCCCGAACGAGCCGGAATATTTCCAATGACGGCAAATGTCTGCGGGCAGTCCTGACAGGCTGCGTTCTTTAAGGGCTGCTTCAAGCGCCGCACCTTGGCCCCAGCAACGCTATGATTGCCGGTCGCACCCTTTGCCGGGACGGACCAGGTCAGTTTGACCTGACTGCCGGCAATCTCGTACTTCAAGTCACTCACAGCGGGCGGTTTCGCATACCCGGGGGCAACCGGCGATCCCTTGATACCGCAGCCTGATACCCCAAACAATAACACCAGGGTCCATATCACAACGACAGGATAGGCGTGCAATCGCACCTTGGGCATAATTGGAAATGTGTGATCCTTATGTTCAAACCCTGTCGGCAAGCTTGCCACCTTTGACATTTATTAGTGAATCTCGAATATCTCTTTTTCTGCATTCGCAATCTGTTCGACGACATTCTGTTTGGCTGTACCGCCAAAGGATGTCCGCCTCCCGATCATCTGATCCATGGCGATGGCTGTAAAAACATCGTCTTCCATCAGCGATGAAATGTTTTTCAATTCTTTCAAGGAAAGCTCATTGAGCTCTTTTCCTTGTTGAATAGCAAAGCTAACAGCTTTTCCAACGCACCCATGAGCCTCGCGAAACGTCATACCTTTGCCGACCAGATAATCCGCTAAATCGGTTGCATTGAGAAATCCAACAGACGCGGCCTTAAGCATGCGCTCCTTGTTGACCTGAATGTTCGGCAACATCCGGACATAGATTTCGATGCAGTCATACAGCGTATCAACGGATCGAAAGAGCGGCAATTTGTCCTCCTGCATGTCTCTGTTATAGGCCAAGGGCAGTGATTTCATCAAGGTCAGCACGCTCAGCAAGTCACCAAAAACGCCCCCTGTTTTTCCCCGAACCAGTTCCGGGACATCCGGATTCTTCTTCTGTGGCATGATACTGCTGCCCGTGGCAAAGGCGTCCGGAATCTCAATGAAGGCGAATTCGGAAGAAGACCACAGAATGATTTCTTCAGACATCCTGCTCAAATGAAGCATACAGATACTGGCGTGAGCAAGATATTCCAGAATAAAATCCCTGTCCGAAACGGCATCCATGCTGTTGGGGGATACGCGGCTGAATTCCAGAAGCCTAGCAGTGTAATGGCGATCGATGGGATAGGTCGTACCCGCAAGCGCCGCAGATCCCAATGGCATGACGTCGATGCGCCCCAAAGCATCCTTGAAACGTTCACAGTCACGTTTGAACATTTCATAATAGGCCATGAGGTGGTGACTGAACAGGACCGGCTGGGCGTGCTGCAAATGGGTATAACCCGGCATGATCACGTCGATGTGAATCCTGGCCATATCAACCAGCGTCCGCCGAAGCGTTGTCAGATGCGCAATCGTCCGACGAGTTACGTCACGCAGGAACATTCGTTCATCCAGAGCGACCTGGTCATTTCGACTTCTGGCAGTGTGCAGTTTCAGGGCAACCTTGCCCACCTCCTGGAAAAGCCGGGTCTCGATGTGCATGTGAATATCTTCCAATGAATCGTCGAACAGGAAATCTCCGTGATCGATTTCCCGCTTGACAACACCGAGTCCTTGAACAAGGGTCGCAGCTTCATCATCGGTGATAATATCAGCTTTTGCCAGGGTTTTACAGTGGGCGATACTCCCTTCGATGTCATAGGGGTACAAGCGTTTGTCGATGTCGATGGAAGCGGTAAAACGCTCGACACTTCGGCTGGTTTTTTCAGAAAACCTGCCATCCCAGAGTTTTTCGGACATTTCCCAAGCCTTTCAAGTGGTCACTTCTGTAAGCACTTCATCCAGGCAGTCCACCAACGCGTCGATATCGGTCTTCTGAACGATCAGCGCTGGTGCAAACCGCAAGATCGACCCCTGGATACAATTCACCAAAAAACCTTTTGCCAGACACGCCGTCACCACAGCCTCAGCCTTTATTTTCAGTTCCATTCCGATGAGAAGTCCCAAGCCACGAATATCTTCAATCAGCGGGTGCTTTTTTTGAAGGGATTGCAACTGCCTTTTGAAATAGGAACCGACCAGGGCACAGTGCGCAACGATATTTTCATCGATCATGGTCTTGACAACCCCGAGCGCGGCCGCCGTAACAATCGGTGTCCCTCCGAAGGTGCTGGCATGTGCGCCAGCCGAGAACGCCGACGCCACGTGTTCCTTGGCCAGCATCGCGCCGATGGGCAGGCCATTTCCCAGCGCCTTTGCCAGAGACATCACATCCGGCACGATGCCAAAATGCTCATAAGCAAACAGCTTTCCGGTCCGCCCCATGCCGGTCTGAATTTCATCGAACACCAGCAGCGTTCCCGTGTCGTCGCAAATTTTTCGCACCCCTTGCAGGTAGCCCGGCGATGGCAACCGAACCCCGCCCTCTCCCTGGACCGGTTCCAGCATGACTGCCGCCGTAGACGAACCCACTTTCTCTTTCAGCGCCTCCAGATCATCAAACGGTACGAAGTCAAACCCACCCAGAACGGGATCGAACCCTTCTTTGATTTTATCTTGCCCGGTTGCGGAGAGCGCTGCCATGGTCCGGCCATGAAACGATTGGGTCATGGAAACGATGCGATATCTTTCTTTTTCACCGCGATCATAAAAAAACTTGCGGCACAATTTGATGGCAGCCTCATTGGCCTCCGCACCGCTGTTGCAGAAAAATACACGCTCCGCAAAACTGTGACCCGTCAACCAGTCGGCAAGTTCTGTCTGGGGTACCGTGTAGTACAGATTCGACACATGCCACAGGGTTTCGGCTTGCTTTCGCAATGCCTCGCAAACAACCGGGTGGGCATGTCCCAAATTGCAAACCGCGATACCGGCGATGAAATCCCTGTAGGATCGTCCTTGCATGTCCCAAACAACGCACCCCTTACCCTTGACCAAAACAATCGGAAAACGACTATAGGTGCGCATCATAACCGAATCGGCCTTTTGTCGCAGCTCCTGATCTGTCATCTTTTTTCCAGCGCTCTCGCCGAATGGCAAGGTGTAAATTTTTTCAGCAGTTAATTAGAGTGGTTTTGCCAGCCAGTCCGCTGGCAAACCGTAAGTTTAGTCGATACCCTTTGCGTTCAGACAGGCATGCAGATCGATCAAAAATAAATTCGCGAAGCGAATTTATTTTCTGGGGTGCGCCTTGTCATACGCCTCCATCAGTCTGTCGATGCTGACATGCGTATACTTTTGTGTCGTGGATAAACTCTTATGTCCCAGCAACTCTTGTACAACCCTCAAGTCCGCACCGGCGTCCAGCATGTGGGTGGCAAAGGTGTGACGAAATGCATGCGGTGATACAGGAATGGCCAACCCGCACTCCCGGGCAGTCTTTTCAAGTATACGGGCTATCGATCGCACCGAAAGGCGGGTGTTGCCTTTGTTCAAAAAAAGCGCGCCGCCCGACAGCATGTCGGCCCGGGATGGTACTGCCCGTCCTTTGCTTTCAAGCTGTTTTCGATAGGTCTCGATACAAGAAAGCGCTTTTTTGCCGATGGGGACCATCCGTTCATGTCCGCCCTTGCCCGTCACACGGATAAGCTGTTGATGAAAGTCGATATCTTCAACGTCGAGCCCAGCCAATTCCGACACCCGGATTCCGGTTGAGTAAAGCGTTTCAAACATGGCGCGGTTACGCAACCCCAGCAGTGTATCCGCCTTGACCGAATCCAGGAGCCTGAACATATCATCAATTGGCAGATAGGTGGGTATGGATTGATCCTGCTTGGGTGTCTGAACCGTATCCGAAGGGTTCACATCCATATAACCGTGCTTGACAAGAAAACGGAAAAACGATCTGACCGCCGACAATTTTCGGGCAATGGTCGTTTTTTTGCAGTGTTGATGCAAATGCCCCAGGTATCCCCTGATGGCAATTCCCGTAACAGCGTCAGGCGGAAGGCTATCCGATTCAGACCTTCCCTGAGATGTCCTATTCGAAAACCCGTCATGCTTGATAATGTCCGCAAATTCGAGCAGATCGCTCCGATAGGAACGGCAGGTGTTCTTCGAATATCCTTTTGCCGTGGAAAGCACCGCAATGAACGATTGAATCAGTTCTTTCATGGTAAAAGCCCCATGCGTGCCCCACGTCGAAGGCACACCTCAGCCTGTCTCGAGATCACCGCCGACAGCATCAACAGTGGTTTTTCAAAAACGTGTGCTTGATTTTCTCGAGAATCCGCTGAAGCCGTTAGGCAACGTGGCGTGATTTCTTTTTCAGCCGTGAAATGCGGCGTCTGTAAATGGTCGCCATTTTTGCATTCTTTTCTTGCAAGGCTTTTGCACGCATTTCTTTGAAGTTTTTTATCTGGCTTTTCAGATAACCGACGGTTGCAGAGCTCTTCTTGACCGTCGTATCCTCGATTCCTTTGGCTTTTTTAACAGCTGCCAACAAATCAGCCTTATTCATACCGTGCACACCGGTTATCTGCGGTAATTCCAGCGCGACTTCGCGGAGTTCCTTTACGGTCATTTTATCCAGGGGCTTCTTGAAGTTTTCCATGCTTTCTTCAGTCATGCGCGTTTCTACTCCTTTCACAATCTGTTGTTGCCCAGCAGGTCACCTGCCAAACCCTTTGACAGACAATCATGAGAACAGCTGCCGTCGAACTCCGGCAGGGCACTACGTTAGCGGAGCAGATTCATCATGATATGTCTTTTTAAAAAATAGGGGACCCTCTCATCCGTGAGCATTATCGGAACATATATATGACAACTGGTATAAACAATTCGCAAACGTGTTTCTTAACCGAGAGATACAAATATTGTCAATAGCAAGTTTAGCTCGAACCGCGACCATCAACCAACGCTATCACTTACGAGACATCCTTCATATAACCACACGGGCAAGCCCGTGGTCTTTAGCGAAGGCGGACTATGCGACAAGGTCACGTTCTATGAATTCGCAAAACAAACTTATTTGTCCATCAACTTGAGAAACGGCCGAAACAAATCGATGGGAATGGGAAAAATGGTGGTGGTATTGCTTTCCGTCGACATTTCATTCACGGTCTGAAGATACCGCAACTGTAGGGCCACTGGGTGTTTGGATATGATTTCACTCGCTTCGGCAAGTTTTGCTGCGGCCTGAAATTCACCCTCGGCATTGATGATCTTGGCTCGCCGTTCCCGCTCGGCTTCTGCTTGACGTGCCATGGCGCGTTGCATCTCCTGGGGCAGATCGATGTGCTTCAGTTCTACCGTCGCCACCTTGATTCCCCAAGGATCTGTGTGGGTGTCCAGGATTTCCTGAAGTTCTGCATTGATTTTATCTCTTTCCGCCAGCAGCTCGTCCAGTTCCGCCTGCCCGCAAACACTTCGGATCGTTGTTTGCGCAAGCTGGGACATGGCATAGCTGAAATCTTCAACTTCGATGATGGCCTTGGTGGAATCGATAACCCGAAAATAAATAACCGCATTCACTTTGACGGAAACATTGTCTCGGGTGATGACGTCCTGCGGGTCGACATCCATGACGATAAGCCTCAGGCTGACCCGCACCATTTTATCGATCACCGGAATCAGAATGATCAGGCCCGGTCCCTTGGCCTCGATAACCCGTCCCAACCTGAAAATGACCCCCCGTTCATACTCGTTCAGGATCTTCAATGCGGTCGATAGAAAAAAGATGACCAGTACGATGATGGCGATGGTTGTTATGGATAGCATGACAATTCTCCTTTGGTGGTGATGATTGTTTCAATTTGGATCAGATTAAAAGGAAAACGTGTTAAATCCTTGCCCCTGGTACCCTTTATTGATTGAACCGTTCGACATTCAGCACCAGGTTTTCAACAGACAGGACGCGAACCGGCGAACCTTCTTCAATCGGTTCCTTGGCCCGCGCATACCAAATTTCCCCGTGAACCAAGACTTTTCCGTCCGGGTCAATCCGTTGCTTAACGATGCCGATTTCATTCACCAGACCACTTCCGCCGGTTCGCGGACGTGCTCTCTGGGCCTTGAACGCCAGACCGGCCAAGGTTACAAAGAAAGCAGAGATGACCAGCAGGGTCGGAATCAACACGTGCCACGACAGCTGTGATTGGGGACCGTTGCCCTCAAACAGCATCAGCGAACCCAGGAGCAAGGACACCACACCGGCAATACTCAACAGCCCGTAACTGACGACCTTTATTTCCATAATAAAGAAAATAATGGAAAGACATATCAACAAGATACCGGCGGTATTGACCGGGAGTGTCTGAAATGAAAAAAAGGCCAAAATGAGAGCGATACCCCCCACCACACCCGGGAAAATTGCACCCGGATGCGACAGTTCAAAATAGAGTCCGGCCAGTCCGATCATCATCAGAATATAGGCGATGTTTGGATCACTGATGGTCTTTAGTATTTTCGTGCGCAGCGTCTCCTTGATTCGGGTTCGCAGGGCATCTGACAGTTGTAACGACGCCCTTGCCCTCAATGTGATATCCTTCAATCTGTCGAACAAGATCGTTCACATCAATGGCAACGAAATCGATGATATTTTGTTCAAGGGCTTCGTTTTCGGTTACCGACACGCTATCGCGAACAGCCTTTTCTGCCCATTCAACATTGCGGCCTCTTTTTTCCGCGATGCTTTTCACATAGGCCACCATGTCGTTTGTCACCTTTTCCGACATGACCCCTTCAATCTCCTTCCCGCCGGTTGCGACCGGGTGCGCCGCACCGATATTGGTACCGGGTGCCATGGCAGCAATGTCGGCCGCCATGGTTATCATGACGCCGGCCGAAGCGGCCCTGGCTCCGCTTGGCGATACAAAAACAACAACGGGTGTTTTTGCGGCATATATGGACATGACGATTTCGCGCATGGCCTCTGCCAGGCCGCCGGGTGTGTCGAGTTCGATGACCACACAGGCCGCATTCTGATCATCTGCGCGTGCAATGCCGCTCGTCACAAAATCAGCGACACCCGGGCCGATCGCATCGGAAACCGGTATGATAAGGATCTCGCCGCTACCGGCAAATGAAATGCCGGCACAGCAGCAACACAAGCACCAAGGAAAAACGAACAGCGTGTCGTATTATCATAGGATACTCCTTGCGTTGAGGGATCCAACCGTCTTATTTTCGAAAATTGCCTGGATCGTCGTTTCAGCAAAGTTCCAGACACTTCATGAGCTGCTGCATGTCATTCCAGACATCGCGTTTGCTCCCGGGATTCCGTAGCAGATAGGCAGGATGATAGGTCGGCATAACCCGAATCCCTTGGTATAGGTGGAACCGCCCCCTGAGTTTGGAAATCGGCTCATTCGACGCCAGAAGCGTTTGGGCAGCAAACTTCCCCAGGGCGCATATAAATTCAGGATTGATGGCTCTAATTTGGCGCTCTAAAAACGGCCCACAAGTCGATATCTCTTCCGGTTTGGGGTTTCGATTGTTTGGTGGGCGGCATTTGACGATATTGCAGATATAAACATCTTCCCGGGCTAGATGCATGGCTTCCAAAATCCGGTTTAAAAGCTTGCCTGCCGCGCCCACAAAGGGTTTTCCCTGTTTATCCTCTTCATAACCAGGCCCCTCTCCCACGAACAAGAGCCTGGCTTGACTGCTGCCGTCGCCGAACACGATCTGGGTCCGTTTGCTTGAAAGACCGCAGCGCCGGCAATCCCCTAATTCTCTCCGGATGTCACTCAATGATTCCACAAAATCCGAATCATGGCCAACCCAGTTGTTTACCATATCATGATGGGAAGCATCGCATTCAAATCCCCGACACCCTGCCTCAGCCATGAACCGAAGTGTATTGCCGACATCTTTGAGTACCGAAGCCAGTACCTGTTTGTTTTGCTCATTTTCCAAAATAGTGCCTGTTTATCCCTTTACCTTCCGGGCGTCATTCGTGGTTAGAAGCATTCTTTCCACAATACGGTCGAGCAACCTATGGGCAAGGCTTTCTTTGTCCATCAAGGCCAGGGTTTCCTGCGTGCCGTCACGGTAATACAGCGTTGCCCTGTTGTTGTCCGATCCAAAGGCGGCGTTTTTGCCCTTGACCAAATTGCCAACGATCATGTCGAGATTTTTTTGGGACAGTTTCTGGGTTGCATGCTGATCGAGCGCTTCTGTCTCGGCAGCAAAACCCACCAGGAATCGGTCTCCTTTGCGTTGACCAATCTCCGCCAGGATATCCTGGTTTCTGACAAGATTCAGCACCAGCTCATCTTTTTCCTTTTTTATCTTTTCAGAACGGGTGTCCCTAAATCGATAGTCGCTGACAGCGGCCGATTTGATGATGATATCCGCGTGTTCGAAATGCTCAAAGACTGCGGACGCCATCTGGGCTGCTGTTTGAATACGAATCACTTCTACGTCATAAGGGTCTCGAAGATTTGAAGGCCCGGATATCAGTGTCACCAAGGCACCCCTCTGCTCCGCTGCTCTGGCAATTGAAAAGCCCATTTTCCCGGATGAGGGGTTGCTGAGGAAGCGCACCGGATCCATGGGTTCCTGGGTAGGGCCTGCCGTCACTAAAACCCGCTTGCCGGAAAAATCCTGGGGACGCATGATTTTCAGTAAGCGGTCAAGAATCTCTTCAGGATCAGGCAGTCTTCCGGGCCCGGTAACACCACAGGCCAGCTCGCCCGATTCGGGCCGAAGAACGGTATGGCCATCTTTTTCGAGCACAGCCAGGTTGCGTTGAACCGCCGGGCTCTGATACATATTCGTGTTCATGGATGGGCAGATCAACACGGGGGCCGTTACCGCCAACAGAAATGTCGACAAGGCATCATCGGCAATACCGCCAGCCATCTTACCGATGATGTTGGCAGTGGCAGGGGCAATCATCACGGCGAAGGCCTCTTTTGCCCATGCGATATGACCGATGCTTGCATTGTGTCCTTCTTCGTAAAGATGTGTGCAGACCGCTTTTCCAGAAAGGGCTTCAAGTGTCAATGGCCCGACAAAGCGGCACGCGTTCCGGGTCATGAACACACGGACATCTGCCCCCTGCTTCGTCAACAAGCGAAGCAGCTCAACGCTCTTGTAGGCCGCAATGCCGCCGCTAATACCCAAAATAATATTTTTTTTCTCCAATATGTTTGTCATCTCGTTTCCCAAAATAAAATCGCTGCGCGATTTTATGCTGATGTTGAGGACAGTTGCTGCGCGTTTGCACGAAGCCGAGGGACGATTCATGGCGCCGCCGTTCGAACACCGAACGTTGGGCTAGGACTATTTCACTATTTCAGCAAACCCGAGGACACGGCATCGTTTTTGGGTGTGACCCATATTTCAACCTGTGTTCTGTAGCCGTATCGGTTGTCCGTCAGGGTCATCATACACCAGCGGTTTCCTTTCTCAAATTGAAGTATCGATCGAGGCCCTTTGAACATACTGACCGCCACCCAGTTGTCTTTTGTCATGTTTGTTTTGAAAAATTCAATTAATTCATCGAGTTTAAACGTTCCACTCAAGGAAAGGACCCCGGCCGTAACGGTCGGCGTTTCAAATACGGATGACATCTTGCGGTTCACCCGCATGGCTTTGGGGATGAGAATGTCATCAAAATCATGATAAACAGCAGAAAAAACCTTGCCCGGTCGTGATGAGCCCCCCTCAAGAGATGGGTTGTCGATGGGTTTGAGAACACTGCACCCTGACACAATAAAAAATGCCCAAGCAAAAAGGACAAATAGATTCAACCACTGTCTGTGTTGCGAGAGATCGCCTGCAAGGCCCCATCTCTTGTCGTGCCGGCCGCCGTTTTCCCAAACTGAGTGTATCAATGTTGCCATAGGTTTATTCCCGATTGCTTTCAACGCAAATGTGTTTATACTACCCTATTGGCAAGAAACTGTCAAAAGCAAAGAATCCTCATCCAGAGGACCCGGTACTGAAATATTGGAACAATGACATACGCTCTTGAACGTTCACGTTACATGAGGACGATTACAATGGATACAAAAGCAGCAATAGTGGCATTCTCGCAAAGTGAAAAAATCAAAGCGGGTCTTATCTGGGCCTCCCAGGCCGTCGAAATGGCTATGGGCTTATCGGAGCAGGACAAACCGGGTGCCAAGCAGGTCATCACGGCACTGGTGAGTATGGTTGCCAATGAAATTCATCTGGGGATGAAAATTGCCCCCCACGAACACTGGCAATCTGCGTTGAAACATATCAACAATGCCATCGTCATGCTCAATTCGAACATAACCCATGACGCCCCCTTTCATCTCTCGAAAGCCTTGAGCCACGTGACAAGCATCGGACAAGCAGCCATGGGCCACCTGAGGGAAAACAACTTGGTGTAAGGAATCCCTCGTCAAGCTTCATGAAATGTTCGCACGATCCTGGACAGGGGACCAGTCCTTTAATCCCAGCATCAAGGAAAACAAGGCCAGCAGTGTCATGCCCGCAGATACCATGCCTGTAAGCCAGATACCGCCCATCAGCCATAAATGACCCCCTATTAGGGCACCAATAACCCTGCCCGCGCCTCCCGCTGCAAAAAAAGCTGCCATCATCGTGGCGCGGTGGGCCGGAAGAATTTCGGTGCACAAAGACATGCTGGTAACGATCATAAATTCAAACGATAGAAAAATCAGAAAAATCCCTGCCAGGGCAGACGACAGATGCTGCCCGTATAAGGGAATCAAAGCGTAATTGACGATCGTGAGCGTCAAACCGCAAAAAATGGACTGGCGTAGGCCGATCCGGTCGGCAATCAGAACGGTAAGTCCTTCCCCACACAATTCGGCCAAACCAATCACGCCGGTACCGAGCCCCAGAACGACGATACTAACCTGAAAGGATTGCTCCAGCCAGGCCCCATACACGACGAACAGATTATCATTGGCGACGCTGACAAAGAAGGCATAACCCAATGCGCCTAAAGCGGATCGGTTGGCAATCAAATGAGGCCAAGCGTTCCATAAGGCCTTGTTATCGATGGGAGGTGTTTTTTGGCGCTTGTTTTGGGGAAAGAGGGATATCAGTGCCAACAGACCAGCGAGGCCAAGCCCGCCCAGCACCCAAAAAGGGGTCTGCCAATCAAACTGGTTTATGAGGATGGCCACACAGGGGATGCCGATCAGTGTGCTACCGGCCCAGCTTATTTCTAATAGCCCGATTACCCTGCCCCGTTTTCCATATGGGACCTGTCGGCTTACATAGGCTTGCATCGCTGGATCGAAAATGCATTTTCCCAAACCCGCCAGAAACAAGGCTAGCATGACCGAATAATAAAATGGGAATATCCCCGCAGACAGCATGCCCAGTGAAAGCATTCCCATGCCAGTGAGCATCATCCGGCGGTATCCAAAACGATCGGCGAGTGGGCCGAAGACGATTCCTAAAATGGCAGTGGCCTGATTGACGGCAATGAGAGAGGTGATGGCCGTGAGGGGAACCCCCAAACCACGGCTCAGAACCGGGGCAAATGGATAAGCAAACCGCCTGGCTGTATTCAATAACAGTCGACACAAGATGGCCGTTATGATGCGCCATAGCATGTTTTCAGGGTGGGAGGATGGGTTTGTTTCCTGATGACCGGACAATCGTCTCAAATCCCTTGCTGACGTTTGCAATTGGATCCATTGCACTGGTTTCTTTCTTTTTTTGCGTCATCCACACCGCCACCCCTCAAACCCGACCCTTAAAACGAGGTCTCTCACTTCCTGGTTTCCTTCAAGAGGCTCGATTGTCTGTCGACCCATCTATCCAACTCGGCAGCGTCATCATGATGAATGGTTGCCAATTCATTCAAGGCCTCCCGAATTTCCTTGGCCCCTTTTTCAAACACGCTTCGAACGGACGCATACTCATGTTTCAGATCACGCTTGGAAAACTGTCCAGACGTTTTTACGATCGTCTGGGAAACCAACGCTCGAATCGAATCCCAGCTGTCCCGACGCGTCTGACTTTCCAGGGGGGTCAAGGTGTCCAACTGCTTCAGCTGCCGCTTTCTAAATCGACGAAAAAACAGCTTTCGGAAATAAGCGATCCAAGAAAAAAATATCACCACAAAGACGAGGCCGCCCGAGGCGTGCAGCATTATTTCATCAACGCCTGCAAGGCCATTCAAGCTTGCCAAACCGATATCGGCCAAGGCGCCGCATAAAACAGACAATACAAATCCTATCAGTAGATTGCGTATCTTATACGTCTTAAACCGTTTTTGGTAAGCCATGAGCGCTTCGATTAAATGCGATAAGCGTTCGGCATGAATTTCAACAAAGGTTGCCAGATGGTCAAGTCTATGGCGCGGTGCCATCAATATGGCATTTTTCAATTCCAGACGCTGATTTTCAAGATATTTTAGAAAACCCAGGTCCCTTTCGAAACCGTTCGGCGATGCCTTCATCGCACCCGGTGAATACGTCAGATGGATCGAGGGGATATCTTTTCGACCGGTGATTTGGGACAAATTCCAGCACAACGTCCCATACACCTGCAATAGGTCCACAAGGGAAACACATTCATCGATCCTGTTCAGCACAAATAGGACGCGATCTTCAAATGTTCGAGCGGGTAGCGTGTCTCTCAAACTGGTATGTGCCTCACGCACGGTGCCCGCTTTATGTGAATCGAAAAGCACCAGGACAAGATCTGCTATCTGGGCCAGATCACCGATGACGTTCTGATAATCATACCCACGGTCTCTTTCTGTAATGCTGTCGAGCATACCGGGGGTGTCGATCACCGAGAGATTTCTTAAAAAAGGCGCATTGACCTTTTTAAGACGAAAATGGGAAGAAAAGCGCTGGCCGTGCTTTTTCAGTGACTCGAACGGATACTCGGGATCGTTCATCAGAAATTTGCCATCCCGTTCTTCCGTGACACGAACAGGACCATCAGGCGATGTGGAAGGGTCGTAGGTAATGACCGTAAAAGAATCATCCGTGGGCGCCTGCCCGGTGGCCTGGATGTTACCACCCAGAAAATCGTTTATCATGGTTGATTTTCCGGATGAATAGTTCCCGATAACCAGCACCAGCGGTTTCCATTTGATATTGGTCTCCAAAGGGGCTTCACTGTAGCCGTATTTCAAAGCCAACGGGCGTTAAATGATCCTCGACCATGGCCAATAAATCGGTTCTAAGGCGATTGATAAAACTTTCACGATTCATGCGCTGCTCCAGCCTTTTCGGGGGTATGGTCAACGACCACCCGTGAAACGGGTGGCTTGGATTTCCCCCAAAATGGGGGCAAGACAAAGGAGACGGCAGGTCTCCGCGAGTTTAGGTTCTAAAACCGCGTGCGAGCACGCGCTTTGTAGAAATCATAGCTTGCAAAGTTCTCAAGACTTGAAATCTTTACCTTGGGTATAAAAATACCAGAGCCCTAACCCCTTGTCAATGAAAGGCTTTTTGAATCAACCAAGGATAGTGGCATCTTACCCATACGCGCACCGTCAGGCGACATGAAAAACGTTCAAGCCCTTGACCTGCGCAATGGTTAGTGATACAGATGATTCGTGAAATATCCAGCGCCACGGTTGATATTTCCCAGGCTTCAAAAGGAGGAATTCAAATGGGGGACAACTCAGTTCAGTGCCCAAAATGTGGAAACGAGAATGATGCATCCGCAATAGAATGTGACAAATGCGGCGTGACCCTTTCCCTGGTTCTCAAAGGTTCAATAAAAAGTGGCACGGAGAATCCGGACGTTCCCTTGACCGCTGGAGGGGAAGGCGGGTCTTCAAACCTTTCCGTTTGCCCCAAGTGTGGCCAGGATGTTTTGTCGTCAGCGGCAGAGTGCATCAAATGCGGTATTATTTTTTCAAAATATTTTGAATTTCAGGATAGAGTCCAAAAAGAAGCGCAGGAAAAAGCCGAAGCCGAGGCAAAAAAGTTAGAACAGCAAGCCCAGGAGGCCGAGGAATTTAAAGCAGCGGAGGCGCTCCGCAAAGAAGCGCAGAAGAAGGAAAAGGAAGAACAAAAAAAGGCCCAAGCGCTCAAACAGCAGCAGGAAAAAAAAGAAAAAGAGCAAAAAGAAGCCCAAGATAAGCAGGAAAAAGAAAAGGCCGCGGCCCTGGAAAAAGAACGCCAAGACAAAAACAAGGCCCAAAAGGAAAAAGCCGCAACCCAAAAAATGGCCCACCAAGATAGCCATAAAGAGGACCAAGAACAGGACCAAAGCGTTATAAAAGAAAACCAGACCATCGAGCAGCTAGAAAATGAAATCGCTTCCTTTAAGTCGGAGGCTGCGCTGCTGAAGATGGATATGGAAACGCTGAAAAAAGCAGAGCAAGAAGCGCTCAAAAAAAATGAGGTCTCCCAAAGACAAATCGAATCTTTGAACCAGGAAACCGAAACCCTGAAACACAAGACCGAAGCCCTAACGAAAGAAAAGGATGCCCTCGAGAAAGCGGAAGCCGATAGGAAAGAAGCACTAGAAGCGCAAAGAAAGGCAGAAGAAGATAAAGCCGAGGCATTGAAAAAGGAAAGAGAAGACAAGCAAAAAAGGACGGAAACCATCTTGAAAACATTGGTGCCCAAACCCAATTTTGAAGCGCTGTTGAAGAAATACGAAGGTGAAGAAATCGGCATCAACTACGACGACCCAGCCGAAATCAAAAAAGCACAACTGGCCAAGGTGAATGCGGATCATTTTAGCGTTCTGGTAATGGACAATGAGCTGTTGTACAGTTATCCTTTCGGCAATATACTGTCAATTGTCGAGGCTGCCGACGGCGTTCCAGTGGACGTGTCTGGAGAAACCGTCAATTATCCGATCGTTGTGCGAGTGCTTCATCTCATGGTAAAAAAGAAATGGAGCTTCATTTAGAATGGCACAGCGCTGGCCCTAGTGTTAAACAGGAATGGCTGTCAAATGCCCAGCGATCTAGATAGTATCCATCCATAAATGGTCTTTTCACGCCCTGCCTGTGTTGGTCGCCATGATTTAACTCCTCAAAATAGCTTGCTATTCACCCCAAGGGCACTTCCTGCGGGCGCCTCCGGGTTAAATCTGACGCCCGCCTTGTCAGAACGTGAAAATCCCTATTTCTGGACGGACACTAGATATTTTTTTTTAAGGATTGCCTTCCGGAAACCACTCCCTTCATCGCTACCGGCTTGAAATAACCCAGACCGACGATCTGCCTTTCCCTGACATTTTTAACCATGAAAATATGCCTCATTTACCCCTATTTTCTCGACCAGAGAATCCACGAATACGATATCAGCGTTCCCCCCATCGGCATCTATTATGTGGGTGCGATGCTCAAGGAAAATGGCTACGACGTCAACATCTACAATTGGCATAACGCCAATCAAACACCAGGCTTCATATCGGATAGTATCAAAAAAGAACGCCCGGATATCATTGGTTTCTCCATCCTGCATGCCAATCGATGGGGAGGCATAGACATTGCGAAGATCGCCAAAAAGTTGAATCCTGAAACGACAATTGTTTTCGGCGGCATCGGCGCCACCTTTTTGTGGCATCACCTGTTGACCCATTTCCATGACATCGATTACATCGTTCTCGGAGAGGGCGAAATTCCTTTTCTCAATCTCGTCAAAGCCCTCGATGAAGACGCTGATGATAAAATCAAGCAGATTCCCGGTATCGCCTTTCGCCATCAAGGGCTAGCGCAGAAAAAAGATCCGGCGCCAGCCGTTGAAAACCTGGACCATTTCCCGAACCCTGCTAAATATTTTCAATATCAGCATCTGGCCTTTACCAGAGGTTGCCCTGGAAACTGCGCATTCTGTGGCTCGCCTCTTTTCTGGGGCCAGCGGGTTCGTAGCCATTCGCCTGGCTATTTCGTCGATCAAATAGAATTGCTCACCCAAAAAGGCATCCATTTTTTCTATTTTTCAGACGACACCTTTACCTATAAAAAATCCTGGGTTCAAGCCATATGCCAGGAGATAATCCATAGGCAGCTCGATATTACATGGGTCGCCATTGCACGCGTCAACCATATTCAGGCCGAAATGTTAAGCTGGATGCGAAAAGCAGGCTGCATTCAAATCAGTTTCGGTATCGAGAGCGGCTCTGAAAAAATTCGGCGCAAACTGAACAAGCCCCTAAAAACCGCTCATATCAAAAGAGCCTTCGACCTCGTCAAACACTACGGCATCATGCCGCGCGCCTATTTCATCTATGGTTCCCCAGGTGAAACCCCGCAAACAATTCAAGCCAGCATCGATTTGATCCTTACGATAAAGCCTCTCAGCATCATCACCTATATTCTCGATATTTTTCCGGGTACGCGAATTTATCGCGAACTCCTGGATCAAGGCTGCTTCACGGAAGATATCTGGCAGAAACGAATCGAGGACCTGCTCTATTTTGAAATTGACGACCGCTTGGACCCAAAAAGCATTCTTGCCTACGGGAAGGCCCTCAGGCAAGCCTTTTATCGAAACCTGCCTGTGTTTGTCGAAGATATCGATCTCATCAAAGATCCGGCGTTTGACCGGCTGCATGCCGATTTTTATTCCCGGCTCGCCATGACCTTCAGCCATGGAGATTATTCAAAAATAGATGCCATCCCCAACAAGACATCCATTGCCAAAGCGCTTTTTCTAAAGTCCCTGGCCTGTTATCCAGACCACCGAAGCTACCTGGGTCTCGGTCTGCTCTATCAGCGGGAGCGGTCATTTGAAAAATCGATCCAGATTTTGGATCAGGGGCTCATCCACTTCGACAGCAGCATGGATTTAAATATATGCCAGGGCATCAATTATATGAATCGAAACGATTATGATACAGCGCTGAGCTATTTTCTTGACTACAAGGATCAAAGGCATGTAGGTCCCTACATCACTAAGTGCTACGAGGCCCTGAGAAAATCATAACGACGCAACTTTTTGGTTTCATCAAAAGCTAGAGCGAAATGGGTGATCCAATGGCGAGTTCGCAAAGCGTCAGGGGGGTATTGGTAAAAAAGTACCCTGCAGCCAGCTACAGGGAATCTTTTCGAAAGTTAGGCTACTAAACGTACCGATATATAGGATGTCAGATCTCGTTATGCAGCTCACACCGTTCCATCCGCCGGCTTATCTCAGACCCCCTGTCGTCCAGACCGTGCTTGCAAGCCTCAAAATACGTACCTGGGGTAGAAAAACCCTGCTGCGCCATGAAAAGCAGATGGTTTTTGAAACCCAAGCAGGCGTAAGACTGCAGGGTGTCTATTCCCCCCAGTCAAAAGAGAATCACAGGGGCCTGGTTATATTGCTTCACGGATGGGAGGGAAGTTCGTATTCAACCTATATGGTGACCTGTGGCGATTATCTCTATCGCAATGGCTTCTCCGTCTTGCGTCTCAATTTGAGAGATCACGGCAACAGTCATCACCTGAACAAAGGCCTATTTTATGCGACACTGCTGGACGAGGTATGGGATGCTGTCCACCAGGCTTCCAATTTAGATCGTGGAGCTCCCGTATATCTGGTGGGCTTTTCTCTAGGCGGAAATTTTGCCATTCGTATCGCTGCCCGATATGCTGGCCAAGACAATTGCAAACTGTGCCGCGTGGTGAGTATCAGCCCGGTACTGGATCCGGACAAGGCAACCGACAGGATTGATGGCAATCCCCTGATACTAAGCTATTTTTTAAGAAAATGGCGCCGGTCGCTCATCTTGAAACAAGCCCTATATCCGGACCATTATGAATTTTCGCGATATATTGAAGATGAAAACCCTGCGGGAAATGACAGCCCGGCTCCTGGAAAAACACACAGACTACACCGGTACCCGTGAATATTTCCAGGCTTACAGCATTCAGCCTGAACTTACCCGCCAGATTACCCTGCCCTTGAGCATCCTGACCGCTACAGACGATCCCATCATCCCCATCGAAGAATTCCAGCGGCTCGAGCCAAGTGCCAGCACCGATGTCATCATGCTCGAGCATGGGGGGCACAATGGGTTTATTGAGGGTCTTTTTCGACCAACCTGGTACGACCGGTTGTTGTTGAAGCTGTTTGACAGTCCTCGAAGGGAACGTGATCAGCCAACAAGGATACTGAGCAGTTGTTCAACACATTGATTGTCATTATTACATACTGTTCTTTCTTTGGGCTGCCTTCTGCATGAGTTTGCGCGCCGAAGTCGCTGATTACCCCTCCTGCTCGATTACGTTTGAAAACGCCCCGTGAGCTCAATTGGCTTATTTCTCTGCACGTCTCACGGCTTCCTTGATGCGTTGAATATGCCCGCGCCCCAGCCCTTTCACCTCGCAGCCCAGTTCAAAGTAATCGACGAATCTGGTCGTCATCCAATATACCGAAACAATCGACGATCGCCACGGGTCGTCCGGTCATCTCCAGGATATCCTTGGGCGAAAGTTCAAGGTACTGCCGGTGTCTGACCGCCAGAATAACGGCATCGACACCGTTTAAAGCCTGCTCAAGATCACCGATGAATGCGAAGTTTTGTCAAGCCCTCCTGGTTCCTGAAAAATCGTGACCAGGAATGACCCGGCGCCGGGTAGGTGTCCTGCTTTTCAAGCTCCCACCAGTGCTTCACATAGGGGTCGTGAACGACGATTTCCCCTCCCATTTCAGTCAGCTTGCGCGCGATGAGCTCCGAACCGCTGTAGCGTGTGTCACCGACATCCTCCCTGTAAGAAGCCCCCAGAAGCGCGATCTTGGATGCCGCCACGATCTTGCCCATGTTTCGAAGGGCATCGCGCACCAGTTCGGCAACATGCAGGGCCCGGGTGTCGTTGATGTCGATGGCCATGGGCGTAATTTTGAAAATCTCGTCGTCAAAACCCATCAGGTGATGGTACGCCCACACCCCCAGTCCTCCGTCCTTGGGCAAACAGTAGCCGCCGATACCGGGCCCGGGAAATATGATATTCGAATGCGTGGGCCGCACCTTGATGGCCTGGATGACCTTTGTGAGATCGACACGATTTCTTTCGGCAAACCTGCTCCACTCGTCGAGGAATGCGAGCAGGGTGGCACGATACGAATTTTCGACAATCTTGCATGTTTCGCTTTCGATGGGGCTGTCGAGGACCGTCAAGGGGTATTGATCCACGTTGATCACACGCGATAAAAACGCCCTGACGCGTTCACGAGCCTGGTCATTGATGCCGCTGCAGACACGCCAGAAATCACGAATGGACGCCACGTAGTTGCGTCCCGGCATGACCCGCTCAAACGAATGCGCCAGAAGGGGCTCCCTGTCTGTCAAATCACGATCGGCAAAGGCCTTTTTGATGGTGGGGTAAGCGACATACTCGGTCGTCCCGGGCGGCACCGTGGTCTCTATCAGGACGAGACACTCGGGTTCAATTCGCTGACCGATGGTCTCCAGACTCGTCCTCCAGGGCAGCGATGTCCGCATATCCCTGCTTGACGTTTCCGAGTGTCTCCTTGTGATAATCACATTGGACGTCGACAACAACGACATCCGCGAGCCTCAGTACATCGTATGAAAACGATGCCACCAGATTTTTTCGTTCCTTGACGCATCGCTCGATCAGGGGCGCCACCTCCGGGTCCTCGGCTTCCACCGGGGCGATACCGCGGTTGAGATAGGCAATTTTCCAGAACGATCGAATCGAAGGCCGCTGCATGCCGATAACGAAGAAATAAGGCTCCCCGGTGTCAGGATCGACAGAATCCGCAACCACACCCGCCATGACGGCACCGACAAAACCGACCCCCATGACAACAACAATTTCGCGATGCTTTTTTCGGTTCTCTTTTACAAGTGCTTTCAGACGTTCGAACTCGGCCGGATATTCTTCCGCCCGAGGGAGCCGAAAAACCTCCCCCCTGGGACAAACCGACACATCCTCGCCATTTTTTTGTTTGCCTTTCTGATCATTTTCTTGCATTCAATTCCTCCCCAACTTTATCGGAAATTTGCTCTATAATACTTCATGCTTTACATTATGTTATTGATACAATCGATGAAGCATACGGTGCAAGCTCTCCTCCCAGGGCACCGTCGTGATGCCAAATGCCGCTTTGATTTTGCTACAGTCCAACACGGAGTTGGCGGGACGCCTTACCGGTGTCGGATATGCGGCAGAAGCGATCGGCTTCAATTCCTTGAGCAGAAAAGCATCCAGCGGTGTCGCAAGCGCATAAACCTTTTTGGCAAACCCATACCAACTCGTTGTCCCCTGCCCCGTGTAATGGTAAATGCCCCAGTCGGCCCCTTTTTGCTTCTGAATTCGGCCGATAACATGCAGGATGGCATCGGCTATATCCGACGCATACGTCGGGCTGCCATATTGGTCATCCACAACCGATACCGTTGGCTGCTCCCGGAACAAGCGCAGCATTGTCTTGACAAAATTGTGCCCGTGAACACTGTAAACCCAGGCTGTTCTCAAAATGATGTGCGTCTTCAACCGTTCTGCGACCGCAGCGTCACCCTGGGCTTTGCTCTCGGCATAAACCCCCTGGGGTGACATTAGATCGGACTCTAGATAGGGATCGTTTTTCGTGCCGTCATAAACATAATCGGTGGAGATATGGATCAGGGGAATCTGTTTGACTGAACAGATGTCGGACAGATTTGCCGCTCCGTCCCGATTGACCGCAAAGGCTTTCTCTGGTTCTGCTTCGGCCGCATCCACCGCAGTGTATGCCGCAGCATTCACCACCATTTCCAGGTCCATACGGCCGATAGTACGTGCCACGTCAGCGGCAGCGGCGATATCCACTTCATCTATGTCAACCGCGGCTATTTTCAACCCGCAACGTCTGCCGCGATCGACCAGTTCTCGGCCAACCTGACCCTTGGCCCCTGTCACAAGAATCGTCATCGACTGGTCATTTCCTCTGATGCTGTTTGCATGAGCCCGTCAACACCCTCGCTATACCTATTGCCGCAGGCAAGGCATGTCAGGTCATCGGGCAATCGTTCGCCGCATTGGCAGGCCCAGCCAATTTGTCGGGCCGGGTTGCCGGCCACGAGGGCATGGTCTTTTACGGACCGGGTTACCACGGACCCTGCCCCCACAAAAGCGTATCGCCCAAGCGTGGCGCCACAGATCACCGTGGCGTTGGCACCGATGGTCGCCCCCTTCTTTACGAGGGTTGGACGCACCTGGCCCATTTTCCGAATCTCTGCCCGGGGATTGAATATATTGGTGAACACCATGCTGGGACCACAGAATACGCCATCTTCCAGGGTCACACCCTTGTAGACGGATACATTGTTCTGAATTTTACATCCTTTTCCGATCCTGACATCCGGCCCCAACATCACATTCTGTCCGATATTGCAGTGCTCACCAATGGTTGTTCCACGCAACACATGGCTAAAATGCCATACCTTCGTTCCCTTACCGATATGACTGTTATCGTCTACAATCGACGTTTCATGGACATAATAATCGGCCGAGGGCTTGGATCCTGTTGAGAATGACAGTGAATTTCGGGCATGCTCCCCCCTGCCGCCGTCTTTATCCTCCTGCCGGTTGATGTGGATGACGGCGCTGTTTCGGTCAATCGATTCCTGGGCGGCATTCAACACCCTTAAAACCCTGAGCCCCTCTTTGCCATCGGTTAAGGGCTGCGTTCCTGCTGAAATACAATCGAGAAAATGCCGACACTCCAACCGAAGGGGTTCAGCCTGTGGTATATCGAGCCGCTCCGGCTCGCCTTTGTCCGGGACCGGCAGGTTGTTTTCCCAACGAATTTTATGGGGATACAAAAACAACTTGTCATCCCAGGGCTTGGTGTCGTTGAAGACCGCCATTTTTTTATCCCCCACCAGCACCAGTTTCTGTTCCTTGAAGGGGTGCAGCCACGAAACAAACACATGTGCCTGAAGCCCGGACGAAAAGGTCAGGTGTGTCGTGGTCACGTCGGCAATTCGCTTGTGCAGGTAATTACCGCCGGTGGCAACCACTGATTCCGGCTCTTCGCCCGCCAGGGCTAGAATCATGGAAATGTCGTGCGGCGCAAACGACCAGAGGATATTCTCTTCTCTGCGAATCTTGCCTAAATTCAGCCGATTCGAGTAGATATAATTGATTCGCCCCAAATCTCCGTTTGCAGCCATGCGTTTTAATTCGACAAAAACGGGATGGTACTGCAACAGATGCCCAACCATCAGTATCCTGTCATGTTCGTGCGCAAGGGCAATCAGTTCTTCAGCCTCCTTATCATGCAAAACCAAGGGCTTTTCCACATAGACATGCTTTCCGGCAAGAATGGCTTCCCTTGCAAAACTGTAATGTTTCTCTGCGGGCGTTGCGATGACAACACCGGCAATGTCCTTGTTCAACAGGACATCGTTGAGCGCCACGCAGGTCTCGACACCGGGGTAGGTTTCCTTGAACGCTGACAGTACCGTTTCATTGGTGTCGCAGATGAGTCGCAGGGCATTCAGCTCATGATAGTTGCGGACAAGATGTTTGCCCCAATAGCCGCTGCCGATCACGGCCACATTCGGTGGCACTGGTTCTTTTTTTGACATCATGCTGCTTTTCCTTTCTGCTCCCGTCAGGGTTTGTTCTCATCTCCCGGCGGCGTTGATTTCAATATGACTTCACCCTTGCGGATCATTCCGAGCTCTCTTCTGGCAATGCTTTCGATATAGTCAGGATCGTTCTTAAGCCGTTCAATCGTGCGGTACATGGTCAGGTTCTCACGCTTTAACCTGGCATTTTCCTGAAGAAGACGATTCTTTTCAGTCTTTAACTTGAACAGATCGGCAAGACCATTATCACTGAACATGATAAACAGCAACAAGGAGAACAACACCAGTATCACGATGGACAGCAATATTTTGTGCCGGTCACTCATGCGGATCCTTTTTCTTGGGAGCTTGTGCGTCCGCCGATCATTTTGGTCAGATCAGAAATTTCCGGAGACTTTACCAGGAATGCACACGCCGCGTAGGAACCGATCCCCACCAGAATCGTTCCGATGAGACCACAGAGGAGTTTTACAAAGCTTGCATTCCCCCGCGGGATAAGCATCACGGCCCCGAAAAAAACAGCCAGCCCCATGACACCTGAACAGAAAAGCGTTTTTCGCACAGACATCAGGAGCTCACGCCAGTCGATCAGACCGACCTTTTTTCTGAGAGCCATGACCAACAAACAGAAATTGACCATCGAGGCCAGAGACGTTGCCAGAGCCAGGCCACCGTGACGAAGCGGCCACATGAGAACAACGCCCAAAATCATATTGACGAAAATCGATATAGTGGCCATTTTAACGGGTGTCCGGGTGTCCTGCAAGGCATAGAAAAGCATCACAACGATTCGAACGGCTGAAAAGGCCCAAAGCCCAATTCCGTAGTAGAGAAGTGCCGATGCCGTGAGCGCTGTGGTTTGGGCGTCAAAAGCGCCCCGTTTGAACAGCAGCCCGACAATCGGCTCTCTCAGCAGTATCAACCCCACCATGGAAGGGATGGTAATGAAAAAGACCAGCCGCATGGCATACCCGAAGGTTTCGCTCAATGCCTTGTTATCCTGAACAGCGGCATACGCTGAAAAGCTGGGAAGAACAGCCGTGGCCGCAGCGATGGCAAATATTCCCAAAGGAAACTGAACCAGGCGATCCGCATAATAGAGGTAGGAAACGCTTCCGTCGGGTAGCAACGACGCCAGCAGCGTACCGACCAGAATGTTGATCTGATAAACAGCCGCTCCAAAAACAGCGGGTAGCATTAAATGGCCGATTCGTTTCAGCCCGGGATGAAACAGGCTGGCGGCCTCCCAAAACACCACGCCCTCGCGCAAAAGAAAGGGGATCTGCAGCACCAGCTGCAGCAATCCGCCAAGCAAAACGCCCCAAGCCAAACCATAGACCGGGTGTTGAAGGTGCGGTGAAAGAAATAGCACGGCAACAATCATGGCAAGATTCAGAAAAACAGGTGCCAGGGCAGGCGCGGCAAAGTGTCCCAACGCATTTAGAATGCCCATGCACAACGCCACCAGACCGATAAAAAAAATGTAGGGGAACATGAAGCGGGTCAAGGTGATGGTCAGGGCCAGTTTTTCAGGCGATGCCATAAATCCAGGGGCCATGATGCGAACGATCAAGGGTGTCAGAAGGATGCCAAGAACCGCGGCGGCTGCCAAAAGAATCGATATGAAGCGCATGGCTGATCTGGCAAATAAAAATGCAGCCGTTTCACCATCCTTGGCCAGGTATTCCGTAAACAGCGGAACAAAGGCGATGGTCAAAGATCCTTCTGCAAAGAGCCGTCGCAGCAAATTTGGAATCCTGAAAGCAACAAAAAAGGCATCCGACGCCATACCGGCCCCGAAATATCCGGCGATGACCATGTCTCTTAACAACCCGAAAATACGGCTTAACAAGGTCGCACCGCTCACCACTCCGGCCGCCTTTGTAACCTGTGAGTTCACCTGTCACCTATTTTCACCAAAATAGATATTGACTTGGATCAATTTTTTTAATATTTGATTATGTTTACATCATTACAACGATTCGAAAGGAGTATGAAACATTGGCAAATCATAAATCCGCACTCAAACGTGCAAAGCAGTCCGAAACGAAACGCCTGCGCAACAAAGCAGTAAAAACAAGATTAAAACATACGGCCAAAGCTGTTTATCAAGCAGCTGAGGGCGCATCACCCGAGTCGGCTTCAACCCATCTGAGGGCCGCCAAATCCGTCATCGATAAAGCTGCCAAAAAAGGTGTTATTCATAAAAAAACAGCCGCACGAAAAATATCAAGGCTGTCAAAAATGGTTAACCAGTCGGTCTGATTCCGTCCAGATTCCATTTCCTGTTGTCATCTTTTACGCCACCCGTCGATCAATAACCGGGTGGCGTATTTTTTTCTTGAAGCCCCCTCATCGTCAGGTTCGCAGAATACATATATTAAAAATCATCCGCCAGACGGTTAAATGATATTTCCGCGATTCTTCTGGCAAGATCCTGCAATGTATCGCGCTTGTTCCGTTCGGTGGCTTCTTTGTCTCCTGAAATCACCGTATAGGTATCACTGTTGGTAATACCCTTGGCAAACCAGATTTGACCGCTGCCGGTTGATTTCAATGTCAAATCGATGGTCATGGATATGCGTCTCTCGAGAGACGTCAAGGCACCTCTTCTGGATACGGTTTCGCTTCGAATTCCAACCACCGTACCCGAAAGCACGGCCGTTGCCGTCTCTCTGTCAACAAGGACGCCCTGATACTTTTGAATAAATTCGTTTTTTAGTTCATTGGTGGTCAGAACATCAATACCCGGCTCGGTCGTTTTGTTATCAAGCAGTTGAATAAAAAGCCTTTCAACCCCTTGGGGAGGTCCCCCACTGCCTGCAAAGCGATAGCCACACGAACAAACCGTCCCAAGACAGACAGTTATGACGACCACCCGAAACAGTGTGCCGAAAAATTCGCCAAGGGGGAAGCTTTGCAAGCACTCTTTGTACGCATTCCACATGACTGGCAAGACCTTTGCTTTGCGGATCTATAACAAGGGCAAGCATGGCTAAGTTTCATGAACCGTCAGGGCAAAAGAAGGGTCCCAATCCAATTTATACCACAATATTGACCAGCTTTTTCTTGACGACAATCACCTTTTTTATGGGCTTGTCTTGCACGAATTTCAAGGCACGTTCATCCGACAGCGCTCTCTTTTTGATGGCTTCGTCCGATGCATCGCTGGCGACATTGAATCGGCTCCTGACCTTTCCGTTTATCTGAATCACAATCAGCAGGTCATCCTTCACCAGCGCATCTTCACGGTAATTAGGCCAGGGTGCCAGCAGAACACTCTCGCCATAGCCCATTTCAGCCCAGATCTCTTCGGAAAAATGCGGCACGATGGGCGCCAGCAAGACCACCGTTGATTCGACTGCAAACCTTACCACGCCCGGCCCTTCTGATGTGGATGACATATCATCGACACCATAAAGCGCATTCACCAGCTCCATGATCGCACTGATGGCGGTATTGAAATGAAAACGATCCTCGATGTCCCTGGTGACACGCTGAATGGTTTCGTGGGTCTTTCTGTAGAGCTCTTTGACATCACCGGATAGGTCGTCGAGACCCCCTGCATAAGGTGTGGTGTCCTTGATGGTGGCCATGTGCTTGGCGACGAATCGCCAAACCCGGTTCAGGAACCTGAAACCACCTTCCACACCCTGCTCATTCCACTCCAGGTCGCGTTCCGGGGGAGCGGCAAAAAGACAGAAAAGTCGGGTCGTGTCCGCACCGTATTTGTTCAACAGGATGTTCGGATCGATGACATTTTTTTTCGATTTGGACATTTTCTCGATCCGTCCAATGACGACGGGTTTGTCACATTTGCTACAGGCGTCTGCGCCGTTGCCCACATATGAAACCTCTTCAGGCAACAAAAAACCATGCTCCGGACAGACGGCCGTTTCTTTACAGACCATGCCTTGCGTCAGCAAACAGGTAAAGGGTTCCTTGTAGGTGACAAGTCCCATATCATTCAAAACACGTGTGTAAAAGCGCGAATACAGCAAGTGCAAAATGGCATGCTCCACCCCACCGATATATTGATCCACCGGCATCCAGTAATCGACGGCCTTTTTGTCAAACATACCCTCATGATAGTGGGGGCTGCAGTATCGTTCGAAATACCAGGAGGATTCGACAAACGTATCCATGGTATCTGTTTCACGACGTGCTTTAGGGTCACCGCACTTGGGACATTTCGTCTGCACAAAAGAATCCAGTTCAGGCAGAGGCGACTTTCCGCCCGCCAGGAGGTTCGTATCTTCAGGCAGGATAATCGGAAGATCCGTTTCTGCTACCGGCACAATACCACAGGTCTTGCAATGCACCATGGGTATCGGGGCGCCCCAATAGCGCTGTCTGGAAATGCCCCAATCCCTGAGCCTGTAACTGACGGTTCTTCTCCCGATCTGGTTTGCTTCGAGGTAGGTGGCGATATCTTCCTTGGCCTGAGTATGGGTCATTCCGTTAAAATCCCCGGAATTGACCATCGTGCCGGGTCCGGAATAGGCCTCTGTCATACTTGCACCATCGAGAGGCTGTTCATCGGGTGCCACCACGACCGTGACGTCGAGCCCGTATTTTCGCGCAAAGTCAAAATCTCTTTGATCATGCGCCGGGACACACATGACGGCCCCGGTTCCGTATTCCATAAGCGCGAAGTTGGCCGTGTATATCGGTAATCTACCGCCGCTCAAGGGGTTGATGCAATACGCACCGATAAAGACCCCCTCCTTTTCAAAATTTTCGACGGTTTTAGCGGAACGGTCCTGCATGGACATGCGTTCCACAAAGGCCTGAACACGCTCCTCCTCGGGTGTCCCTCTTGAAAGCGTCAGGACAAGCGGATGCTCCGGTGCCAGGCACATGAACGTCGCCCCAAAAACAGTATCTTGGCGGGTCGTAAATACGGGAATGGTCTGCTGCCGACCCTCGTGGGGGGGGGCATCGACCACAAACGCAATTTCGGCCCCAATGCTCTTGCCGATCCAGTTTTTCTGCATGGTTGTGACTTTGTCAGGCCAACCCGGCAGATTGTCACTGTAAACCAGCAGGTCTTCGGCATAGTCGGTGATCTTGAAAAACCATTGCCAAAGATTTTTCTGCCGTACCGCTTGTCCGCATCGCCAGCACATGCCGGCCTCCACCTGTTCGTTGGCCAGAACCGTCTGGCAGGGCTCACACCAGTTGACAAAGGATTCTTTTCGGTAAGCCAATCCCTTCTCGACCATTTTTAAAAATAACCACTGTTCCCAACGGTAGTAGTCAGGCTTGCAGGTCGCCAATTCCCTATCCCAGTCGTACGAAAAGCCAATTCGCTTCAATTGGCTACGCATGGTGTCGATGTTCTGGTACGTCCATGTGGCCGGATGACTGTTATGTGCAATGGCGGCATTCTCAGCCGGCATTCCAAAAGCATCCCAGCCCATGGGATGCAGCACATTGAAACCACGCATTCTTTTATACCGCGCAACCACATCGCCTATGGTATAGTTTCTGACATGGCCCATATGGATATTACCGGATGGGTAGGGAAACATTTCCAACAGGTAATATTTTTCTTTGCGCGGGTCTTCATAGGCCTTAAAAAGCGCGTTGCGTTCCCATGTCTCCTGCCATTTGGGTTCTATGGACTTGGGCGTGTATTTTTTTTTCATCAGAAGAAGAAACCTCCGAACATTAATGCCAATGGATCCCCACGGGCATGCCCGTGGTATTTCTGCGAAGACGGATAAAAACCGCGCCAGAGACCCTGCCTGCCTGTCTCTTTCTCAGGATGTTGTTCCTCATGCCACAATATCTCCCAAATATCAAGATGCATCTCCCTAAAGATATCGCCCGAAACATGAATGAAATCGTCAAACGATTGGGATCTGAATGGCCACGCAACCTGGCTGCCGGGATAGAAATCGTTTGACTTGATCAGGTCAATCCCATAATAGACTGCTGTGAAACTTGTTTTGGCAAGCAAAAGGGCAACCATCAATGACCAGTAAAATTCTCATCAATGCCGTCGATTCTGAAGAGATAAGAATTGCAAAAGTTATCGATAACAAACTTGAGGAGTTCCATATCGAGAGTGCCGCCAGAGAAATTACCCACGGCAATATCTATAAAGGTATTATCACCCGAATCGAGCCGAGCCTTCAGGCCGCGTTTGTCGATTACGGCACCGAACGAAACGGTTTTCTCCAAAAGCAGGAAATTCACAGCGACTATTTCCAGGAAACACCCACCGGTGAAACCTCGTCCATCAAGAATATTATCAAACGGGGCCAGGAGATTCTGGTACAGGTGACCAAAGACCCAAGAATGAAAAAGGGTGCCATGCTCTCCACCTTCATATCGCTGCCCGGCAGACATATCGTTCTCATGCCAGGCTCAAAAACCAAGGGCATCTCCCGAAAAATAGAGGATGAAACGGAAAGGAAGCGCCTCAAAGAAATTATCGAGCATCTAAAAATCCCCGAAGGCTTTGGTACCATTATTCGCACGGCAGGTGAGAATTGCACCAAGACCCTGGCATCCAAAGACCTGCGATATCTGCTGCGACTCTGGAAAAACATCATGAACAAAGGCATGCAAGCAACGGCTCCGGCCTTGCTCTATAAAGAACGAAATCTTGCCGTTAGATCCATCCGGGATCACTTTACACCCGAGATAACGGAGATTCTTATCGATGATGAAGAGGTGTTTCATGAAGTAAAAAGCTTTGTCCAGATCATTTCCCGACGGCATATCAATATCGTCAAACTCCACAAAGGCGCATCCCCGATCTTTTCAAAATTTCAACTTGAGGACCAGATCGCCTCGATTTTCGAAAAAAGGGTCAATCTCAAATCCGGCGGATCGATCGTCATTGATCAGACAGAAGCCCTCGTTGCCATCGATGTCAATTCCGGAAAGGCAACCCATCAGAAAACCGTCGAGAAAACAGCCTTGACGACCAATCTCGAAGCTGCCGAAGAAATTGCCAGGCAACTCAAGCTCAGGGACCTCGGAGGGCTGGTCGTTATCGATTTTATCGACATGAAAAATACCAAGAATCGGCTTGAAGTGGAACGGACATTGAAATATCATATCAAGGCGGGCAAGGCCAAAGCCAATGTGGGTCGCATTTCGAAATTTGGACTACTTGAGATGTCCAGGCAACGAATCCAGCCCTCTATCGAGTTTGGTAGCTATGTGACATGCAATCGCTGTCAAGGCAAGGGTCTCGTGGCATCCAAAGAAACCCTTGGTGTACGCTTTTTAAGAAAATTGCAGCTCGAGACCCTTAAACCGGACATCAAAGAGCTTACCTGCATCCTGCCGGTTGATGTGGCCGATTATGTGCTCAACAACAAACGCAAGGAAGTATTCGATCTGGAAGCACGGCGGCAGGTTTCAATACGTATTGTGGGAGATAGTCAGATGCAACCCGCCGAAAGCAAATTCGAATAAGGAATACGATTATGATCGAACGCTACACACGCAAAGAAATGGGAACTCTCTGGACCGATCAGACCAAATATGAGACCTGGCTAAAGGTGGAGGTCCATGCCTGTGAAGCACTGGCAACCATCGGCAGAATTCCCAAAAAATCACTTTCAACCATCAAGCGCAAAGCAAACTTCTCCGTAGAAAGAATTGAGGAAATCGAAGCCGAGACCAAACATGACGTCATCGCCTTCCTCACCAGCGTTGCCGAATATGTGGGACCCGATTCCCGCTACATTCACATGGGACTGACCTCTTCTGACGTACTCGATACCAGTCTGGCATATCTGCTGCGAAAAGCCGGCCTGATGATACTGGATGATGTCGACAAACTGATGTCGGTCATCAAAAAGAAAGCCTTCCAGTACAAAGAGACCATCATGATTGGACGCTCGCACGGTATTCACGCCGAGCCGATCACCTTCGGTCTGAAATTGGCCGTCTGGTATGACGAAATGAGGCGCAACAAAGAACGGCTCGAACATGCCATCGACAGCGTCAGTTGCGGGAAAATATCCGGAGCCGTGGGCACGTTTGCCAACACGCCTCCCCTGGTGGAATCCTACGTGTGCAAAAAAATGGGTTTGAAACCGGCACCCGCATCCACCCAGGTCGTGCAACGGGATCGCCATGCTGAATTCTTTAGTGTGCTGGCCATCATGGCCTCCAGCATAGAAAAAATGGCCCTGGAGATTCGACACTTGCAGCGAACAGAGGTCCTGGAGGCGGAGGAATACTTTTCCAAGGGCCAAAAAGGGTCGTCGGCCATGCCCCACAAAAGAAACCCCATCGGGTCGGAAAATCTCTGTGGTCTCGCGAGAATCGTTCGCAGCAATGCCATAACGGCCTTTGAAAACATTCCCTTGTGGCATGAACGTGACATCAGCCATTCATCGGTCGAGCGCGTTATCGGCCCCGACAGCACCATTCTGATCGATTACATGTTGCACCGCATGACCCGCATCCTGAATAAGCTGCTGGTTTATCCCAAGAACATGCGTACAAATCTGGACAAACTCAAGGGACTCATTTTTTCACAACAGGTGCTTGTGGCCCTTGCGGAAGCGGGTGTCACTCGTGAGGATGCCTACAGGCTCGTTCAAGAACAGGCCATGCTCGTGTGGCAGGGAAAAGGATCGTTCATGGACCTGATTCTAGAAGAACCCACCATTCGGGAACACCTGGGTGAAGATAAAATAAAAGAAATATTTGACGTGAGCTATCATTTAAAGTATATCAGCGCCATTTTCAGTCGGGTTTTTGACTAATGCGCTACAGCGTCTTAACATTCATGCTGTTGATAGGTGTCCTGATGGCATCCGGCTGCACCGGGACAAGCAAACAGGCCGTCCCAGGGCAGCTGTCTGTCGTGGAAAAAAGTATTGTTTATCGGGATGTATTTGATACCTGGACGAAGGAAGGCCGCATCTACGACGGGCTGTCGACAAAATTGATTTCAAAGGCAACCTTTAAGTCGGCTGTGTTTCGGCAAGCCTACGCACAAGAATATGCCCGGCTATACAAATTAGAGGCTTCGGAATACGATAAACTGCTGTCGGATCAGCAGAAAGCGGCCACAGAATACCACGACTTTGTGATCGCTGCCTATGTTCCCGAAAAAAACTGGGATGATTTTTCAAAAGAAGCGTCCACGTGGAAAATCTACATCACACGGGACGATGTGGAACAGATTCGGCCCCTGGAGATCCGCAAACTGAAAAGAAAAGACCCGATAATGGCGTATTTCTACCCTTATGTGACAACCTGGAAATCGATCTACCAGGTCAGATTTCCAACCAATGATCCGAAAACAGGCGCTCAGCTTCTGGACGACTCGCATGATGCCGTTACGCTGGTCATGACAAGCGTCCATGGATCGGTAGAATTCAAATGGGAATACAATCGTAAACAATAAAGGGAGGTTACTTTGTTCTTTTTAACAGAAAACATAGCCTATGCAATGGGACCCGGTGCCGGTGGCGAAGGCGGTGGTGGATTTTCAACATTCATCCCGCTCATACTGATGTTTGTGATCTTTTATTTTCTCCTCATTCGTCCGCAACAGAAAAAAACCAAAGAACACCGCCAAATGGTATCCAGTTTACAAAAAGGAGATCGTATCGTGACCAGTGGCGGTCTTCACGGACGTATTACCGGTTTGTCGGACACGACACTGACAGTAGAAATTGCCGACAAGGTTCGTGTCAAAGTCGCCCGGGGAAATGTGGCAGCCTTGAACCAGGCTTCAGGACAACCCCAGCCCAAGGTAAAAGACAAGGACAAAACAGATCCGGGCAAATCAAAATAGACATCCGGTCACCCATGTTGTACCAGCCGTGTGAACAAGCCCGACACGCTGACGACAGTGGCTCAACTCGCCTATATATAATAAGGACGGCGCAGAAAAAAGATTCCCTGCTATTGTCAGCCGGGAATCTTGTATTTTAATTAGAAAGGAAACAGATTTGAAAAAACTCTCATGGAGATCTATTGCCGTTGTCGTCGTTATCCTGACGGCAATCGTATATGTCTTGCCATCGGTGTGGCCGGGTATGTGGCCCCATAAAAAGATCAACCTTGGTCTTGACCTTCAAGGGGGCATGCATCTGGTGCTGGAAGTCGATACCAACAAGGCCGTGGAGGATGCCATCGAACGGATTTCCCAGGAGCTTCGTTCCAGTCTTCGCAAGGACCGTGTGCGGGTCCTGGCACTGGATCGTGTTTTTCAAACCCAGATTTCCACCCGTATCTTGGGCAAAGCGTCCATCGATCAGTTTTATAAAACCCTGGATGCCGATTTCAAGGAAATGCGAATCCGTTCCGAATCAGAAGTCGACGAAACCCTCACGGTGGTCATCGACCTGCCCGACCAGGAAACAGAGCAGATCAAGAAGCTTGCCACGGATCAAGCCCTGGAGACCATTCGCAACAGAATTGACCAGTTCGGTGTGAGCGAACCGGACATCCGCCATCAGGGCCAAAATCGAATCCTCATCCAACTGCCGGGCATCAAAGACACCAAGCGAGCCAAGGACCTGATCGGAAGAACCGCCCTCCTGGAATTCAAACTTCTCGATGAAACCAATGATATCGGGGCTGCCTTGCAGGGTAATGTGCCACCGGAAAGCGAGATCCTATACGAGGACAGCCAGGATCCGGCCACCAATCGCATCACCAAAACACCTTACCTGGTGAAAAAACGAACCCTGTTGACCGGTGCACAGCTCATCGATGCCCGGGTTCAAATCGATTCGCAATACAATGACCCCTATGTGTCCATTGAGTTCGACAAAAAAGGTGGCAGAATATTTGAAAGTATCACGGAACAAAACGTCAAAAAACGCCTGGCCATCATTCTTGACGACAAGGTATACTCGGCTCCCGTCATCCAGGAAAAAATTTCAGGCGGGTCCGCCCGTATCACCGGGCAGTTCACGGCCGAACAGGCCCGTGACCTCGCCATCGCCCTGCGAGCCGGTGCGCTTCCAGCCCCTGTGAATATCCTGGAAGAAAGAACCGTGGGCCCGTCCCTCGGCGCAGACTCTATACGGAAGGGAATGATGTCCATGGGCATCGGCGGGATTCTGGTCATGTTGTTCATGGTCATTTACTATAAGGGATCAGGCATTATCGCCGACCTGGCACTGATGCTGAACATTATCATCATCGCAGGCGGCCTGGCAGGTTTCCAGGCCACCCTGACATTGCCCGGTATTGCCGGTATTATTCTTACCATCGGTATGGCCGTCGATGCCAACGTGTTGATATTTGAACGTATCCGCGAAGAGATGAATCTCGGCAAAACGCCCCGAGCGGCTGTTGACGCTGGATACAGCAGAGCCTCTCTCACAATTCTGGATGCCAATGTGACGACCCTGATTGCTGCGCTTGTGCTATTTCAATTCGGGACAGGACCGGTAAAAGGATTTGCCGTCACACTCAGTCTGGGCGTCCTGGCAAGCCTGTTTACGGCACTTGTTTTATCGCGGCTTATTTTTGACTACCTGCTGATCAACCGAAAAATCAAAAGCATCAGCATTTAGCAGTGGGTGTTTGATTTAACAAAACCCTAGGTTTCAAAGTGGGATGCCTGGCGTTAACGATCATATAAGGATGCAAGCATGCAGTTTATTAAACCAGATATTAATATCGACTTTATTAATAAAAGAAAAATTGCCTTCATCGTTTCTGCTTTGATGATCCTGATGACGATCATCTCGCTGGCCATGCGCCAGGGCCCAAAGTACGGCATCGATTTTGCCGGCGGGACGCTGATCCAGATAAAATTTGACACACCAACCCGAATATCAGACATTAAGAGCGGACTCGCCAACCTGGACATGGGCATATCCGCTGTCCAGGCGTTCGGGGATGCGAACGACAATGAATTTCTCGTCAGGGCCGATGGCTCTGCATCCATTTCAGAGGATGTATCCCTGAAAATAGAATCGGTACTTAAAGCTTCAACCGGCGGCAATGTCGAAATACGCCGTGTTGAAATGGTGGGCCCCCAGGTGGGCAAAGACCTGAGGGAAAAAGCCCTCCTGGCGATGTTTTTTGCACTTCTATTTATCACCATCTATATTTCGGGACGCTTCGAACTCAAGTGGATGATCAGCGGCGTCATGGCGGGCGCCCTCATGTTTGCCGTCTATATCCTTCAACTATTTGCGGTCAGCATTCCCGTCCTCATGGCCGGGGCCTTGCTGGTCACATTGATCCTATTCTGGTTTCTGGAGCTGAAATATGCCATGGGGGCCGTGGTGGCGCTGATCCACGACGTCGCGATTACCGTTGGCCTCTTCTCCATCTTCGACAAAGAATTTACCCTGCCGATTATCGCGGCACTGCTAACCATTATTGGGTATTCTCTCAACGACACCATTATCGTATTTGACAGGATTCGGGAAAACCTTAGAAAACATCATAAAAGACGACTCGATTTTATTTTAAACAAAAGCATCAATGAGACACTCGGCAGGACCATTCTCACCTCGTTGACAACACTCATTGTTCTGGTCACTTTATTTATTTTCGGCGGTGGTATCATTCATGATTTTGCCTTCGCCATGATTGTTGGCGTATTGGTCGGAACATACTCCTCCATATTTGTCGCCAGCCCGATACTGCTCGCCTGGCAAAAACGTCAACGGACGTAAATCTCCGCGTGCTTGAGCACGTGGCATCTTCACGCTCGGAAAATGCCTGCACATCAAAAGGTCGACCCGGCTTATGGAAAATCTATTCCCATGGTTTCGATTGAAAAGTACGCCGGGTGTCGGTAACCTGATTTACAAGCGTCTCATCGATGTTTTTCACTCCCCTGAAAAGGCCATTCATGCACCGCGCAAGGACCTGATTCAGGTGGAAGGCATGTCCGACCGGCTTATCAGCGCTATCAAACGGCACACCTTACCCGATTACCTTAAAAAAGAGCTGGAGACAGTCCATCAAAAGGGGTTCAAGATCCTGACCCTCATAGATACCGACTACCCTGCCCTGCTGCTTGAGATACCTGACCCACCCCCATACCTGTATGTTTATGGCGGCCTTTCAGCGAGCCGTAAAAACATATCCATCGTGGGGTCACGAAATGCCACGCAATACGGGCGTGACACTACCCAACGTCTGGGTTGTGATCTGGCTTCCCTTGGCATGACCATCGTGAGCGGTATGGCCCGCGGCATCGACACAGCTGCTCATGAGGGCGCATTGATGGCCCAAGGTAAAACCATTGCCGTCCTGGGTAGCGGGCTCGAAAGAATTTACCCCAAAGAAAATGAATCACTCTTTCACAAAATCGCTGAAAACGGTGCGGTGATCACGGAATTTCCGCTCAAGGCCGAACCGGAAGCCCATCACTTCCCCATGCGGAACCGGGTCATCAGCGGTTTGTCGCTGGGGACCGTCATCGTGGAAGCGACATTGCGCAGCGGATCGTTGATCACCGCCCGGTTGGCCGCGGAACAGAACCGGGAAGTGTTTGCGGTGCCGGGAAGCATTAATTCATTCAAAAGTACCGGAACCCACACCCTGATAAAGCAAGGGGCCAAACTGGTGGAACAAGCCGGAGATGTCATGGAGGAGATACCATATCGGATGGACCGTTCAACGGATGAAGAGAAGACGCTTGTGGATGGAAAGGCAGCTCCCATATCATCTCTTTCAGCCTTGGAAACATCCGTGCTGCATGCATTGGAACATTATCCACTTCACATTGACCATTTGATCCGAAAACTGGGCATGGGGCCTTCGGAACTTTCCAGCACCCTGCTGAGCCTTGAATTGAAAGGTGTCGTACTGCAGGATCCGGGCAAGTTATTTTATCTTAAGACCTAACCACAGACAAAATGAGGAAACACGTGAGTTCAAAACCGCTGGTTGTCGTAGAATCGCCGACAAAAGTTAAGACCATTAAAAAATATCTGGGAAAGGATTACAATGTTGCCGCAACCGTCGGCCACATAAAGGATCTGCCCGTAAAAGAATTGGGGATCGATATCGACAATGGATTCAAACCGCAATATAAACTCATACCCGGCAAGCAAAAAGTCACATCCGCTCTGAAAAAAGCGGCTGGTAACACCAATGAGATCTTCCTGGCGCCCGACCCGGACAGGGAAGGGGAAGCCATCGCCTTCCATGCGGCAGAGGTGCTCAAAAAAAAAGACAGAATATTTCACCGGGTGCTGTTTCACGAATTGACCCGCAATGCCATTCTTGAATCGATTAACAATCCAGAAGAACTCAACAAACACAAATACGAAGCACAAAAAGCACGACGAATTCTGGATCGCCTGGTCGGATATCAGATTTCCCCGCTGTTGTGGCGTAAGGTCAAGGGCGGTTTGAGTGCCGGACGGGTCCAATCGGTCGCCGTACGAATTATCTGTGAACGGGAACGACGAATTCAGGCTTTTGAACCCCAGGAATACTGGTCGATTACCGCTCATCTGAAAGGAGATAGCCCCCCGCCATTTGAAGCAAAACTGACCAAACTGAACAAGCATAAAATCAAGATAAAAAATGAAGCGCAAGCATCCGCCATACTGGAAGCGCTGAAAAAGACCCCCTTTCGGGTGGAATCCATTTCCAACAAGACCAAAAAGCGAAACCCGTTGCCACCCTTCATCACCAGCAAGCTGCAGCAGGAATCGATTCGAAAGCTCAGATTTTCCGCCAAGAAGACCATGATGCTGGCGCAACAGCTTTACGAGGGCATCGAGCTCGAAGGTGGCGAACCTGTTGGCCTCATCACTTACATGCGTACCGATTCCACGCGAATATCCAACGAGGCGGCTGAAGAGGCGCTGGCTTTTATTCAAGAGACCTATGGCGCGTCATACAGTATGGGAAAACCGCGTTTCTTTAAAAACAAAAAAAAGGCTCAGGACGCGCACGAGGCCATCAGACCGACCGCTGTTTCCAACACACCGGATACCTTGAAAGCCTTCCTTTCCAAGGATCAATATGCCCTCTATCGTCTTGTCTGGAATCGCTTTGTTGCCTCCCAGATGACACCGGCGCTCATCGACACCCTGTCCATCGCTATCAGAGCAGGTGACTATCTATTCACAACAGCCGGTTCGAAAATAAATTTTCCAGGATTTATGGCGGTTTACATGTCGGTGGACGATGAAATCAAAACCGAAGATGAAAAGAAGAAGGGTCAATTACCAGCCCTGTCTGAGGGGATGATACTGGACCTGGAACAATTGAAACCCAAACAGCATTTCAGCATGCCGCCGCCAAGATTTTCCGAGGCTTCCCTGGTGAAAGAACTCGAAGACAATGGCATCGGCAGGCCAAGCACGTACGCTGCGATACTTTCAACCATTCGCGAGAAAAAATATGTCGACCTGGTGAAAGGTTATTTCAAACCCAGCGAACTTGGATTGATTGTCAATGACCTGCTGGTTGGGAGTTTTGACGATATTATTAACGTTTCCTTCACGGCCAGAATGGAAACCTACCTTGATCAGATCGAAGCATCGGAATTGGTTCTTGAGGATATTCTCGAACGCTTTTATTCCCATTTTAAAGAGGAAATCGAGGCTGCCAAAGAGGGCATGCCCAGCTTGAAAGGTGTTGGGTTCTCAACGGATCTCACCTGCCCCCAGTGTCAAAATGAGCTGCGGATCAAGGTGGGACGAAATGGACACTTCCTGGCCTGTAAAGGTTATCCCGAGTGTACCTATTCCTGTGACTATACCCGGGATGAAAAGGGAACCATCCAGCCTGTGGCGCTCGAGCCAGATGAAATGTCAGACCGGGTATGTGAAAAATGTGGTAAACCCATGGTCATCAAGCCAGGCCGATTTGGCAAATTTTTTGCCTGCACCGGATATCCGGAATGCAAAAATACCTTTTCAGTCAATGCCACCATCCCTGGAAAAGAGACCGGGGTCGACTGTCCGGAAAAAAATTGCGCCGGGAAACTGGTGGAAAAACAATCCAAGCGCGGCAAAATTTTTTATGGTTGCAACAAATATCCGGAATGTAGTTTTGCAACCTGGGACAAACCCGTCAATAAACGCTGCCCGCTGTGCGACAGTGCTTTGCTGGTGGAAAAATCGACCAAAAAGAGAGGATCTTTCCTGGCATGCATCACGGAAGGCTGTGGATATGAAGAGCAGTTGTAAGCTGGCGCTAAAGACCCACTCGACTAGTATCCATCCATAAATGGTTTTTTCACGCCCTGCCTGTGTTGGTCGCCATGATTTAACTCCTCAAAATAGCTCGCTATTCCTCCGGGTTAAATCTGACGCCCGCCTTGTCAGAACGTGAAAATCCCTATTTCTGGACGGACACTAGACTAACGTCCAACAGGCCGCACTTGAAAAAATCCTTGACATCCATCTAATTTCATGTAAGAGGTGTGGTCCATCAATTATAGGAACTATCAAAATTGAAAACACGTTTCGCCATTAACATCCTCATTATCAATATTCTCGTCCTCGTCGTCGGTCTATTCGGCCTCGGCGGGGAGACAGGGTTGTCAATGGCTTAACTTTACACATCAAAAAAAAATTAATCCGTTACCAGCCCTGAGCCGGTAACGGATTTTTTTTTGCAGAAAGGATCTATCATGGAACTCACCGGCGCCCAAATTTTGATCAAGGTTTTTGAGGAGGAAAAAGTCGATACCATCTTTGGATTCCCCGGCGGTATGGTTATCGACATCTACGACCAACTGGAAGACACCGCCATCAAACACATCCTTGTTCGTCATGAACAGGGAGCTGTCCATGCGGCAGACGGCTATGCCAGAGCCAGTGGGAAGGTTGGTGTTTGCCTGGTCACATCGGGCCCAGGTGCAACCAATACGGTAACAGGCATCGCATCGGCACACATGGACTCCATACCGCTGGTGGTCATTACCGGCCAGGTTCCCACCCACCTCATCGGGAACGACGCGTTCCAGGAAGTTGACATCGTCGGCATCACACGCTCCTGTACCAAACATAATTTTCTGCTAAAGGATGTGAAAGACCTTGCCAGGGTCGTCAAAGAGGCTTTTTTCCTGGCCAGATCCGGCAGGCCGGGTCCCGTACTCATCGATATCCCCAAAAACGTGAGCAACACAAAAACCGTTTATGTGCCGAACCAAGCGGTCAAGATTAAATCCTACAATCCCACTTACAAACCAAATATGAAGCAGCTCAAAAAGGTGGTCGATCTCATAGCCACGTCTGAAAGACCGGTCATTTTTGCCGGTGGCGGTATTATTCTTTCAGGGGCCTCCCAGGCGCTGACGACCTTTGCCAGGAACATGCAGATTCCCGTAACAGGTTCTCTAATGGGGCTTGGCGGTTTTCCAGGCTCCGACCCGTTGTGGTTGGGCATGCTCGGCATGCATGGCACCTATCGGGCGAACATGTCCACGAGTTCTTGTGATCTTCTTATCGGCATCGGTGTGCGGTTTGATGACCGTGTCACCGGTAAAACAGATGCCTTCGCCGCCCAGGCCAAAATCGTGCACGTGGATATCGACCCGACCTCCATTCGAAAAAATGTGCCGGTATCCATCCCCATCGTCGGGGATTGCCACAGCACACTGAAAAGCTTGAACGCGCTCATCAAACCCCTGGATAAAGCCACCTTGACGGCCAAACGGAAACCGTGGATGGATCAGATACAGGCCTGGAAGGATAAGAACACACTTTCCTATCAACAGACCGATATCATCAAGCCCCAGTATGTGGTGGAAAAACTGTACGAACTGACCCGGGGTGAGGCGATTGTCACCACCGAAGTCGGTCAGAACCAAATGTGGGCCGCCCAGTATTACCATTTTGACAAGCCAAACCATTTCATTACCTCCGGAGGATTGGGGTGCATGGGTTTTGGCCTGCCTGCAGCCATCGGTGCGCAGATTGCCAGGCCCGACAAAACCGTGGTCGATATCGCCGGCGATGGGAGCATCCAGATGAATATCCAGGAAATGGCCACTGCCCTGCAGTACCATTTGCCGGTCAAAATCGTCATTTTAAACAATGGCTATCTCGGCATGGTGAGGCAATGGCAAGAACTGTTTTACGACAAGCGCTATGCCAGCACCTGCATGGACTGTGGTCCGGATTTTATCAAGCTTGCAGAGGCATATGGCGCGCTGGGTCTACGGGCCACAAAACCCGAGGAGGTCATACCGGTTCTCGAAAAAGGATTGTCATCCCCCAATACCGTCATCATGGATTTCGTTGTGGCAAAGGAGGAATGCGTCTATCCCATGGTTCCTGCCGGGGCGCCTATTACAGAAATGTTACTCGCCTAAACGCGTTGCACGATGTTATCGCGTGTGACCTTGGCGCATTCATATGGATTTTAGCTTGGAAGGAATAAACACATGCACGAGGAAAAACATATCCTGACCATGCTGGTGGACAACGAGCCCGGTGTCTTATCGCGGGTCGTCGGACTGTTCAGCGCCAGGGGATACAATATTGAAAGCCTGGTGGTAGCTCCCACCATCGATCCACTGGTATCCAGGATTACGCTGGTAACCAATGCGAATCTGCCGGAGATTGAACAGATTGAAAAGCAGCTCAGGAAACTGATCAACGTGATCAAGCTGAGAGATCTTTCCGGAAAAAATGCCGTCAAACGGGAAATGGCGCTGATCTGTGTCAAGGCCAAACCCGAAAACCGGGCCGAGGTTTTGCGAATCGTCAGCATCTTTCGATCCAAGGTGGTAGACACCGGTCTGGAGCACTACATTATCGAAGTGTCGGGAAACGAGGACAAAATCAACGCCTTCATCAACCTTTTAAGACCCATGGGGATCAAAAAAATTGCCCGAACAGGGGCTTTGGCCTTGTTCAGGGAGCCCAATTAACAGCCCAGAGTCCGAACGCAAGGGTTCTAGGTTCATTGAACCCAATAAACCCAATGAACTCAATGAACCCAATAAACCCAACGAACTCAATAAACCCAATGAACCCAACGAACTCCAACGAACTCAATAAACCCAATAAACCCAACGAACTCAACGAACATTTCTAAAGGAGTCATTCATGACAACAATCAATTTTGGCGGTGTTGAGGAAGATGTCATTACATCGGACGAATTTACCCTGGAAAAGGCAAGAGCCATATTAAAAAATGAAACCATTGCTGTCCTGGGATATGGCGTTCAAGGACCGGGGCAGGCAATGAACATGAGGGATAACGGACTGAAGGTCATTATCGGGCAGCGCCAGGGAACATCCTCCTGGGATCGTGCTGTTGGCGATGGTTTTGTTGCGGGTGAAACGCTTTTTGGCATTGAAGAGGCGGCGCATCGCGCCACCCTGGTGCAATTTTTGCTTTCTGATGCCGGACAGGTATCCACCTGGCCGATGGTTAAAAAGGGCCTGAATGAAGGCGACGCGCTCTATTTTTCGCATGGATTTTCCATCGCCTTCAAAGACCAGACGAACATCGTTCCACCCAAAAACGTGGATGTTATCCTGGTGGCTCCCAAAGGCTCCGGAAGAAGTGTACGCAACAATTTTCTGGAAGGCAGCGGCATCAATTCGAGTTATGCGGTCCATCAGGACTTTACCGGACGAGCGACAGACCGCGTCCTTGCAACCGGCATCGCCATCGGATCCGGCTATCTGTTCCCCACAACGTTTCAGAATGAAGTTTACAGCGATCTCACCGGTGAACGGGGCGTGCTTATGGGGTGTCTGGCCGGCGTCATGGAAGCCCAATACCGCACCCTGCGAAAAAATGGGCACAGTCCGAGTGAGGCTTTCAACGAAACCGTGGAGGAGTTGACCCAGAGCCTGATTCGCCTGGTAGCTGAAAATGGTATGGACTGGATGTTTGCCAACTGCAGCACCACGGCCCAGAGAGGCGCACTCGATTGGGCTCCCAAATTCCGTGATGCAGTGGCGCCTGTTTTTACAGAATTATACGAAAGTGTTGTTTCCGGAAAAGAAGTCGCCAGAACACTTGAAAAAAACAGCCAGCCCGACTACCGGGAAAAACTTAAGCAAGAACTCGATGTGATCAAAAATTCAGAAATGTGGCAGGCCGGTGCGGCTGTCCGCTCATTGAGACCCGAAAACCGTGAACCGCACTAGCGCGCATTGCGCCTCGTTTGCGGAACGGACGATTAAAGTCATAACCGTATGAAAGCATCACCATAGAGGAAAGATGCCAATGGAACCAATTCGATTATATGACACAACCTTGAGAGATGGAACCCAGGGAGAAAACATCAGCTTTTCGGCCGACGAAAAAGTCAAAATAGCCGAACGTCTGGATGGCCTGGGCATTCACTATATCGAGGGCGGCTGGCCGGGATCCAATCCAAAGGATATTCAGTTTTTTGATATGGCCAGACGGGTCAAATTCAAACAAGCCCGGCTGGCGTCCTTCGGTGCTACCCGCAAACCCGGTATCGCACCCGAAGACGATGCGAACCTGAAGGCCTTGCTCGAAACCCACTCCCCTGTGATGACCATATTCGGAAAATCCTGGGATCTGCATGTGCAACAGGTCATGGAGAACACCCTCTCTGAGAATCTGGCCATGATATCCGAATCCATCGAATTTCTCAAAAGCAAACACAAAGAGGTCATCTACGATGCCGAACATTTTTTCGACGGTTTCAAAGAAAACAGTGATTACGCATACCTGACGATTTCAGCAGCTGTCAAGGCCGGAGCCGACATCATCGTTCTTTGTGACACGAATGGCGGCACCCTTCCCTTCGAGGTCGAAGGCATGATTCAGACGCTATTTGAGCGCATGGAAATGGACAGGGCGCTTTCCCTCGATGACATGAGGCCGAAATTCGGTATCCACGCCCATAACGATTGCGGGCTTGCGGTGGCCAATTCAATAACGGCCGTCCGCTCGGGTCTGACCATGGTGCAGGGTACCATCAACGGCTATGGCGAACGCTGTGGGAATGCCGACCTCACTTCCATTATCCCTATTCTCAGTGAAAAAATGGATTTGCAGTGCATTCCCAGAGAAAACCTTTCCCAATTGCGCTCCCTGTCCAGCTACGTGTCCGAGACGGCCAACCTCGTGCCTTTGAAATCCAGACCCTTTGTGGGGAAGAGCGCCTTTGCACATAAAGGTGGGATTCATGTAAACGCCATCATGAAAATACCCAGGGCCTATGAGCACATGCGCCCGGAACTGGTGGGCAACACCCAGCGGGTACTTGTCTCCGATCTTTCGGGCAAGAGCAACATCGAATACAAGGCAGCCGAGTTTGGTTTGAAACTGGGCGGAAACGGTTTTGACAGCAAACACATCGTTTCACGGATAAAAGAGCTCGAACAAGATGGTTATCAGTTCGATGTGGCCGACGGATCTTTTAAAATTCTGGCCGAAAAGCTGACCGAACAGTTTACACCCCTGTTCGATCTGGAATCCTTCCGGGTGACCATCGAAAAAGACAAGGATCAGCCCTGCAGTGCTCATGCAACGATCAAGATTTCCGTGGATGGAAACCAGGAAATAACAGCCGCAGAGGGTTATGGCCCGGTCAGTGCTCTCGACAATGCCTTGCGAAAAGCCCTCGACAAATTCTACCCGGATCTGGACATGATGCAGCTGGTGGATTTTAAAGTTCGCGTTATCGACGGTCGGGTCGGTACCGCCGCCAAGGTACGCGTTCTCATCGAGTCCAGAGACCAGGACCACTTGTGGAGCACCATCGGCGTATCCGAAGATATCATTGAAGCCAGTTGGCAGGCGCTGGCAGACAGTTTTCAATACAAACTGGCCTATGAAAACAAGATCAGGCGAACACCATGATCCCCCCATTCCCTGAAAAAGGAGTCAATCGCGCAGGAAAAGCCTCAGGCCAACCCCTGCGCTCTATCCTCGCTGAAAAAACCCCTGTATGATCTTTTTCGTGCTATCGCTATTTTGTGTTTTGCTTAGAAAAACGCTTTTACTTTTCCGGCTTGTCCGGGATTGGAGATGACCCATGACCGACATCGTTAAAATTTTCGACACAACCCTTCGCGACGGTGAACAATCTCCCGGGGCGAGCATGAATACCGGTGAAAAACTGCGCCTGGCGGTACAACTGGAAAATCTCGGTATCGACATATTGGAGGCGGGGTTCCCTGCGGCATCCGAAGGTGATTTCGAGGCTGTTTCAGCCATCGCAGGACGCCTCAAGAGGGTCGAAGTCGCTGCTCTGGCACGAACGTCCAAGGATGACATCGATCGCGCCTGGCAGGCTATCCAGAAAGCTGCCAAACCAAGACTGCACCTCTTCATCGCCACGTCCGATATCCACCTGGAATACAAACTGCGCATGAATCGGGCCCAGGTGCTTCAGTCCGCCGTAGATGCCATCACCTACGCCAGAACGCTCACCGACAACATCGAGTTCTCGGCCGAGGACGGCTCCCGAAGCGACCGCGATTATCTCTGCAAGGTCTTTGAGGCCGCCATCGAAGCCGGTGCCGCGACTGTGAATCTGCCGGACACGGTGGGCTATGCGGTTCCGGATGAGTTTGCAGATCTCGTCGCGTATACCATGCGTCACACGCCCAATATTCATCAGGCCACACTGAGTGTGCACTGCCACAACGATTTAGGCCTGGCAACCGCCAATACCTTGGCCGCCATCAATGTGGGCGCCCGGCAAGCCGAAGTGACCATCAATGGGATCGGTGAAAGAGCCGGCAACACATCCCTCGAAGAGGTTGTCATGGCGGTAAGAACACGGCCCAACTTTTACGCCTTATCCACCCGTATCAACACCGAACTGATCTATCCCACCAGCCGTCTGGTCAGTATGATCACCGGCATGAATGTGCAGCCAAACAAGGCCATTGTCGGCGCCAATGCCTTTGCCCATGAAGCCGGTATTCACCAGGACGGGGTTCTCAAGAACCGCATGACTTATGAGATCATGAAACCGGAAACCATCGGACTCAGTGAAAATCGCCTGGTTCTGGGCAAGCACTCCGGCAGACACGCCCTTTACACCCACCTGAAAGACCTGGGATACGAACTTTCGGAAACAGAACTGAAAACCGTATTTCGGCGCTTCAAGGAGTTGGCCGACAAAAAGAAACACGTTGTGGATGAAGATCTGGAAGCCCTTGTCACAGAAGAAATCCTGCGTACGGCCGCGGTTTTCAAACTGGAATACCTGCATGTCAACAGCGGGACCACCATCATGCCCATGGCCAGTGTCAAACTCTCCATCAACGGCCGTTCCGTCACGGGCGCAGGCTACGGCAACGGTCCCATCGACTCGGCTTTCAATACCATTGCCAAACTCACGGGAACGGCATCTGAACTGCGCAGATTTTCGGTCAGTGCCTTGACCGGTGGCACGGACGCACAGGGAGAGGTTACCGTACGGCTGAGGGAAAACGGCCTGGTGGCCCTTGGGAGAGGATCGGATGCCGACATCATCATCGCCAGCGCCAAGGCGTACATCAATGGGCTGAACCGCCTGGAGTACCTAAAAGAGAACCCGGTCAAGACGTCGCAGTCCTTATAGACTGTTAGGTTATTAGGCTGTTAGACTGTTAGGTTATTAGGCTGTTAGGCTATTAGGTTATTAGGTTATTAGGCTGTTAGGCTGTAGGCGTCTAAATGTCTAACAGTCTTCAGCCTAATTACCTCATCTATAGCCCCAGCAATCCCTTGCGGACACGTTCCTGAGCATTTTCCCCGACATTCATGCGGTAATACATCTTCATGAATTCAGAGCCGGGAATCGTGCCCTTCATCACACCCTGGTAGGTATACATAAGTCCCTTGCCTGGAACATAGGTCGCTTCGGTTGTCAAACCAGGCGCCATGTCTTTGTCCATCCAGGACACATAGCGGTCGATATCGGTCTGGTGATCAGCAACCAGTTCCGGAGGGTTGCACGCCCCCATGGCTTCCAGGACCCCTTCCTGTAGTTTCTCGACGGTTGCTTTGTTTGTAAGATAGTGCGTCACCAGGTGCTTCACCTGCTCGGAGTTGATCACTTCATCCGCATCCTGGGTCGGTGTTTCCAGGTAGAGACCTTGGGCAAAAACCTTGACCACCACGAGTGCTTTGCGGTAGGCAACCCCATTCAGTGTCAGTGTTTTACCCGCAACCACTTTTTCTCCTGGAAAGGTCACCCCCAGGACTTCCATGTCCCCTGCAAAACCCAAGGACCACGTGCCTGCCATAAAAACCAGCATTGTCAACAAAACCAAAATTTTTTTCTTCATGATCTGCTCCTCTCCAAGTGTTTGATCGTAATCCAAATATTATAATGAACGGCTAAAAAAACATTCATCGTCCTTTAGCCTCATTCCCGTGAAAGCGGGAATCCAGTGTTTTAAGTCACTTCTGGATGCCTGCTTTAGCAGGCATGACTGAGTATATATTGTTTATGAAACTGTCAAATATAAAAAGGCAACGCCACGTCATATAAATTCGCCTAGTGAATTTATTTGCGCACCCACACCTGGGTTCTCCCGATCAAGGATATGCCGATAAACCCGCGCACTTTTAAGGTGCCATCTTCATTTAATGTCATTTTACAGGAATAGGTCTTGCCGTTGTCGGGATCATAAATCGTTCCGTCGCCCCACTTATTCTTTCCTTGATAGACAAACCCGTTCACCAGGTTCAATCCGATGATGGGCATGCCCTGTTTGGCTTCGTCAGGATTGTTGGTATCCCGTTTTTCGGAACCATCTTCATTTTTCGGTTCTTTGAGCCAGACAATCTTTCCGTTATAGACACTATCTGCCTTGTAAATTTGCACCAGCGCCTTACCCTCTTCGGTATACCACTCACCGACGACAGCATCGGCTTCTTCTGCCAGGGCCCTGCCCCCCATGACCAGCACCAGAAAGATCCAACAGAACACAGCTCGCTTCATTTTTGTATCCTTTCCTTAAAATCCTTGTTCATTGTTATTGAGTGCACCGACAATCGCCAAAATGCTGTTCAGCTTTTTCTGCTCAACAAAACGCTCTATTCCCGCGACGATCTCCATGGTTGCCCGGGGATTGACAAAATTGGCCGTACCCACCTGCACCGCCGTGGCCCCCACCATGAGAAATTCCAGCGCATCTTGCGCGGACATGATACCCCCGACGCCGATTACCGGAATACCAACCTTCTGGGCCACCTGCCAGACCATTCGCAAGGCGATGGGCTTGATGGCCGGACCGGAAAGACCGCCGGTAATGTTGGCCAACTTCGGCCGGCAGGTATCGATATCCACGGCCATTCCTGTAAGGGTGTTGATCAATGATATCGAATCGGCACCAGCATCTTCCACGCGAACGGCAATGTCAACGATATCGGTGACGTTTGGCGACAATTTTACCATCACATGCTTGCTGGTTCGATTCCTCACCGCCCGCACCACCCGATGTGCGGAATCAGGGTCGGCACCGAAAGCGATACCCCCGAGCTTGACATTCGGGCATGAAATATTGACCTCTACACCGGCAACCCCGGCAGTTTTTTCTATACGAAGGGCCAAGGCTGCATATTCATGCATGTCCCTGCCGTAAATATTGGCAATGACCGGTGGGGTGAATCTTTTCAGGAAGGGTAATTTTTCGGATATGAATGCGTCGATACCGACGTTTTCCAGACCGATTGCGTTCAGCATGCCGCTCGCGGTTTCCACGATTCTGGGTGGCGGGTTTCCTTTGGACGGTTTCAATGACAAGCCCTTGACAATAATTCCCCCCAGGTGATTCAAATCGACAAATTCGTTGTATTCACTGCCGTAGCCGAAAGTTCCCGATGCCGACATCACCGGGTTTTTCAACAGGAGCCCCCTACCGATATCTACTTGAAACTTCTCATCCATTATCTTGCACGGCCTACTTTCCCAGAAAAGCGAATAACGAATATGCGATTATACTTCTTTTTTCTCTGATTGTCCATCGATTGCGAACCAGTATGGATTCTTTGTGGCAACTGTGTTATGTTTGCGAAAAATACCATCGGAGCGATTGAGGATGCCTTCATGAAAGCCAAGTTGTCGACCGTTAAGGAAAGTAGGATAGGCTCCCGGGCTATGTTTATCCTCATCAAGCTGCCGGTCCTTCTGATCACCCCCATACTGGGGTTTATCATGGAATTTATCTATGAACTCCCTTTCATGTTGGTTTGCCTTCTGGATAGCCGATTGAGAAAGTGAAAAAACGTGATTACGATACCCTTTACACAATTGGAAGGTGTCCACTTGACGGCCGGCACGGTTTATGAAGGTGGTGACGCCGGCAATATCTCCGACGATCCGCTTGCCAAATTGCTGAAAGGCGGCAATTCCGGTGGCTTTCGATATTGCGGATCTGTCGAAAACCTAAAGTACCTCATCATAACCATCGCCACCGACAATCACCAATGGCGGGACACAATAGACCCTCAATCCGGTACCATTGTCTGCTATGGAGACAACAGACTGCCTGGCCACAGCATCCATGACACGCCCAAACATGGGAATTTGATCCTTAAAAATATCTTTAAAAGTCTTCTCAGCAAAAAAGAACCCAGATGTCATGTGCCCCCGATTTTTCTCTTCAGCAAACATCCCACCAAAGCCAGCCCCCGATCAATCCAATTTCTTGGACTCTGTGCGCCTGGATCGCCTGGCATGCCTTCATCGAGCACCCTTACCCGTACGCATAGGCGCTTAGATGCCAAACGGTTTTGGAACTACCGCGCAACATTTACACTTCTGGACATTCCAGTAATCAAAAGGGCTTGGCTCGATGATTTGGAAACGAACACAAGCGATTCGCCACAGCGTCCCATTGTCTGGAAAATGTGGCAAAAGAGCGGTCTATATCGACCGCTTCAACGCGGGCCACGCTTCGCGATTCGATCGACCGACACGCAGCTGCCAACCGACAATCTTCACCAAGCCATGCTCATTCATCTATACCGCTATTTTGCTTCTGAAAACTACAAATTTCTGCACGTTGCCGCTGCTATCTTTGCGCTGACCGATTCAAAAATTTCGCTTGGGCGTATCAGGCGCCATTCATCTGACGGCGCATATACCATCAGCGGAGATTTTCGACTTGGTATCGATGCTGATCCGGTTTTTCTAAAGTTTGTGCTGGAAGCCAAGTGTTATAACCCTGGAATAGGCAACCGCAAGCGAAAATCAGTAGGCATAAAGGAGCTGATGAAGTTGATCTCCCGATTGGAAAACCGGCACTTTGGTGTGCTGGTGACGACATCGGTTGTAACGCGGCAGGCCCATGAAGAACTCAGGAAACGGAACCATCCGGTGGTATGTATCGCTGGGGCCGACATCATCGACATTCTGATTTCAAATAACATCAGCACATTCAGTCAATTGACCGATTGGCTTTTTCAACATCACCCCGACGGCACGTGAACCTCCACGCGCTTTGGCACGTGGCCTCTTCACGGTCCATCGTGTCATCGATAGGTATGTTTATTTCGAATGCTGTCGCTGATACGTGTCTTGACACGCTCCCGGAAAGTTTTTGATTTGAGATGAATCACCTTGCGGCCGTAAGTGAAATTCTTCTCCATGATATCAGGATAATTCTTCAGGTTGGATCGCAGCTTGAAGCCGTTGGATTGAACCTTTCGCAAGATGTCGATTTCTTTTCCGACCACCTTGTTCTGGCCCTTCTTCACTGCCGCTAGAAATGCCCGCCCATCATGCCTGCATGCCGCATAGGAAACCACCCTTCCCAGTTGATACAGGCTGTGACCATCGCTTCCACCACTGATGCCTTTGTTCAGATTGAAACCCAGTAGCGCCGATTTTAGGTTCCATTTGTTCATGTTTTCCGAATTGATGACTTCAACCCCGTCCACCTGTTGATAGAGTCTATGTAAGCGCTTATTGTTGAAATCATGGTTGCTGGCAATACCGGTATAAATTCCGCAGAATGGATGTGGAAATATGGTGACAGCGCCCAGGTTTTGCGCGCGCATGATGATATCTTCCATGCAAAGATCAATGGAACTCATGACATCCCTGCCCATGTGCGGTGCGATGTCCTCGTCGTAGAAACGACAAAGATTCCCAATGTCGTTAAAATAAGCCAGCAAATGGGTCCCTTCGCAAGACGTCACTTCAATACCCGGGATCGACAGTATCTGCCTGTTGGCATCGATTTCAACTGCCCCCTGAATGGCATTGTGGTCCGTTATCGCCACCCCGATGCCCAATATTTCAGCATATTCGACAATTTCGTCGACACGATTTCGGCCGTCTGAATAAAGGGAGTGAAAATGCATGTCCACGACCGTGTTCTTTTGGATCAGATATGGAAGATCCGGTTTTTCGAATACAATTCTATTGCTTTGGCTTGTCATTGATGTTCCCGACCCGGATAAACCGGAAAAGAAAAAGATCCCTCATTACAAAACAATGAAAAGATCAGTAAAATTTTTTCGATTTTATGTTTTCTTGATTGTTTTTTGCACTCAAAATACATAACGTTTCGATTGCGATACCAAAAGCTAGGTTTTACACTCGTTGTCAAACATTTGTTTCGAATCGAGTCATAACATAAAAAACGAAATTAAGCATCCTTTTACGCTAGGTCCACAGAAATGAACACGACTCGTTTCGACCCTAGCGCCTGCATTTGCTTGCAGAAGGCCGTTCAAGGAGAGCACATCTCGATACACGGCAGATTACAGGGAAATTGAGCCATGGACCCCAAAATCAAAAACGGCATCCTATCCGCGGTCAAAAACGAGCCGCTTGCCCGCACCTTCAAGATCGAACTGCTGGAACTTTCTACGGGGAAATCCACGCTTGAAATGGTTTATGATCCCGACACGATGAGCAATATGTATGATCGGGCCCATGGCGGCGCTATTTTCGCATTGATCGACGAAGCGTTTGAAACAGCCAGCCAGACCCATGGAACCATTGCCGTTGCGCTGAATGTGAATGTTACCTATATTGTCAGCCCTAAGGACAAGTCAACGATTAGGGCCGAAGCCCATGAAGTGAGCCGAACAAAGAAAACAGCCACTTACGCTATCAACGTTTACGGGCCCGGCAGGAAACTCATCGCAACCTGCCAGGCCCTTGCCTATCGAACCGGTAAACCAATACCCTTTCTTTAAAAAAATCGTTCCACGGTTTTATTATTTGGTGAAGGCTACGACGACAAACCCCTCGCGCGCTCTTCGAATCAGGAATTGTACCTCGCTACCATCGTCAATTTTATTTAACAGTTTGGTGTATTCTCGAACCGATGAAACCTGTTCATGGTTGATTTCCTTAACCAGATCACCGCGCCGGATACCGGCGTTTTCCGCTTTGCCGTCGGGTTTGATGCCGATAACCAGAACACCCTTTTCATCCGCCTCATAGCCGAATTGGGTGGCATTCTCCTGGTTCAAGTCCATGAGTTGAATTCCCAACTCGTCATTGCCTTGCGCCTGCGGTCCCTTGGCGAGCAGCTCGCCGTCATCACGCTTGGCCAACTCCACTTGAACGGTTTTTTGTTTACCGTCACGAAGAAGTTTGATGGCGGTTTTCTTGCCGATCTCGGTATTGGCAATAATGCTGGAAAGTTCCCGTGCTGACGTCACGGTTTTGCCGCCGATTTCAAGGATAATATCGTTCGGCTTAATACCCCCTTTTTCAGCCGGATCGCCCTCGAATACCTGGGTAATCAGCACACCGCCATTGCTCTCGACCCCGTAATACTTCTTCAATTCCGAAGAGAGGTCCTGGATGCCGACCCCCAGCCACCCGCGGGTCACTTCGCCCGATGTTTTTAGCTGGGCAACGATATCTTTGGCCATGTTGATGGGTATGGCAAAGCCAATCCCCTGGCCACTGGCAACGATGGCCGTGTTGATCCCCACAACTTCACCCTGCATGTTGATCAAAGGTCCTCCGCTGTTGCCGGGGTTGATGGATGCATCTGTTTGGATAAAATCTTCGTAAGGCCCAAACCCGATGATCCTGCCTTTGGCGCTGACAATGCCCGCAGTCACGGTCTGTTCCAATCCAAATGGACTTCCGATGGCAACCACCCAGTTCCCCACATATGCCTTGTCCGAGTCCCCCATCTTGATGGGAAACAGATCGCTATTGGCCGAAATTTTTATCAAGGCCAGATCTGTTTTGGGGTCCCTGCCCACAAGTTCTGCATCAAATTCTTTTTCATCGGCCAGTTTGACCTTGATCTGATCGGCATTTTCCACCACATGGTTATTGGTTACGATATAGCCTTCCTTGTCGATGATGAATCCCGAGCCAAGACTCCGCTGCTTGAAATCCCGCTGGGGTTGATTTTCCTGAAAGGGCCCCCAGAACTCTTCAAAAGGATTTCTCTGGTTGTCATTGGGGGGGTTGCCGAAAAAATGCTTGAATACCTTGCCCCCGCCTTTGACCGTGGTAACGGTTCGAATGTTGACCACACTCGGCTTGGCATCCTTGGCCAGTTGACTGAAGTTGTTGGGCACCATGACAAGGCCTGTGTCTTCGGATGCGGCATACACGGTAGGCATAAAGCTTGTCAGTGTTCCGACAAGTATAGCGATCATCACGTATTTGAGAATATTGAGATTACGGATCATGGTTGGTCTCCTTTGTTTTGCGTTTATTGATTGATCGATGGTACAAACGCATAATAACGCACTATCCTAACCGCAACATGACCGGAAAATTACCATTTGGTAATAAAACCCAATGGGCAAACCCGGAGTCTTCTGCAAGAACGGTGACAAGAATCGGTGATCGATTCCAAGCGACGCCACCGAATCGCTCAAGGGCGAAGCGGGAAAACAACCTTGAAGGTGCTCCCCTTCCCCAACTCACTCATGACAAATATCTGTCCCTGGTGCGCCTGAACGATGGCTTTGGCCAGACTGAGACCAAGACCGGCTCCGGTAGTAGAACGGCTGGGGTCACAGCGGTAAAACCGTTCGAAGATCTGGGGTCGTTCCGCCGCTGAAATACCCATACCGGTATCTGAAACCGTCAAAACGATCTCACGCCCCTCTCTAAAGTGAACGGACACATGCACACTCCCGTCGGCCTGTGTGTATTTGATGGCGTTATCCACCAGATTTGCCACCATGCGCTGCAGCAGCGACATGTCTCCTTTTAGGACGGCTGTCTGTGTTTCTTCACAAACCAGATCAACCCCCTTGTCAGCTGCCGTGAGTTGAAATAGATCACAGGCGTCTTTCACGATTTGGGCTACATCCACATCCGCCTTGATCAACTCGCCGACACCCGCCTCGGTTTGGGATATCATCAACATGGTGTTGATCATGTCCAGCAGGCGATCACACTCCTCGATCGTGCTGGCCGCCATATGCTCGAATTCCACCCTGTTTTTTGCGGTTGTGAGTGTGATTTCGGCAGCCCCCCGTATACGTGTGAGAGGACTCTTTAAATCGTGGGCCACGTTATCACTGATTTCCCGGATACCTTCCACAAGGTGCTGTATTCTGTCCAGCATGGCGTTGAATGTGGTTGCCAGTTGGTCAATTTCATCGCCGCGGGTGTTGACAGGAACCCGTTCTTCGAGAGAACTGGCAGAAATGCTTCTTGCCGTGCGCGTGACGGCTTGAACACCGGATACGGCCCTACGTGCTAAAAACCACCCAAAACCGGTTGACAGCAGCACCAGCACAATCAAGGTGGCGATGACAATTTGCCGAAAGGCTTCTACAAAGCTGGCCACATTTTCCAGGGATTGCCCCAGCTGTAGAATCACACCGGCGCCGATGTTGCTGTAGAGTATTCGCACCTGCTCCACCCGTTTCGGAATCGTGAGGGTCTCATACATTTGGGCGTTGCCCTGCAATGCCCGCTCGACGTTTACACGCGTCACCCCGATTTCCTGCCAGTAGGACATGTTCGAGGATGAAAATGAAATCCCCGTCGGGTAGAAGAGCCGATAGAAAACCTTTTTTTCACCGGAAGCCTGGGATTCCAGGGCAGCGAATCGTTTGACAGCTTCAACACCGTCCGTTGCCATGATAGTGGAAAAAATGCCTGCCTGTCGATACAGGTCACTGTCTGTCTGGTCCCTGAACATGGCGGTCATGAGAAAATAAAAAAAGATAAAGGCGATACAGGCCGACAACGAGAAGATGCCGGCGTACCAGAGAGTCAAGCGGAAGGCCAGGGTATGGCGAACCTTAATTGCCTTCTTTGAGTACATAGCCTACACCACGCACGGTGTGAATCAGTTTTTGTTCGAATGTCTTGTCGATTTTGTCACGCAACTTGCAGATCCTTGCTTCCACCACGTTTGTCTGGGGATCGAAGTTATAGTTCCAGACATGCTCCATGATCATGGTCTTTGAAACCACTCTCTCAGCATTGCGCATAAGGTATTCCAGCAAGGAATATTCCAGGGGCTGCAAATCGACGGTCTCGCCATGACGTGTAATCTCGCGGCTGAGAAGATTCATGCAAAGCCCTTTATATTCAAGTTTGGTGGGTTCTCTGGCGCCGCTCGCGCGGCGGATCAGGGCTTGGATCCGGGCCAGAAGTTCGGAAAATGCAAAGGGTTTGGTCAGGTAGTCGTCTCCACCGGACTGCAGCCCTTTAACACGATCGTCGATCTTGTCTCTGGCGCTCAGAATGATGACAGGGGTTTCAATACGGGCCTTGCGCATCTCCTGAATAATGCTCAGACCGTCTTTTTGGGGGAGCATGATGTCCACGATGGCGGCATCAAATGACGCTGTTAGCGCCAAATAAAGCCCGTCTTCGCCGTTAAACGCAAGGTCCACAGCAAATCCTTCTGCAACCAGACCTTTTTTGATAAATGACGCAATTTTTCGGTCATCTTCAATCAGCAGAATACGCATACCAAAAACCAGAGTTCAAGAGGCCCAGGATTTCGGGGTTCAAGGGTAGCTGAACCCGAAGATCCAGTAAAGAAAGCAAGGTCAATACTGTTTTATGTGAATCACCACGGGCTTGCGCACCTGGCATCTTCACGGGATGTGTCGCTTAAACTTACTTGACAATATAAGGATTCCTTGCAAGAAATCAAACATCAATAAACGCTGGAAAACAAACACTTGGGCCTTGGTATCCCGGGACCTTTGTTTTAGGGGCGTATTGAGACCTTTGAAAAATACCCTACACAAAACCTATTTGCCTAACATGTGCCATTCGATGATAAGGAGCCAGCAATGACCATCCAACAACAAATCAAGTTAGACCTTATGGCTGCCATGAAGGCCAAAGACGAAGACACGAAAAGCACTTTGCGGGTCATCATGGGGGAATTTGCAAGAGCGAATACAAAAACGCTTTCCGATGAGCAGGTCGTCAAGATCTTGAAAAAATTGATCAAATCAGAAAAGGAAACCCTGGCACAAAAGGGGTCTGCTGAAGACACGCCATTCGTTCAAATCATTGAAACCTATCTACCCCAAATGGCCGGCGAAGACGAAATTGTCGCCTGGGTGAATGACAACATTGACTTTTCACAGTTCAATAGCAGAATGCAGGCCATGGGACCCATCATGAAACATTTCGGAGCCCGGGTAGATGGGAATGTGGTAAGACATTTACTGCAAGAGCTATAGGTCTGGCCCGAAAATTTCATGAAACGTTCGAGGGTGGTGTACCAACCCAAGGGTCAAAGATTTGAAGGCTTCGAAGGCAAGCCCTTCGCTTTCAATGAAACCCCACGGGCAATTCCGTGCTCTTGCGAAGGCGGATAAAAACCCAGCCGTCCTGTGTTCTGTGCCCTTTTACCTATCACCCACGCGCTACGCGCTAGGCGCGTCCAACACCGTCATCTTTCAAAAGCGCCTCCGCTACATCAATATCATACACCTCAACCGGGTTGATGGCTTTCCCTGCATACATCTTGGCGGCCTGTTGAATGGCTTCATACGCTACCCAGCCATGCTCTTCCCATAACTCGGGCAAGTCCTGGTTCCAGAGCCGAAACTGGATTTCACTGCCGAATTTGCGAACGTACATCCGCACGTGCTTGTTCTGCGGTTGCGGATGGTAATAGCGCCCTCTGTCATCTTTCATTGTTATTTCCTCAATATGTCACCTGTTCTCGCACCCATCTTAAGAACGGTTCATATCCGTTCGCTCACGCAAAATCCAGAAAGTTGCGTTACAGCTTTTTGTCTTATCTCTATAGCAATTTGTTTGACAGATCAATGCTGAATCATTACGTTCTGTATTTCTATTATGGGCCTAACAAATAACAAAACCAAAGACCGTCCAATGCCGCGTTCGCTACTGAAAACCATTCTCTGTCCGACCTGTCGCAAGCTCATTAGCGTCGACGAAGCCCGTTGTCCTTATTGTGGCACGTCAAAACCCGGCTCTTGGATACACAACAATTTTATTGCACGCCTGTTCAATGATCCTGCCCGATTCATCAAGGGCATCATATTCGTTAATGTGGGTATGTTTGTTCTGGCGATCCTATTGAGTTTTCAGGGACTCCGTCTTTCCATGAATCCGCTCACATTTCTTTCGCCTGACAACCGGAGTCTCCTGCTGCTCGGGGCAACCGGCGCCGTTCCCATTGACAACTTGCACCGTTGGTGGTCCCTTTTATCGGCCAATTATCTGCACGGCGGCATCTTGCACATATTGTTCAATATGATGGCCTTCCGCCAGATCGCAGGTCTTATCGTGCGCGAATACGGTCTTCACCGAATGTTCAGCATCTATACCTTGGGCGGAATCATCGGGTTCTGGGTTTCATATACGGCCCAGACACAATTCACCATCGGTTCCTCGGCAGCTATCTGCAGCCTCATCGGGGCCGCCCTTTATTACGGCAAGAGCCGCGGTGGTGTATACGGTCAGGCAATTTATCGTCAAATCGGCGGTTGGACATTAATGATTTTTCTTTTCGGTTTCACGATCCCCGGCATCGACAACTGGGGACATGGCGGAGGCATTGCCGCCGGCATCCTGCTCGGCCTTGTGTTCGGTTACCATGAAAGAAAAAAAGAAACCCGGCTGCACCAGACGCTTGCACGCGTGTGCGTCCTCTCCACCATGGCAGTACTTTTTTGGGCTGTATCGTCGGGCATATATTACTTGATACTGGCACGATGATCGATACCCGGAATCATTTTGCATTGAACCGTTATAATTACCTGTGATTGTTGTATTTACTTTTCTGTTGACACGCCAACCATACTATTTTATTCTTATCTTTGGAGCCGCCGGGGTGGAAATACGAAAAGGATGTGCTTGCCCGTCGCACGTCCTGTTGCGAATTGGATATGAATCAGGTTGAACGCAGAAAAAGCAAACGATTCAAAGCCGCCTACGGGGCCTATGCCGTGTTGGGCCCGAATACATCCAAACTGGGTCAGATCAAGGACATCAGCATGGGCGGTTTGGCTTTCAAATATCTGGCAGATGAGGCCCGCTCCAATGCTGTCGGCAAACTGGATATCTTCATCCGCCAAATCGGCTACTGCGTCAAAAACATACCCATAACAACCGTCTCCGATCATGAACTGGCCAAGGAAAATGTCTTCAGTACGGTACGGTTAAGACAACAAGGAGTTCAGTTTGGTGAACTGACGCCAGATCAGACCTCACAGCTGTCGTTCATCCTGAAGCACTATACCTCATGGATCGAAGAACCTTCTTAAACGTCTTCAGTGCTTTTCTCCTGGCACAGTGTCTGCCTGCCACCAGGGTCGTCAGGGCATTTGACCCGACTGCCTCCCTCATGAACGACCCCTCAGGAGACGCCCTCGGCAACCATCAAAGGCCGAACACTACCCACCATATTTGGCTGCCAAAAAAAGACTGGAAAGTACTTCAGGCCAGCTTGGATCGATTTTCCCGTATTCAAGCCCACGTGGGATTCGGCAATTTCTGTCTCATGGGATTTGACGACAGCCTGAAGGTGGCCAGGAGCTATGCCAAGGTGGGTGCGTTTACCCACCAAGAAGTCGATTTTCTCGATCAATTATTTCACACCGATGCCACCCTCTATGGCTTTCTCGGTGAAAAAACCTTCCATAATATGTCGGACAGCGTCGCTGGATCAAAGATTCAGAAGATTCCTGGAACCGGCAACTACCTCTTCAAAGGCCTTCCCCAGAAGTACTATCAGCGGATATCACACGATATCGGTGACCAGGTCGTACTGACAGCCGGCATTCGGGGCATGGCCAAGCAATTTTATCTGTTTCTGGGCAAAATCATAAAAACCAGCGGCAATATATCGTTGGCCTCCCAATCCATTGCGCCTCCGGGATATTCCTATCACGGGATCGGCGACTTTGACGTTGGGCAGGTCGGCTTCGGCGTCGCCAATTTTAGCACCCGTTTCAGCCGCACCAAGGTCTATAAGAAATTGACCCAACTGGATTACATTGTCTTTCGGTACCCACAGGACAACCGCCTGGGTGTCCTGTTCGAGCCCTGGCATATCCAAATTGTTTAGCCCACGTATTTATTTCGATCAAGAACCGGATGTCATAGATGGCTAGAGGCGACCAACTGGGAAGACAATGGAAAATCATCAGGCACTTGATCGCCTCGAATCGGGGGAAATCGGTACAGGACCTGGCCGCTGAGTTGTCCTGCCATTCCAGGACCGTCTACAGGGACCTGGAAGCACTTCAGGTCGCTGGATTTCCGGTCTATTCCGATCGAAAGAATCAAAAAAACTACTGGTCCCTGATGCCGTCCGCTAAGCATCAAATACCGATTCCCTTTAACATAACGGAGCTCATGGCGCTCTATTTCAGCAGTGACATGTTGAAAATGCTGAAAAATACGCTCTTTTACGATTCTCTCGAATCTCTTTTTAAAAAAATAAAAGCGACCCTGCCGCCTGAATATGTGACCTATCTGCAACAACTTGAATCCGGCCTGAAAGTCGACCTCAAACCAACCAAAGATTACAGCCAATTCAGGAAGATCATCGACCAGATCAACGAAGCCGTTCTCAATCGGCAGCATGTCCACATGACCTATTTCGCCATGAGCCGCAAAAAGACCTCCCGGCGCGTTGTCGCTCCCTACAAACTCTGGTTTTTCGATGGCACGTTTTACATGCTCGGTTTTTGTCATCTCAGGCAAGATGTGCGTTTGTTTGCTGTTGACAGGATACGAAAGATGGTATTAACAGGTACGACCTTTGAAGCACCGCAGGATTTTGTTCTAGAAAACCTTCTGCGCCATAGTTTCGGTGCCTTTTTGGGCGAGCCGGTTCAGGTGGTTGTTCATTTTTCCCCAAAAGTTGCCGGCTATATCAATGAAAAGATATGGCATGAAAGTCAAGTCGTGGAGCAACAGAAGGACGGATCGCTGATTTTCAGGGCCGAAATCGCCGGGACCCAAGAAATCAAGTTCTGGATCCTGCGCTGGGGAAAAGATGCGCTGGTGTTGGAACCCGACTCTCTGCGTGAAGAAATCCGAATGGAAGCTGAAGGTATTTTGAAACATTATGATACAGCTCGAATCAAAACTGCCTGATGTCGGTGTCACCATCTTTTCGATCATGTCTCAATTGGCCAATCATCACCGGGCCATTAACCTGAGTCAGGGTTTTCCTGACTTCGATGCAGCCCCCGACCTGATTCAAGGGGTCACCGATTACATGAAAACAGGCAACAACCAGTATGCCCCCATGCAGGGGGTGCCTGTTCTGCGTCGAAAAATTGCCGAGAAGGTGCGGGAACTATATCATTCTGATTACGACCCGGATACGGAAATCACGGTTACTTCAGGCGCCACAGAAGCGCTCTATGCCGCCATCACCGCGGTGGTTCGAGCGGGTGACGAGGTCATTATTTTCGAACCAGCCTTTGATGCCTATGCGCCGGTAGTAAGGCTGAACCAGGGAATTCCTGTTTTCCTGCAGTTGAAACTACCGGACTATCGGATCGACTGGGACGAAGTTGCGGATCGCCTATCAAAGAGAACACGTCTCATTATCCTCAACTCGCCCCATAATCCCACGGGCGGCGTTCTTAAAGCATCGGACATGCAGGCTTTGGAGACGGTTTTGGCCGACACGAAAACCTTGATACTGAGCGACGAGGTATACGAACACATTGTTTTTGACGATCGGGTTCACGAGAGCATCGCCAGTTATCCCGCTCTGGCCGCCAGAAGTTATGTCATCAGCTCATTTGGTAAAACCTACCACACCACGGGCTGGAAAATCGGCTATTGTCTGGCGCCGGCAATGCTATCCAAAGAATTTCAACGGGTACATCAGTTCCTGACATTTTCTGTCAATACCCCCATACAGCTTGCTTATGCCGACATTCTTGACCAGAAAGACCTGTACCGGAAACTGTCATCCTTTTATCAGGATAAAAGAGACGCTTTTGTGTCCTTTTTAGGCGGTTCGCGCTTTAAACCGGTTCCCTGTAGCGGAACCTATTTTCAAATGATGCGATACGATGCCATATCGGATTTACCGGATGTTGAATTCGCACGCTGGATGACCATCGAACACGGCGTTGCGTCCATACCGGTGTCTGTTTTTTATGACGCCAAAACAGATCATAAGGTGGTGCGCTTCTGCTTTGCCAAGAGAGTAGAGACACTGGAAAGGGCTGCGGAAAAGTTATGCAGGATTTAATTGTCACTTTCATCCAAACGGAACTGGTGTGGGAAGACATTCAAGCCAATCTGGAAATGCTGGATAAAAAAATCGAGGCCATTGAAAACCCTGGCGACCTGATCCTCCTGCCGGAAATGTTTTCAACCGGATTCAGTATGACGCCAGCCGGGCTCGCCGAAACCATGCAGGGAAGTGCCGTGACATGGATGAAGAAAAAAGCAAGGGATAAATCCGCCGACATCGCAGGCAGCCTCATGATCGAAGAGGACGGGCGCTTTTTCAATCGCCTGATCTGGGCAAAACCGGATGGCAGGATACTTACCTACGACAAGAAACATCTTTTTCGGTTGACCGGAGAGGAAAAGGTATATAGCGCCGGCAACCGCCAATTGACGGTAGCGCTGAAGGGCTGGCGTATTAGGCCTTTTATCTGTTATGATCTTCGATTCCCCGTCTGGATGAGAAATTCTCGAAAACCTTATGATCTGGCCATCGTTACCGCAAACTGGCCGGCATCCCGCGAAATCCACTGGCAGACACTCTTGCGGGCTAGGGCCATCGAAAACCAATCCTATGTCATCGGGATCAATCGGATCGGTGTGGACGGCAATCAAATCGAATACAATGGCTATTCATGTGTTGTCGATTATCAAGGCAACGTTCATTTTCAAGAAGTCATGCGTCCACACACGCAAACCGCGTGTCTTTCTCTTTCGACCCTGCAGAACTACCGAAAAACCTTTCCATTCTGGATGGATAGGGATACGGAACTCGACCCGCTTTTCAATGACACTGTCTGACATCCGCATACAAGAGGATTTAGAGCGCCGCATCATTCATGGGATCGCCTGCGAGTGGGAAAACGCATGTTCTCTCTTGTCTATCGATGAACGCCAAGTGATGAAGCAGCCCCTGTTCAGCCTGCAGGCCATCAAAAGCCGCTTGGGTTACTGGTCGGCTTCGAAAAATGAAATCACCATCAGCCGGACATTTGCCCTGAACTACCCTTGGGATGATGTGCGGGATGTCTTGGTCCATGAAATGGCCCACCAGTACGCCGAGCAAGTTCTCAAAAGTTCAGATCAATCTCCCCATGGACCTGATTTTTTAAAAGCCTGCCATCGCCTGAGAGCCAACCCAAGCGCGTCAGGCCATTATAAACCGCTGCATGAACTGATCCACATCCAGGCTCTCAGCAAGCAGGACCGGATTCTGACCCGTGTGAAAAAACTCATGTCTCTTGCTAAAAGCAGCAATCGCCACGAAGCGGAAGCAGCCATGAGCAAGGCTCACACCTTGATGAAAAAATACAACATCGACCTGTTGAGCAAATCGTCTCATCGAAATTTTGTCAGCATGTTTATCGGGTTTCCGGCGTTGCGGCACCACAGGGAGGAATACTATCTGGCAAACCTGTTGCAGAAATACTATTTTGTTCAGGGCCTCTGGGTATCATCCTATGTCCTGGCAAAAGAAAAAATGGGACGTGTTTTTGAAATCAGCGGACTTCCTGAAAATGTCAAGATCGCTTCCTATGTCTATGATTTCGTCAAACATACCATCGACAGACACTGGCGACGCTACAATCGGCTGGGAAAGCTGAACCGCTATCGCAAGACAGACTTTGCCGTCGGGATGGTCGAAGGCTTCTGCCATAAACTGGCCGTCCAGGACCCCATACCGTCGCCACAAGGAACGACAAAGGCTTTGATAGCCCTGGAAGACCCAAGTCTCGTGGCTTACATGTCGCATAAATATCCACGTACCAGGACATTTCAGCGATCCGCCTCGAGTCAGGATGACCAAGTGCTCAAACATGGGTATGACATCGGTAAAGACCTGGTCCTGTCGAAAGGCATCGAATCTAAAGCAAACAGTCATAAACTGTTGACTGAATAAATAGTATCTAACGGATCATAGTTCGCGTGCTTCAATGATAGCCGCCTTAGGTGACTTTTATAGGAGGCAGCATATGAATAGACCTACAATCATCGGCGTTATAAGAGGCGCTAGCGTCGATGTCAAGGAATGGGAAACGCCAGGAACTGCATCAACATTCTTTCGAGTGATGTGGTGGTCGCCTGCGCCGGAGGCATGGGCTGTCGGGCCATTACCCAAGCATTGAGCGATAAGTAGCTTATGTTTCCTCTGTTTTATCTTTGATCGCTTGCTTTGGGTTCAGGTATATCTATTTGCTTAGGATCCATCTCTTTCAAGGCATATTCAAAATAGACCCCGCTTTCGATGAGAAGATCGAAAAGATCTGGGTCGATTTTATGGTCGTCTTTCATGAATCGAATGATCTTGGTCACCTCGGAAAGTTTCATGGGTTCACGATAGGGTCTATCACGCGCGGTGAGTGCTTCGAATATGTCCACAATAGCCAAAATCCGGGTCTGCAGGGGAAGCTCCTTTTCCTTAAGCCCCAGTGGATAACCTGACCCATCCAACTTCTCATGGTGCCCGCCGGCGTACTCCGGAACCTTGCTCAATGTCAATGGAAAAGACAACTGCGACAAAATCTTGAGCGTCATGCTGGCATGGTTCTCGACAATCATGCGTTCCTCGTCCGTGAGGTTGCCGTAACGTATGCTCAAGTTCTTGATTTCGTCCTCGGTCAGATATGGTTGTTTCCTGTTTTGAAACGTATATTCTTTTTTTCCAATATCTCTAAGTCGTGTGAGTCGTTCTTCGGTCATGGATTGGCTGGAACTGTTACAAGATTTTATGAATTCAAGATCTTGTAGCAAGACTCGCAGATTATCGGAAAGCAATTGATCATCCCGACCCAGTTCCGACAGATCGAACTGATTCGTTTGCAGCAGTTTCAGCTTCGCGTGCAAATGCGCATTTACCATTTCAGACGCAATCAGGGCAAAGCGTGTCTCGAGCAGATTGACACGATCGAAAATAGTTTCAAGTTTGCTTGCTTTGTTGACGATATTTTCAGGCGTCGTCACCTTGCCAACGTCATGCATCCAGGCCGCCAGCCGAAGCTCTTCCATCTCTTCTTTGGTGAAGCGGAAATCCTTGAAGGGTCCTGTCTCGTCCTCATTGATTTTCTCGGCCATCATCATACTCAGTTGAACCACACGATTGATGTGGCCCCCGGTGTAGGGAGACTTTTCATCGATGGCCGTGGCAATGCTTCTGATAAAAGCATAGAAGAGATTGTTCAGGTTTTCGATCAACTGGGCATTGGTCAGCGCTACCGCTGCCTGGGATGCCAGAGCGGCTACCAGATCAACATAATCTTCAGAAAATGATATGGTTTCACCGGTTTTTCGGTCTTTGGCATTCAAGAGCTGCAAGACCCCGATGATCTCGTTTTCATGATTCTTGAGTGGCATCACGAGCATCGATTTGGTATGATAACCAGAAATAGCGTCATATGCTCTGGGACCTGGAAATTGCTTGCTTTCGGCCCCATAAACATCTTTTACATTGATGGAGGCACCGGTCAAGGCAACTTTAGACGACACGTTGACATGGTTTGGTTCACCGTTGATGAACAGCGGCACATGCGGCATCTCGATATCCACACCGCTCGTGCCACCCATTTTCACCCGCATGCTATCGTTCTGGACAATTTCAAATCTCAGTTCCTGGTTTTCCTTGTTCAACAGATAAAGCGTACCGGCATCGGCGTTGGTGAGGGCTCTGGCTTCAATGACTATCCGTTCCAGAAGTTTCTTGGTGTCCTTTTCCGCAGACAGGGAAAGCCCTATCTGGGTGAGGGTTCGATACCAGCGTTCGTTTCTGATGAGCGCCTCATCGGCAAGCTTTCGTTCGGTGATATCTTCTATGATGCCGTCATAATACTGAACATGACCCTGTTTGTCCTTGACGGCCACGGCCGAAACAGCCCCTGTGAAACGCGTAGCATCCTTGCGTTTGAGACGCAGTTCGACGTTCTTGGCAAACCCTTTTTTCACCAGTCCCTTACTAAATTTCAAACGCTGAGACGGGTCTTCGTACAGCTCTGAAACATTCGTCGACATCAATTCATCCCGTGAGTCATAACCAAACATTTGCACGATAGCCGGGTTCACCTCGATAAACCGTCCCTTTGCACCCACGGTGTTGCGATACACACCCACGTTCAAGTTATCGGTCAGGGATTTATATTTTGTTTCACTCTCTCGAAAAGCGGCTTCAACACGATTTCGATTTTTTATTTCCGAATTCAACTGTTTGTGCTTCCGTGTAAGCTCGGCAGTTTGTTCCCGAATCTCGGCTTCCATTTCATTGTACGCCGTGATCAGATCTTCCTTGGCCTGTTTTTTTTCATCCTTGGAGCGTTTTTTTCCAATGGCACTCTCAATGGTGCTTGACAATACTTCCAGGTCAAAGGGTTTGTCCAGAAAATCATAAACACCTTTGCGTAAAGAAGCGACGGCAGATTGCGTTGAGGCATGACCGGTAATCACAATGACATTGGTTTCAAGATCTTTCTCGTTGATGAAATCCATGACCTCATAACCGTCCATGCCAGGCATCATCAAATCAAGCAAGGCAACATCAAACTTCTTTTTTGACAGTTGTGCCACGGCGTCTTTCCCACCACTTACGGCTGAGGTTTGAAACCCCTTTTTGGTGAGGAACTCCTCAAGAAGCATCCGATAACTGGCATCATCATCCACGATCAATATTTCAGGCAACGACACTGTCATTTCTCCTGCTTGGTTTGCGACAAAATAGCGCCTGCCAAAAGCAGGTCTTCGTTTGTCGTAATTTTAAGATTATCTCCCGAGCTCTGCATAATGCGGACCGGCAATCCCATCCATTCCAGCAGGGCGGCATCATCCGTGGTTTCGATACCTGCCTTGGCTGCAGCTGCATGTGCGTCACGAATGAGCTGGTAATGAAAGGCCTGGGGTGTCTGTGCAGCCCACAGCCCCTCCCTGCTAAGCGTTCTTTGTATCCGGTTGTCGCTGTCCACCACTTTGAGAGTGTCCCGCAGAGGAACACCCAAAATACACGCACCCGAGATCTTGGCGTTACGGATACAGCCAGATATCATCTCCGGTTGTATCAAGGGCCGCACGCCGTCATGAATTACCACGATACCGTCCGTGTCGTCAATGGACAGTATGCCGTTGAACACCGAATCCTGTCGTCGTTTACCCCCTGCAACAACGCTGACCGGTGTGTCGAGAGCCAATCCTGCAAGAAGGTGCTGCCTGCAATACTGGATATCTTTTTTCGGAACCACCACGATAATATTTTCCACATCCGGGCAGCTATCGAAGGCCATGATTGTATGGCAAAGCACAGGTCTTCCCTGCAGCAACAGATACTGCTTGGGTGTAGACCTATTCATCCGCAAGCCCTTTCCAGCACTGACGATGATGGCATGTGTCTGCATTATCTTAGATATTTCAATTCTCCCGGCAGCGGTACATCCTTTCCCATGGTGTCTTCTCCGTAGTTGGCACCGGCAAGCGTCTCGATGTCCGTCAATGCCCGAACATCACCTTCAAACTGCACTTCAGTGATGTTTTCCTTCTGGATTTTACCACCGGCCCACTGGATATCAAGGACGCTGCCGGCGTCAAAGCGATCCTCGCCGACACATAAGATCACTTCACCGCCGTAGTATTGTACGATCTTGGCAACCAGGAGGCTGGGTCTCATATGAAAACCGAGCGCCTTTGGAACACTTACCCGGATAACCGAACGCTCGATATTTTCATTCAGAATTTCTTTGGCCAGATCGATACCGGTCGTCAGGAAATGACAGACAAAGAAAAGACCGTAATTGATGGTCCTGTCCAACAATTTTTCCGGTTCGATCAGATCTGACAACCTGCGCTGAACTTTCTTATAAATATTTTTATATCCGGCATCGTGGAGATGTCTCTCGTAAAGATGCAACAGCCGGCCGATCATCTGCAAAAGATGAAATACAACCGAAAAAAAACTTCTCAACTGTTTGAGTTTTCGATTCCCATATCGATAACCCCCATGAATTACGTATGTATCAAAAGAGGATTGCAGATTGTGAACCAGCATTTCAAAACGGCGAATTTCAACTTCGTTTACTTTTTCGGGAACAAGCGCTCGAATCTCATCCAGATTGTAGGCCTCATAAAACACGAATTCGTCAAATGAATTGGCTATTCTTAACAACTCACCCGATATTTTAACGATATTTTTCTTTTGAACATCTTTGGATTCATCATCGATGTCATAATTCAGTATTTCCTGGGTCGTAATGGTCGGAAAATCTTCCTTGACAAAGGCTGTGTCCGGAAACGGAATCTGCAGTTGACGGGCTTCCTGTATAATTACCGGCGCCAATCGAATCAGTGCTTGGGTCAAAAAACGCGAGGTGTCTGCGCCTTCAAGTTTAAACGCCTCCGTACCCGGCAAATCATAGAAGATCATTCGGTTTTGAATGTGCATCTGTGAATAGGCACCCAGACTCAGGTGGCGAATTGTGGCCGCAAGTTCGCGGTAAAAATACCAGGCGGCACTGTTTTTGGCGCCATGGAAATCAAGGAAGTCCTCCAACACCTGAGAGGCGCCGATAAGCCGGGAATAGAGATTCTTGGTAAAATCTGCCGTGTCCACTTCGCAGGTCGCTATATAAAGACAGCATTTGATATAATCGTGGGAAAATAGGCGCGCTTTTTCGAGAAAAGAAAGGTTATTTTTAAAAGCGTCCATGGACAATCATACTCTCGTGTTACGTGTCAGTTTTACCCGGCATGCACTGACAGATGACATTCATTCATGGTACGAATCGGAACCGTAGATCATCATTGGCCAAAGCAGCGCATAAGCCGAATTTTGTGCCCCAATCAAGTTTCCCTGATTGGGGTAACGATCATTCATCTTGGATGGCAGTTGCCTGCCACCTCCTGCGACCTACCCGGAAGCTCGAACGGGCCGTTCTCAGGCGCTTCCCTATTTGGTCTTGCACCGGGTGGGGTTTACCTAGCTTCCCCGGTCACCCGAGGAACTGGTGCGCTCTTACCGCACCGTTTCACCCTTACTCGGTGCTCTTTCGAGCACCGGGCGGTATACTTTCTGTGGCACTTTCCTTCGCGTCACCGCGACTCCATGTTATGGAGCACCCTGCCCTGTGGTGTTCGGACTTTCCTCCAGGTCAACCAGGTTAACCCAGCGATCGTTTGTGCTGCTTTGACCAATTGATCCATCATAGCTTGGAGCTGTAAATAATTCGCTGACATTGCGGACAGTACATGAGCGATTCAAATCGCTGCAGTTCGATGTACATCTGGGGAGGGATGTTCATATGACATCCCGCACACACGGCATCTTCAACGCTAGCGATGGCCAGATTGCCGATGCGGCTGCGTACCGATTGAAATGCTTTCAGAACACCCGGGTTTACCGTACCCAGGACCGTCTCAAAATCAACTTGGAGCCCAGCAAGCAGTGTGCGATCTTCCTCGGCAGCCTTTGTTATGGCAGCCTTTTCTTCAGCCACTCTTATTTTAGAGGACGCGAAAGCATTTTTTCTTTCACTTAGCTGTGCCTCGGCCATGTCGAGCTGCTCAAGAATTTCCAACATCTGGTCTTCAAGCTTGGAATTGGCTGTTTTGAGATCTTCAATCTCTTTTAGAAGCGCTTGATATTCCTTGTTGGTTTTAACGGATGCCAGCTTTTCTTTGCTCTTTACAATTTTCGGAAGATTTGCATTGGCATCCAATTCCAACGATCGATATGTCTTCTGAAAATCTTCGTTTGAAGACGATTTCTCCTTGACCGATAATTCATAGGCGTTTAGCTCCGAATCGAGGGCGGCCAGCTTTCCATCCACGTGTCCGAGTCTATTTTCTATTTTTCGAATATCAGAATCGATGGTCTGGAGCCTCACCAAAATCGAGATTTGTTCCCGCATGGACATGCGCTCTCCTTATTAATTCCTATAAAATCACAAAAGGATCTCTTTCAAACATGTAAGGCGCCACAGCCAGGTTCAAGCCTTTGTCATGAAAGTGACGGTTGAGTCGTTTTGCAAAGGCGTCGACGATCAGATGCTCGGATGCAAAATGGCCGATATCGATAAGCGCTTTTTTTGCAAACACAATATTCCGTGCGTCATGGTATTTCAGATCGCCGCTGATAAACACATCCGCATCTGCATCCAGGAAAGCACTCACCATACTGGAACCGCTCCCTGAACATACGGCCACCGTTTCGACACGCAGATCCAGATTCCCGGCTACCCTCACGTAACCAAGCGACAATGCCTGCTTGAGATTGTTGACCAACGCAGTGAGGGGTATTGGCTGTACCAGGTTTCCCAGCCTTCCAAAACCGGATTTCCCTGAGAGCACCTCGTTGGGCAAGGACTGGGTGTTGCACAGGCCAATTTTTGATGCCAGGACGTCATTGACACCGTTTTTGACCCTGTCGAGATTGGTATGAGCGGAAAATATTGCCACCTGGTGATCCAGGGCCTTCTGGATCACAAAACCCTCCAGCGTACCGACATTTATAGCGCTGAGTGGTTTAAAGATCAGTGGGTGGTGGGTGATAACAAGATTGACGTCCTTCTCGCAGGCTGCCAATATGACCTCGGGTAGTGGATCGAGCGCCACCCAGATCCTTTCAACCTGCCAATCTCGCCCTCCCAGCTGCATACCGCTGTTGTCCCAGTCCTCGGCGTATTCACTGGGAACGATTTCTTCGACGGCATCGATGACCTTACCCAGTTTACAACCCATTCCATCTCCTGTGCGGCATCCGCTTCTGGAAGCGAGCACCAGGGGTATGCCCGCGGTTTTTTGCAAACGCGAATAAAAAAAGGCGCGGTTCGGTTGAACGGCCGCGCCCCTACTTCAACTTTTCCGTTGCCTAGAAAAGTCAAGCATCCAATCACCCGACCCCAACAGGTTTTTTTAAATTCATTTTTCGCAATCCCTGTTTTCCTTGGTGGGCCCACCTGGGATCGAACCAGGGACCTACCGGTTATGAGCCGGTGGCTCTGCCAGCTGAGCTATGGGCCCTAAGTGCTTCAGAATAAAATCGTTAGTACCCGTCGTGATGGTTTTTGTCAATAGGTGAATTCCCCCGCTCCACGAACGGGCCTTGTTTAGGTTTCAATGAAACTCTTCAATTTTCGGCTTCTTGTGGGATGTCTCAATTTCCGGAGCGCCTTGGCTTCGATCTGTCGAATCCTTTCCCGTGTAACGGTAAAGTCCTGGCCAACCTCTTCGAGGGTGTGGTCTGCTTTTTCACCGATGCCAAAACGCATTCGTAATACTTTTTCCTCCCTGGGTGTCAGCGTGGCAAGCACCTTGCGGGTCTGTTCGGCCAAGTTCAAATTGACAGCCGCATCCGAAGGCAGAACGAACTTCTTGTCCTCGATAAAATCCCCCAAATGGCTGTCTTCTTCTTCTCCGATGGGTGTTTCAAGAGAAATGGGCTCCCTTGCGATTTTGAGCACCTTGCGCACTTTGTCCAACGGAATTTCCATTTTTTCGGCAATCTCTTCGGGTTTGGGCTCTCTGCCGAGCTCCTGTACGAGGTATCGCGAAGTCCGGATTAGCTTGTTGATGGTCTCGATCATGTGAACCGGGATACGAATCGTCCTGGCCTGATCTGCAATGGCCCGTGTAATCGCCTGTCGAATCCACCAGGTGGCGTAGGTTGAAAATTTGTATCCCCTTCGATACTCAAACTTATCCACCGCCTTCATGAGCCCGATGTTTCCTTCTTGAATCAGATCGAGAAACTGTAACCCTCGGTTGGTATATTTCTTGGCAATGCTGACCACCAGACGCAAGTTGGCTTTTATCAGCTCACTTTTGGCCAGTTTTGCCCGAAAACGCCCTTCATTGATATTGGAAATGATCCGTTTAAGCGACCGGCTGTTGGTTTTTGAAGTTTCCTCTTTTTCGTTGATTTCATTGCTTAAGTTGGTCAGGCTTTGGTAAAGTATCCCAAGCTCATCCCGTGTGAGTGAACAGTGTTTTTTTGACCAATTGATAAACTTGGTCTTGTTTTTCAGGCTGGCTCGAAGATCCCTGATGGGTGTGCCAAAGGCCTCAGCAGAATGGGTCGTGAGCCGGTACATGGCATCGAACCAGTCGTTGAGCCTTCTGACGTCTTCCTCCATCTGGTCAATAATCGAACCTTCTAAACGCCATCCTTTCAACGATTCAAAGAGCTTGACGTTTCTGCGGGAAATACAGCGCCGAATTCTGCGCTGTTCGTCCGCCGGCAGGTTGCTTGACACGATTCGTTCCCTGAAAACAGTGTTTTCATCATTGAGCGCGGTGATCTCGGTGAGGGTGACGACAAAATTGGCTATTTGAACCACCTCGTCGATCAAGGTGTCACCTTCGTCGATATCCCGCAACACGTGCTTGGGGCGCAGTTCTCCTTCCTTGATGTGTTCGCCCAATTTTAGGAGATAATCGACCCCCATGGTGGTTTCAAGAAGCGACTTGAGCACATCCTGTTCACCGGCCTCAATTTTTTTGGCGATTTCAACTTCCCCTTCACGGCTCAATAAGGTAACCAGTCCCATCTCACGCAGATACATTTTTACAGGATCTGTTACTGTGCCGAAATCGGGTAAGGCTTTCTGACCCGTCTTGGCGGCCTTCTTATCCGTCATTTTAAGCTTGACGATCTGTTTGGGTAGGTTTTCCTTGTCGGTAATCTTGATATCCATTTCATCCAGCAGGATCAAGGTGTTGTCGATTTGCTCAGCCGACACTTTCCCGTCGGGTATCAAAGCATTGATCTCTTCGTAGGTTAAAAACCCTTCACGTTTCCCTTTGGCGATAAGTGCCTTCAGTTTTTTCTGGTTCTTAATTGCCAGGTTCTTCTGTGGTTGGGTTTTGGGAGCTGTCTGTTTAATTTTTTTCATCTTTGGTGTTGCCTTTTTCGCAGACGCCTTTTTCTTTGTCACGGATCCCGTTTCGGGTGTCGGCCTGGTCGTTTGCTTTTGTTTTATTTGGGGCTTAGGCGTTTGCGATTTTTTTGTTTTTGGCTTGGTCGTTTGCTTGGCTGTTTTTTGGGTTGCTTTAGGTGTGGCAATTTTTTTTGCGGCACGTTTTCTTTTTTTCAATGTGAGCACTGACTTGATCTTGGGTTTTGCTGCTGAAACCTTTTTGGGTGCACCTTTTTTTGTCATTGCAGTGTCCGGTTTCGGTTTCTTGATCAACGTGTCGGCTACCTGCTTTTTAACCGGTTTTTTTTTGGATATGGATTTTGAGGTTGTTTTTTTTAGGGCCTTTTGTTTGGGTTGTGCTTTGTTTGCCATTGAATCCAGCCTCCTGCCATCTAGCGGTTGCCTAAATTGATCACTGTCGGTATCAGGGCATCCTATTTTGATAGTTCCTGCTTCTGCCTCTCGTCTGAGACAGCAATTCGTTGCTTTTCCTGAAGCAGTTTAACCAATAGATCCTGATCGTTATCTTTTTCCGCTGCCTTAATCTGCTCCGTCAAGGACACGCTGTAGCGTAACGGGCTGTTTTGGATAAACTTGGTTATTACCTTGCGACAGTCCCTTCGATTCCACATTTCTTCCTTTAAAGATAACGAAGCTAATATATTCCTTTTTTCGTCGTCGTCAACAATGGAGATCAAATTAGACACAGCTCGATCCTTTTCATTTTTCATGGATAGTATCAATCCCCCGAGTGATTTTAAGGCCTCGGTAATAAAGTGATCTAAAACGTTTTCCTGAATGATATCAGGTAAAATTTCTGGATATTGGAGCATCATGGCCAGGATCTGTTTTTCCAGCCGCGTACCCCCAGCCTGTTTTCCGGATCTTTTCTGTAACGGTCGCTCCGATCGCATTTGTTGCTGAAGGTGGCCTTTGGGCTGTTTACGAACGGCTGTATGTGCGCTTCGGATCGCTGCAGCGGCTGCATCGACCTTTTCTTTCAGACTGTATTCTTTCACCCCGAGGTGCTCCGATACCTCCTTGATATAGGTTTCTTGTCTGGTAGCATCTTCTATAGACGCCAGCGGCGTTTTGAGTTCGTCAATAATCCGCATTTTCCCTTCCACCGAAAGCCCATATTTTTTCTGAGCCGATTCCATGATGAAATTAATGACGCTGCGTGATTGGGAAGCCATCTCATTAAAGGCCGTCAAGCCGTATTTCCTCAAAAAAGAATCCGGATCGTGTCCCTTAGGCAGCAACATCACCCTGGCTTGCATGCCTTTTTCAATAAATATTCCCACACTTCTCAAGGAAGCCTGGATACCGGCATCGTCCCCATCGAATACAAGGACCACCTTTTCTGCAAATCCTTTGATCATGTGGATGTGCTCGCTTGTCAGCGCAGTCCCCAAGGTTGCACCTGCGTTTTCCACACCATATTGATACAGTGCCAGTAGATCGAAATAGCCCTCTACGATATACACGGTCCGGGTCTCGCGGCACTTGTTGCGTGCAAGATGCAGCCCATAAAGCAGCTTGCTTTTACTGTACACAGGTGTCTCAGGAGAATTCAGATACTTCGGCAGCGATGCATCCAGAACCCGCCCACCAAAGCCGGCCACCTGCTTGTTGAGATTATACAGTGGAAAAATGATCCGTTCTCTAAAGCGATCGTAATATCCCGTACCTGACTTGCGGGGAATCACCAGCCCGGATTTCTCCATCAGGCCCAGGGGAACACGCTTGTTCTGCAAATAATTACGAAGCCCGTCCCATGTGCTACGCGCATAACCCAGCTGAAACCTATCGATAATCGATGGTGCCAGCGCTCGTTTCTTGAGATATGCCACGGCCTGCTTGCCATAGGAATCATGCTTCAGGTTCCAATGGTAGTAATCCATGGCCATGCGATTGATCGTTAGCAGTTTTTCTCTTTCACTGATCTGCGCACGCATCGCTTGAGACATTTTTCGTTCCGGCAGATCGATGCCATAGCGTCTCGCAAGAAGTCTTACCGCTTCGGGGAAGGATACGCCATCGTGACGTATGAGAAAGTTAAAGACATTGCCACCGGTGTTGCATCCAAAACAATGAAAAATCTGTTTGGCCGGACTGACAGTGAAGGAAGCGTCTTTTTCGGTATGAAACGGGCAAAGGCCACTGTAATTTTTTCCTGTTTTTTTCAACAAAACATAATCGGATACAACGTCAACGATATCAGCGGCATTTTTGACTTCTTCAATTTTTTCTTCTGGGATAAAATTGGACAAAAAAGGCGCCCCCCATGGAAACTTAGCCCTTGCAACGGGCGATTTTGGCAGGATCTAGCGCAGTGATTCGATTTCATTTCATGCAAATAGGTCTACATAAATTTTCATGCCCGTCCGCGCACAACGAAACATGAAACATAGATTTATATTGAAATGTCATAGCTACCCTATAAAAAATAGGGCATGAAAATTTATCAAATAATGAATGACTTCGAATTTTAAACCTTTATTAGTATTTGACTTACGAAATTTTGTCAAGTGGAAGGTTTATTGTGAGGCTCCCGTTGCAATTGAGATCGCCTCTGCCAGGTCCAGGCTTTCTGCGTAAAGCGCTTTACCCGTAATAACGCCCGTGACGCCCAAAGGTTCCAACGCAAGGAGGTTGCGAATATCCTGCAGCGTCGACACACCGCCCGATGCAACAACCGGTATGGATATGGTTTCAGCCAAATATCGGGTTTCTTCGATGTTGGGACCGGTTTGCATCCCATCTCTATGAATATCCGTAAAATTGATTGCTGACACACCCTGGGCCTCGAATTGTCTAGCCAGATCCACCGCCTTTGTGCCCGTGATCTCCGTCCAGCCCTCGATCGCCACCAGGCCATTGCGCGCATCAATACCCACGACGATGTGACCGGGAAACAGCCTGCAGGCATCCCTGACGAGCTGGGGATTGCGAATGGCTTCGGTACCGATAACAATGCGGTATACACCCAATGTTAGATAGGTTTCGATGGTTTTGAGGCTTCGAATGCCGCCGCCAACTTGAACACGGGCATTGACACAGTTTATGATTTCCCGAATAGATTCCACATTTTGGGGTCGTTTCTGGATCGCGCCATCGAGATCGATTACGTGGATGATGTCCACGCCGAATGTATCCCATTTCTGGGCCATGGCGGCGGGATCGTCCGAGTAAACGGTCTCGGCATCCATCCGTCCCTGGGAAAGACGAACACATTTACCGTTTTTGATGTCGACGGCGGGGATAATGATCATGGTTTTGGAAATGTTAACATCAGGTTTTCAAGGCCGTCGGCAGCCATTTCCCGGGCGCTGAGCCATCGCGCCTTTCTTCTCAAAAAAGCGCCGATTTTGAGAAAATTCTCCGACAATGACTGCTGTGTCTCTTCAAAAATAGCGCGCCAAAGCACTCGCCCATCCGTCACCCTTGTCAGAAAAAGACTGAAGGATACCGATGCCGGCGTTTCAACGGAATAACGGGTTCCGACACGTTCCTTGAAGCGGAAGAGATATCCCACAAGGACGGCATCGACCCCATTTGTGTCCCCGAATGTCCTGACAAGTTCGGTCATCCTGACAGCCCCGTTCTGGTCGGGTTTTAGGTTCAACAGGGTTTCACCCGACTGCTCAGAAAAAATAAAATTTTTATTTCCGTTAGTTAGGAGCAATTTTTTCAAGTGTTCCGTCATGAATTTAGTGCTCCCTTCCGGTAGCGCCTCGTTCACATGATGCCGATTACAAAAGGCACAATCGATACGCACCTTGTCGCCATAGACTGCATACAGGTTTTGAAACGGCATGACCAGGATCGTTTCAACACCGTCCAACACATTGACCGACGAAACGTCTTTGTGTGGCGTCGCGCAAGAGACCAAGGTCAACAACCCCACTATGAGGAAGATATCACGCATCGCTTTTCTAACCTGTATACATCGGCGGATTTACAGGGATCCTTTTGTTGAATGAACACCTTTGATACGCTCATCGATTGCAGTGGCCATATCGAGGGCTCTGCCGACAGCCTTGAACATGGCCTCGATGATGTGATGCTCATTTTCTCCGTATCCAACATCAATGTGCAGGTTCATACCACCACGGGTCGCAAAAGCCCTGAAAAATTCTTTGCCCAATATGGAAAACGATTCCCCTGTTTTGGGAATATCGGATGGCAGGCGATAAACAAGAAATGGACGCTTGGACAAATCGACAGCAACGGATGCAATGGCCTCGTCCATGGGTGTCACAGCATATCCGTAACGCCGAATCCCCTCCCGCTTGCCAAGCGCTTGGTCAAAAAGATTCCCCAGCACCAGCCCGACATCTTCAATGGTGTGATGAAAATCTATCTCGATATCCCCTTTGGCATGCATGGCCAGATCGAAAAAGCCGTGTGCCGCCATGAGGGTCAACATATGATCGAAAAAAGGAATGCCGATGGCGATATCAGCAATGCCTGCACCATCAATATTCAGACTGGCTTCAATATGGGTTTCGTTTGTCTTTCTCGAAAGTTCACTTTGACGATCCATTTGTTTGCGTTCCTTTTATCATCAATAAAATGAAGCGATTTTTTTTAACATATTGATTTAATTGATCCTATGAGTCCCATTCACGGTTGACATCTATACCATTATCGTATAGAAATCAAGACAAAGTTCTTTATGTCAGCAACACGGTCACGTTTTATTAATGCTTTCTCGCAATTTATTTCCATGAAGAGTGATCATCTCATGAATGCCATCGAATATTCAGGTCCTGAAAGGCGGACCTTTGTTCGGATCATCTACAAACCCTCCCAAAGAGCTATCCTGAAAATAGCGTCCTGTGAATTCGAAGTGTTCGATGTCAACGAATCCGGCATCCGGTTCGCCAACCCTTCCGCCAAGACGCTGGCGACCTTTGTACGCGGCACATTGGTGTTGCTCAATGGCGAGCGCCTTGAAATCGACGGCAAAGTCGAATGGTTGCGAAACCGGGAAGTCGGCATAAGCCTCAACTTCATGATTCCTTCGGAAGCCATCGAGAAAGAGCAGCGCTACATTATCCTCAACTGCGACTAAATTCGCTGCGCGAATTTAGGTGTCACGTCTGTGTCGCGCATAGGGATACATCTTTTTAATCCCATGCTGATTGGTCAAGGGAGAAAGAAGCGGCAACGCCGCGTCAAATAAAATCGTGCAACGATTTTATTGTGGTATTTGGTTCATAGTTTTTTGAGAAGGTTTTGCCATGTTTTGTTTCAAATGGGTTTCAGCATGCGTTTCAGGCACAACATATGGATGTGCTTGGAAATCGTATATGTGTGGCCCGATAATTGCTTATACCTGAACTGAGCGATTTTCCCCGCAAAGATGTACCATGTCAACTGGTTTAACGCTCACTCATTTTCGAAACATTTTCAGGGGAGAAAGGTAGGGTATATGCTACGCCTGGGATCAAATCTCTTTCAAATGAGAACCGTGTGCAAAGATGACATTCTTATTTCCAGGCTGAGACTGCTTATTATCATGGCCAAAGCCTACCTGCAAAACGCATCATTAGGAAAATACAGCCTGCGTTCCATTGTTCGCAACGCCGGACATGTCAACGACTTTCTTTTGGATTGGAATGAACATCTGAACTGTATGGAAAGCGGGCGTAACACTCAAATTAACTTGGGCGTCGATCATATTTTCTACCAGCGGATCAAACTATTGTCGATCATGGTAAAATCCATCGCACTGGGGAATCCCCTGGGAATTCATCGTAAAACAGCCCTCAAGAGCAACATCAACTACATTTCCGAAATCCTGCCACACCTCCTGCCGGCCCATCGAACCACCCTTTGCGTGGTTAAATAGTGTCCGTTCAGAAATAGGGATTTTCGTTTTTACCAAGGCGGAAGGCAGATTTAGCCCCCAGGCGCCCGCATGAAAGTGCCCTTGGGGTGAACAGTGTGCTATTTTGAGAAGTTACATCTTGGCTTCAAACGCCGGCTGAGCGTGAAAAGACCAGTTGTGGATGGGTACTAAATAAGTTCCTTGCTGTTCAGTTCAACGACCGCCCAAGGTGCTTCCCGATAAAGATCACGCCCGGACCGTTGTTGTTAAACTCTGACAATCTGCGCTGTAGCACTTCCTGGCCAAATGGGTGAATGGTGTTCAATTCCGTGGTGTTGATGAATATCTGATAGTAGCGGTTCTGATTTTCGGTTAAGGCATTGACAAGCTCGGACGCTGAGCTGCCATCAAAGTCGCCGGTAAGTTTTACATGAAGTGTCTCGGTGGTCTTGTGGGTAAACATATGAAAGTTACTCGCCATGGAATGTCTCCTTTCATTGACCGCAACTCGGATTTTTTGCTGCCTGTGAATTTAGCTTCAAGATTGACCTTTGCAAGAAGTGTGCACAATAGCGTCACGATCCGATTTTATTTAGTGCGGCGGAATGGCTTCAAGAACCGAAGGTTTCCCGATCATCAAAATGCAAGCTTATCCAACAGTTCGGTGACCGACCAAATAGGTCGGCTCCATGTTGAGCAGGTTCATTTTTTAACAGATAAACAAGGGGTTAAGAGATCAAAAGCGGGGCTCGTTGCCGGGCACTGACAACCCGGATAGTTGGTCCTCAGACAGCAGACAATACACGTTGAGAATGCTGCCATCAAGCGAGCAATTTGATCGCTGCCAAGAAAATGTCAGGTGGACTGGATAAATGGGTAACAGACTGGGCACCCCATCTAGGCAATAAATTACATAGCACGATTGCGTTCAAATGGAGGACCATGCTGCATCACCGCTTTCATATGCCTCATCAACCGGCAGCCCCATCTTAGAAGCTTCATACGTCGCCAATTGATCGCATCGTTCATTTCCCTCATTGCCAGCATGCCCCTTGACCCATCTGAACTGAACATCGTGCCTTTCACACAATACAAGCAGCTTTTCCCACAAATCAGGATTAATGGCGGCTTGCCTTTTATTCTTCATCCATCCATTGGCCCTCCACCTCTCTGCCCAGCCCTTTGTAATACCATCGACAACATATTTCGAATCGCTGAACAGGGTCACCGAAGTGCCCTTTTTCAACGAACCCAGGCCCACAATACATGCCATCAACTCCATCCGATTATTGGTCGTCAATCGGTATCCTCCGGAAAGCTCCTTCGTTTTCTTGCCATTTTGAATGACGACACCATATCCACCAGGACCCGGATTATTGAGGCAGCCGCCATCGGTATAGATGACGATGCTTCCATCTTTAGGGGCTGACATGGGTTTTGGCTTTGGACTGGTTTTGGCTTTTTGTGGAGGGTCTTTTGGTTTTTTTCTTTGTTTTTTTCCGGTATTGCGCTTGATAAAATCCTCTGCAGCCGCTTTGGTTGGGAATCCCTTGAACACAGCGCCAGCAAATCCTTTGATCTGGACTTCGGCTCCGGTTTTTCCATACCATTCGGTGAAGATGCCGGGGTTTTTGCCTACAGCCACAGCATAGAACTTTTTCTTAATGTTTGCCATAATGCTTAATGGTGGAGATGAGGGGGCTCGAACCCCTGACCTCAGCGTTGCGAACGCTGCGCTCTCCCAGCTGAGCTACATCCCCACATGCACAAATAAGCGACCACCAGCAGCGCCGGTGGACGATCGAAGGTCTCAATGTTGGATTTGTGTCACCTGAACTGATCGATTTTTCCCGAAAAGATGTGCCGAGATCTTGATGGAGAAGGGTTCGCAAAAAACGTAGTCATGTCGAAGGATCTGTCGAGATTTTTTGCGAACCCTTGATCCGCAAGAGATTGGCGCAGATCGAGACAAAAATCGTTGAGATCACGTTTAAGTTATTTAAACAGCAGAGTCAAGCGAAATTGGACATGGAACGCTTCAGGGTATTGTGGGTTTCTTGTCTGCGGTCACGTTTTTATTAGGCCTTCATAGATCAAAAAATCAAACGAGTTGCATGGGATGCATATCATGATTAGTATAACCATTACAGCTTTCATAAAGTTAACTCAACTTTCGGGTTTCACTTTAAGCTAGAGCGAAATGGGTGATTCAACGTATAAGCGACAATGTTGGCTTTGATTGCATCGTGAAATGATTTTATGGGGAGAAGCGCATGAGTTACCGAGTCGTTCTGAAAGACGCGATAAAAAGCTACACCGCGGATCAGGACAAAATAATGTCCCCACTAGAGACCGTCAAGCGGTTCAGGAAGCGCTTGAAACACGTCGAACTGGACATCCTTGACAAAACCGAAAGGATCGATAACGGCCGTCTGGGTATTCCGGTATTCTTCAGTCAATGCGGAAAAGACGCCCAGGATGTTATCGGCACCAAAAAACAGATGGGCAAAGGGGGTACCCCTCAGCAGGCTGAGGCCAGCGCCGTCATGGAACTGGCGGAACGTTTCAGCTTCTTCAGTTTTTGCAAGGACCCGAAAAACTTCACGATAGGCACCCCGGGGGAGATGAAAGAAAACGGCCTTGCCTTTGAAGAAATCGCTAAATCGGTTCACGATGATTCAAAAGAACTGCCCATCAGTCGAAAAATCTTTGAAACACTTTCCATGCGATGGACCTGGGCTTTCAATCTCACCCGTAACGAACCGGTTTTGATTCCCTTTGACTGGTTTTTTACCATCAACGAATTCAATGGACCCTCTGCCGGTAATTGTGTGGAAGAAGCTATTTCCCAGGGTATCTGCGAAGTGGTTGAAAGGCATGTCTCTTCCCTGATAAGCCAGGAAAGAATATCGGTACCGGTCATCAGACCCGAGTCCGCCTCAGATCCCTTGGTAATGGAAATGCTGGGGAAATACAAGGCCAACAATATCCGGCTTTATCTGTCTGATTTTTCTCTCGGCATGGGAATCCCCTCCATAGGGGTATTGGCCTACGATCCCACCACATTTCCGCAAAAAAGCGAAATCGTCTGGACGGCCGGCACCACCCCCGATCCCCAGAAGGCGTTGAGCCGTGCCCTCACCGAGACAGCCCAACTGGCCGGTGACTTCGACTCGGGTGCCAACTACGTGGCCAGCGGTCTCCCAAAACTCAAAAATCTGCAGGCTGCCAGGTTCATTACGGACAATCAAAAGTTTATCGACATCCATGCATTGCCAGATATTTCCAGCCCCAACATCAAAGTAGAGGTCGAAAACTGCATCGCTGCCTTGAAACAGAAGGGTTTTGACGTGCTGGTGATCAACACGACCCATCCCCTGCTCGACATTCCGTCATTCTACACCGTAATACCGGGTGCCCATTTTCGTGAAAGAGCCACCGGAACCAGTGTGGGTATGTTTTCTGCCAAACTCATCACAGAAAGCAATCCACCGGCTAGGGCCTATGCCAGGCTGACAGAGATCGATCGACTGCTTCCAGAAAAATATTATGTGCCGTTTTATATGGGAACCTGCCTGCTGTCCATGAAACAGCCGCAAAAAGCCCTGCCATTCCTTGAACGATCACTCCAGCTGGATCCGCCGAAACAGGATGTCGCGAGCATCTATTCATACCTGGGAGTAGCGCACAAGGAAAATGGATGCATGGGAAAAAGCCCTCGATGTCCTCAAGCAGGGTGAAGCATATGACAAAGAGCGCACCGACATCTACAATCTCATGGGATTCTGTCACTTCAAGCTGAAACAGCATGAAAAGGCCATAGAAAATTTTGCCAGGGCCCTGGATCTGAATCCAGGTTCTGCCATCGACTATGCCAATATCGGCTCCAATTACCGGGAGATGGGTGAAAATGACAAAGCCATGTACTTCTATCAAGTGGCACTATCCATAGACCCGTCCATCGAATTTGCCAGGGAAAACCTGGAAAGGTTGAAACATGCCAAGTAAACCGACCAGCCAACATCTTCGGAAATGAACACTTTCTGACCACCGCACTTCTGGCGGCGCTTGAGGCTGGTGAAGCCATACAGGAGATCTACCATACCGGCTTTCAGGTTGAGTACAAGGAAGATCATTCCCCGCTTACCCTGGCGGACAAAGCCGCTCACGACATCATTGAACAACATCTCCTGGCATTTGACATCCCGATCCTCAGTGAAGAAGGTGAGGCACGCTCGTTTCAGGAGCGAAAAACCTGGCAAGGCCTGTGGATCGTAGACCCATTGGACGGCACCAAGGAATTTGTCAAAAGAAATGGGGAGTTCACAGTCAATATTGCCCTGGTAAAAGAAGGCACCCCTATCATGGGGGTCGTGTATGCACCGGACAGGGATCTACTCTATTTTGCCATGCAGGATCTGGGTGCTTATAAAATTGCCGGACCGGTGATTATCCGCGACTATCAGAATGGATTAGAAACCGGCCGTATCACGCTGGAACATATCTTGGAAACGGCGCAAAAACTCCCCTTGCTCGACCAGAAGAAAAGACCCTACACCATTGTGGGAAGCCGATCGCATGCAACACCCGATCTGGAGCGCTTCGTGGTAGCTAAAAGAGAAACGTTCGGGGAGGTTGACTTTATCCCGGCCGGCAGTTCGTTGAAAATTTGTCTGGTGGCGGAAGGCCAGGCCGATATCTATCCCAGACTGGCACCCACCATGGAATGGGACACGGCAGCGGGGCATGCCGTTGCTAAATATTCCGGCGCTCGAATCTATGAGTACCCATCAGGACGAGCACTCACTTACAACAAGGAGAACCTGCTCAATCCCTGGTTTGTTGTGGAACGCAAGCTGTAGGCGTCAGGTCTCAAGCGGCCGCTAGCCTGGGGCGGCCTTCTGGATTCCAAGCATCTCAGCCATTGCGTCTTGGACTGTTTAGCGCTCAAAACCCAGCAAAGGAATGGTCATATGACTGAATTGAAATTAACCCTCCCTGTCACCGGCATGACATGCGCCAATTGTGCCATGAACATAGAGCGCAATGTGGCCAAGCTGAATGGTGTGGATGGTGTCAACGTCAATTTTGCCTCGGAGCAGGCCACAGTTCAGTTCGACCCCAAACAAACCAGTCTCCAAGACATTCTAGCCAAGATACAGCACATCGGTTTTGACGTTCCCCGGGCTGACATCGATTTTCCGGTCACCGGCATGACATGCGCCAACTGCTCGAACAATATTGAACGCGCCTTAAACAAAAAGGTCTTGGGTGTCACCAAGGCTTCCGTCAACCTGGCCACCGAGCGTGCGTTTGTGGAATACATCCCGGGAGTCGCCACAGCGGAAGATATCTATGCTGGGGTGACCAATGCCGGCTATGGTGTCATTCCGCCCGACAATGCCGGGCAAGAAGACGCCGAGCAGGCTGCCCGCAATGCAGAGATCCAAAACCAGACCCGAAAATTTCTGGTTGGTGTGATGTTTACCCTGCCCCTCTTCCTTCTCAGCATGGCAAGGGATTTTCATTTAACGGGCCCCTGGAGCCACGCAGCCTGGGTCAATTGGCTCTTCCTAGCCCTGGCCACGCCGGTGCAGTTCTATACCGGCTGGGACTACTACGTGGGGGGCTTCAAGAGCCTCAGAAACAAGAGCGCCAACATGGATGTTCTGGTGGCCATGGGATCGTCCGTAGCCTATGTCTATTCCCTGACACTACTTGTGTTTCCTTTATTGGGTGACCACGTCTATTTTGAAACATCCGCCGTCATCATCACTCTCATCAAGCTGGGAAAGCTGCTCGAATCCCGGACCAAGGGCAAAACCGGCGGTGCCATTCGAAAACTCATGGGACTCAGACCCAAGACCGCCACCATCGTTGAAGACAGTGCTGAAAAAGAGGTTCCCCTGACGCGTGTCAAAAAAGGGGATATTGTCGTTGTCCGCCCAGGAGAACAGATACCGGTGGACGGCATCATCCAGAAAGGCGCTTCAGCCGTGGATGAATCCATGCTGAGCGGTGAGCCCTTACCGGTGGACAAAAAGGTCGCCGACATGGTCATTGGCGGGACCATCAATGGTCAGGGAATGCTGCAATTCAAAGCCACCCGCGTGGGCAAGGAAACCGCCCTGGCTCAGATCATCAAACTGGTTCAGGACGCCCAGGGAAGCAAAGCACCTATTCAGGCATTGGCAGACAAGGTAGCCGCCATATTTGTCCCCACCATTATCGCCATCGCCTTCCTGGTCTTTTTCCTCTGGTGGTGGGCAGGCGGTGCATTCGTACCGGCCATGATTCGAATGGTGGCCGTCCTGGTGATTGCCTGCCCCTGCGCCCTAGGTCTGGCCACGCCAACAGCCATCATGGCCGGTACCGGCAAAGGTGCTGAAAACAATATTCTGTTCAAGGACAGCGCTGCCCTGGAAACCGCATCCAGCCTCGACACCATACTGCTGGATAAAACCGGCACCATCACCATGGGCAAACCAGCCGTGGTCGATGTGCTGCCTTTCGGGCCGCAATGTGACACCACAGAGGAGCTGCTCAGGCTGGCGGCATCGGTTGAAAAGGGTTCCGAGCATCCCCTGGGGAAAGCCATTGTAAGGGAAGCTGAAAACAGATCCATCAAGCTTGCGTCACTCGAAAACTTCAAAGCATTCGGTGGCATGGGTGTCGAAGCCGACATCGATGGGAAAAACATCAAGGTCGGCAAGCCCAAATGGTTTCTCGACGAAAACAATGTCCAGGTAAGCGATCTATCCGCATCATCAAACACGATCCATACGCTGCAGTCCCAAGGAAAAACCGTCATGGTAGTGGTCGCCGACGAGAAAATCTACGGACTCGTTACCGTGGCCGACACCATCAAACCCGAATCCAGAGAGGCCGTCAAAACACTGCAGGACATGCACATCAACGTGGCCATGCTCACCGGTGACAACGAACAGACTGCACAGGTAATCGCTGCCCAAGCCGGAATCGACGAGGTGTATGCGGAAGTACGGCCCGATGAAAAAGCATCCACCGTGGAAATGATTCAGAACAAAGGTCACAAGGTCGGTATGGTGGGAGATGGTATCAACGATGCCCCTGCCCTGGCCACGGCAGATGTGGGTATGGCCATCGGCAGCGGTACGGACGTGGCCATCGAAACCGCTGCTATTATCCTCTCCGGCAACAGCCTCAGCGGGGTTTCCCGGGCCATTCATCTCAGCAAGGCCACCATGCGAACCATCCGCCAAAACCTGTTCTGGGCCTTTTTCTACAACCTCGCCCTGATACCCATTGCCGCCGGCATCCTCTATCCCTTCGAGACCGCCCCGGGTTTTCTGCGGGAGCTGCATCCCATCATGGCCGCCCTGGCCATGTCCGTCAGCAGTGTCACGGTGGTTTCCAACAGCTTGAGGCTCTATAGAACGCATATTTGATAAAACCTTCTATTATGACAAACGCTCTATTTTTTTTAAAAGTGGGCTTGTAATACAAAATAAATGAATTATTTTATAAGTTCACCCTGTCGAATCGCGGCCGGGTGTTTTCTTTTTTCAGGTTGTCATTTGAACACGCAGGAGAATGAACATGAACGACATTTCAAAAGTCACACTGTACAGCGGCGGTCACAAGGGAGCGGAGGCTGAATTCGGCAAGCTTGCCGAGGCCTGGAACATGAAAGAGGTCAATCTATCGTTTGAGGGGCACAATCCCGAGCGGACCCGCGGCGTTCGTGTTCTATCCGCTGAAGAGCTGCAAAAGGGCGATGTCAGCATGGAAATCGTATCCAAGCGCATGAATCGAACCTACTCACGAACGAACAAGATTCGCAAGGTTATCCAGTCTATTTTTCACATGGTCAACAGCGGCTACCATGTCATTGCGGTCGGCTGGATACAGGCTGACAACACTGTCAAAGGTGGCACCGGATGGGGGGTCGAGTTGGCAAAACTATTCAACCGGCCACTGAGCGTCTATGACCAAGAACGAAAGGGCTGGTTTTCCTGGGTGGACAGCCAGTGGGTTGAGAAAACACCGCTTATTACGTCTGATACCTTTGCCGGCACCGGGACCCGCTTCCTTTCCGAGGAGGGTCAAAAGGCCCTCTACGACCTTTTCGTCCACAGCTTTGGCCCAACAGAAAAAAGCTGAGTCGCACGTTCGAGCGCTCGCTTGTCATCATTTGCCGAAACGCTATTGCTAACCTTTTTTAAGGTCATGGTTCCGTAAGAGAAAGGCCACAAACCCACGTGAATGCCCATGCGTCGATCTGTGGCCGATTGTTTCAGACGGATACGGTGCTACAAAGCATGCCCGTCATGTTGTGTTTAAAAGCTAAATGAAATCTGCGCACCCACTTCGGTGGGATTCTCGTCACCGCCCCCTGTGGCATCTCCTGCAAACAGATAGGCTGCCACGGCTTGCAGTTTCAGATTTTCCTTTATTTCGTAGGCAGCGGCTAGGTCGATCTCGGTCCCCAGATCCTTGTCCCCGGAAGCGTTATCTTCGGCAAGGCTGGCATACCATATGTCTGCCATCAGGCTTAATTTGCCAAGGGGTACGTTAACACCCACGTTAAAGGCCATGAGGTTTGAAATCTGGTCCGCGGGTGCTCCGGCTGATACGTCCTCATCGATCAATCCATACCCCATGATTTCGGCCCAGTAGTATGATTGGCCTTTGGGCACGAAAAAGGCGGTGGCATCGTTATCACCTTCATCGTCATCGCCGCTGGCATAGATAGCCTCGGCATGGACACTCAACGCATCCAGATTGAAGCTGCCTCCGATCGCTGCCAGGCTGGCGGCCACGGTTACCTCATCGCCACTGGCTATTTCGTCCTTTTTTCCGGCCTCAAAAATGCCTGTAAACCACAGCGAGAACATATCCGCAGCATAGTCCAGAGAGACGCCTAGATAATAGATATCCAGCTTTTCATAATCGGCGGTGCTGGCCCATGCTTGGGCATCTGCAGACATGATATACATCAGAAAGGGATTCAATTCGATGTCACCTAGGCTGAATGTCGGATCAAAGCCGTAATAATCGACGTCAAAATCATTGGCATCATCGCCAGGGCCACCTTCATAGGCCTTGACCCAGAAAAAAGGGATCACCATCTCGTCCGCCCTGTAAGTCACAACGGCACCGGTGAAATCATCATCAAACATGAAGCCACGGGCCAAGGTCTTGGCCTGAGTACCCAGTGTGAGGTTGAAATCCCCTAAGGTGATGTCAGCGTAGGTATTCTTGATCTCGAAGGCCGCGTTCTTACCGTCGGCGCCGATGTCGCCACGGTCTCCGTCACCGAAATAGGCATCCAATTCAAATTTATTGACCAGTTTGATCTCGTCGCTCAGGATGGCTGTGTAATAAAGCCGCGTTCGTGTGTCAGCCTGCTGGGTGTCCTTAACACCGGAGTCGTCGCCGCTGAAGTCGGTCATGTTGTATGCACGGGCTCTCCAGTATCCGCCGAACTGGTGCTCGATGGCCATGGCAGATACCGCAAATATCCCAATGAACAAAGTTGACAATAAAACGATGTATATTTTTTTCATTTCATCTCCTCTATAATATGTCGTTTACGTTATTCGTTGATCAGCTAGAATGCTGTGCCCCACCCCCTTTTGTTGGCACCGGTCGGACCAAGACGAAGGTCAGGCTTATCTTATGTGCTTCTTGAATAATTATACTTCAATATACTGATATATTTATATTAACCGATGTCATATTTAAGACCAATAAATACCTTCCCCCGGGCATGCTGAAAAAATCGCAGAAACAATAGTGTGCAAGGAGACCTTATTGCACGTTGACGGCAGGATCGATAATCTTTTTTTTTATAGTTTTTTACTGATCTTATGTCAATAAAAAAGTATACCGAGTGGTACTCGGTTTTCAAACTTTGGGTTACAGGCCCCTTTGGTCGAATTCCTCAGCAAAGGCCTTGTAATCAAGCGCACCAAAGGAAGTGGTCCGGTAAAAAACCACAGGCTTGCCTACTTCGGCCGAATCGGCGATGGTGGTATTTGAACGGATGACGGTGCCATACATGAGTTTTTTTGTGCGCTGGTCGTTTCTGAGCCTGGCCAAGGTATTGTGACTCACGCGTGTCCGTTTGTCGAACATGGTCGCCAGGATTCCCGACACCTTCAGATCGGGATTGATTTCACGCTGGACGGCCCCGATGGTATCGAAAAGCTCCGCCAGGGCTTCAAATGCATAAGGGTGGGTCTGACACGGTATGATCACGGACCCGGCACAGGCAAATACGTTTACAGTCAATAGCGACAGGCTCGGGGGCGTGTCCAGAATGACGATATCATAAGCTCGCTCAATGGGTTTAATGGCCTGCTTGAGCCGGTTTTCACGACCGGCAACATCCACCAGCTCAACCTCCGCTCCCGCCAGATCGACATGAGACGGGATCAGGTGCAGCCTTTTCCATTTTGTTTTAAGCACCGCATCTACGGCGCTCACCGATCCAGGGTGACACACCAAATCGTAGACGCTGGCATGTGATTCACCCACGCCAATTCCCAGACCGCGGGTTGCATTCCCTTGGGGGTCCATGTCTACCACCAGGACCGTTTTGCCTCTCAAGGACAAGGCTGCGGCCAGATTTATGGCCGTCACTGTTTTCCCGACACCCCCTTTTTCATTGGCCACGGCAATAATATCAGCTGTTCTGTCGACCATGTTGTTCCTCCTCGATATTCGATATTGGCAATTCACCTTCGGTGTGATTGTTGTCCACCCACGATGCTGGTGGTGTTCCAGTGAACGGTCCGTCAGGTATCAGGGCAGATTCGACGTCTTTCCAAATTCTGTCAAGCCGCACCATGAAATCCCTGGCAGTCTCCCCAATCTTTCGTAAACTGTCTTCGATCCGCTCCTTGTCCACATGCGTCTCTTTGATCGTTTGGATCATTTTTGAAGCATCCGTAAAATAGACTTGGAAATGTTCCCCCAGATCATCATTGAATTGATCCACCATGGCATCTGTCAATCGAAACAGATATTGGAACTTGACGTTCTCCTGATAGTCTCTGAACTGCAGTTTGATGGATCGTTCGGTCTCCAGCTTCATGCGCTTGAATCCATCTTCCAAAGCCTTGTGCTTCCTGCGACCCTGTCGAAAAGCCGAATTTTTGAACAGCTTTCGAAAAACCTTTACCGCCGAGTAGAGTCCTAAACGCATGACGGCTTCTGTTTTTATTCTAGCAGAATAACGCATGGTTGTTTCCACCGGGGGCAGGTTCAGCTTGTCTCGCATTTTGAGATTCTTCAGATCCATCAAAACCATTCTGTTTCCAGGGCGCTGGGGCTGAGGTGAAACGCCATCTGTCATTGATGTCTGGTATTCGGACATGGCCTCATTCACCATGACGGCATAGGGTGTTGCAGCCGATTCAAGGTGGGACTTGATTTTCTCTTCTTCCTTGCGGATAAACGTGACGACCCTGGGGTGAATCGTTTCAGCCAGATAACCGTCAACCACAAACTTAAAATCCTGAAAAACCAGGTAAAGCGTCTCTGTAAAACGGGATGATTCAAGGCTTGATTCGTAGGGCTCAAGATTGAGTTGAAAATTCCTGATAAAGGCGATCATGTCTTTTAGAACCGCGCCGCTCCTGACATCAAAAAACCTGTCGACGGCCTGCTTCAGGTTCACCTTAATCGTTTGCGATGCCCCCGCCAGCGTGTTTTTGACAAGTGAGGCAATCTGGGTCATCTGCTGCTGGTGTTCGGTCATTTTACGGATGAGCGATGCGACGTCTTTTGCATCCCCACCCAAAATCTCCTGATGGATGTCAGACCAGCTGGCCAGTGCCTCGGATACACGTCTCAGGCGTTCGATATTGTTTTTCATCAATAGAGAATAGTGCTCTTTTCCCAATTTGGCAGAAAAATCAGCTTTAAAGCGTTGGGTCTCCGTATTCGAGAACTCGACAAACCGTGTCTCTAATTCCCATTGCTTAAAGCGCATTTCATCTTTGTGCGACATGGATTTGAAGGATGTCTTGAATAGATTATAGAGGGATGAAAATACATAAATATCCACATCGGGTGAAATGACCGCCAGTTCTTCCCTTGTTCGAGCAACCAGTGCCATGAGGCCTTCCAGGGTTTCATGCTCACTGAAATCGCTATTGAGAACAAACAGGATATTTTCAAGAATCCCCATTTTTCTGATAATGGATAAAAAGCGCATGTCTGCCTGGCGCATTCCCGTACGGCTGCTGATGACGTAAACGAGAAGGTGGGTTTTCAGCAAGTAATCCTGAATCATGGATAGATGGCGAGGATTGGGCGAATCGCTCCCCTGGCAGTCTGCGATTTCAACATCGTCGCCCATGTCCCCGTCCCTGATCTCCAGAAGCACGTCCCTAAGATAGACAGCCAGGTGGTCACTTCCCACAAACGTTTTCTGCTCGCCAAACAGATCGTCCTCGAACACCTTGGCGGTGTCTTCCGAGGTGATGATGTCTTTCACCAGATCATAGCCTTTTAAGTAGCAATCGATAAGGACACCGTTGGTGTTGCGAATACCATTGACCAACAGCTGATTCGATTGAATGTTTTGGAGGGCCTTGGTCAAGGCGTGCCGGTCATCTTCCCTGCGGATGTCGAATTGGGCCTCTTCCGACTCCCATGCATGGGCAGGGAAAAGGGTCAAGGCCTGGGAAATCTCTTCATTCACGTCATCCCAAGACTTGAAATGAAGATTTGCCTTCAGGTACGGGCCTCGCCGGATTCTCGTGACAATCGATGTTACCACACCGGCTCCCCGATTGAGGTAGTCTGCCTTGAACAGCGAGTTGACGAATGTGCTTTTGCCGGATTTGATGGCACCGACCACGGCAACCCGTACGACCTCCTCATCCATCTGTTTCGCAATTGTACGGCATATCGTCTCCCATTCGTTGAATGAGACAACACCAACGTCTGGCAACGCTCTTGCGGAAACAAGGTAGCTTGAGATATCGGCACACAGCTGCTGAAGATCTTTTTTTAGTGTATGAAAAGAGTTTATCATCTGCACCAAACCAAATTTGGCCCGAATATGATATGCCATACCATTGCCAGGCTGTAGACGAGAGATCCGGAATACCACGAAAAGGGCCCGGTTGTTCAAACGCCGGGGTGTAGGCTATCCGCCAACGCTTTAAGCGCTAAGCAGCGCCTCGGCCTTCAGGCTTCAATGCACCATGGCGTCCCCGTTTTTAAGCAGCGATGAACCCAGTCGATTGAAAAAAAAGCAATCAAAGCAATGAGCCCGAAAGTCTTATTTACATGGAGTGAAAGCGATTGTCAAAGGGAATGGCTTGTAAATTCTATATGTTTGTGATATATGGATGAGCGGTAAAAAATGAAATATAAGGGGAAATAAGATCCATGTCAGAAAAACATCCGGAATGTCCGCTCTACAATCCTTTAAACTGCAAGGAGTATTATAATCCGAAACTCTGTGCATTTGTAAGGAAAGATAAAGTTTGTCTCAAAAAGAAAAAACCAAAGACGAAACCGAAAAAGAAAGTCGCGTCCACAGCCTAAATCCAAAAAACCTCCCGACGCAGTTCGGTTCACCAGGTCGAACGTCTTCAGCGGAAGGTCATTTTCTTCATGCATGACCCGGTGTGCCGGATAGGAGTACCGGGTCGATTCCCAGCGATCTCACCGCAGCATGCCATCGCTCATCAAGCTTAGATCTAAAAAGAATTTTTTCATCGATAGGGCATGTCAGCCAAGCATTCTGTAATATTTCAGCCTCCAGTTGACCGCCTCCCCAGCCGGCACAGCCAAGTGCGATCAGGAAGGTTTCCGGTCCTTCACCCTTTGCGATCGCCTCAATAAGGTCCATGGTGTTGCTCATGGCCAAGGTTGGCGTAATCATGATACAACCCTCCCAGGAGAACGGCGCTCCGTGGAGGATAAATATTTCGTTGGTGTGAACCGGCCCACCGATATGAAGCGCTATCTTGGCCGCCGTCTCCGTATGTTCAATTTTCAATTCCCTAAATATGGAACCGGCCGTAAGCGATGGAATCACCCGGTTGATAACGATACCCAGTGCCCCGTCCGCTGTATGTTCCGACATACAAGTGACGGTATGAAAAAAATTGAAATCCAGCATGCTTGGCATGGAGATCAGAAACTGGCCCTTCAATGTGTCCATTTTTGTTTTGTTCCGTTTAATCCTTTTAGTCAACGAGACAGCGCGTTATAAAATTTGTTTGATTTGACGGTGCATGTTATATATAGTGAGTGTAAGATGCATGCTGCTTATCGTCTTGCAACAAGGTCGTAACACGATACAATAAGGAGACGGGAAATGTTTGTTAGAACACTTTTTCTGTTGGTTGTTCTGTCACTGATTCCGATCCCGGGCTGTGCTGAATACTATAAATATAGAGATGCCGACGGCGTCCTCAGGTTCACAGACAATCTTCTCGATGTCCCAAAGAATCAACGAGAAAAAATTCAAGCCTATAAAGAAGTTGTCACACCCGAGCCAAAACCGGAAACACCTGATGTACTTAAAGAGGAAGCGGCTTCAAAAGACAAGAACACCCGCATCGAACAACTCAACAGTGAAAGAGAATCTCTTGAACGATCCTTCAAGGATCTGAACGCGGAACGAAGCACTCTCTTGGGATCATCGCCAAACCCCCAAGAAAAAGAGGCCTACGAAGATCACAGGAAACGCATAGAAGCCTTCAATGAAAAGATCAAATCCTATGAAACGCAACGCAAGCTGTTTCAATCCAAGGTCGACGCCTTCAATGCTGAAGTCGAGCGCCAGTGAATCTTTATGCGCTTACGCACGTGGCATCACGGTCCAACGCGTCTTTGATCAGGCCATTTTAAAATACTCCGGATAGAAGCGAACCTTTTTGAGCGCGATTCGACGCGCCGTTTCGCGTTGCCGTTCCTGACGACGGCATGCAACACCACAGCGCCGATCCTTCCCGATAAAACAACTGACCCTTCTTCGATCATGGCCTTCTCTTTTTTCAGGCACATCCATGTAATGCGTTCGATAGTCTAGCCTATCTGGTGGTGTATTTTCAGCCATGGGGTGAATCTCCACGTGCTTAGCACACGATTTGAAGAACCCTTCATTTGGATCAGCTCCTGTTGGCGATGATCCAAATGTTGAATTATCCTATCACCGGCGTCTATTTTTATCAAGCCTGTATTCCCATTTGACGGGAAATCACAAATCCTATATGGTTCCGGTTCGAATATCGTCAGCGCAGTTATCGCCGTTGGATATCTCCTTGAAGATCAAACGGAACCGGGCATGTTAAAAAAGGAAAACAAATGAAGATAATCAAAGACGCCATCAAGAGAGGCGCCGGCAATCTGTCAGAGTATGAATCGAAACAGGTACTTTCGGCTTATGGGATTCCTGTCAGCGGTGAAAAAACAGCCAAAACCCTCCAAGAGGCTGTCTCGGCCGCACATTCGATTGGCTTTCCAGTGGTACTGAAAGCCTGTGGAGAAAACCTGCAGCACAAGACCGATCACGACCTGATACGACTCGACCTCAAGGATGAAGCCCAGGTCAAACAGGCCTACACGGAACTGAAGGCAAAAAGTACAATCCCGATAGTTGAAGTCCTCGTTCAACAGATGTTCAGGGGCAGTCGCGAGCTGATGGCGGGCCTTAAACGCGACAACCAGTTTGGACCCTGCGTGGTGTTCGGACTCGGCGGTGTTCTGGCAGAAATACTGGATGATGTGTCGATCCGGGTGGCACCCATCACCCTCTTCGATGCCATGGATATGATGGAAACGATTCGCGCAAAAAGAATCCTGGAACCCTTCAGGGGAAAACCACCGGTGAACCGTGAAGCCCTGGCAGCACTTCTGGTTGCTCTCGGAAAAATCGGGCTGGAGAACGAGGCTGTGAACGAAATTGATATCAACCCGATCAAACTGGTTGAGGGACGACCCGTGGCGGTTGATGCCTTGGTTGTTTTGAAAATCCAATCCTGAAGACGATTTTATCGAACGCAAATGGACGTGGATAGCCTAAACAAACCGAGCCTGTCGCACGAAGACATCCTGGCGCTGAATTTCATCAAGCGCCCTTGCAGGTATTATTTCCGCAATCACTTCAGAGAAGGTCTTCGATCCCGCTTGATGCAGGCCTTGAAACTGTCAGACATCGCTCTGGAAACCAAGGGCGTTATGCGGCAGGGTATTCGCATGTTCCCAATGGCACAACCAGTGGCCATGCTCAGAATTTTCAAGACCCTTTTTTCCTGCTCCGCTGATGTCCAGAAAGAAATCGATCATTACAGGCTCCTGCAACGGTGGCTGTTAAAAATCCATTATGCCCGATCTTCGGAATTTATGGTCGACTACATACGAGGACGTGATAAAAGCATTCTGCTGTGCGGCCTTCAGGAGTATGTTCCTGGAGAAGCCATTGACCCATGGCAAGAAAATGCATTGTTGAAAATTGAAGATTGCATGGAAAGCAGCCACAAGGGAACGCTGAAGAAGGCGCTTGAAAACCTGGCCTCGTTCGTCAATTGTATCAAAAACATGATCACGAAAACAGGCGCCATTCCAGATCTTGCCGGTGTGGGTAATATCATCATGACACCCTTGGGTATTGTGAAGTTGGTCGATATCAACAATATCTCTAAACTCTCCATGAATCATCGTATCCCTGTAGATGATAAAAAATATCCGGTTACTGACAAATCAATTCAAGCACTTTTTCGGCTAGAAACACAAATCCTCGGGCGCTCTAAAGATACAGTGGATAGCCTATACCGATTTTTACTAGACCATCAGCGTATGAAAGACGTCAGGGATCTCGAGATAGCCTTCCACCGGATAACGGCAGGTTCCGAAAATTACCCCGTCATAATGGGACCCAATTTGTTTTGATATTTTGGCGGAAATCCTATATGGTGCAAAGCCAATAACCCAACAAACTCAATAAACTCAATAAACCCAACAAACCCAATAAACCCAAGTCATGTCCAAACAAAAGCCGCCCTACAAAGCCCTGAGATATTTTATTGTATCCTTGGTTTTATTGGCCCTGCTGGCTTGTATTCTTCCGTTTTTTCTCAAAGGTCCGGGTAACCAGAGGCTGGTCTCTACGGATCAGATCAAGCTGCCGGAAATAAATTTTCTGAATAAACAACCCCAGGATACCCGCTCAGTACCCACATCGCCCAAAAGTACTCCCAGAATAAAAGAGCACAAAATCTACAAATGGGAAGATAAGGACGGTGTCCTGCACTTTACGGATTATCCAAATCCGAATGGCCCCTCGCAGCTGATGATGGCAACCCCAGACACAAGGGCTAAAAACAAGTCTGATTCACCTACCCATAGCCCATCGGATCATGAGGGCATCATTTCGAATGACAATCCGTTAAGCTTCATACGTCCCATGACACTCAGCCCTTCCCAAATCAATAAACTCAAACAAGATGCCCAAGAGATCCGCCAGGATCTTGAAAACAGAACCAATGAATTGGATAAGATGCTGCAAGAATGAGTAACGATTCTATTGGAACAAACAACATATGCAAATCGACTTTCACCATACGGTGACCTATGTCACGGCAAGATCTGCCGGCTTCGGGCATCGCCAGGCTGACACCGTCGCCTACGCAGCTCAGTATGTCGATGATGCCATCAACAGCGGCACCCTTCGATTCCACAATGGAGCCATGTTTACCCACATCAGCTCCGCACACAAAATGCTCGATTACCGGAATTTTGAAAAACTGGCCAACCATCATGTGTGGATCCCCTTTCACTTCCTGCCTGGCAATGGCGGGAAAAAGGCAGGCCAAAATCCTTCAGGAAAATTTATCGATAAAATCATCTGCCGACCCGGCAGTCACATTGCCCGTGACATGGTTCGGGCATGCATCGAAACCCGCCATAAACCTTACGGACTTCACCGACTGGGTGTCACACTGCATGTACTGGCGGATTCGTGGGCCCACCAAGGGTTTGCCGGTGTAAACAGTTACGTGAACGATGTGAAGGCCCTGGACGCAGAGGCTTCTTCGAGCAAGGAATTCATGACCCGAATGGAGTTATTTTTCGGTACGTCCTTTAACAAGGCAGCCAGTTCTTTTGTGGGTGACGTAATGCCGCTGGGGCATGGCGCGGCATTGAGTTACCCGGACCTTCCCTTCTTAAAGTGGACATACCTGGACCATAACGGGCAAAAGGTTGTCCGCGACAATCCGGCCGCATTTCTAGCGGCAGCCGATGCCATGTGCAAGGCCATGCAACGTTTTCGATCTGGCCACGTCGACCTGGACCCACCGGGGTTGACACACGACACCCGAAGCAAACTGTTGACCTTGTTTCAAAACAACCAGGATGAAGACAAGACCGTGCGCCACCTGAGGTGGATTAAGCAAATTCGAAAGGGAGCCTTTGGATTTCCACCCATCAAACTAGCTTACCGAGCAAGGGGCATCGGTTCCTGGAAAACCGCAGCCCTTGGAACCCGAAAACTCTGGGATAAGAAATCCGACCTGTTTCAGTACGACCCTTCCTTTCTAAACAGTGACTGGAAACTCTTTCACGATGCCTTGCTGGCACATCGCTTCAGCATCATTCACGACATTCTTCCCAAATATGGTATCTGCGCTGCTTAAGCCGCCAGCCCGGCCGTTTCATGAAACGTGACAAGCATTTTTATTTTCCACTATATATTAACATGTTGTCATGATACTGTTTGGTGCTGGTGTTCAATCAATGTCGCAAGTTAAAAGAAAAACCCTATTGGGGTAACCGTTTCTGAGCCAGGGGGTACCGTGTTGATACCGTTGGTCTGGACTCGGAAATGGTTCAGAATTATTTCAGGCTAAGAGGGCCCAAGGAATGCAAAAAAAACCCACCTATCATGATCTCTTGGAGAGAATGCGGATCATTTTTGAACACAGCAACGAGCTGTTCTATCTCCATGATACAAATCACACCCTCTCCTATGTGAGCCCCACTTCTAAAAGAATTTTAGGCTACACCCCTGAAGAAATGATGGTCAACTGGACAGAACTTGCCACGCAAAACCCCATCAATCAAAAAGGTCTTGAAATAACCGAGCAGACTATCCAAACCGGTGAGCGGCAGCCACCCTATCTTCTGGAAGTCAAAAAGAAGGACGGATCGCATGCCCTGCTCGAAGTCGATGAATCACCGGTCAAAGATGAAACAGGCAAGGTTGTCGCCATTGTGGGCGCCGTGCGAGATGTCACCGAACAAAAGCTAGCTGGAAAAGCGCTCCAGGAGAGCGAAGAACGTTTCAGGGACATGGCGGAACTGCTTCCCGAAATCATTTTCGAAATAGATGCTCGAGGTAATTTGACATTCGTGAACCAATCCGCCTATGACCAGTTTCAATACACGGAGAAGGAATTTAAAAATGGTCTTAACGCACTCGAAATGATCGTGCCCGAAGACCGGGATCGCGGCATGACCAATATCATGAAGATCCTCGCTGGCCAGCATGTTGGATTGAAAGAATACCGCGCACTTCGAAAGGACGGCAGCTCGTTCCCGGCCCTGTTTCACTCGGCCTCTGTCATCCGCGATGGTCAGGCGGTCGGCATGAGAGGTATCATTATCGACATTAGCGAACGAAAGAAAATGGAAGAAGCGCTGAAAGAAAGTGAAGCCAACTACCGCCAGCTTTTCCACCATGCGCCGGCCGGCATCTACGAATTCGACATGCAAGAAAGACGCTTCTTAAGTGTCAACGACCTCATGTGTGAGTACACGGGCTATTCGAGATCAGAATTTATGAAACTTGATGCCATGGACCTGCTAAGTGAGGACAGTCTTTCAGTTCTGGCCAGTCTTCTCGAAAAAGTTGCTGCGGGCGACAGCAACCCCGATCCGGTCGAATATCGTATCAAGGGCAAAAATCAGCGCACATTTTGGGTCTCCGTCCATTCCAAATTCTCCTATGATGCCGATGGGATCCCATGGAAAGTGACCGGTGTTGCCCATGATATTACAGAAAGGCGGCGGACGGAAGAAGAGAAAAAAAAGCTTGAAGAAAAATTGATGCAGGTGCAGAAAATAGAAGCCCTTGGGACACTTTCCGGAGGAATCGCACACGATTTCAATAACCTCATGACCGGTATTCTAGGCAACACCTCCCTCATGCTATTCGATCTTGATGAAAATCATGCCCACTATGCCCGGTTGAAACAGATCGAGCAACTCGTAAAACAAGGCGCCAGTCTTACCCGCCAGTTGCTAGGTCTCTCCAGACAGGGCAAGTTTGATGCCCTGGCGACAGACCTCAACACCGTGATCCGTGACGCTGTCGAGATCTACGGGAGGACCAAGAAAGACATTCAAATTCATTCCAATCTACAAAAAAACATCTGGACCGTCGTTATAGACCGGGGTCAGATCGAACAGGTCTTGCTCAACCTGTTCATCAATGCCTGGCAAGCCATGCCGCAAGGTGGAAACCTTTATCTTGAGACACACAACTGTTTTCTAAACAACGCCGAGACCAAGGCTAGCAACATCCCTGCCGGTCGGTATGTTCAAACCATGGTTACCGACACGGGTATCGGTATGGACAAAGCCACCCAGCAAAAAGTATTTGATCCCTTTTTCACCACCAAAGAGATGGAAACAGGTACCGGGTTGGGATTGGCTTCCGTTTACGGTATTTTACAAAACCACGCAGGCATGATCAACGTCCACAGCCACCCCGGCAAGGGGACCACATTTACCTTTTACCTGCCGGTATCGGATAAAAAGAGTGTCAAAAAACGAGCCTCAACTTTGAATATCATCCCCGGTCAGGGAACAATACTACTGGTCGATGATGAAAAAATGGTCGCCGAAACCGCCAAAAAAATGCTTGAAAAACTGGGATATCGTGTGACGACTGCCGCCTCCGGCAAGGAAGCCCTTGCGAGCTATGCCAGCGCGTCAAACACCTTCGATTTGGTCATTCTGGATATGATCATGCCCGTCATGGGGGGAACGCAGATCTTTGAGCAATTGAAACAAATCGATGCCCATGTAAAGGTCCTATTGTCGAGCGGTTTCAGCATCAATGAGCAGGTCAAAAACCTTTTGTCCGCGGGTTGCAAGGGCTTTATCCAGAAACCCTTCACCGTTCAAGAACTGTCGCAAAAAGTTGCCAGTGTACTGGCTTGACCCGGGAGAAAGATCTGCAGCACATGATGCGGGTGGGCGCCTTCGATTGAAAGATCCCGCGGCAGAACTTGCCGGGGAGTTCGAGTCGAGTTGCGCAGGGAATCTTCGACCGGTTCCATTCTTCATTTGACACCGGAAACCGATTTCCCTATATGTATGTATTGTCCTAAACGAAGCGCAAGCACGCTGAACGTCACGCCATACGGATCTTCTATAAATGGTGCATATTCAGGTCCATGCTGAGGAAAAAGATGATCGGACGAAGCCCTGCCGATTCGAATACCCAACCGAGACGGTGACATGAAAACAAACATTCTTATTCTGATATGTCTTGCCATATTGGCAGCCGCCGGTTCTTTTTCCTACAAGCACATCTACCAAAACCAGGTTATCCTCTTTAAAGACAAGCAAGCCGTCATCACCAAAGAATCCTGGATTGTCGGTGACAGTCTGTTCTACAAAACCGCGGACGACACGCATTCCATCAACATGGATCTCGTGTCAGATATCAAGCAGCGCGGCATCTTGAACAAGGGCTACGGCATTGTCGTCATCATCAAACATCATTTGGCGCCCTGGAAACACAAATCCCTGGAGATCGTTTCCCAAGCCCAGATCGAAAAAAAGACCTTAGCAAAATGGGCTCCGGCAATCGGCGCTGTCATCCTTGGCTTCCTGTGTTTGATTGCCATTTACTTCCTGTCGAAAAAAATGCTCGGCGTCGTAAAAATGAAAAAGAGTCACCTTCAGAATTCCACAGATCCGGCAAATAATGAAAGGGTATATGAAGGGCAGGAGCAAATTGCGCAATTCTTTTTATCTGTTTTCAGAGCCCAAAAAGGTGCAGAAGCCTCGGCTGAAGCCACATTCCGGCCAGTGGATTCCCGCCGACCGGACAACAATTTTATATATGAATTGCGTGTCAAGTGCGATGAAGACTGGGCCACCAGACGCATGACCATCGGCCGCATTGGCGAAGATAGTGGCAGCAGAAGCACCTGTTACTATGTTATTTATGATGACCATCTGGTCATCAAGATATCGCCCAAGCCCCTGACCGATTTTAACCGATATATTCAGAGCATTAACCGTGACAACAGGATCGCGAAAAAACTGTCTCCCAGAGAGTGCCTTGTGCCCCGGGTCTCGATCATATTGAAAAAAATCTCTCCGCTTCAGGATGCACCCGAGCTGACGCTTGAACGCATGGAGGAAACATATATCCAGTTGCTGGAAGATAATCCAGCCCTCCAGAACTATCTAAAAATCGGCGATGGGTTTGCCTATTTTATGGATCTTTCCAGGTATTTTTTCCTGGGGCATATTCTCCATCGCACCCATAACATTGAAGAAAAAGTTATCAGTGAAATATCGAAGCACCCCGGCCTTCTCTGGAACCCTGGTGACTTTGAAGCACGATATGGATCGCAACATGCGGATATTTGTGACAGACTCAATCCCGTCTACACCTCTTTTTCCAATCGCTGTTATGATTTTCTCCAGCAGCATCACATCGATGGTACCGTTTCCGAATTCAACATCAAGGAATGGTTCCTGGTGTACCTGTCCGGTCGGAAACTTTCCGTTACGGATTTCGAATCAAAGCCGCACCTTGCGTCTGAGATGAACAGCAGCATCTTGAAACTTTTTAAGGCCAAACAACAGCCTATTCAAAACTACCGGCGAATGGTTCATGCTTTCGTCATTACCAACAACCTGAAACGCCATAGTTCACAGATTTCAAGCATGATCATTAACCTTCTCAACCTGCTCTACTGGCTGAGTAAAAATAAACTGGCCATGCGAGATTTGAAACCCGACAATCTGTTCATCGCAGGAAACCCTTCAAAATTTCCGCAGTTTCTGGAATCTGCCAACATGTATTCCATCGGTCTTATCGATATCGAAACCGCTGTGTCCTATGACACCACAGAAAAGAATACGATCCGACAACCGCCTCTGGGCGGCACACCGTCCTATGCAACACCTGCCCACCAATTGAAAAACGAAACCATCCGCAGCGTTTACAAGGACCTTCCACTTATCCTGCACCTGCAAGACTGGCATGCCACTGTATGCATGATTTACCAAACGGTTATCGGGGAACGCTTATTTGAAAAAACGGCTAAACGGCTGTTGAACCTGAAAAAGATTATTCGAGAGCGATCTGGCGAGAATGGAAATCCCCAGGAAGTGTTGAAAGAGGTCAGCCACGCTTTCTGGAAGATCGCTTTGACCGAGTTCAATATGAAAACAAAGAAAAGCGAAAAAAGATTGCGCTTCATCAGTCTGATCGTGAGCCAAGAATCCAAGGCTATGCTTCTGGATGCCATCGCTAACACCCACCAACACCTTTCGAAAGCCGTTCAAAAACTGATTTTGTCCCAAACCGCCTTTCCCGGGGACAAAATCCAGAAAAGCCTCTTCAGCGCTCCCCCTTTGAAGATTCATCATTTCAGAATCAAGTTTAAGGAGGGAAAGGGCAAGCAGCTACCCCCTGTGGAAAGAGACAACGCGTTGAAGATACTGGATGATTTGTCATTCATGAAAAGACAATCCGAACAGCTTGTCCTGATGTCCAATCTGCTAAAGAAATCGGTTCCGATCGTCTCTGCCTTCGATCTGCTCGAAACCATGTTTAATGTCGTGCTGGTAAACATGCATCAAAACTGTTGGGGAATCGTTTCCGTTGACGAATGAAACATTTCTCGTCAATTTTCATGAAATGGGCCAACTAAAGCAGTTCAAACCTGATGGGGAGTTGAATGTTCATGGGGATCTTGGGCGGTTTCTCAAAAGGCGCTGCCTTTTTCAAGGCATCGATCCCTGCTCGATCGAGAATCCGGGAACCCGAACTCTTGATAATGTTGGCAGATACTATGTCACCGTCGTTACCGATGCTGAAAAGAATGACAACGACACCCTGTTCGTTACGCCGCTGCGCTCTTTTGGGGTATTCTTTTTGCGCCTCGATCTGTTTCTGAACCCGTTTGGTGTAGGCCATTTCGAATATGACATCACTTTCACCGCCGGACGACACCGAACCAGTCAATGTCTCGGGCGCGGCCTGCCACTCGGCAAGGCCGGTGTTCTCGACTGCCGGGATCCGGGGTAGCTGTTTTTTCCCCGTCAACCAATTGGAATCGACGGGATCCGGTCTGACATACGCGGGCGGCTTCGTGGGGGCGTATCGCTCATCAAGCTTCTCTGCCGGCGCCTGCTCATGTGGCACCATGATCGGTTTCAGCCGGGACATGGGTTTGGGAACCTGCCGCTGATGAGGACTGGCTATCTGTTTCAGGGTCAGTTCGATCCTGGAAACATCCCTGGACCGATTGTGATGCTTCGTCGGCACGAGCATCAACAGGTGAATTCCCAGGGATAGGATAATCAGTCCCCACAGAAGCCAGTTGGGTTTTTGAAACGCGTCGGGAATAGACATGCCGATGCTATGCTTATCCGATTTCAACATCTTCCATTCTAGAGCATCTATGGTGTATTCCTAAAAGGAATTCTGTCTAATTTAGATTCGCTCGCTAACCCCGCGGCATGCGAAGCACTACCGAACGGCAGAACCCACGGGGAATGCGCTCGCTGTTGCGGTTCACTCTTTCTCGGTGGCCAGCACGAGTCGGTCGGCGCCAGCGGCCTTGGCGACATCCATGACCCTCACAACCTTGTTCAGCATCACCGATTTGTCTGCTTTGATGACCACCGGGGTACCTGCCATTTCCTCGAGCTTTCCTTTTATGATTGTAAAAAGATCGCTCAATGGGACAGGCCTGTTGTCCATATATATTTTGCCTTTGCTGTCGACATAGATCGTGATTTCCTTGTCCGCCTGGGGCGATGTGGTATTGGCCTTGGGCAATTTAACCTGAATCCCTTCATCAACCATGAAGTTAGTTGTCAGCAGAAAATAGATCAGCAGTAAAAAAACAATATCGATGAGAGACGTCAGCGGTGCCTGCAACTGGTAATAGCGACGTTCTCTTTTTACAAACAGCATGCTCGGTTCCTCTTTTTTGACTGCTAAATAGAATGCCTCAAGGCTATCGGCCGGAATGCCATGAACCTGGAAATATTCAGGCAACGCACATTCTTAGGCCAAGGTCTTTCAGTCAAACCCGCCAAATCCCATACCCTCGAACCCTATGATATTCGCTCCCTTAAACCCTTGGATTCTTGAACCCTTGCCCCCTCGAGACTCAGGACCGCCTTTAAAAAGGTGATGGCACCACGTTGCAGTCCGGCTTCATATTGGTTGACTTTGGAAACCAGATAACTGTGGGCAATGATGGTCGGCAGCGCCACCGCCAGCCCCAGTGCGGTCGTGAGCATCGCTTCCCAGATACCGCCGGCCAGAACCGCGGCATTGACCTTGCCGCCCATTTCCTGGATAATCATGAAAGCCTTGATCATACCCACAACGGTTCCGAGCAAGCCCAGCAGCGGAGCGATATTTCCAATGGTTGCCAGCGCCTGAAGATATCTGGACAGGTCCCTGACTTCTTCTTCGGTGGCATGGACGAGAATGGCTTCCAGGGTTTCCTGACGCTGGTCCTTGACCTCCAATGCCTGTGCCAGCAAGCTGGCTATGGGAGAATTGCTCGCCTGCACCAGATCACGCGCCTGTTCGTCTTGCCCGTTTTTTACACACACAGCAACTTTTTCGGCCAACCCGTGCCCGCGTTTTCTCAACAAAGAAAAACGGATCAGTCTTTCCAAAAAAATTGCCAGTGCAAAGACCGAACAGAGAAGAATGGGTATTACCAGCACACCTCCCTTATAAAGAAACGCCAACATGTGTATTCCTCCAGTATGGCCTTTGGCCATAAGCGCATAGCAACAATCCAAAACCGAAACCAAGACCTAAAACCGTTCCTCAATATCCGCCACACCATCAAAATCCAAATCTTTTCTTCGCTGGATCATGGTTTCCGATGCATTATAGTCTTCCCATACATCCGGCCGGCCATCGCCATTGGTGTCCTCCGAAACCCCAGACAGCCGCCCGTCTTCATAATAATACCAGGTGTCCACGCGGTCGTCTGCGTCGGCATCCTTTTCTGCTCGCTGAAAGTTACCCTGGCCGTCAAAATACCAGGTCATGTCCCATCGGCCATCAACATCTCTATCTTCCAGGCTGTTTACCAGAGCACCCTTCTCATCGAAGTTTTCACGCAATTCAACAAGGCCGCCGTCCTTATTCAAGGTCTCCCTTCTACGCAATATATTGTCTATGAAATAGGACCGCACCGCAACAACACCCCTGCCCTCAGAATCCAGCTCCGTGACACGTGTCCATGGTGGTCTGTCATACCAATGCGTCGTCTCAAACCGGCCATCAAAATCATGGTCCTGCAGGGCTTTTTTTTTGTTGTCGGCATCATAGGCTATTTTCACATCGCGTTGCCCGTCTCCGTTGGTGTCCTTTTCCAAAAACACAAGCCGGTTTTGTTTATAGCGTTGGAACGTATCCATTCTGCCATCCAGGTCCGTATCTTCCTCGACTCGAACGATGTCATCGTTTTCAAAATAGGCAATCTTTTCATAACGACCATCCCGGTTCCGATCCCATTGCTGCATATGAATCAGACCATTCCGGTATATCTCAAGCATGTCCAAATCCCCATTCTGATCCGTGTCCAGATGGCGCCTTGCCAGGATTCCATCTTCACCGAAAAGAAGCCGCTCTTGCACCGCTCCGTCCCCATTTGGGTTGATGCGGCGTTCGATAAGCGTTCCGTTCCGATACAACTCAACGAGATTGATGGCACCATTCCCATCCTGATCGCGGGTGATCCGTGTGATCTGTCCATTTTGCATGTGATAAACCGTATCCATTCGTTGATCTGCGTTGCTGTCCTCGCGGATCTCGAATGGTTTTCCGTCTGCATCTAAATCAATCGCCTGCCAAACACGACCGTCGTCGTCCAAACGCTCCTGCCGAATCCTTTTGCCCTCTTTGAAATACACCCTCATATCGATGCCGGGTTCGTTATCCAGATTTTTTTCCAAACGCACAATCACACCATCGACATAGTACTGGAACGTGTCCATCACCCCATCGTTGTTGTCATCCACTGCAAGGGTGATCAGTTTTCCCTGGGGGTCAAATTCCGCAACTTGATCAGCGATGCCGTCATTGTTGACATCTCTCTTCTTGATCGATGCGTTGTCTGAAGCAATCAGGGGCGAACCGATCGACAAAAGTCCGGCAATCAACCCCACAAAGACGATCCTTTTGAAGCATGAAGGCCCTGGTTTGAAGGCACGAGTGTACGGTCGTCTTGCCGCGTATTTGGCAACATTGTTTTTCATAAAAAAGCCCCAAGCAGCATGAAGCGATAGGCCACTTACAGCTTACGGCTCACTGCTTTGATAAACGATTCGTTAGGTCCGACTTATATGCTCCCGGATACCCTGTCAATATATTTCAATTCACAGGAAATCGTGTTATAAATGGCGCATGTCGTTGATTGTAAATGAAATATTTTATAGCATACAGGGAGAATCGACCTTTGCGGGCCTGCCGTGCGTCTTTGTCCGCCTCACCGGCTGTAACATGCGCTGCGCTTATTGCGACACCGTTTATGCCTATGATGAAGGGCGCCCAATGAAGATTTCGGACATCCTGGACCGCATCGGGGACTTCCATTGCAGCATGGTTGAAATTACGGGCGGTGAACCGCTGTTGCAGGACGAAACACCTAAACTCATCGGTGACCTGATCCGGAAAAGGTATCAGGTTCTTATGGAAACCAACGGCAGTCTTGATATCCGTAGGGTTGACGCCCGCTGTATCAGGATCATGGATGTCAAGTGTCCGGGCAGTGGTGAACATGAGACCTGCGATCTTCGAAATTTAAGACATCTCGGCAATAGGGATCAAATTAAATTCGTTATCGGCGATAGACGGGATTACGAATACGCCAAGGAAGTCTTGAACAAGCTACCATCGAGCATCCCGACTGGAAATCGCCTTTTTTCTCCGAACAAAGCGCAATTGGCGCCTGCGGAACTTGCCCGATGGATCCTCGAAGATAGCATAAAAGTACGGCTTCATCTCCAGCTCCACAGGACTATCTGGCCTGATATCGAGAAAGGGGTCTAGCAATTGGTCTGATACAATGCGCTTTGATCTGCAAGCCAGTTATTGCTTATCGCTTGAAACCGATCTGAGTGAAAAGGATAACCATGGACAAAATAATAGCCAAAAAGGCCATCATTCTATCCAGCGGGGGGCTCGACTCCACCACGGTCATGGCCATGGCGAAACATGCCGGGTATGACCTGTATGCCATGAGTTTCGATTATGGCCAACGGCATGTATTTGAACTGCAAGCCGCCAAAAAAATCGCCCATGCATACGGGGTCAAAGTCCACCTGGTCATGAAAACCGATTTAACGCGCATCGGAGGCTCCGCCCTGACCGGGGCCATATCAGTGCCCAAGGACAGAAACATGGATATCGTTGATAATGAGATACCCGTTACCTACGTACCGGCCCGGAACACCATATTTCTTTCCTATGCGCTGGCTTGGTCCGAGGTGCTGAACGCACCGGATATCTTCCTGGGTGTCAACGCCATCGACTACAGTGGCTATCCGGACTGTCGGCCGGAATATATCCATGCCTTTGAACAAATGGCGAACCTGGCCACCAAAGCCGGTGTAGCGGGTACCTTTAAAATAAAGATCCACACCCCGCTGATACGCATGACCAAGGCCGACATTGTCAAAAAAGGGCTCGAACTGGGTGTCGACTACGGGTTGACCCACTCGTGTTACGACCCAGATACCCGTGGGAACGCCTGCGGCCGATGTGACAGCTGCCTCCTGAGGAAGAAAGGTTTTGCCGATGCCGGGGTGGCTGACCCGACGAATTATAACCTGAATAAGAACGGCAAAGGGGTCTTGGAGGATGTTCATGATTAAAATACTTCTTGCACTGGCCACCGTGCTGCTGGTCAGCCTTCTCTTCTTTGAAAGAAGGGAGCATTCAAAAGGACGGCTGCCTACCAAGACAGCGCTTTCGCTGCTTTTTATCTTCACCGCCGTATCGCAGGTTCATCTTCTACAACCCTATAGCCTCTTTATCATCATCGGTTTGTTGTTCTGTCTTGGAGGGGATGTCTTTCTGGCGCTGCCTCAGGACAGAATGTTTTTCTTTGGGCTCGTCTCCTTTCTTCTGGGGCATGTCTGCTATGTGATCGCTTTCTTCTGGATTGCCGATCCCGGCACAATGACACTTTTGGGTGTCATTGTGACCCTGGTGCTCGGCAGTGTGATTTATGTCTGGTTGAAACCGCACCTGGGCAGCATGAAAAAGCCGGTCATCGCCTATATCCTTGTCATCAGCCTCATGGTCATCGGCGCCTGGTCCGTCCTGGGCATGCCGCAGCAGTCGTTTATGGCCAGACTGTTCGTCTTTGCAGGCGCTTTCAGTTTTTACATTTCCGATATCTTTGTTGCTCGGGATCGATTTTTAAAAACCGCTTTTATCAATCGTTTTTTGGGCCTGCCACTCTACTACCTGGCCCAGTTCATGATTGCCTTTTCCATCGGTATGGTGCGTTAAGGGACGGGCATTACCACTACTCAAAGAAACAATAAAGCCTCGTTTGAAAGGGGCGGGCGAGTCTATGACAGTGCAGGAATTGATATCAACGGCTGAGGCGGGGTGGACAACTAACTCAGAAGAATATCCAGTGCCTTGCAGGCTGAAAATACACGCAGCGGCATGGTTAAAGGGTATCGAAGTCTCCGCACCAATCAGTTGCTTTGGTCCTATTCCAGATATAAGATTCAAGACCTCCTCCTGCCCCCCTCGGTGCATATCGCCTACACTCTCCTTTTTTTCCCCCACTATCGTCTACTTTTTCCCAATAACGACAATCCTGACATTTTATCTCTTTCATTTATTTTTCCTTTGCTTTTGGATAATAGATGACTGCTTACCTACTTCCAAATTCGTTGAATGTCACCTATGTGTTGGAGATGGTACAAGTTAACAATCAAGTAATAATTTGATAAGTGCTTTAGTATATTTAGTTAAAATTCTACAAAAACAGCATCTTTATCCGCTGTTTGAAGGGTTGGATTTTGTATCCTTCCACCGTGTAACCTCTTCGCATAATACGGGACGCCTTCTGATTTATCAGCTACAAAGTCATAGATTTCTTGGTAGGATATTTTATTGTCGTGATTGAAATCAGCACCCCCAGTTACAGCGTTTAGGAAGAAATACGTAAACATGCTATGCTGTTTCTCAGGATACCAACTGCTTATCTGATTGTTTTCTGAACTTGTGAATATGGTAAGATTGTTCATGGTTGTTACAGGGTTTTTTATCTTCAATAGGGCAGGACTTGCATTTTGTACCAGCCACTTGCCAGTGTTTGTTCCTCCTGAAAAACAGGCGTCTAAAACAACAGTAACGCTCTTGGCATTGATTTTTGGTAGATTTCCATATAGTACATCCAAAGGATATGCCGTTAATGACATCATAACAGGGTTACAGTCTGTAGGTACAAGGTATGCTCTATTGGTATTTGGATCGGGGGATCCATGGCCACTATAATAAATGAACACATCAGACTTCTTCGGCTTTATATAATTGAATAACATACCTCTATGGTCATCTGCTAAACCAAAGATCATTTCTAATTTAGCTTTTGTTGTGTCTGGTTCAAATAGAATATTTCCATCTTTATAGCCTAAAGTATCGACAAGAAACTTCCTGATCATTAATGCATCATTCCGGGCATAACTGACTTCTGGTATATCTTTGTGGGAATAGGTTTGGTTGCCTATAACCACCGCTATAGCATCTGGATTTGTTCTTTCTGTGTTTGGGGTGACAATATCGGGCGTCTGAACTGGGTTCGTTATAGATATTGATGCTGAGGGTAATGATTCTTTATTAACGGATTCTGGTTTTGAGGTTGCGATGGCACTTTGAGAAAATGATTGATCAGATTCAGCGAGTTTTGTAGGGGCTACTTTTTCTAACTCAAATGAAATTGATGTTAACCCGCCCTTTGCTTTAATATAATATACATGGCCTGGCTTTACGTTAAATTCATAGGGACCAAATGAATTCCAACCAAACTTACCTGTGAGTTTCAAAAGCCCTGCTTTTCTGTCCCACATTAGCTTTTGATTGTACCCTAATCCACCTATTGGATTGTCATTATCAAAAATATCAAGTGCAAGAGCACCTCCGAGACCGCCAGTTCTTTCCAAAATAATTCGAGCTTGGGTAGGATTTTCAACATATGGATTTGGTTTGATAACATACTGGCTGGTCGAAGCACAGCTATACGTAAATAAAAGAACAAAAGGAAAGAGAATTCTTAGTTTCATAAAGCCTCCAGCCTGCATTATTAAAAAGGCTATTGATTAGAAACGTTCGCTATAAAATAAGTAAATAGATTGAGAACATCGTGCTTTTTTGAATTTATAGTATTATTGCCGATACCATCTGGTTATCCCCAAGATAACACGGGAGTCCCCATCAACGCAAGATTTTGTCGATGGTGATTATTTTCGCACATCGGTAGTTTTTCAGATGTCTGATCTACCGTTTTGTTGGAGACATCCACGGTGCGAAGATTTTTTCAAGCGAGATGTTTCTTAAAAAACAACATTGTACGTTCCCAGGCGGTATTCGCCTGCTCCTCATCATAACGGGGTGTTGAATTGTTATGGAAGCCATGACGGGTTCCTTCATAGGTATACATAACAAACTCTTTCTTGTTTTTTTTCAAAGCTTTTCGGTACTCCTCGCGTGAAGCGTTTACACGGGGGTCGTTCTCAGCATACTGAATCATTAGTGGTGCATGAATTTCGGCAACATCTTCAGTTGCTGCGGCTTGCCCATAAAACGGGACACCCGCATTCAGGTTTGTTCCCATACGCACAGCGAGGTTATTAACAACACCACCACCATAGCAGAAGCCCGTTGCTCCAAGCTTGCCAGTGGACAACTTATGGTCTTTCAGGAACTTGGCACTGTTCAACATGTCAGTGAATAGTTTGTCTTTATCCAAAGACTTTTGCATGACTTTCCCATCGTCATCGTTTCCGGGGTACCCACCAATGGGAGAAAGTCCGTCAGGTGCAAGGGCGAGAAATCCTTCAACAGCGGCACGACGTGCCACATCTTCTATATAGGGGTTTAAACCTCTATTTTCATGAACAACCAGAACAGCGGGAAAAGGCCCATCACCGGCAGGCCTTACCAGGTACCCACGCATCTTGCCTGATGTACCGCCTAGAGAGTCATACTCAACATATCGGGCCTTGATCCGTTCATCTGTAAAGGAGATTGTTTGAGCTTTAGCATAGCGTGGCAGCAGAGCTTCCGCCATAGCGAGAGCTGACCCTCCAACGATGGCCAGTGCCGAGGCTTTGGTCAGGAAACCACGTCTTGTCATCTGGGTATGGCAGTATTCATCGTATAAGTCATATACCTTGGGATCAATAGTGTCCTTTGTCATTGAAGGGCCTCAACTTGTACATATTGTTGCCAATGATCAGAAATCCTCCCGTATCATTATCATTTCCAATAGCAATTCGCTATCTGCACGCAGTTAAAATCCTACGCGATATTACTTCCCTCGAATTACGATAGTTTAGCAGTGCAAAAAATCGCAACTGATATTCCAATAAATAAAAACAATGTCGTTTATTTCCACCTGAACACTTTGCCAAAGCGCTTATTTCCATCATATGCCAACCAGCAGCGCAGCATCTATTTGAATAATCTCAACGTCAAATAAATTACTGATACCACATCTTGGGGATGGTAAAAGTCTCCTGTAACTGAAGACTACGCTAATGAACCTCGAATCTCCGTATGGTGATGGATGGAGATAAGTCCGAGCTTAACCAGATTACAGATATCATGGACGCTTCCCATCATCCAACCTCATTTCTATTTTCTGAACATGAAATAATTGTATATGGTTCTGGTTCGGATGTTGATGTGCTTTGGGGTGGTATAATAATAGATAAGAAACGTGATGAAAAATAAAGAGATGAACCCAACCAGAGCTATAATCATGCCGTTCCTTTCAACTAGGAAAACATCACTGTATCTCAGGAAATACAAGTACCACAAACGTACTGCATCAATCAATAAAATTCCATTATTGGTTTAAGGAGTGGGGTGAAATGGATCAGGGAGTGACGGCTGAAGTTGTGGCGATCCAGAAAGGGCTGAAGAGTTATTGGTAATATTGCCAATACCATCTGGTTATGCCCACGGTACCACGGAGGGGCCTTTGAATGCAAGATTTGGCCTGTTGTGATTATTTTTAAGCATCGGTAATCATAGAGGGGCCTGGTATCTAACGTTTTGTTGGACAGCATGCTGCGTATTGCGAGGCGGCGTTTCAAATTGGATTGAAACGCCGCGCTCATATGTTGCCAATAGCCTCCGTGAGCATTGAAGACGTTTATGCTGCGATCAGGCGAGGTCGAAGCGGTCAAGGTTCATGACCTTGTTCCACGCCGCTACAAAGTCGTGCAGGAACTTCTCCTGGGAGTCCTCACTTCCATAGACTTCCGCCAAGGCCCGGAGCTGGGAGTTCGAACCGAAGATGAGGTCGACACGGGTGCCGGTCCACTTGAGTTCGCCGGTTGCGCGATCACGACCCTCGAACACGTCGTCGTCTTTCGAGCTTGCCTTCCACGCCGTGCTCATGTCGAGCAGGTTCACGAAGAAGTCATTGGTGAGCGTCTCGGTCTGCTTGGTGAAGACGCCGTGCTGGGACTGTCCGAAGTTGGTATTCAAGACACGCATGCCGCCAACGAGAACCGTCATCTCAGGAGCGGTCAGCGTCAGCAGTTGCGCACGATCAACCAGCAGTTCCTCCGCCGATACGGTGTATTTGGTTTTGAGGTAGTTGCGGAACCCGTCTGCAGCCGGTTCGAGTACGGCGAATGACTCCACGTCGGTTTGCTCCTGCGACGCATCCGTGCGTCCCGGCGTGAAGGGAACGGTCACATCGTGACCGGCATTCTTCGCCGCTTGCTCGACGCCTGCGCATCCACCCAGGACAATCAAGTCGGCGAGCGAAACCATCTTCCCGCCTGACTGCGCGCTGTTGAACTCCTTTTGGATTCCCTCGAGGGTCTGCAGCACAGTCGTCAGTTGCGCCGGCTGGTTGACTTCCCAATCCTTTTGCGGCGCAAGACGAATGCGCGCCCCGTTCGCCCCGCCGCGCTTGTCGGAGCCGCGGAACGTGGACGCCGACGCCCAGGCGGTCGAGACCAGTTGGGAGACCGACAGACCCGAAGCGAGGATCTTGCCCTTGAGGGCGGCGATGTCCTGCGCGTCGATCAGCTCATGATCGACTGCGGGCACCGGATCTTGCCAGATCAGTTCCTCCGCCGGGACCTCCGCGCCGAGATAGCGCGAGCGGGGTCCCATGTCGCGGTGCGTCAGCTTGAACCACGCCCGGGCGAAGGCATCTGCGAATTCTTCCGGGTTTTTGTGGAAACGCCGCGAGATCGGCTCGTAGATCGGGTCCATCCGCATCGCCATGTCGGCGGTCGTCATCATGGTCGGAACCCGCTTCGACGAATCTTCCGCATCCGGCGCGAGGTCCTTGTCGGCCACATCCTTCGGCGTCCACTGCCAGGCGCCGGCGGGGCTCTTCGTCAGTTCCCACTCGTAGCCGAACAGCATGTCGAAATAGCCCATGTCCCACTGGGTCGGGTTCGGCGTCCAGGCACCTTCCAGGCCGCTGCTGATGGTATCGGAGCCCTTGCCGCTGCCGAAACTGCTCTTCCAGCCGAGGCCCTGCTCTTCGATGCCGGCGGCTTCAGGTTCCGGACCGACAAGGGCGGCATCGCCGGCACCATGGCATTTGCCGAAAGTGTGTCCCCCGGCGGTGAGCGCAACGGTTTCCTCGTCGTTCATCGCCATGCGCGCGAAGGTCTCGCGGATGTCACGGCCCGACGCGACCGGATCCGGATCGCCGTTCGGCCCTTCCGGGTTCACGTAGATCAGACCCATCTGCACGGCGGCGAGAGGATTCTCGAGTTCCCGATCACCGGAGTAGCGCTTGTCGCCCAGCCACTCGCTCTCGGTGCCCCAGTAAATGTCCTCTTCCGGCTCCCAAACGTCCTCGCGCCCGCCGCCGAAGCCGAAGGTCTTGAATCCCATCGACTCAAGGGCGCAGTTGCCGGCGAGGATCATCAGGTCGGCCCAGGAGATCTTGTTGCCGTATTTCTGCTTGATCGGCCAGAGCAGACGGCGCGCCTTGTCGAGGTTCACGTTGTCGGGCCAGCTGTTGAGGGGCGCAAAGCGCTGAGTGCCGGACCCTGCGCCCGCCGCGGCCGTCGCCGGTGCGGTATGTGCCTGCGCTGTGCCACGCCATCCGGATGAAGAGCCCCCCGTAGTGACCGTAGTCGGCCGGCCACCAGTCCTGGGAGTCGGTCATCAGCGCATAGAGGTCCTTCTTCAGGGCCTCCAGGTCGAGTTTCTTGAATTCCTCAGCGTAGTTGAACGCCTCGCCCATCGGATTGCTCATGTGAGAGTTCTGATGAAGAATCTTGAGGTTCAACTGGTTCGGCCACCAGTCCCGGTTCGACGTGCCGCCACCATCGGTGGTTGTTTGCGTTCTGCCCGTTACCGGGCACTTGCTATCTTCATTCATAATGCTTCCTCCTTTCATTCTCTGCCAAACAATTGCTGCATATACCGAAAAAGTCCAACCTATGATTCAGAATTTTAAAATTGGTCTCTAATGCGACCTCTCTTTCCATGTCATCCAGGCTGTCCAGGTCTGGGTCGACAATTTTTTTACACTTGATGCAGATGACGTGTGGATGGGGGTTCGGCTTGTTTCCATCATATCGGTTACTCCCATCTGGGAACCCTAACTCAAGAACTTCACCAAATGATTTAATTAACACAATATTTCTGTATACAGTGGCAAGACTCATTGTCGGAAAGTCTTTTATTATCTGGACATGGATATTTTCAACACTGGGATGGGCTTCACTTATGGCAAGTATTTTAACGATAGCCAGCCGTTGAGGCGTTATCTTGTGGCCATTATCCCTTAATTTTTGGATGATGATTTCAGCTCTTTTTTTATGGTTTTGCAACTGAAGTCTCTTTTTTTGGCTCTTCTCCCCATCAGTTGGGAGAAAGGGTTCCAGGATCCAAGGATTCAAGGGTCCAAGTGTTTGCTTTCCAGAGATTTTATCAACGCTTATAGATATGCAAACAAAGTTTATACGCTTTTTCCCAGACTTTTAACTCTTTATAATTCTTAAGCATTCAGCTGATGCCTCACTTCATATCACTCGAACCCTGGACCCCTGGAATCCTTGAATCCTTAATTTGGATCAACTCTTTTGGAGATGAGCCATAATTTTTAAGCCTATCACTCGAATTCTGGACCCCTGGACCCCTCGAATCCTTTATTTAGTTCAACTCTTTTGGAGATGGTTCAATAATAACCATTATTAATTAACATTAATTTTCTTTTCGGTCAACGCCTATTTCAATCGTTTACATATGATAGATTTAAAGGTTTTGGGCTGTGATTTTTAAAGGATATATCAGGATTGACCTTGCGTAAGACTTTCTTATTCTTGAGCGATTTCAGATAGCTATTTCTATGGGCACGTAATGATGCTCACACGATGGCCCCTTGGCCAGATAGATCTTTTTTCGGCTGAGATTCATTACGATCGAGGCATTCGTCTGATAGGCCTCTTCTTTTGGCTGACCGGCAATACTATGGCAACAGATGGAGGATGGGTGGTCGAAATGGTCCATAAGAAGCGCCTGAATCCTGTTCCGGTCGATTTTCCCGCTGGCGGTGGACATCAAATTTGCCGAACGCATTCCTCTCACGATAGAATCCGGCCAGCGGCCGGGAATATAATCCGTTATGGCAGGATTGGGAACCTGAAAATGATTGGCATGGCTCAGCACCCCGTCTTTGGGATAAATAATATTGATGTCATTTGGCCCGGCCTCAATTTCCAGCACTTCGCCTTGCGCATGGCCAATAAGATAGTTCCCGGCGGAGGCACGCTGCGGTGAAGTGACCGCCCCGATAGCTTGGGCCATTGATTCCGCATTGAGAATGCCCCGTAAAATGGCATGATAAGGCACACCAACGCGCCAGTTGTCACACACCAAGGCGTTGGTACACATACCAATACCGGCCGAATTCATACCGGTTTTGGCGATAAGACCTGCCTCAACAAATTGCAGTATCTCCGGCCGCCCGGGCTGTATGATGTGAAGCAAAATGCATTGCGCCTGTGTGGCTTTGTACCAGTCCCAGTTCTGGGCCACAAAGGTTTCTCCTTTGGAAGTGGCATTTGGGGTTGCGGCCACGGATGTACAGCAAACTTTCATCTCTTTTTCAGCGCGAGTGGCTAAAAGAAAGAGTAGTTCGCTGCGCACATTGATGGCCACAATCTCTTCCAGCGAACGCCTGGAACCAGTTGCTATCCCTTCTAGCTCCTCCATAATGTCTTGATCGTAGGCACGAATAGGCGCTATGAATTCGGCTGCTTTGCGCAGGGACATTTCCCAGTTGAGCCTTGACTCGTATTCGAACACCTTTTTGTAGAAGGCAATTGTATTCGAAATCATGGTCCGGCATTTTTCACCATACTGGCTTCCACGATCGTGTGGTGATCCCTTTATCTTAATCACAGGAAATGGCGCCTCAGCCATGTTAGATCCTCCTTTATTACCAGGTTTCATTAGACCAGATGGCAAGCAACCCCATGGTCGTCATCAAAAACCCGCATCTCTGGCTCTTCTTGCTTGCAGCGCGTTTCTACAAATGCACATCGGGTGTGAAACCGACAGCCCGGTGGCGGGTTGATGGGGTTGGGCACATCCCCTTTCAAAATAATCCTTTTTTTGACTGCTTTTGGATTGGGAACAGGCAGTGCCGACAGCAGTGCCTGGGTGTAAGGATGAAGGGGATTTTTAAACAGCCGGTCTCTTTCAGTCCACTCGATGATTTTTCCCAAATACATCACCGCAATGCGACTGCTGATATGTTTAACCACGCTCAGGTCATGGGAAATGAACAAATAGGTCAAACCCATTTCGTGCTGCAGTGCTTTTAGCAGATTCAACACCTGAGCCTGAATGGATACGTCGAGGGCCGATACGGGTTCATCGCACACCACGAGACTGGGATTCAGCGCCAAGGCTCTGGCGATGACAATGCGCTGACGTTGCCCGCCGCTGAATTCGTGCGGGTAACGATTAGCCCAGTGGCGACTGATACCGACGCGCTCCATAAGTGATGCAACTGTTTCCCCTCTGGACTGCCGGTTTCCTATCCGGTGCACAACCAGGGGTTCGGAGACGATATGCTGGATATTTTTCCGGGGGTCCAGTGAGCTGAACGGATCCTGGAAAATGATCTGTATGCGTTTGCGAAGCACTTTCATTGAACGCCTGTCTAAACTGAATAGATCGGTGCCCTCGAAAAACACACGTCCCGATGTCGCCGGAATGAGTCTCAGCAACAACCGCGCAACCGTCGATTTACCGCAGCCGCTTTCGCCGACAAGTCCCAAAGTTTCACCCGCATTGATATCGAAAGCGATGCCGTCAACCGCTTTGACCGTTTCGTACTCACGCCCAAATCGCCACGCGCCCACCGGAAAATGTTTTTTGAGTCCCGTAACCCTCAGCAAAGGGATGTTTGACTTCACGATAAACTATCTCCGTATAGGTGGCAGCTAACCCAATGTTGTCCGCCCAGCTGCTGGAGTTTTGGTTTTACGGTTTTACAAACCGTCATTCTGCGAGCGCAACGTGGTTCAAATCTACAGCCAGTGGCCAACAGATCCTCAAGACTCGGGACAGTGCCCGGAATGATACTGAGTTCTCCAGCCGTATCATCCACCCTCGGAATGGATTTCAGCAGTCCGGTCGTATAGGGATGCAGCGGGTTCTCGAAAATAGTCACAATTCCAGCCGTTTCGATGATATTTCCCGCATACATTACCAATACCCGGTCACACATCTCGGCGACCACACCGAGATCGTGGGTAATGAAGAGAACGGACGTCATCGATTCTCTGACCAGCTCTTTCATCAGCTCCAGAATCTGCGCCTGAATGGTTACATCCAGCGCGGTGGTCGGTTCGTCGGCAATCAAGAGCTTGGGTTTGCAGCACATGGCCATGGCAATCATCGCCCGCTGCCGCATGCCGCCGGACAGCTGGTGCGGATATTCCGAATATCGTTTTTCCGGCGCTGGAATACCCACCGTCTTCAAGGCTTCAACCGCCCGGTCACGTGCCTCCTGCCGAGATATGCTGCGATGCAACCGCAGTGCCTCCGATACCTGGCGGCCGATTTTGAAAACTGGATTCAGGGATGTCATTGGCTCCTGGAATATCATGCTGATGCGATCTCCCCTGATAGCCTGCATCTCTCGCTCGGTCTTTTTCCTCAGGTCGACCCCTTCGAAATCAATCTTACCGTTCGAAATGTAACCAGGCTCCGGTACCAGACCTAACAGTGCGAGGGCCATCATGCTCTTCCCGCATCCGCTCTCACCCACAACACCCACTACCTGACCTTTTTCAATCTCGAACGAAATATCGTCAACTGCACGGAAGGCCCCATCAAGTGTTTCGAAGGTAACGGAAAGCCCACAACATGACAACAGGATCGTCTGTAATGAATGACATGGCATCAGATCTTTTTCAGCGTTCATCTATCTCATCCGCGGATCAAGTATGTCTCTTAAACCGTCCCCGGCAAGATTGGCCCCCAGCACAAAAAAAGAAATCGCCAATCCCGGGTAAATAGAAATCCAGGGCGCCTGAAACACGAAATCCCGACCATCGCTCAGGATCGCTCCCCAACTAGCTTTCGATGGTGCACCAAACCCCAAAAAAGCGAGCGCCGCTTCCGACAGAATAGCGTAACCAAAGACGACTGTGGTGTTGATTATCAAAGGCGAAATACAGTTGGGCAAAACATGGTCGAACATGATCCGCAAGGCTCCGGCGCCAGTAGCACGGCAACTTTCAACATATTCGAGTTCCCTTATGGAAAGGACCGAATTACGCGTCAAGCGGGCAAAACTCGGCACATACACAACTGCCAGTGCAAGAACCAAATTGACGGTACTGGGCCCCAGCGCCGCCATAATGGAAAGGCTCAGAAGGAGCGCCGGGAATGCCATAAGCCCGTCCATGACACGCATGATAATGAAATCGAGCACCCCGCCAAAATAACCCGACCATAATCCCAAAAGGGTTCCCACCACAGCGGCCGCAATCGCCACCAAAAAGGCAATGACCAATGACACACGGGTACCATAAATCACCCGGCTGAAAATATCCCGTCCAAATTCATCCGTTCCCATCAGATGATCGGTGCTCGGTGCTTTCAGGCGTTCACGAATGCTAATCCCGTTGGGATCGTGGCTGGCAATCCAGGGGGCGCATAAACTGATCAACGTTAGTAAGACAATAATGGCGAATCCACATATCGCCAGTTTATTGGATTTGAAAGCGTGAAGCAATCGACTCGATTTCGGTTTGACCATTGCCATCGTTTTCTCACCTATCAATAACGAATGCGGGGATTGAGAAAAATCACGACGATATCCACAATCAAGTTCACCAGCATGTAAATCACCGCCATGTAAAGAATGACCCCCTGCATCATGGGATAATCCCGGTTCATGATGGCATAGACAACAAGCCGTCCCATGCCAGGTATCCCGAAAATGGTTTCAATCACCACTGTACCGCCTAACAACCAGCCGAAATCTACACCAATAACTGTCACCACTGGGATTAACGCATTTTTAAATCCATGCTTAAGTATTGACGCCCAACGACCCAAGCCCTTGGCACGCGCGGTGCGAATGTAATCCTGACGCAGGGTCTCCAGCATTGAAGAACGCATCATGCGGGCCGATACCGCGGCCAGAACCATGGCCAGCGAGAAGGCCGGCAATATCATGTACCTCAGCCCCTGAAAAAAATGTTCAAAGATAGATACATATCCGGATGCAGGGAGCCAGTTCAACTTGACTGCGAACAATATGATGCAGAGAATACCGACCCAGAAACTGGGAACGGATACGCCAATCAAAGCGAAGAGCATGACCATGCGGTCCGTAAGGGAGTTTTGCCTTGCAGCAGCGATAACACCGATAGGGATTGCTATCAAAATGGACAATAGGATGGACAGGAAGGCCAGCACCAAGGTGTGAGGCAAGCGCTCAAAAATGGACAAGGATATGGATCTGCCGGAAAGGACCGAAATCCCCATGTCCCCTGTTACCATCCTACCCAGCCAGTTGAGGTACTGCATGACAATCGGTTGATCGAGCCCCATCTCCTTGCGCAATGCATCAACTTGTGCAGGCGTAGCATTCAACCCCAGCATCGCCATGGCAGGATCACCTGGAATGATGTGAATAAACGAAAACGCCAAGAGGGAGACTATCACCAATACGGGGATGGCCGCCATCAGTCGTTTGATTAGGTAGGATATACTCATACAGGTTTATAGAGGCTGGCCTGAAGCCGATCTTGACATGAGGGCGGCAGATAGGGAGATAACAAATCCCCTCCGGGTTCCACCCCCATGTCATCGCTTCTATGTTTTCATTCTAGTCATCGAGCCAAATGTTCCATAGCCTGAGAAAAGCGGCGCCCCAAGGTTTGAATCCTTGAACCCTTTTGTTGGCACCATAAAAGTATTCCTCAGTAAAGGTCACCAAAAGCGGCAGTTCGTCTACCAGAATCTGCTGTGCTTGGTCGTAAAGTGCCTTGCGTTTATCGAAATCCGTGGTTGAACGGGCAGCCGTGACGAGCGCATCGAATTTCGAATTTCCCCAGCCGTTGTAGGTATGTTTTGAATGCAGTCTTGCGAAATAGTACATGTCGGGATCGGCGTGTGCGCCGTATCCATAAGACATGATGTGAAATTTTCCTGATTTATACTTGGCGAAAAGCGATGTCCAGTCCAGGTACTCAAGCTCGGTGTTAATACCGATATTTTTCAGCTGCGCCTGGGCCACCACCGCTTGCTTATCCATTGCAGCATAATCCTTACACGTTGTAATGATAATCGTTTCTCCATTATAGGCGCTTTTCTTAAGGTATGCCTTGGCCTTTTCCAAATCCTGTTTTGGACCATAGTCATTTGAATGATACTTGGAAAACCAGGATGAAAAACTAGGAAATGCTGAATTGGCCACGCTACCCGGACCGCCTGTCGTAGCAATGATCATTTCCTCTTTATCGATTGCGTAGGCAAATGCTTTTCTCAGGTTGATGTCTTTCATGGGTGATTCGTCGTTCACACAAAACCAGAAGTTCCAGAAGTCGAAAGTGGGTCCCGTTCCCATGATTTTCAGATTCGGATTTTTTTCCAAACGTTCCTTCTGAGTTGTGGGAATAAATCCGAGGTCGATGTCACCTGCCTCCAGGCTCGAAACCCTCACCGAACGTTCCTTTATCGGGCGAATGATCACCTCGTCGACATAAGCGGCTTTTTTTCCTCCTGACCCTGTGGCCTCCCCTTCACCCCCCCAATACTTTTCAAAACGCTTCAGTTTTACATGTCGATCCGGTATCCACTCGACGAACATAAAAGGGCCGGTCCCAATCGGATTTTGAATATTCTTTTGATTTGCCTCGGCGGAAGCTTCCTCAGCCGGCATAATGCCGATGGTGTGCGGCTGAGCCACGTTGATTAGGAATGTTGCTGTGGGTTGCGACAGCGTCATGACGACTGTATGAGCGTCAGGCGTGTCAATTTTGCTGATTGTTTCGAACTTTTGCTTGATGGATGACTGCAATAACCTTTCGTAAGTGGCCTTGATATCGGCAGCCGTCATTTCCTTGCCATTGTGAAAATAAACCCCTTTTCTAAGCTTAAACGTATAGGTCAAACCGTCATCGGAAACCGTCCAGCTTTTTGCCAGACCCGGAATGACCTTGAATCCCTCATCCACAGCCAGCAGTCCTTCAAAGATCTGGCGCAGAACTTCATGGTTCTGCCAGCCTATCTTATGGGGATCCAGACTGCTGATATCGGCATCCGCCATTACCCTTAAGGTTCCCCCCAACTTCGGTTCGGCGGCACTCACTGCGCCGAGGCAGCAAAAAAAGACGATTATCGCCAGGGTGGTTAACACAATTAAACGCCTGTTGATTGTTCCCATTTCTAATTCCTCCTCTTCGATGGTTTGATTTTGCTGAACATTGTCGCTCATCAACGCAAAACTCGTTGGCCAACACACGTCGCGTCGCTCTACCGTTAATCTTTGACCATAAGGATTTTTATCACGTTAAAATACGATCGCTGCCCCGGTTCAATCTAGCCGGCTAATCCCACCCCGTGCCCCAATCGTGTTTGTCCTTCACTAGATCCACCATCAATGCAGTCTCCGTGGATCGAACACCATCTATCTTACTGATTTTACCGAAAATCAAGCCGTGCATTTCCTTAAGTGATCGCGCGACGAATTCGACATCGATGTCTGTGCTGCCGGTCGTTAACGCCACCCAGATGATGGTATCAATTTCCTTCAATTCAGCCAATATCGCATCGGCTTTGCTGAGTTCGATACGGATTTTTAATACGCCTGCGATCTCGAATCCCAAATCAATGGGATTGGCCACAGCAACGATTCGAATGATACCACTTTCAAGAATTCGCTTGAGGTGTGCCCGCACGGTATACTCAGATATTCCCAACACTTGCGCCATGGCGATGTTCGACATGCGACCGTCTTTCTGAAGAAGGCGTACCATCTTACAATCAAGCGGGTCCAGTTTGCGTTTTGTGTTGCTGTCTTTCTTCATACTATTTATGTTTATCGATATTTATTAATATTTTCTATCTTATTTCGTGACTATTTGCATTTTTTTTAATATTATTCGATATGGTTGTCAATAATTATCTTGACAACCTTAGAAGCTACAACCATAAAGAAAGATCGCGCGGCTTGGTATACACCGTTCTTCATAGCGAACAAGAATTAATGTATGCGAAAAAAAGGAGGTTAGACGGATGAAGTTGGGTCTGAATTTTCTGACAGCAGAAGAAAAACTGCGAATTCACAAGGACAGTCTCAAGATTCTTGACCAAGTCGGTGTCAAGTTCATGAGTCCCACGGCACGCAAGATTCTAGCCGAAAACGGCGCGCGTATTGACAACGATAAGCGAATCGCCACGTTTTCAGAAGAGATGGTTCAACGTGCCTTGGATAGCGCCCCAAAGTCTTTTGTTCTCGGCGCCAGAAATCCTGAGTTCGATTTTAGCCTGCCTTCTGCCTACACAGCTTATACGCTGGATGGCGCTGCTACCTTTGCCATAGATTTTGATACCGGAGAGCGACGCAATGCATTGACAAAAGACATGATCGCCAGTTTGAAAATCTTTGAAGAAATGCCCTTGGCCACCGTGGTGTGGCCAAATGTAATGTGCAACGACCTGATCGAGAATTACAACGAAGTGCGACCGTCCCTGCTTTCATTGATCCATTCGTCCAAGCATATCCAGAACGAACTGCATCATATCAGGGAAGTGCCCTTTCTGATTGCGTGCTTGAGTGCCATATTGGGCAGCGAAGAGGCGGTAAAAGAGAGAAAGATCTTTTCCGCTACATACTGTACGATTCCACCATTGACCCACGATCAAGAGATGTGCGACACGTATCTAGAACTTGCAAAATTTCATGTACCCATTCTAGCGCTGCCCATGCCGGCAGCGGGTTCTACCGGCCCAGCGAGTCTTTACAGCAACATTGCCGTTGCAAATGCCGAAAGCCTGTCAACTCTGATTCTTTTTCAGATGGCTGAACCCGGAACGCCCATCATTTTGGGAAATGCCGCCGGTATCACTAATTTCAGCTTGGGAACCTTTCTGGAGGGAGCGCCAGAAACTACCCTAATGAGCGGAGCCCTGGGAGAAATGAGCCGATTCTATGGGCTTCCGAATACCCAGGCTGGTTGTTTAAGCGATGCCAAGCAACCGGGTGCCCAGGCCATCATGGAAAAAACACTCAGCACACTGCCGCTCGTTTTAGGTGGCGTCGATGTTGTTAACGGCACAGGTGAGTTGGAAACCAGTCAATTATTAGTGCTGGAACAGATCGTCGTGGACCATGAGATTGCCCAGATGTGCCAACGTTATAAAGAAGGTATCGAAGTCTCGGACCGCAAAGACCTATTGGATGATATCAAATCGGCGGGAGCCGGCGGCCACTTCTTAACCCAACCTGGCACGCTAAGGTATTGCCGTAGCAAAGAGTTTTTTTTGCCAGGTCTGAGCGATCGCAATACCTTCGAGTCGTGGGAAGAGATAGGAAGGCCAGACCTCTACAGCAAGGCGAGACAGAAGGTGGAAGAGATATTGTCAGGTCCGCAAAAAAATCCACTGGCTGATGATGTCATCGGAAAGTTGGAGGAAATCGGTCGCAAGGCGGATTCGTCTTTATAGCTCTAGCCGTCCGTATATGGTGTTTGACAGTTACCAGTTAACCGGCACCCGCACGGTGTTGCCGGCCTTGTTCCGGAACAACAGGTAACCGTTTTGGTTTCCGAAACAATATATTTCCCACGTGATCTGTACATCCTTTCGGCAGTAATCGATAATTTCGCGGATTTTTCCCTCTTTCCACCAACGCAAGGCCTGGAGCCCATCGGCTGTTTTTTTTTTACCGAGGGTGACTTTGGCCAGGTGATCCAATGACAACCGGTAACCCAGTTGTTTGTGAATCTCCTCCAGCAAATCGAGGGTGGGAAGGGCATTAAAGTCAACGTCCGAGTAGCCGCTGAGAACCTTGTAATCGAAACGCCTGATATTGAATCCCACAATACAATCATATTGCTGAAGGTGCTCGATGAACCGCGGCATGTCCTTTTCCAGGTACTCGAAATACACCTGTTCCACAGCATCGTAAAGCACTGCACAACTGACATGCATCAGATCTGCCCGATGCCATCCGCCCACCTCCTGCGCCGATCGTTGGGTCTCGAGATCGAAAACACCCAATCGGTTCACCGGCATTCCCTGGCGGCTCGTCTGACCTTCCAACAGGGGTGCCGTTGATCCTGGTTCTTGCTTGTCATGGTCTTGACTGTTTTCCGAATGGCCAACAGGCTCAGCATCGGTTTTGGAATCATGCGCTGGTGAATCTTGAAAGATGGGTACCACCCCCCTGTCGTTCCGGGGGGCCAATTGATTTGATCGGTTTTGTTTTTCCCGGGCTGTCGCCAACGGTCCGATTTGACCTGCGACAACATGACCGGGCGGGGCCTTGGTATCAACCGGCATCTGCAGGAGCGCCTTTAATATAAATATTGCAGACGCCTTGTCGATGGGGCGGTTTCCGGATCCGCATTTCGGGGAATGCACACAGGACGGGCATCCAGAATTACAAGAACAGGTCTGGATGGCTTTCAGGGTCACCGCCAACAAATCTCCGGCCCTGTAAAATGCCTGTCTGCAAAGGCCGGCACCCCCTGGAATACCGTCATAGATAAATACCGTGGCAGATCCGACTTGTGGGTGGTATGGGATGGAGATGCCCCCGAGATCATTTCTATCTGTCATGACGATCAGCGGAAACATCCCGATGGCAGCGTGTTCCATGGCATGTATGCCACCCATAAAATGCAGGTATCGGGATTCCGCCTCCGTCTGCACGCCGGCGGGAATCTCGAACCAGATGCCGTCGGTTTCAAATGTCTGCTCGGGAAGGTCCAGCGGCACCCTATTGATACGTTTTTTGCCACGTATACGCCAGCGCTCGTAGCCGGTCACCTGTTCCGTCACCTTGAGTTTTCCGGTAACGACCCGAGTGTTGGCAAGCTGTTTTTCATCGTAGCTTGCCAGGATTTCGGTATGCTTGTGTGCCCTGGCCCGCGTATAATAATCGACGTCTGCCCGGGTGACGCTGACGGTGTTGATTTCCAGATCCAGCGCATCTACCAGATAGGTATCACCCTTGTGCAGATAAACAGCGCCGGGATGGGTTTCTTTGAAAACCCTGAGACCGTCGATCTCGCCCTTGTTTTCACCATCGGCACTGCCGATGATGGTATACGGGTTCCCAGCCCCACGCAGGTGTACCCGGCGATGGGGCGCCTTGCGGCTCGAAAACCATTGATCCCCCTTTTCGCTTTTGAGCAGTTCACCGGCCGTTTCAAGTGTCGCGACCGCAGCCACAACCTGCCTGGGCCTGCATAAAAGATTCATTCTTTGACAGGGGGAGCTCGTTGGCAGCGCAGACAACATGCTTGGCAAGAATACTGGGGTTAAATGGATTGACCACCGCCGCTTCGGGGCTTCTCTGGATTAAATCCTCCGGATTTCTCATGAAATACTGGTCCAGGGCATCTTCACCGGCAATGAGTATCATGGCCGATTCCTGACCACTCCTGCCCACCCTTCCTTCTCTCTGCCACGTGGATACGATGGTGCCGGGATAGCCCACCAGCAGACACAGGTCCAGATCGCCGATATCGATCCCCAGCTCCAGAGCACTGGTGGAAATGACAGCCAGAAGTTCCCCTCTGCTCAGTTTGGATTCGATCTCGCGTCGTTCTTGGGGCAGAAAACCGGCCCGATAAGCACTGATCCGATGGGCATATTCCCCGGCCTGCGTTGCAGCCCAGATAGCGATCAGCTCGGTCATTTTTCGTGACTGGGTGTAGACAATCGTTCTCAATTTCCGCCGCAGGGCGGCCTTTAGGAGTGAAATAGCGGTCTGGGCAGGACTGTCGACGGGATCGATAAATAAAATATGTCGTTTCCCTTTGGGGGATCCGCTCTTGAAAACCGTTCTCACCTCAAGATCCGTGAGCTGCCCTGCCAGTTGCTTTGGATTGGCCACCGTTGCGGAATTGAAGATGAAAACAGGTGCCGAACCATAGTGTTTGCAGACACGTCGCAAGCGTTTGAAAACTTGAGACATATGTGATCCCAATAGCCCCCGATAGGTGTGAACCTCATCCACAACGATGGTTTCGAGGCCCGAAAAGAATGAAACCCAGCGTGTGTGATGCGGCAGAAAAGACAAATGAAGCATCTCAGGGTTGGTCATGATGACATTGGGTGGATTCTCGCGGATGCGCTTTCTGTGCCATGCAGACGTGTCCCCATCATAAATGACGGCGGTCGGTCTGCGGCCTTCCAGGGTCGATGTAAATTTATTCAAATTGAGGAGCTGGTCCTGGGCAAGCGCTTTTAAGGGAAACAGGTACAAGGCTTTCGAATCCGGTCGCACAAAAAATCTTTCCATGACCATGAGGTTGTAAATCAGGGTTTTACCACTGGCGGTCGGCGTCGCCACGACCACATGTTCACCAAGGCGAAGCAGATCGACGGCCCGCGCCTGGTGATCAAAGAGTTGTTGGATGTTGGCATCACGGAGCATCTGCTTGATTTTTTCGGGCCACACATCGATCGGTTTTCCCCAACTCGCGGTTTCCGCCGGCATGACTTTATGGAAAACAACCTGGCCGCCCAGCCGTTTGGAGGCCTTCAAGGATTGGACATATTCCTGAATATTTTTTGACGTTTCCATATGGGGCATTTCTTTCACCAGGGGTATGGATACCCACAAACGATCAATAATAACTTGATCTTTCAAAAATGTGGGTTATAATAGATGTTTAACTATTACACGATCCCATAGCCATTTCAAGAGGATGTCACAAATCTTACAAGACCCGTTGTTACGCCAGCCAGCACGAAGAGCATGTCATCTATTGTTCTATTCGCCCATGTGTCCCCGTGAAGACAAGGTAAGGAACCAGCCATCATGACAGACCAGGTGTTGATCCTTTTGCTGTTAATCATTCTTTCCGGTTTTTTTTCATCGGCCGAAACAGCGCTTTTTTCCATTAGCAAAACCAGGGCCATACACCTATCCAAAGATGGCAAAAAAACCTCCCATCTGATCAAGAAATTGAAGGCCGACCCCCATACGCTTCTGACGACCATTTTAATCGGAAACAATATGGTCAATGTCGGTGCGGCAGCTCTTGCCACCACCCTTGCCTTAGGGGCATTCCCGAATTTTGCCGTGGGTATCGCCACCGGTGGCATGACGTTCCTGTTGTTGGTCTTCGGTGAAGTTTTCCCTAAATCCATCGCAACCAGAAACAATCTTCTTGTCGCCAGGATGGCCATCTATCCGATATTCTGGTTGTCGCTGCTCTTTTTCCCTGTGATCAAGTTTCTAAATTTCATCCCCTGGCTCACCGGCCGTATTAAAAAGCCGAACACCATTACCGAGGAAGAACTGATAACCTTCGTGGAGGTGGTTGAAGAAGAAGGGGAAATCAAGGAAGAGGAAAAAGAACTGATTCACAACATCTTCGAGTTTGACGATACCAATGCCTCTGAAATCATGACCCCCAGAGCCGACATGTACGTCGTGGACGCCGACACGCCGCTGGACATGAAACAGATCCTCGATTCCGGCTTTTCGAGAATTCCAGTGATAGAAGGCTCCATCGACCAGGTGATCGGTATTTTGAACATCAAGGATCTTTTTATGGACATGGCCAATGGTAAACCACCGGTGGATGTCCGTAAAATCATACGGACACCGTATTTCATTCCGGAAAACAAAAAATTGGACACCCTGCTCCATCAATTTAAAAAGACAAAAAATCATATGGCTATCGTCGTAGATGAGCATGGGGGTGTGTCCGGGCTGATTTCTCTGGAAGATGCTCTGGAGGAAATTGTCGGTGAAATCGAAGACGAAACCGATAAGGATGAAAAACATATCGTTCCTCTGAAAAAAGGCGAATGGGTCATCCTCGGAAAATCAGACATCGATGATGTAAACGAAGCAACCGGAATGAACATCCCGGACACCACCGCCTACGATACCTTCTCCGGCTACATACTGGACACCATCGGTAAAATACCCAAGGAAAAAGAACAATTTACCATCGGTGGCTTCACCATTATCGTCGAAAGAAGGGAAGGCAACAGGATCAGCAGGTATCTCGTACAAAACCACCCCTAATGGAACGCTCTCTTGGCATCTAGAAGGGACCTTTTTTACTTCATACCCATAAAAACCTTTGGCGCCGTTCACCCCCTCCCTGACGGGCGGGGTCTCCTGGTGCGGTTTTTATAGCTTACGGATATTGATTGAGGGCCACCCTATGCTAAGCGAAAAAGAGAAGCTTGACAAACTGACTTACCTCGGGATTGAGCTGAACCAGGTTCGTGACCTTGATATTCTGATGGAACGCGTCTTGGAATGCGCCAGAAGTTTTGTAAACGCAGATGCCGGCTCTATCTACATCAGGAACACGGATGAGGATACGCTCCAATTCACCTACACCCAGAACGACACCTTGCAGGAACGCCTCCCAAAGGGCGAGAAACTTATTTACGCCACGTTTAGTCTGCCAATAGACAAAGAAAGCATTTCCGGTTACGTGGCCACCACTGGCCAGCTTCTAAACATCCCCAATGTGTATGCGATCGAACCAACGGCGCCCTATCATTTTGGAAAGCAATTTGATGAGGAATCGGGTTATCAAACGAGTTCTGTTATCACCGTTCCTATGGAAACGCGCAGAGGGGAAATTCTAGGTATTTTGCAGATTATTAACGCTCAAGATGAAGACAAGAAAATCATACCATTTTCCGCTAGCGACGAAAGACTGATGCGCCATTTTGCCAGTACGGCTGCTGTGGCCCTTGAGCGCGCTCAGATGACACGATCCATTTTGCTTCGCATGATCCGCATGTCTGAAATGCGCGACCCCAGGGAAACCGGCGCACACGTCAACCGTGTGGGCGGCTATTCCATCGAAATCTATGAGCAGTGGGCCCAAAAACACCATCTGCCCAAGAAAGAATTTGACCGCAACCGGGACAGCCTTCGCATGGCCGCCATGCTGCACGATGTGGGGAAAATTGCGATTTCCGATATCATTCTCAAGAAGCCGAGCCGATTCAACGCAGATGAGTTCGAAACCATGAAACAGCACACCTTTCTGGGTGCCCGGTTATTTCTCAATGCTCAGTCAGATTTTGATGAGGCTGCTTTTGAGGTTGCCTTGAACCACCATGAACGCTGGGATGGTCATGGGTACCCGGGCCATATCGATGTGCAGACCGGAGAGACGCTGGCTGGATTTACAAGCCCCGATGGAAAACCATTTGGGAAAAAGGGTGATGAAATACCCATATTCGGCCGAATTGTCGCCTTGGCTGATGTATACGATGCCCTTTCCTCCAAAAGGGTTTACAAGGAAGCCTGGGATGAAAGCGATGTCCTCGCCACCATTGAAAAAGAAACCGGAGCCCAGTTCGATCCCGAACTGATCGAAATATTTTTCTCCAGGCTCAACATCCTGAGATCGATTCAAAACCGATACAGAGATGATTGATAGTGCAGGCAAATAGGCAGTTAGACTATTAGGCGCCTAACAGCCTATCAGCCTAACAGCCTAACACCCCAATTCCTACAATGCTCCCACTGTCATGTATGGCTCATAACTAAATTTGAAACGAACACGCTGCTTACTGCTTTACCCTCTCCACATATTGTCCTGTCCTGGTATCGATCTTGATGTCCTCCCCTTCCTCGACAAACGGTGGCACTTGCAGCACATAACCCGTTTCTACTGTGGCCGGTTTTGAATCACCGGAAGCCGTGTCCCCTTTTGCCCAGGGATCGGCTTGGGTAATGGTCAGTTCGACAAAATTGGGTAATGTCAGATCGATGGGGCGCCTATCATAGAACAGCATGTTTACGGTCGTGTTTTCTTTTAAAAAATTCTTTAATTCTCCGATCTGTTCCGAATTCATGAACTCCTGTTCGTAGGTAGCTGTATTCATGAAGCAATAGCTATCACCGTCGAAATAAAGATACTCCATTTCGTGCTCTTCCAGGCCGGCTTCGTTGAATTTTTCATTCGATCGAAAGGTTCTGTCGAACTGTACACCGGTCAACAGGTTTTTCAATTTGCATTTATATAACGATTGTCCTTTACCGGGCTTTACAAACTCGAACTGCACAATCACATAGGGCTCCCCGTCTATTTCGAGTTTCAAACCCTTTCTCAGATCACCGCTTTCTAACATGACACACCTCTCTATCGTTGGAGAAGCAATAGGTTCTTGAGCTAGGCACCGTGAAGTCGCATAAAGGCCTATTGCTGACACCTGACGCTGCGAAAAATAGTTGACATTTGTTGCCGTCTCTAACATATTCACCATGATTTCGCAAACCTAGAAAAAGGAATACCCATGATACTGATCATTGACTTTGGATCGCAATTCAATCAACTGATCGCACGCCGGGTCCGGGAGTGTCATGTGTACTGCCAGATTGAATCACCCCAAATTCCCATCGATGATATTCGATCCATGAAACCCGAAGGTATCATTTTGTCCGGTGGGCCATCCAGTATTTATGAAGCGAAAAGCCCTCGTGTCGATAGGGGTATTTTCGACTTGAAGGTGCCTGTACTGGGCATCTGTTACGGCATGCAGTTCATGGTGGATGTCCTTGGCGGCATCGTAAAAAGCGCCCTGAAACGGGAGTATGGCTTTGCCGAGTTGGCCATCATAAAGCACACGGGACTCTTTAACAATGTTGGCAACATAACCCAGACTTGGATGAGCCACGGGGACTCGATTCAGAAGCTTCCCGAAGGGTTTATCACGACAGCCACCACCAGCAACACCCCCATTGCCGCGATTCAGAATGAGCCTAAGCGGTTTTATGGCCTCCAATTTCATCCGGAGGTCGAACATACGCCCAAAGGCAAGCACATGATTCGAAGCTTTCTTTTCGATGTCTGTGGTTGCCGGCGGTCATGGACCATGAGGTCATTCGCAAAATCATCGATCAAGAAAATAAGACAGCAGATCGGCAATCAAAAGGTGATTCTTGGTTTGAGTGGCGGCGTCGATTCCTCGGTTACAGCCCTTTTGCTCCATAAAGCGATCGGCAAGAACCTGACCTGCATTTTTGTCGATAACGGGCTGTTGCGAAAAAATGAGGCATCACAGCTCAAACAGCGCCTGAAAGAGCATTTAAACATCAATATAAAGTTCGTGGGTGCCAAATCAAAATTTCTGAATGCCCTTACCCGAATTTCCGACCCGGAAAAAAAGAGAAAAATAATCGGCCGGGTTTTCATGGAGGTATTCGAGGCCCAGGCCAAAAAAATAAAAGGGGTTGAATTCCTGGCTCAGGGAACCCTCTATCCCGATGTCATTGAATCTGTTTCCGCCTTTGGTGGCCCCACGTCGATCATCAAATCCCACCACAACGTGGGTGGCCTTCCCAAGAAAATGAAGCTCAAGCTCGTGGAACCACTGAAGTTTCTTTTCAAAGACGAGGTCAGGGCCCTGGGTAAGGCCATCGGTCTCCCTGAAAACCTCACCTGGAGGCAACCGTTCCCGGGGCCGGGTCTTGCCATCCGGATTATCGGTGAGATAACCCAAAAACGGCTTGCCATTCTCAGAGAGGTAGATGCTGTCTTGCTTGATGAAATACGGGCGGGCGGCTATTATAAAAAATTATGGCAATCCTTTGCCGTGCTGTTACCCTTGAAAAGCGTCGGCATCATGGGCGACAGTCGAACATATGAGCACATTGTCGCCATTCGCGCTGTCACCAGCAAAGATGCCATGACTGCGGACTGGGCCAGGTTGCCGCATGCATTTCTGGGTAAAATTTCGAATCGGATCATCAACGAAGTTCGGGGTGTCAATCGGGTCGTGTATGATATCAGCTCAAAACCGCCCAGCACCATAGAATGGGAATAAGCCATGATCGAAGAAAATAACGACACCAGATTTCAATTTCGGGGAAACGAAGATGAACCGGAAGCCATTCACCAGGATGAACTCCGTGAACTCAAAATTGAAAAGCTCGGCCATCGTGTAACCCTGCTGACCATCCTCATCCCTTGCATGATCGGTGTCATTCTGGTTATCACGTATCTCGACATCAAAGACAGGGTCACCCGGACTTACGACACCGGTGCCATTGGTGTGCAGAAACTTTCCAAGGACCTGGCATCGAAATTCTCCTCCCTTTCGCTCGAGCAGGCAAAGATACGAGAAATCCAGGCTAAAAAACTTCCCGAGCTAGAAAAATCAGCTGCATTTTTAACATCCAAGCTAACAAATCTTCAGCAGTCAATGACCCAGATCACCGCATCGGCAATTAATCGAGATGAATTGGCGAGCGTCGTCAAAAACCTGACGGATTCGGTTGCCGATATTCCACAGGTTTTGAAGCCCGATTTTGAGGCACTTGCCGTGGTGGACGAGCAGATCGTTGAGAATGCCCGCCGCATGTCGAATGATCTCGAAACATTGTCCGACAGCTTGGCTGAAATCAATGCCAGGATCGATACCATTAAGAAGGAAGTTGAGACCCTCAGCGAAAAAGCCATTGATAAAGACGATCTCGAGCTGGCACTCAAACTCAAGGAGATCGGTTACCGACAATCCCTTTTGGATAAAACGGCTTTGTTGGAAAAAGAAATCAAGGCCATTCGGAAAGAAGTCAAAGGCCTGCAGAAAAGCACCAGCGGTTCATCCGGCGTGGCGCCCGCCACGCAACCGTCATCGCCGGCTTCACCCAAGCCGGTGTCTGATAGTGGAACGAACAAACCTGCCACCGACAAACCCGATAGCAGCCCGGAATCAAAACCCATACCCATAGAACCAGGCGGTATTGTCGAGCAGACCATCGAATAATAAAATCGTTGCACGATTTTATCGAGATATTGATTATGGACCAGGAAAGACTCAATCAGCTATTGCGCGCCGTTGCGGCGGGGAAGACCACCATCCAAGACGCATCGGATTTGATCAAGAAACTTCCCTACGAAGATATTGAATTCGCCCATATCGACCACCATCGGTCCCTTCGCAAGGGCTTTCCGGAGGTTATTTTCGGACAGGGGAAAACAGCCCAACAAATTATCGGCATCATGGAAAAGATGCTGCCCCAGGAATCCGTTATTCTTGTCACGCGGGTCGACGTGGAAAAGGCAGCCAAAATTACCCCTCGTTTCGCGGATGCGGTGTATGACCCCGAAGCCAGAATGATTCTGTTGGGCAACAAGAAGCGACCCATAACGGGCAAGGGCGATATTCTGGTCATCTCCGCCGGGACCTCCGACATACCGATTGCCAAGGAAGCCCAGCTGACAGCTGCGGCCATGGGGAATAGGGTTGAATCGATCTACGATGTGGGCGTGGCCGGCATTCATCGCCTGTTTGCCCACCGGGATCTTATCGAAAAGGCCACGGTTCTCATTGTCGTTGCGGGCATGGAGGGCGCTCTGCCGAGCGTGGTGGCCGGGATGGTGTGTCGCCCGGTAATCGCCGTGCCCACCAGTATCGGTTATGGCACGAGCCTCGGAGGTCTGACGGCGCTGTTTGCCATGTTGAACAGCTGCAGTTCCAATGTAGCTGTGGTCAATATCGACAACGGCTTTGGGGCGGGGTATATGGCGGCCATCATCAACCGGCAATAAAATCACTTAGAAGCCATTTCAAAACTCATCTACATTCCAACTGTGTTCTTTCAGGCTGCTGAATATAATCCCCGCACCAGCGGGTCGTCCAGAATTTTGTCACAGGTCGCGCCGGTTATGGCCGAAACCGGGTTCATGGTCATATTGCCCCAGAGCTTGAACCAGATGTCACGTTGAATTTGCCTCGATATTTCAATTTCCAGCCCGGCCTCGGTGAGAAGTCTGGCCAGTTCCTGGAGCGGGCCGGTTTGCTTACCGTCCGGTTTGCCGATGATCATTTTTTTCCCGAACCCGTGGCGGGCGAAACCGGGTTCGTTCAGGGTGAAACTGCCATGGACAACGCCGCCGACAACCTGACTGGCAGGGATTGCTGCGGCGATTGAACCAGTCGGATCGACCGATGTTAATCTGAGCCCCGTACAGGACTTGCCGAATCCTTCAAAGAACCACCATGGAACGCCGTTCATTGCCGTCAAAATGGTAGTCTTCGGCCCAATGAGCCCCGGAATTTCTGAGGCGATGCTGGAAAGGGACTGGGCTTTGACGGCAACAACAACTATATCCTGAATGCCTAACTCCTTCGGATCGTCACTGACCTTGACCGCTTGCGTCAGCAGTTCGTTTTCCAGTTGCAGGCGCAGACCGTTTTTCTTCAGCGCGTCAAGGGTGGCCCCGCGCGCCACGGCACTGACTTCACATCCTTGGCGTGCCAGCAAAGCGCCTAAAAAACCGCCAACCGCACCGATAACAAGACCGCCGATATCGAAGACACGCCGGTGCATGGGGCCCTCAGGCCGTGGTGCCGGTCGCGATCGTAGAGGATTGAGCCTGTGGTTTTTATCTTGACGAAAAACAGATTCCTGGTAGCATAGATGCGTTGTTTCTTGCCATCCAGCTCACGACCATCGTCTTTCTTTATCTAAATCTTACAACAGGGAGGTTCAGCATGAAAACGTTTGCATGGTTTTGCGTCACTCTAGCAATGGCCCTGGTTCTGATCACCGCACCCGTTCACGCGGCAAAAACCTTGAAGATTGGAATCGTCGACTGTTACAGCGGTCCACCGGCTACTTACACCAACGATGTTCGGGATGCCTTCAAGATGGAAGTCGACAAGTTGAATGCATCCGGGGGGATTTTGGGCCGTCAGATAGAAGTGCTAACGCGGGACAGTAAATTCAAGGTCGATCTGGGCTTGTCTGCCGCCAAGGAACTGATTTACAGAGAAAACGTCGATATCCTGATGGGCACGATCAACAGCGCACTTGCTCTGGCCATTTCCGATATGTGTAAAAAAGAGAAGGTACCTTTTTTTGTTACCTTCTCCAAAAGCGCCAAAATCACAGGGGCCAAGGGTCACCGTTATGTCTTCTCGATCACGGAAAACACCGCGCTGGTAGGCAAGGCTGGCGCCGAGGGACTAGCCAAACGACCTTATCAAAAGTACTGGATCGCCGGCGACGATTACGAGTACGGTCATGCCGTGGCCGACGGCGTGTGGGACAACCTTAAAAAGCTGCGTCCGGACGTGGAACTGCTGGGTCAGTCCTGGTGGAAGGTGGGCGAGCCCGATTTCACGCCCTATATCACCGCGATCCTGTCGGCTAACCCGGATGCCGTTATCGTGGCCACCGGCGGGCGTGACTGCGTGCCCTTTCTCAAGGCCGCCCAGGCCACCGGTTTCAACAAGCGGGTCCCGTTCTTCATGCATACCGCCACCGAACTATCGACCTTGAAGGCCCTGGGCCAAAATGCTCCGGAAGATGTCATTGGAACCTCGAACTACTTTTTTTACTACCCGGAGACGGCTGCCAACCGGCTCTTTGTAAAAAACTTTGAATCGGTCTACAACCGCAAACCGGCCGTCGGGGCTCTCTACGGATTTCTCGCCGCCAAGTACATCTTCGGGGCCTACAAAAAGGCCGGCGTCATCGACACTGAAAAATTCATCGACAACGTGGAAGGCATGTGGGTCGACAGCCCGGTGGGCAAGGTGACCATGCGTGCGTATGACCACCAGGCCATGCTGCCCATGTTCATGGGTGTGACCAAAAAGGCCGCCGGCTACGACTTCCTGATCGCCAGTGATATCGTGACCCTTCCCGGGGATGAGGTGATGCCGTCTATTGATGAAATCAAAGCGAGCAGAAAATAGGCCCACCCGGAAACATGCAAGGCTGTATTTAATCCCGGGGATGGGGCGTGGCTCCATTCCCGGAATACCAAGGTAGTGAAGGTTTCGCTATGGAATTCGCTGCAAATGTCACCCTGGCGGCCCTGTTCCAACAGGTGCTCGTAGGCCTGAGTAGAACCACGATTCTTTTTATCGTCGCCTCCGGTTTGAGCCTCGTTCTCGGAGTATTGAGAATCCCAAACATTGCCCACGGATCCCTGTACATGATCGGCGCCTTCCTGACGTACACAGTTGCAACCCTATTCAGCCAGAGTGCCCTTGGTTTCTGGCTAGCCCTAATCATCGCCCCACTGGGTGTCGCCCTGATAAGCTTTGTGGTTGAGCGGGGGCTGTTCTGCCATCTTTACGAACGCGAGCACATGATGCTCCTTTTGTTCACCTTTGCCTTTTCTCTTGTCTTTGGCGATATGGTCAAACTGATCTGGGGTTCGGATTACCGGAGCCTGGTCGCGCCTGTCTTTTTGCAGGGCTCCTTTTCGATCGGGGGCTTGCCGTTCCCACGTTATAACCTGTTTTTATTGATCATTGGCCCCCTGGTGGCCGCCGGTCTGTGGTTTCTGACCAATCGGACCAAGATCGGAAAGATTGCTCGGGCTGCGGCAGTTGACCGGGAAATGGTCGGTGCCATCGGTATCAATGTCAGCTGGGTGTTTGCCGCGGTATTCGTTATTGGCTGCTACCTGGCAGGACTGGGCGGCGCCCTGGTGGCCCCCACCCAGAATATTACCCAGGGTATGGATCATGCCATTATCATCGAGGCCTTCCTGATTGTCATCATCGGCGGCCTCGGCAATATCTGGGGAGCCCTTCTCGGCGCGCTGATTTTTGGGCTGACGGATTCAATCGGAATCCTGATCTGGCCTCAGTTTGCAATTGTGTTCCCCTATGTGGCCGTAATTACGGTCCTGCTTTTCTGTCCGAAAGGACTGCTAAAATCAACCTGGTAGAGAGAGGTACCCTTGTATAAGGTCCTGTTCAACAAAAAAACAACCCTGACCGGCCTGGTCCTGCTGGTATTGCTCCTGCTGGCGCCCCAGGTCCTGTCACGGTTTTATATTTATCTGGGCGCACTTATCTTCGCGATCGCCCTGCTGGCTACCAGCCTCAACATGGTGCTTGGTTTCGGCGGCATGTACCAGTTTCACCATGCGGTGTTCTACGGGGCCGGGGCCTATGCCTTCGCCTTGTTTGCCACGAAATCCGGCCTGCCCGTCTGGTTTGGTTATATCATTGCGCCCTTTTGTTCCGCCATCCTGGGACTGGTGATGGGGCTGATCACGGTGCGCCTGAGCCAGCTCTATTTCGGCATGCTGCAGATTTCACTCGGGTCCCTGGTCTGGGCCATCACATATAGATGGTATTCCTTTACCGGGGGTGACGATGGGATTCACGGCGTGCCCCTGCCGGATCTGATCAGCACTTCCAGCGGGGCCTACTATTTCAATTTGATCGTTACAGCAGCCTGCCTGTTTTTGATGTACATGATCGTCAATTCACCCTTTGGCAGAACTTTTCAAGGAATTCGGGATAATCCGGAACGATGCGAAGCAGTCGGTGTTAATGTGCAGAAACAGAAACTGGTTGGGCTTATAATCGCAGCCTTTTTCGCCGGGGTTGCCGGTACGCTCTTTGTTACTGTTGAAGGATCGGTATTCCCGGATCTGATGTTCTGGACTCTCTCTTTGGAAATTCTTATCATGTGCCTTTTGGGCGGTTGGTTTATCTTTATGGGCCCAACACTGGGAGCCGCAATAATCATCAGCTTGAGAACTTTTGTGGGGATTTATACAGAATACTGGACTCTGATTCTGGGCATTGTTTTAATGCTGCTCATTTTCTTTTTGCCGGAAGGCGTGCTCGGTCTGTTTCTCAAAAAAGCCATGTCAGCTGAAAAGAAGGAGGGATAGATGCTCCAAGTGCAAGCCCTTCAAAAATCGTTTGACGGATTTCTGGCGGTCAACGACACCACGCTCAACGTCGAAAAGGGCGATGTGATCGCCGTGATTGGGCCCAACGGGGCCGGTAAAACCACCTTGTTTCACCTGATCACCGGCCAGCTCGCACCTACCTCCGGGACTATTTTGTTTAAGGAAGAAAATATCGCCGGCCTGGCGCCCCATCTGGTTTGTCGCAAAGGAATCAGCAGATCTTACCAGGTAGTTAATATCTTCAACCGCCTCACCGTATTTGAAAATGTTCAGGTAGCTGTTCTTTCTTACCGGGGAAAAACCTTTAATATCTTCCGGCCGGCGAAAACCATGGCTGTTGGTGAAACCCGGAAAATACTTGACAGTGTTGGCCTTCTTGACAAAGCGGAGATGACCAGTGGATCTCTGTCCCACGGAGATCAGAAAGTTCTGGAGATTGCAATTGCCCTTGGAAACCGTCCGGAGCTGCTTATCTTAGACGAACCCACTGCCGGTATGTCGCCAGAAGAAACCGCTGTGACGCTTCGGTTGATGAAAAGACTGTCTGGTGACCTTGGACTGACCATTTTGTTCTGCGAACACGATATGGGAATGGTTTTCTCTATTGCAAGCCAGATCATGGTCATGCAGCAGGGGAAATCAATTGTCCAGGGTTCTCCTGACGAGGTCCGAAATAACCAACAGGTAAGAGAAGCCTATCTTGGAGGTACAGACCAATGCTCCACGTAGAAAACATCCATACTTTTTACGGTCTGAGCCATATTCTTTTTGGTGTTTCGCTTGAAGTGGGTCAGGGTGAGATTGTCTGTCTTCTGGGGCGAAACGGTGCAGGCAAAAGCACAACCATCAAAAGCATTATGGGGTTAACGCCTCCTAAAGAGGGATTTATCAAATTTAAGGGCATTACCTGCACCGGCCAAAAACCATACCTGATGGCCCGAATGGGAATTGGGTTTGTTCCGGATGATCGCCGGGTGTTTGCCGACCTCACGGTGGGAGAAAATCTGGAAATCTCCGAGAGAAGCTTCCAGGAGGGCGGGTGGAACAAGGATCGGGTATATGATTTTTTTCCGGCTTTAGGAGAAATAGATACCCGTAGAGCCGGATTTCTCAGCGGTGGTGAACAGCAAATGTTGACCATCGCAAGGGCGCTGATGACCAACCCGGAGTTTATTTTACTTGACGAACCGACCGAGGGTTTGGCGCCTATGATTGTCAGCATGCTCGAAGAACAGATTGCACGCCTCAAGGAGAGCGGTATGACCGTTCTTTTGGCTGAACAGAACCTGGAGGTTGCCCTGAGGCTTTCCGACCGCGGCTACGTCATCGACAACGGTACGATCCGCTACCACGGCACCCGGGACGATCTGCAGCACAACGAGGACGTGCGCAACAAGTACCTGTGCGTGTGAAACGCTCTGCTCAGGTATTATCGGATCAGTTTTCAACATGATGAATGACATCGGCAATAAGCGTATCAAGTCCCTCTCTGGTTAATTTTGAACTGCGGTACATGTCCCAAATACAACATACGCTATGCCATTTCCAGAAGCCGAAAAGAAAAAATAATCTTCTATGAACCAACACTCCGGTATCTGATCAGGTTCAGGCCCATCATAGATACGACTACTTCGCTTTTTTGATTTACCATCTCACAAAAGGAGTACAACACACCTCTGTCAGGTTTGCTGCGGGATGGTCTCACTTTGTGTACTCTAATACGCAAAGTAAGCTTATCGCCGGGGCGTACAGGTTTAAGCCAGCGAATTTCATCCACACCCGGACTGCCTAAGCTGGCAGGGCCTGGAAGGTAATGCTCGACAAATAAACGCATAAACAGACTGCAAGTGTGCCACCCACTGGCAATTAAACCACCGTATACCGTTTCTTTGGATTTCTCCGGATCTATGTGAAAAATTTGTGGATCAAAACTTTTCCCGAACTGGATGATTTCTTCTTCGGAAATCGTAAGCGGACCAAACTCATACACAGCTCCCTCGACGAAATCATTTAAATATCTCTCTTGCGGTGTGTTGTTAAATTTGCTTCTTATCATTTTTAGCTCCACCTACCCTATCGCCGCCTTCTTAACCAGCCAATTCTACATCGAAGTCACTATTAGTGGCTAATACCAGGTTGAGGATGTGTCTTTTGGTTGTCCAAATGGCGAATTTGAATTGGCCTGATACTTTTCAGATCATCCGACTCGGCTATCTTTGCGAAATATAGATCCCATCTTAGCTGAATATTCATCCAGAAATCAGCCGAGACCTTGAAAACTTTCGATAACCTCAAGGCGGTGCTGGGCGTTATGCCTCTTTTACCGTTTATTATCTCATTTACCCTTTGGTAAGGTACGTTGATAGCGCTCGCCAATTCCCTCTGAGTAAGGCCCATCGGTTTTAGGAATTCTTCCAACAACATTTCACCAGGGTGCGTCGGGGCTCTATGGGTTGGTACCCTTATCATTATATATTCTCCTGTATATTTAATTAATGGTAGTCTATGATTTCCACATTTACTGGGCCATTTTTTTCCCAGATAAAGCAAATACGATACTGATCATTAATTCGGATACTATGTTGCCCTTTCCTTCTGCCTGAAAGCGCCTCTAACCTGTTTCCTGGAGGAACTCGAAGTTCATCAATCGTTATTGCAGAATCCAATTGATCGAGCTTTCTACATGCACTTCTCCAAACGTTTTTAGAGCATATTTTCCTTGCGATCTTTGTAGATTTACCGTTGAAAATGTCCTCGGAAGCGTGGTTCTTAAAAGACTGTATCATGAATATACAGTAACACGGCTATCATGTTATTTCAAGGTGTAAAATTTTTTCGATTTGAAGAAATGGGGACAGATACTTTATATTGAATCTAGGTGAAATCAAAATACAGCCGAGACATTGAAAAAAAGGTAATTTGTTTCGTGAATCAACAGCACCAAATATCGATATGCTTCAATACGGGACATTCATGAATGCATTGCACGCTCTGCACGAACGTCCCGTATTACATTATTTTCTTGACCGGGTAAATACCTAATGTTATTAGGCTGGATATCTTCCAAATTATTAAATAATCAATTTTCCCATTAATTACAGGATATAGTGTTTCCAAGTAGCCATAGGAAAGTATTACTCCACGGGACCGGATCGGCCAACCGGGAAACATCGATCCGTTGGCGCATTTTCGAAAAGTCGCGCGCCTTGATGCCATCGCCGCACATTCAAAAAGGGTCAAATTGAAGGGTAATACCAAAGAACGGATTATTGAATCCGCCAAACAGCTTTTTGCCGATCAGGGGTATCAAAAAACCACCATAATGGATATTTCCAAACGGGCTGGTTTATCCGATGCTGCCTTGTATGAATATTTTCGGGGTAAAGAGGATCTTTTAATTGCTATTCCGGACCTTTGGATACGTGAACTTCTTGAGGACCTCGATGAACAGTTGTTCGGTATCAAAGGTGCCGTCAATAAGCTACGAAAGTTTCTTTGGTGGTATTTACGGCGGGTAGAAAACTCTCCGTTGGATGCCAAAATCGTATACCTCCACCTAAAAACAAATTCCAATTTTCTGGCAAACGAAGTGTATTCCAAGGTCAAGCTTTTTTATTCGCAGGTTCTTGATATTTTTGAAGAAGGACGGGCCTCGGGGGAATTCAAGGCCAACTTGGTGCCAAGCCTGGCCAGGGATGTCTTTGTCGGTACCACCGACCATTTGGTGACCCGTTGGCTGCTTAAAGACCGGGCGTATTCTCTTTTCGATAATCTGGAGGAGATTTTTAATATGATGATGGATGGTTTCAGGTGCCATCCGTCCCAAAACTTTGCAAGTGCTGATGAGGTCGGTGACCTTGCATCCGAAAGCAATGTGAAATGATGGGAGCGTTATTTTGATCCTGTGCATAGGATGGTTTTAATCGAAATGATTGAAAATAAGGGCTTTTAAGAGGGTTGTTATGAGATATGGAGAGATAGGCATCAATTTGGAAGTCGATTTGACCGTGGGCAATATTGAGCGGGTAGAAACAGATCCCGAATTAACCAGGCTTCACCTGGGTGGTAATGGCACTGCTGCTAGAATGATATGGGATAGAGTGAGTCCGGAGACCGATGCCTTTTCTCCTGATAATTTGCTCATATTTAGCGCAGGCCTTTTTGACGGTACGCCGATACCAGCCGGCAACCGCACGATGGTCGATACCATTTCTCCCCAGACGAATATGTTTTCTAATTCGATTTTTGGCGGTTATTTCGGGCCGGAACTCAAACATGCCGGCTACGATAAGATCGTCCTACGAGGCAAAGCTCAGGATTTGGTTTATTTGTGGGTACACAATGACAAAGTGGAATTACGGGACGCCTCTCACCTCAAGGGGAAGGGTGCACAGGAAACCGCACATGCTATTAAAGATGAGCTAAATGATCCTGATATTCAAGTGGCGGCCATCGGTCTTGCTGGCGAAAACAGGCTTTTTATGGCCTCCATAGAACACTTTAACGCCGCTGCAGCTCGTGGCGTCGGGGTGATTATGGGGGATAAGCGGTTGAAGGCGATCGCCGTGCGTGGCACAAAGGATTTTCAAGTTTCCAGCCCTGAAGAGCTGTTCAAATTATGTCTCCAGCACTATCAGGATATAAATGAAAGTCCGTTTAACGGGGACCTCATGGCAATCGAGTGGAACGATGCTTTTCACCATGACAATTTTGCCTGGGGCAATGCACGCACACGAAGAAAAGGTTACTGGAGCCAGGAGCTAGAAGACAGGTGGAAGGAATACACGCTCAAAATCCGCGACCGCTTACAAGGCTGCTACAATTGTCCTAAAAACTGCCATCTCGTGGTCAAGCCCCCTGGACGGCAAAGGTACATGTTAAAATGCTTCGGAAAAGGCACATGGCATATGGCGGCTTTTGAAGAGCTTCCTTTTACCTTCGACATAATGGCCTTAAGCCAGGAGTACGGTGTAGATAACTATGCCGCACCCCAAACCATCGCTTTCGCCATCGAACTTTACGAAGCAGGTATTTTAACAGAAAAGGACCTGCCTGATTTTCCTGAAAAATCTGCCGACAGGTTTTACTATCTTCTTGAAAAACTTGTCCGCAGGGAAGGGATCGGGGATGTCCTGGCCAATGGCGTTTATAAGGCAGCCCGTCAGATCGGAAATGGTGCCGAAGAATTTGATCATAACACAATGAAAAAATTCGAGCAGATACCTCTCAAGTTGGGAAAAGTGAATTATCCATATTTTCTCATGTATTGCACCAGTGACAAGATGGCGATTAATCAAACCGAGGGCTCCTATCCGCAGGATCCGATTAAAGAGCTTCCAGAGAGACGACAGTTTGCCGATGAATGGACATCGGCACCTGAACGGTTTAAAAAATTTTTCATGGAATGGGAGCCACGTACCCATCCATCAATGGAAGCGTCTGTTAACATTTGTGATTGGAACGAAACCATGCACTATGTTGATGACGCGCTTGGCCTTTGCGCCTTCTGTTCATCATTTAGAGGTCAATTCGGCGGAGGCTCCGCATATCACATCTATAACATACCAATATTTATTAATTTGGTGACCGGGATGGATATGGATGCCGATGATTTATGGCAAGTAGCCAGAAGAAATCGGAACCTTGTCAGGGCCATCAATATTAGCAGGGGATTGAAAAGGACCGATGAGAAACCACCTGAAGATCACTGGAAGGTCAGAGAGCCTGAAAATGAAAAGAAGCTTCTTGGCGATTACTACACATTCAAAGGATGGACCAACGAAGGCGTTCCGACTAAATTAACATTGGATAAATTAGGATTGGATGATGTTGCCGATGAACTTATCAAGAGGGGATTCCTTAAAGGCGATGAAGATATTTGCTACAAGGATCAATCGTGTTACTCAGAAGGAAGACCAAAAGATGCAGAAGTGAGTTTTCGTAAAGCTGAGAATTTTACGCTAACTGAGTACAACCTCAAAAATAAATAGTGTCCATCCAGAAATGGTAGATTTTGGATGGACACTAAATAGTCCGGGAGGTGAAAAAGCAATGAGTAAACCGGCAAAAAAAATAATCAAAGAAATAAAAGTAGACTTAAGCAAATGCAACGGGTGTCGCGCCTGCGAGAAGGCCTGTTCTGCATTTCACGCCATACCGAAATACAGTAGTTTTAACCCGGCTCGCGCTCGGATCAAGGTGGTAATCGATGAAAGAAACGATCAATGGGTGCCGATTCGAGCGGGCGGCTATGTGCAAGCCGAATGTAACGGCCGAAATCATTATGTGATCGACGGCAGGGAGTATTCGGAATGCGCTTTCTGTCCGGCTTCCTGCCCATCGAGGGATTATTTCAAAGATCCCGATTCGGGCCTTCCTCTCAAATGCGACATGTGTGAAGATGTGCCCCCGCTTCCGGAACCGATGTGTGTTCAGATGTGCGGACGTGGTTGCTTGACCTATTCGGAAAAGGAAGTGCTAGTGGAGAAGGAAGAAATGCAAGAAGCAGTGAGTCAGGTAGAGTTGAAAACGGCTTACGAGTCACTTGTGAAAAAACACGGGAAAAAGAAAGTCGCGGATATATTTTCTCGATTATCAAGGCGCTAATCACTTAAGTTGAAAAAAGAGGATGAATAAAGACAGTGGAAACAGTCGCCCCCTTTATAGAAGTCATCGATGAGATCAAAGAGGCCGGTGGGGAAATATTTAAGTTATGTTTTCAATGCGGACTGTGCGATGTCGTTTGCCCGTGGAATAAGGTTCGGAAATTTAGCATGCGCAAGCTTATCCGTGAGGCTGCTTTTGGTTTAAGTGAAGTGGAAGGTGAGGATATTTGGCGCTGTACCACCTGTGGGACGTGTCCCGCCCAATGCCCTCGAGGCGTCAAACAGATAGACATTAGTGTGGCTTTACGGAAACTCGCCTCGGTCTATGAAATATTTCCGGCTTCGGTGAAATCAGCCCGGACGGCACGGGCAAGCCTTATTTCGGAAGGCAATCCCCTTCAAGGTGAGCGAGGAAAACGGGCTGATTGGGCCAAGGGGCTCCCGATTAAAAAATATGAAGAAGGCATGGAAGTCCTCTATTTTGTCGGGTGTTACTTTTCGTATGACCCACGCATGAAAAAAGTCGCCATCGCAACAGCCAATATCCTTAACCAGGCCGGTGTGCCATTCGGGATTCTGGGTGAAAAGGAAAGCTGCTGTGGCGAAAGTATTCGAAAGACGGGTAGCGAGGAAGTGTTTAAAACGCTGGCCAAGGAAAACATCAAGACGTTTATCGATAACGGGGTTAAGAAAATTATCGTCTCTTCCCCCCATTGCTACCATACCTTTAAAAACGAATACCCGGAGTTTATGGTCAAATTTGACGTGCTGCATATGAATCAGTATATCCTGGAGCTGGTTAACGAAGGGCGGCTTGAATTAAAAGGGGATCTGGAAAAGACAGTCACCTATCACGACCCCTGTTACCTGGGGAGGCACAACGGGATTTATGACGAGCCCAGGGACCTGTTAAAAAAGGTAAGCGGTATCAATCTGGTCGAGATGGAAGCTTGGGGTAAAAACAGTCTCTGCTGCGGCGGTGGCGGTGGACGTATTTGGATGGACACGCCTCAAAAGGAACGCTTTTCCGACATTAGACTCAAACAGGCGGAGGCGACAGGTGCCCAGATTCTGGCAACGTCCTGTCCCTATTGTATTACCAATTTCGAGGAGAGCAGGTTAAATCTTGAGTATGATGATGTCATCAAGGTTAAGGACATTGCAGAAATTATTCAGGACATGATTTAAGCAACCGTAGAATTATTAGAAGGACTAAAAAAGTGGAAAAAGAATTGGCAGAAGGGCTTCTTGTCGACAACCCTGGAGAAAGTAACATCATAGATGTGATGGTTGTCGGCGGTGGTATTAGCGGCATCCAAGCCGCCCTTGACCTTGCAAATACAGGGTTTAGCGTTTGTCTCGTTGATCAAGCACCGGCCATCGGGGGAAAAATGGCTCAGCTTGATAAAACCTTTCCCACGAATGATTGCTCCATGTGTATTGAGTCACCAAAGTTTATTGAATGCAGTCGACATCCCAATATAGCGATTCTGACATACACTGAAGTTGAGAGTATAAAAGGCAAAGCCGGAGATTTTAAGGTCATCCTGACCAAAAAACCAAGATATATCATCGAAGATCGATGTACGGGGTGTGGAACCTGTGTGGAGGTTTGCCCGGTAAAAATCCCGGATGAGTATAATAAAAACTTATCTTTGAGCAAAGCCGTCCATATATACTTTTCTCAGGCCGTCCCGCTGATCACGTATGTGGACCCTGATACCTGCCTTTATCTCCAAGATGAAAAATGTAACATCTGTGTCGGTGCCTGTCAAAACCGAGCTATTGATCTTAACCAAAAGGAAGATACGATCCAAGTAGAGGTCGGCGCGATCATCATGTCACCGGGGTTTGATGTGTTTGACCCGAAGCTGCGGAACGACTATGGCTATGGGCTCATGGAGAACGTGGTCACAAGCCTCGACTTTGAGAGGATCTTAGGCTCCACCGGTCCTTATGAGGGTGAGATTCTGCGCCCATCGGACAAGAAACATCCGAAGAAAATCGCCTGGATTCAGTGTGTGGGGTCTCGGCAGGTGATCGATGGCGGAAATAGCTATTGCTCCGGGGTGTGTTGTGCGTATACGCAAAAACAGGTTATCCTGGCAAAAGATCACGATGCGAATATTGAGGCGAAAATTTTCCATAACGATATTCGGGCCTTTGGAAAGGATTTTGAGCGGTTTTACCAACGAGCGGAAAATCTACCCGGGGTGGAGTTTGTAAGAAGTTATGTGTCGGTGGGAAAGGAGGACCCGGAGACCAAGAATGTCACCATAAGATATTCGACGGCCGATGACGGCGTTAAGGAAGAAGAATTTGAACTCGTCGTATTGTCCGTGGGGTTAAACCCGCCCAGGAACGTAGAGAAATTGGCGACCCAGTTTGGTATTGAGCTTAACGAACACGGGTTCTGCAAATCCAATCCGCTAAATCCCATTGAGACCACGCGGCCGGGGATTTTTGTCAGTGGCGCGTTTCAGGGGCCCATCGATATCCCCGAGTCGGTCATGGGTGCCAGCGGGGCCGGTGCCCTCTGCAGCCAGTTGCTGGCCTACCGCCGAGGGGATCTTGCTAAAGACCGGGTCTACCCGCGGGAGAGGGATGTGTCCCAGGAGGAGCCCCGCGTGGGCGTTTTTGTATGCCATTGTGGCGCCAATATCGGCCGGGTGGTGGATGTGCCGGAAGTGGTGGCGTATGCCGCCGGGCTGGAGAATGTGGTACATGCGCAGGAGAGCCTTTTTGCCTGCTCGACGGACAACGCCAAGCAGATATCGGATCAGATACGGGAAAAAGGGCTCAACCGGGTGGTGGTGGCCGCCTGCACGCCCAGAACCCATGAGCCGTTATTCAGGGATACCTGTCGTGAAGGGGGCATCAACCAGTACTTCTTCGACATGGCCAACATCAGAGAACACTGCTCCTGGGTGCATTCCAAGGAACCGGAGGTCGCCACAGAAAAAGCCAAGGAGATCGTTCGCATGTCCGTGGCCCGGACAGCGCTTCTTGAGCCCCTCGAGGGGTTTGAGCTGCCGGTAAACAAAACAGCACTGGTGGTTGGCGGCGGGCTTGCCGGTATGACCAGTGCCATTAGTATGGCCAACCAGGGATTTCGGGTTCAGTTGCTGGAAAAGAATAAAGAATTGGGCGGCATGGCGCGAAAAATTCATACCACCCTGGAAGGCATGGATGTTCAGGATTTCTTAAAAGATACTATCAAACAGGTGTATCAACATCCTCACATCCAGGTGTCCCACGATGCAACCATAACGAATGTGATGGGATATGTGGGCAATTTTACCACCACGGTAAAGAGCGAAGGACGGGTCAAAGACATTGAGCATGGTGCGGCCATTCTTGCCACCGGGGCGGTAGAATATACACCCACCGAGTACCTTTACGGAGAAAACGACAATGTGTTGACCCAGCTTGAGTTAGAAGAGCTGATCGCAAAACATGATGAAGCGTTGAGTCAATCCAAGAACCTGGTAATGATTCAATGTGTGGGGTGCCGAAACGAGGACAGGAATTACTGCGCCCGCATCTGTTGCAGTCACGCCATAAAAAACGCCACGAACCTCAAAGCGCTCAATCCCGAGATGGAGATCTACATTCTCTTTAGAGACATGCGAACCTATGGGTACAGGGAAGATTACTATCGTGAGGCGGCAGATAAGGGCGTGTTATTTATCCGTTGGGAACCGGATGGCAAGCCTGAAGTGGAAGCGGCCACCGAGGGCGGCAAATCGATATTAAGAGTGACGGTGCCGGATCCTATATTGGGCCAGCGCTTGGAGCTGGATGCAGATGTGCTGACACTGTCGGCAGCAGTGATTCCATCGAAAGAGAGTTTGGAGGTGGCGCGGCTGTTCAAGGTGGCGATAAACCCGGATGGTTTTTTTCAAGAGGCCCATGTAAAATTACGACCGGTAGACTTTGCGGCCGAGGGGGTATTCCTGTGCGGTATTGCGCATTATCCCAAGCATATAACGGAGACCATCAGCCAGGCATATGGTGCGGCAGGTCGAGCGATTACGATCCTGAACAAGGAATCGGTGACGGCCTCGGGGGCTATCTGCGAGGTCGATGAGAACGCATGTGAATCGTGCGGTGCATGCATATCGGTATGTAATTATGGGGCCATAGAGTTTTACGAGACGGAAAAAGGTAAAAAGGCCATGGTGAATCCGATCCTATGCAAAGGGGACGGCCTGTGTAACACCGTGTGTCCAGCACGGGCAATTTCTTTAAAACACTTTACCGATGATGAGATCTTTTGCCAGATTGATGCGTCCTAAAAAAGGCCTTTGCCCGATTGCTATACCCGATGGCTATAACGGGGATGGTCTCTGATGAGACCTCCTTTTCTCTGACAATCATTAAAAAATGAAAGCCGCAGTGAAAACTGCTACAGGGGTGTGAAAAGAATGGCTACTGGATTCAAATTCAAACCAAGCATCTTAGGTTTTCTGTGCACTTGGTGAGGATACTCTGCTGCGGATTTGGCTGGAGTTTCCAGACTTCAATATTTGTCGAACATTAAGATCGTTCGCGTGATGTGTACCGGCAGGGTTGACCTGGCATTTATCTTCCGAGCCCTTTTAAAAGGAAAAGACGGGGTGCTTATCGGCGGATGTCACCCTGGAGAATGCCATTATCTTACCCAGGGTAATTTTGGCGCATTGAGCACGCTTTACATCGGAAGAAAATTGTTCGAACGGATCGGGTTGAACCCCGAAAGGTTACGGCTTGAATACATTTCCGCCTCCGAAGGGAGCCGTTATGCCGCCGTGATGAACGATTTCTCCACAAAGGTCGGTGAGATGGGACCCCTCGGCAAGGGTGAAGGGATCGATGAAACCGTTCTTCGGGGCAGGCTTGAAGTCATTTATAATTTGATCCCCTATCTGAAACTCGTTGAAAGAGAGCGAATGAGAGTACCGATAAAATCAGTGGAAGCATACGATGATTTTTTCAGCAGCGACGAATTTGATAAAATATTTAATGATCTCATTGCAGACAAGGTGGCGCTGAGCCAGATTATGACTGTTCTGCGTGAGAAACCCCGCTCGGCCAAAGATATTTCTGAAATATTGGGTGTGACATTGCGTGAAGCCTCCGATCAGCTCAACCGTTCTGCGAGACAAGGTCTGGTTGAATTCGATGCAAGCCAAATGCGCTTTTGTGTTGTGTAGGGCAAACGCTTACATAATGAGTGACCTATAAAGAAGAAAACTAGGATATCGGTTATGGATAATGGTAAAATCGAAAAGATCATAGATAAACATCCGAGTGACCCCAGCTCACTGATTCAGGTGCTGATCGATATTCAGAGCGAGCTTCGATGGCTTCCCAAGAAAGCGTTAAACATGGTCAGTAAGAAACTGAACGTGCCAATGAACCGGATACAGCACATCATTAGCTTTTATAAAGCATTCAGTATCATGCCCAAGGGACGCCATGAAGTCCATGTCTGTACCGGCACTGCCTGTCATGTGCGCGGGGCGACACGGGTATTGAACGCTGTTGAAGAGCACACCGGAATCAGTCCTGGCGAAACCGACCAGGCATTAAAGTACAGCCTCGAAACCGTAAGCTGTGTCGGTTGCTGTGCCTTGGGGCCGGTGGTGATAATAGATGGCGAATATCATGGCAATATGGCATCGGCCAGGGCAGGCGACGTGTTGAAAAGCTACGAGTAAGGAAAGATTATGCCAAGGTTAAAATCACCGGCTGAATTGGAAGCATTCAGAAAAGATATTCTATCCAAAAGGGATCCCAACAAGCCTTGCATTTCCGTATGCACCGGAACAGGTTGCCTTGCGCTCGGTGCAGGCAAGGTGGTTGCCGCCCTAAAAGAGGAGATAGAAAAACAGGGCCTGGATACCAAGATTGTGGATATCAGGAAAACGGGTTGTCCCGGTTTTTGTGAAAGAGGCCCCATTGTTGTGATCTATCCGGAGGAGACATGTTATCTTCAAGTGCAATCGGACGATGCAGAAGAGATTATTTCTCAGACCATCGTTAAAAAGAAGGTCATCGACAGATTACTTTATAAAGATCCCGACAGCGATGAGACAATCGCCTACGAATCTGAGATACCATTTTACAAGAATCAGGCGCGTCACCTGATCGGTAATAATATCAAACTTGACCCTAAAAACATTGAAGACTATTTCGCTGTGGGCGGTTTTTCCGCCCTGGTGAAGGCCATGATTGAGAAGACTCCCGAACAAGTGGTTCAACTGGTTAAGGATTCACACCTAAGAGGTCGAGGCGGTGCCGGGTTTCCTGCTGGAATCAAGTGGGGCTTTGCTGCCGGAAGTAAAGAAGAGAAAAAATATGTCATTGTCAATGCCGATGAGGGAGATCCCGGGGCGTTTATGGATAGAGCGCTCCTTGAGGGAAATCCATTTGCCGTACTCGAAGGGTTTATTATCGGCGCCTATGCCATTGGTGCCGGCGAGGGATATATTTATGTCCGGCAGGAATACCCGTTGGCCGTCGAAAATGTCACCCTTGCCATTAAGCAGGCTGAAGAATTGGGCTTGATTGGAGAAAATATACTTGGCTCAGGCTTTGATTTTAAGATTACCGTGCACCAGGGGGCCGGTGCGTTTGTTTGCGGTGAAGAAACAGCGCTTCTCGCATCTCTTGAGGGTAAGCCGGGTGAACCCAAGGCAAGGCCGCCCTTTCCGGCCGTCAAGGGACTCTTTGGCAAACCGACAAATATCAACAATGTGGAGACCTGGTCCAATATTCCACTGATTCTTAACAACGGACCCGAGTTCATTTCATCCATCGGCACCGAGAACAGCAAGGGTACCAAAATTTTCTCGCTGGTCGGGAAGGTAACCAATACCGGCCTTGTAGAAGTTCCCATGGGCATTACCCTGAGAGATATCATTTTTAAGATTGGCGGCGGCGTTCCCGGAGGAAAAAAGTTCAAGGCCGTTCAGACCGGTGGGCCGTCAGGTGGTTGTATTCCTGAAGAGCACTTAGATATTGAAGTCGACTTTGACGAATTGGCCAAGGTCGGTGCGATTATGGGATCCGGCGGGATGATCGTCATGGATGAAGATACCTGCATGATCGATGTCGCTAAATATTTTCTAAAGTTTTTGTCGAGTGAATCATGCGGAAAATGCTCCCCATGCCGTGAAGGCATTACCCACATGCTTTCAATCATGACAAGAATCAGTGAAGGCAGGGGGCGAGAGGGGGATATCGAATTTTTAGAGGAGATCTCCATATCAACCAAGAATGCCTCTCTTTGCGCGCTTGGAGGGAGTGCGCCGAATCCGGTCCTGAGCACGATCCGCTACTTCAGGGATGAGTATGAAGCCCATATCAGGGACAAAAGATGCCCGGCGTTTGTCTGCAAGGATCTCATTGCTTACTACATTGATCCGGAAAAATGCATGGCCTGCAGAATCTGCAGTCGAAAGTGCCCTGCCGAAGCCATTGACGGCGCTAAAAAACAGATCCACGTCATTGATCAGGATAAATGCACAAACTGCGGCACGTGCTACGAGGTTTGCCCCTCAAACTTTGGTGCGGTAACACGGCTGTCCGGCGAGCCTGTTCCGGCGCCTATCCCTGAAGAAAAAAGAATGATCGCAGGAAAGAGTAAATAATATGAGCAACATTCATTTGCAAATCGATGGAAATGACATTGAAGCTAAAGAAGGGATGACCATTCTGGAAGCCGCCCGTAGTGCGGGAATACATATCCCGACGCTATGTCATCACGAGGAATTGGAGCCCTATGGTGCCTGCCGAATTTGCGTGGTAGAAATTGACGCCGGCGGTAGAAAAGGTCTGGGTGCGGCCTGTGTTCGACCAGTCGATCAAAATATGGTTGTCAATACTCGCAGTAAGGAAATTGACAGCATTCGCAAAATCTTAGTGGAGCAATTTCTGGCCCATGCGCCGGATTCCGAAGCCCTTTTGAGTCTGGCAAAAGAGTATGGCGCCGACAAAGACCGGTTCGAAAAACAGTCCTCCTTTTGTATTCTCTGCGGCCTATGCGTCAGGTATTGTACTGAGGTCATGAAGAAAAACGCCATTGGGTTTTTTGACAGGGGCTCAACCCGAGAAATTAAATTTATCCCTGAAGTTGCCGCCAATGAATGTAAAGATTGCAAAGCGTGCTTTTCGCTTTGTCCCACCTCGTATCTACAGGCGGCGTATCATTTGACCGAAGCGCTGGCATTTCCTCCCCCTTCGCCATGCAGGAATCAGAAGGATTAGCAGGCTGTTGAAAAGCGATTGCGCTTGGCTATACTGCGTTAAAATCCTCCTCAAATTGCTCATAAAAGCAAAAACGCTTGATGTAAGTATTCTATACCAGTTGTCATATATATGTTCCGCATAATGCTCACGGATGAGAGGGTCCCCTATTTTTTCAAAAAGACATATCAACCCATGCTTTACCTTGTGCCCGCCGGATGGATGATGAAACAAGATCGTTTGGTGATACCATAAGACCGGGGAAACATCATCCATCCGGCAGGGCACTACGTTAGCGGGGCAGATTCATCATGATATGTCTTTTTTAAAAAATAGGGGACCCTCTTAAACCCCAATCGGAACGTTATTATGACAATCACTATAATAGTGCGAGATGCTGTCAAAAATCAAAGACTGCTTAGCTGAATGTTTTACTATTTATTCGACTTAAGATTTTAACCTTTTTGGGACATTCGGGCAACGGTATCTATAATAGTCTGCCGACCATATTTGTTTGCCAATGATTCCAGTCCTATCTCTATCTCCTCCCGCTGTATTTTCTCCTCTACGACCTCCTCTTCCCTTTCCTCATAATTCAACGCGCCGAATTTGCACGCCTGAACACACATCGGTTCCGCCAGTGGAGGTGTATCTTCACACATATCACATTTCAGGGGAAGAGCTGAATCGGGTTCCCTGAACCAGGCCCTCGAAGAGCAAGATGCTCGGCAGAAGGCACACTCGGAGTATTCCTTTCCGTTAATTGTATAGTGGTTTCTCCCGTTACATTCTGCCTGCGTGTAATTACCGCCGCGGATCGGAACGTACACATCCCTGATCTCATCCACAAATACCCTTATCCTGGATCTAGCCGGATTAAGGCTGCTGTATCTCGGCACGGAGTGAAACGCGGAGCATGCCATTTCGCATGACCGGCAACCTGTGCATTTATCAATATCCACTGTTATGTCTTTAATAATTTTCTTCATGTGATTTTCTACTACTAATAAAGCCGTTAATATTTAGACACGATCAGTTGTAAACATTTAAGCGTCTTCTCTCAATTAGGAGAAAGGGTTCAAGGAGTTTAGGAGTCAAGGGTTCAAGTGTTTGTTTTCCAGAACCGGACGTTCTCGGCTATCCTCCCGAATATCGTTCTCTTCGAAATACTCACTCACATAGCCCAGACTCATACTTTCCAGCATTTCTTTGGTCGGAACACCATCTTTATTCCATCCCTTGAATTCATAATAATCGTCAAGCAGCTTTTGTTCCATTTCCTCGTCACGGACTGCCCAGTGGTCCTCGGGAGGACGCTCATCTTTTCTTCTCAGCCCTCTTCTAACATTGATGGCCCTGACCAGTGTCCGAATTCTTTGAAAGGTTTTCCAAAGTTTTTCCTTGTCCATCTCTATACCGGTTGCAAGCGCGATAAACTCCGGGATGTTGTTTATATGATAAGCAATATCTCCACCGAACTGACCCCTGAATGATGACACAAATCCACATAGTCCAATGGCATCATCAATGTAATGCATCGCCTCGTTCCAATCGACAATATCGCAAAAGGCCTGATTGGACATGATATTACGTTTTTCCCATTTTAGAAAATATTCCTTAAATTTGTCATCAGGCACTGCATCCCATTTATCGACAAACGCTTCTCTTTCCTCCATGGTCGGCAGAGGATCTTGTGGGAAAGAGCCTTCAATCTGGGTAATGCTCATTTTTTCGCCCGTGGCGATCATGAGAAAATACGCGGGATTCACCTTACCTAGTTTGATGGGGATCTGTTCAAATTTTTTAGTCGTATTGTGGTCGTATTTCTCTGCGCCATTCCCAATCCGGCGGGCAGCCCAATAGACGCCATCGGCCAGAATATCCCCAATCCCCTCACGGCGGACGATTTTCTCCATCAGGTAGAAAAATCTATCCCCGCTGTCTTCCGGCATATCCGGCATGTCTTTATCCGTCAGGATGCCGACTTCGTAGAGTTCGAGAGCAAAAGCGATCACCTGCGGGGTGGAATACGAATCCAGTCCGTATTCCTGTGCCTCCCCGAGAATATCATAGCTGAAATCAAGTTCCTTGAAGGCCGCCATATGATAAGTGTCTTTTCCGTAACATTTATAGGCGAATCTCTTCCGATCCGGATACTTGATCACATTGCGACATTGCTTTGGACAGTTGTAGCAACTCGTCTGCCGATCCATGTGATCATATTTCAAATTGCGCCATCTTTCTTCAAGTTCTTTGCTCCAGAAATTTTTTCGCCGGGTACGTGCATTGCCCCAGGCAAAATGGTTGTGATGGAAACTGTCGTCTTCATCGACCGCCATCCAGTCCCCACACCCATCGCTTTCGGCAATTGTCCTGTGCATATTCAAACTCAGTTCAAAAAGCTTGTCCGGTTGAGCGATATTGATGTCCCTTGTTCCGCGGATAGCGATGGCCTTCAACCGCTTATCGCCCATGATAACGCCAACCCCGCGAGACGCGCTTGAGTGCCCATGATCGAGGGAGGCCATATACACGCGATTTTCACCGGCCAGGCCGATGGCAGCCACCTGGATCTTGTCGTCTTTAAACTCTTTTTTCAGAATGTCGCCGGTTTCGGTACTACCCTTGCCTCTGAGATGGGCCGCGTCGCGAATTTCCACTTTGTCATTATGTATCCACAGATAAACGAGGTCATCGGCCTTGCCGCGAATGATAATTTTGTCGTAGCCGGCATGTTTCATTTCCGGTCCGAAAAATCCCCCCATCAATGAATGGGACATGAGGTTTGTCTGGGGAGAAAAGGTGTTCACCGCGACACGGTTGGCTCCGGGAACCGGGGTGGCGTGCAGCAAGCCGGCGCTGAATATGAGCAGGTTATCAGGCGAAAAAGGTTCAACATCAGGTGGAACCCTATCCCATAGTATCTTTGCGGCAGTGCCCTGACCACCCAAGTAAAGCGCTGTGTCCTTTGGGTCGGTTTCAACCTTTTCTATGTTTCCTCGGGTTAGATCAATTTCTAGATTAAACCCTGTTTCGGCGTACCTCATTTTTCCCTTTTCGTTTATCCGCCATAGATTGGTATCTCTTCATCTCGCACTTTGAAACCTTGCTATGATGACGTGTTATAGATAATCGTATTTATTACTTAATCAATTAACTAATTATATATTAAGGTTTATGCTCTGTCAAGCGTTCTTCATATTTGGATACGACTTACTATCAGAAAATCATTTTTAAATATCAACAGAAACAATTGAAGAACCTCGCAGCAAGCTGCGAGGAATCTTCGACCGTAAGGAATTCTGTCTAATTTTGATTCGCTCGCTAACCCCGCAGCAAGCTACGGGGAATGCGCTCGCTGTTGCGGTTCAGTATATATCAATTCATGAGCGATCTCACTGGGAAAAACGCTTGATTTGCTGTTATTTATTCTATTGACAAATATTAATTAATATATTATTAGTTAACATATTAATTTATTTATAGGTTTTTTGCGATGAAAAACAAAAAAACAGATTGGGGCGGTTACAAAAGCGACCTGGATATAAATGAAAAATTGATGGTTGCCATTGTTAGGGCATCAGAAACCTATAAAAAAGATGCAGATGCCATATTCAGAAATTATGGTTTAACGTTCTCACAATACAATGTTCTGCGGGTATTGAGCAATTCCCCCAATGGCAGAAACACGATAACAATTGTCAGCAGGATCATGCTGGTTTCTGGTGCCAACATGACCGGAATCGCCAAAAGATTGGAAAAAAATGGATTTATCATCAGAAAGAACGATGCCAATGATGAGCGCATAACATTGTTGGAAATAACCCCAAAAGGAAAGCAGACCATAAAAAATATCAGCATTGAAAAGGATGATCTCATAGAGACGTGTTTAAAGAGCTTTTCCGAAGAAGAAAAAAATAGGCTATTGGAGAACATTAAACGTCTATATAAAAAAGCAGATGAATAGCACCTGGATATGTTACGCTTTGAAAAAATTGTAGTTGAGAGGGAATAGATATGGAGAATTCAAAGGAAATATATACAGACTGCACACTGTGTTACCACAGCTGCGGTACCAAGGTGACGGTCAAGGACAGCAAGGCAGTTAAAATAAGAGGTCTGACATCCCACCCTATAAACAAGGGAAGGCTCTGTCCGAAAGGGGCCAATGCCCTGGATGTGATCTACAGCCCCGATCGACTGAAGCAACCCTTGAAGTGCGGGAAAAGCGGATTTACTGAGATATCCTGGGAACAGGCGCTGGATGAAATTGCCGAAAAGCTTCTCCGATTGAAAAATACATACGGGGCCCAGGTGTTTGGAATCTTTTGCGGTTCAATCGGTGTAGAAAACCTGGAGATGTCCACCCTGGTTCACCTACTGCGATCCGGGTTTGGGTCACCAAACTTTTTTTCCGTGGAGAGTATTTGCTACCGCATGCGCATCCGTACACGACAAATGACTTTTGGCAAGTATCCTACGGAGGAACCGGATTCAAATCTTTATGTTCTCTGGGGACATAACCCCGACCAGTCTGATTTTCCCCTAAAATTTTTTCTGAAAAAGAACCTGAAAAAAGGTGCCAGTCTGGTTGTTATTGACCCGAAACGTATTCCGCTCGCCGACAAGGCTGACATGTATTTGCGAATCCGGCCCGGTACGGACGGAGCGCTGGCCCTGGCAATGATGAACGTCATCGTTGAGGAGAAAATTTACGACCGTGATTTTGTAGAAAAACACACTTTCGGCTTTGACCAACTTGTCCCTCATGTCCAGAGATACACCCCCGAGTGGGCCGAGGAGATCACATGGATAGCAGCCGATGACATTCGCAAACTGGCCAGGCTCTATGCAAGCATCAAGGGAGCCAGCATATTCCAGGGTACATGCACTCAGGACCAAACGGCGAACGGCACCCAGAACAGTCGCGCTTTTAGCATCCTTCAGGCAATCACAGGTAACATTAATGTGCCGGGTGGTTGGGTAACCAGCCCGCCGCCGAGATTTGGTCATCCGGGATACAGTGTAGAGGGCGATCCTCTGGGAAGTGATCAGTATCCGCTGTTTGCGGATCTCTGGGGGCGAAAAGCCCCATACGGCGTGGTAACCATGGTCCCGGAAAGTATCCCCGAAAAGCTCAAGGCCTTTCTGGTGATCGGTGGTAATCCCCTGGTTTCAATGCCGGACAGCAACTCCTTTAAAGCGGCTTTTCAAAAATTAGAACTCCTGGTGGTTCACGACCTTTTCATGACCGAGACAGCCCAATCCGCTCATTACATCCTACCGGCTTGCTCGCACCTTGAAAAATGGGGGGTTGCTTACACCTATAATGTCTGCCATTGCTTACCCTTCCTAATGCTCAGAAAAAAGTGCATTGAACCCCTTGGAAAAAGCTGGTCAGAGTGGAAATTCATAACGGAGCTTGCTAAACGGCTGGGACTGGCGGATCGGTTCCCCTGGGCTTCGGAAAAGGAATTTGTTTCATTTATGCTCGACCCGAGCGGCTTGTCTTTTGACTATCTCTTGAGCGAAAAGCCGGAAGGCGATTTTTATGCCCAAAAAAAATATACAATACCTGATAAACTGTTTCGTACACCCTCCGGAAAGATCGAAATCTATAGCGAGACTCTGGAAAAAAAGGGCTTTGATCCCCTGCCCTCATATCTGGAACCAGAACGAGGGCCGGTACGGGGAGACAAAGATTTTTTGATGAAATATCCCCTGATCCTCTCCATCGGCAATCGAAACCTCTATTACACCCACAGTCAACAACGTCAAGTGGCGGCGTTACAAAAGATATGCCCCGAGCCACTTACTGAGATCGGGCCTGAAACAGCCAAAGAATTCAATATTGAAAATGGTGATCTTATCGTTGTGGAAACAAACACGGGCCAGGTAAGAATGAAGGCTAGCGTGGATGAGAGGGTAGCGGAAGGAATTGTTTTGGTTCCTCACGGCTGGGGCGGTGACGCCAACGGCAATTTGCTCACTGATGTCACATGCAGAGAGCCAATAATGGGATATCCCGATCAGAAATCGCTTCAATGCGCCATTAGAAGGGCTTAGAATATATCTCAGCTTACTGAAGGATTTTCACCGATGACCTTTAACGAATTGTTCGTGCTTGATGGCAAGACCGCCCTGATTACGGGTGCTGCTTGCGGCTTGGGAAAAGAGATTGCTCTGGGACTTGCCCGACGTAGTGTATCACTGATTCTGGCAGACATCAATCACCCCAAAAAAACAGCTCAACAGATCAAGGAGATAGGCGGTCGCTGTATAACCGTTGAAACGGATATATCTGATGAAACCCAGGTAATAAGGTTAGCAGAAGAGGCGTCTTCAGAATACGGAAAAGTGGATATACTAATCAATAACGCGGGTGTTTCTCAGTTAAGCTACACACCCACAGAAGATTTGCCTGTGGAAGAATGGGATACAATCACAGGTGTTAATCTGAGGGGGACATTCCTTTGCTGCAAACACATTGGTAGATTGATGATTAAAAACGGTGGCGGTAATATAGTGAACATCGCATCCACTGCCGGCATTACCGGGGTCCCCCGTGCACCGGCCTACTGCGCCTCGAAGGCAGGGGTTATACTCCTGACTAAAAGCCTTGCCCTTGAATGGGCCAGATACAACATCCGCGTCAATGCCATTGCTCCCCATTACCTGGAAACGGATTTGACCAAAGGGCTTAGAAATTCGGAAGGCGTTTACAACAGCTTGATTAAATCTATCCCTTTGAAGCGGTTTGGGAAGGCATCTGACCTCATTGGAACTGTTCTGCTTTTATCCTCTAATGCATCAGCTTACATGACAGGGACGGTAATTACGGTTGATGGCGGGTATCTGTCACAATAGAAGGGGCCTGAGTGGAGTAATGAAGGGAATCTAGTTATTCGGGCTTATATTCTTTCTCTTTACCTTGTTCTTTGACATAAGCTTGGATAATCGCCTCACTGCCGGTCTTTCCAACCGTATTCATGAAATATCCATCGGTCCAAAATTCTCCACCCCACAATTCCTTTTGGATCATCTCCAAAAGAGTTGATCTAAAAAAAGGATTCGAGGGGTCCAGGGGTCCAGGATTCGAGTGATATGCTCAAAAATTATAAAGAGTTAAACGTTTGGCAGAAATCGTATAGGCTTTGTTTGCATATATATCTGGTGACTTGGGTTATGTGCAAAAAGAAAGATTTCAGGAATTGAGAGAGGAAATCGGGGATGTCGAGAGAATGCTGAAAGCAATGATCAAATCCCTGGAAAACAAACACTTGGATCCTTGAATCCTCGACTCCTGGAACCCTTTCTCCCAACCAATTGGGAGAAGAGCCTTCCTTTTTTACTGATGGTATTCGTTGAAATACTTCACGGGCGGTTATGCTTTTTATTATTCGCACTATTTTCGTCGGGCTGTATGTTGGTACATTGTGGCTTTTGTGAAGATATATACTCATTTTGCCACAATATCATCTTACATAACTCGCGGCAAGCCGCGGGGAATTAGACCCTAATCGGAATTCAATACGTTGAAAACACTTTGGATCTTTTTAAATATCTCCCTAAACTGGCCATACAACTTATCATAAACGGCAAAGTTGGCCTCAATGGGTTTGAAGGTTTTTCTGACCCTGACACGCTCTGGGATCTCTTCCAATTTCAGATGCCCCAATCTGACAAGTCCGATGAGGCCGGCCCCTTTGCAGGTAACCTGCACCGGGTCCGCCATCTGATGAATGGGAATTTTCAAAATATCTGCATAGGACTGGGCCCAGACATCGGACAAGGCCCCACCGCCTGCAAAGCGAAGGCTCACAAATTTCTTTCCGATGAATTTTTCAACCGATCTCAATGCAGCCCGGCTGTTGAAGGCCACACCTTCCATGACAGACCGGGTGAGATGACATCGGTTCGTCTCCAGTGAAAGGTTTAAAAATCCCCCCCGGACATTTCGGTTTTCGGACGGGGCATAGGATCCAGTCAACCATGGCAGGAAGATGACGCCGTCGGCACCCGGTGGCACCTGCGCTGCCATTTCATTCAAGCGTTCAAATGCATCTTCTGGCATATCGGCAACACTTAATGCATCATCATGACAGATAACGTTTTTAAGGTGGAATTCCAAGCATTTACCACCCAGACCCTGCTCGCACAACAGCATATACTTACCAGGCAGGCAGCTGGGAATGGATGCGATGGATTTTACAATATCGGTTTTCTTGGAATCGATGTAACCGTTGAGGCTCAGGGTGGTGCTGACAAGCAGCAGTCCCTGCTGCAAATCTACAATTCCAGCGCCGGGGATAGCAGCCTGGTTATCAAACATTCCGCAGATGACCTGGGTTTCCGCCGAAAGGCCGAGTTCCTCGGCAACAGCAGGTGTGATATTGCCTACGATGCCATCGCTGGGGAGCAATTCAGGCAGTTTCTCACGATCGATACCGGACATCTTGAGCAGGGGCTTGCAATACTCCCTGTCTCCCCAATTGCGATTTGATGTCAGCATCATGGTAAGAGCGGTATGCTGGGATGCGGTTATCCGCCCGGTCAGGCGTGATGTAAGATAGTCGACGGGCTCCAGAAACTTGTGAGTTTTGTTATAGATTTCAGGGAGATCATACTTGACAAAGAGCATATGCGCCAAGGCGTCAGCACCAACATTGGTGGGAGCAACCCCGGTGTAGCGGATAAACTTTATCAGCTTGCGGATGCTCATACCCTTTACTGCCGGAAAGCCCTTCATCATTTCCCGATTATATTTTCCGCCGCGAGTATCCTGCCAGGAGATACAGTTCATCAGCGGTTCGACATGTTCATTAACCGGAATTGTCAGAAAATACTGGGAATCGCAGCAGATTCCCACAATCTGCTCTGCCGGAGCGCCGGATTCGGCGATAACTCGTTTCGAAGTTTCGAGACAGAGTTTCCACCACATCTCGGCATCCTGTTCTGCACCACCGCCCGGTAAAACAATCGTACCGTACGGTTCGTAACAATAGGCAGCGACATCACCCTTGTCTGAAATAATAGCGGTTTTAAGACCGCTACTGCCCAGGTCCAGGGATAGCACATATTTTTGTGCGTTTAATTCGCCCATGGTTTCTCCTGGAATTTATCCAGTTAATCATCAGGTTGTTCTAAACAATCGTCTTGGTATTCGATCATGACATCCCTGATCATCTCCATGTCGTTGTGATCGACCATGGATTTGGATCCTTGCCCACCGTACAGAGCACCGCTCTTGGCGATGCTGCGGCTCGGTTTTTTAGCGTAGGCAACCGCCTCCTCCAGGTCCCGGTCGAACTCCTCGGCAAGGCCCGGCTGCGTCTGGGGACCGGTGACACACATATGGATAGCGCTAGGGTATTGCTGGCCATTGAATCGCCAGCCGCGTTCCTTCATGAAATCGTTGAGGTGATAGATGTCGAACGCGTCCGAGGTGAAAGAAAAGCAGAACGTCGGGCTGCCCATCAATCGCAACTCCGGATGCCGGGTCACGGATTTCTGCATCGTAAACGCTGTCTCAAAAATCTTGCGGGCCCGCTCCATATATCCCTCCTTGCCCAGTGTCACCATGACTGCCCAGGTTGCTGCCATGATTCCGCCAGAACGGCTGCCGCCGATACCAGGAGAGACATACGTTCCGCCGACCCATTCCGGATTGGTGGTATACTGATATTTACGGAAATTCTTATCCCGGTACACCACAACAGATGTACCCTTGGGGCCGTATGCATATTTATGTGTGTCAGCGGAAATTGATGTGACACCGGGGATGCGGAAATCGAATGGCGGGATGTCATATCCCAGCTGTTCCCCCCATGGCAGGATGAACCCGCCCAGACAGCCGTCAACGTGAAGCCCGATGTCGTGCTTCAGCGCCAGGTCGGAAAGCTCATCAATGGGGTCAATGGTGCCATAGGGATAGTTTCCGGCCGATCCCACCAGCAAGATGGTGTTGTCATTGATATGATCCTTCACAAAATCCATATCGATCAGGGTGGTCTGCGGATCCACCGGTGCTTCGATCAGCTTGACGCCAAAATACTGCGCACCTTTGCGAAATGCGGTATGGGCCGTATGGGCCATGATCATTTCCGGTCTGGTGATGCCGCGCTCATCCCGAAACTTGTTGCGGTGGGCCAGTACAGCGCTGATGATACTGTCCGTGCCGCCGGTACCGATGACACCGCAGGGCTTTTCTCCGGGATGATGATCTTTGACTGCCCGTGCATTGAGAAAATCCAGGGTCATTGCGATGATCTCGGACTCGAATTTGGTCTGGCTGGGACACAGGTCCCGCTGAAGAACATTAACATGGGTATACAATTCAAAGGCCCGGCCGATCATCTCGAAAATCTTGGGATCGCCGCCATACATGGTACCGGAGCATTTTCCGTTCTTCCACATGGCGTCCTCCTCCTGCGCCATTTCCTTCAACTGGCTGAAGACCAGGTCATGATCCATGCCCTTGTCCGGCAGGGATTTGATATTGCCGTAGCGCTTGACATAGGGATACTCCACAAAGGAATCAACCAGGCGGGCGTGTTCCAGCCGGTCCCAAATGGTATTGATTTCATCCTGGTCGATATCAAACACGGTTGACAATGGCGCTAGCTTTTCCTCGCGGACAAAGGTCGGATTGGAATGGGCCGTCTCGATATCCGTTCCCTGATTGAATTTCAGTTCCTGGCGCAAGGTTTCTTTACCGATATCGAACAGCTGGTTCGCACTGACGCTGATGCCATAACGGCCCTTGATCAGGCCCCGCAGGTAAATCAGGACACGGGTCGGATCGCTGGGCGCGGCCAGGATGCACAATCCAAGGGCGTCTGCCATGGCACAGAAAATCTGCGTCTTGAGCGAGCGGTCTACCTGTCCTTCTGTTCCCAAAGGATCTTCGTAGGAAAGCCCGGCCGTGTGATCGGCTCCCTGTGGGCTGGTGAAGTAGGTGACGCCGGTTGTCTTGGTAACCCGTGCATCGTGGGCAGGCATGGACTGGCCCTTGAAGGCCGGTATCCTGGTTACCCCCAGGTACGCGGCGGTCTCGACAACACCGTCCCCCAAGATGGCCCCGAACTCTGTGCCCTGTTCAACCTCCTCCAGCAGTTTGTACACACCATCGGCATCACCCATATTAAGCCGACCGGCAGAAGCTGCCACCCCCAGGGCACTGCCCAGCTCGATGGAGTCGATGCCGATGTCGTCGACAATCCGGTCGAATTGGGCTACGACGTCGGGGTCGGTGATACCCAGGTTGGTCCCCATCAGGGCAATGGTTTCATATTCAAAACTGGACGTGACATAGTTGCCGTCTGCATCATTGAAAACCATCGAACAGCCGATGAGACAGCCCGGCATGCAGGGATCCATGGCCCCCCCCCGTTCCTGTACCAGCTTCAGCAGGGCTTCGCCGTTGATGTTCTCGATCCCATCCAGAGGGTCGCTGCCGTAATTGAGCACCGGCATGGAACCGATGTCGCGCAGAGCATCGATGATACCGGGAGTGCCCACCCTGCTCATATCCTGGGTCTGGTGATCTGTTTTCACCAGCTCGGCAAACTGTTGCTGGGTTTTGCGGAAATGGTCTTTATCTTTCAAAGCAACGCGCGGCGCCCCTTTGTCGTCAATGACGATAGCCTTCAGCCCCTTGGCCCCCATAACGGATCCCAGGCCACCCCGGGCTGCATGCCGTGAGCAGCGTCCATCCTTGTCGGTACAGGTTATGGCAGCGGATTTCCAGCGCCGTTCTCCCCCCAGCCCGATGGATACCACGGTGACTTTATGGTTGGTTTTGTCCCGGAGCCGGATTGCGGTGTCCGTGTTTTTAAGGCCCTTGAGATCATCCGCTTTCTCCAGGTAGAAATTATCGGGGCTGAGGTACAGGACATACATGCTGTCATCTTCCGGGCAGCCCTCGATGATAATTGAACGGATACCCAGACGATCGATTTTCTGCCCGGCCGGACCGCCAACATTGGATTCCTTAATGCCGTGGGTCAGAGGGCTTTTGGCGCCGATGGACAGCCTTCCCAGCGACGAGGCATTGGTGCCTGCAAGGGGTCCCGGGGCAATGACCAGCTTTGCATCTGGAGACAATGGATCTATGCCCGGGGAGACCTCCTGGTTGAGGATTCTCGCGGTCAGGCATCTGCCGCCGATCAGCTCATGTCCGTCCGGTATATTCTCGGTTGTGACCTCCAGCAGTGTCATGTTCACACGTACGTTTTTCATTTTTACCTCCCGCTACCCGCTTCAACCATGGTTGATTCCTTTAATCGCGTTGCCAGAAAGATGTTGATGGGGATTACCGCGATCATGAACAGAAGAAAGGGTGTCATGGATCCGTCTGCCGACCTGAATGCATCCATTCCAAAAATATAAATGATACCGGAAATTTGACCGGCCAGTATCAACAACCCCTGTGAAGTGGCTTCCGGCGCCGGATAACAGATTTCAGCGCTGTACTGATAAATAATCGGCCCGACGCTGAGGAAGAAAAAGCCGAAGAGAAAGCCGGAAACCAGCAGCAGCGCGTAACTGGTTGTGAAGGACATTCCAACCAGTGTCGGCAGTGTCAGGACCGCACTCAGGATCACGAAAATCTTACGTTTCCGTATCTTGTCAGCTATGGGCGGAACGATAATACAGCCGATGATACCGCCAATCATGATCAGGCCACCCAGATTTCCAGCCTGTACGATGGAAAAGCCTCGAGGGGCGATTATCTGCTCGATCCAGGTGGTGACGGCGTTGAACATGCCGAGGCTGAAGAAGAAGATGATCAGCAGTACTATCATATCCTTCTGTTTGAAAATATGTTTCAGCCCGTCAAAGACCAGGGACCGTTCGGTGTCGACCTCGGCCGGCGGTGTTGGCGGCTTTTCTTTGACAAATATCAGGTATGCTACGGCAAAAACGAGTGTCAATACACCGTATACTTTCAGCATACCCTGGATCCCGTATTTGATCGTCAAAGAGGGCGTCACAGCCAGTCCGGCCATCAGCCCGACAAAAAGAAACAGGGAGGCAATGCCTGCTGCCGTTGCCCGCTCTTCCAGGGGAAACCAGCGAGCAGCCATGGCTGTCAGGGAATTGAGGATGAACGGCTGGGCGACAGCAATTCCGATCATCGAAACCAGTACCCAAGTGAAGCTGTCACCGCCGAAACCACGCGTCATGGCAAAAATGCCCGTCAGAACTACTCCAAATCCGACTCCCTTGCGGATTCCAAATGTATCAATGGCCCATGAGGCCGGGATGGAAACGAATAGGTAAACGATCATAAAGACCATGGACAGAAAACCAATCTGCAAGGCCGACACCTGATAAAACTCGGCTGCTTCGCTGGTGATCGGGGCAAAGGTGATCCAGAGCATCTGCATAATGCACTGCATCATTGAATAGAAAAAAAGTACTACCCAGCGATATTTATAAACTGTAAATGTCTTACCTCCCATTTTTCTGTCCTCCTGTTCATGTTACTGGCTGTCACTCGTGATTTTATCGATATATTCGAGAAGAATATGCTCCTTGCTTTCAAAATAATAATGTAGGGCGTCATGATTTAGATTCGCTCGCTAACCCCGCAGCAAGCTACGGGGAATGCGCTCGCTTTTGCGGTTCAATAGCATGAACATAAACAAGCAGGATTTAATTGCCTTGTTCTGTAAAATATAGCCATAGATACCCCCGGGCATGCCCGGGGGTATCTATTTCCTGTTCAACTGGAATTACCCGAAACCCTCCTACACTTTTACCTTTTGCAGAAGCCACTATGCCTTCCTGATGGAATTTTTCGTACAATGGAATGTTTTCTTTGTTCAAACGATTCACTTGAAATTCCCATATCCCTACCACCCAAGGCGCCAAGAAATAATATATTACCTCCTCAGATTCTTTAAAACGAAGAATCAACCCTCTTTTGGACATATCATATAGGATTTGCCCCAATTCTCGTCCATCTTGATTGGTTCTCTCAGCAATGGCGGCGACTGGCTCAGGATACGGCTTTAAAGACATGGCTATCTCAGCTTCTTCAGCTGTAAATAGCTTTTCCAATATTTCTAGTTCAACACCACTTTTGGTTTATTGAAATAATTCCTCTTTTCATATTTAGCCCTTTCCATCTCCATAAATATTTCTTTCTTAGAGTGTGTGTTAATATCTGTAATTTGCAATTTTATTAGTTCCTCTTTTGCATAACCGTAGAATAAACAAGCCGATGGATTCGCATCTTTGATATCACCGGTTTCTGGATCAATCAAAAGCATAGCCGAATAGTTATTTTCAAATAAGGATCTATATAGTTGTTCATTATCGGAATCATTTCGTTCTAATTCTTTATGTGTATGTTTTGAAGCCATCATTTTACCTTCAGTTAGAAATTATCACTTTGATATGGAGATGTTGCACATATCAGGCCCAAAAATAACCTGGCCTTTTTTAGCATATCTGCAATCAAAGCCTACCTCCATTTCGTTACAGATACCTCATTTCTTATGAAAATGCAAAACGGGACCCATCTTACAGAATTGAATTTGCCCCTTTTAAATAATAAATCTTCAGAAAGCGATTGTTACGGTGAGGTTAAAATTTCTTGGATTATGTCAACAGACTGATATCACGTGAGTATTACTAGGCTAAATGCCGGACTGTAAATTGCTGGAGAGTCTAGTGATCCTTTCATTTTTTTCGCTATGTGGGCTAACTCCTCTAATTCAGGTTCCCAACTTTTTAGTGGTTTGGGTTTTGATTTGTTTTCTTTTTCCACTTGGGATTTTTCCAAGCTATCGATAATCTGATTATTTTGTTTGGCCCGCATGTATATTTCTTTTAGACTGCGCTTGATCCCACCACCGAAGGATATGTTTTGAAACCCCAGAAGGCCGTCAAAAATAATTTTGCTCTTGAAAGGTAATAAAACCGTATCGACATATAATGGGAGTTTCGCATTATTCGTCAACTGGTCGAAGTTCTGGGAAAGCCCAAATACTCCATAGACTTTATTTTCTTGCATAAAAACGGCGCATTTCTTTAATAGCCGTTCAATAAAAAAACTGCCCCTGATGAATTTTTTCCATTTTGAAACGATAGCCAGATTTTTTTTAGAAAAATTCTGTGGATTCTCACTAACAAAGGAATCAATGAGTTCTATATTCTCATAAAGTGCATCGCGCACTTTTACCTTTTGGTCAGTAGGCAAATCAGCATAATCATCAACGCACTTAATATCATGAATCTTAAGCTTTTGATTCACATAAAATTGCACCGCCCACATCAGCTGAAAAAATAGCTTGGCATCTTGATCTGAAAGTCTCATTAGCCTTCTCGTTTTTTTTGATTTTATCCGCTGCCTAATGCTAAGTTGGTAGGCAATCTTGCAGGGAGAATGGACATAAAATCGTCCGGTCAAACGTTTTGATTTCGAACCGCAGGCGAAGGGGCCAAACGGGTGATCGGGGCGCCTGGCAACTGCTTGTTAGGCTTTCTATAATTCAAAATTATGAACATTTTCCATTCCAATAATCAATGTAGGAACGGTATGATTTATCATCAGTTAAAAAATTTATGTGTTGGTTAACATCAATCTTGTATGCTGGTATTTTTTCAATTCCCATCTTGCGTGCTTTTTCCATTCTATGATTCCCGTCAATTAAATTATAATGCCCAGGGGATATTTCCGCTATTATTACTGGCAAAGAGATATCAACCGAATCAACATCTGATTCATCTATGGATGAAAAACTTCTTGGAAAATCAAACACTTTCACTTCTAAATAATCGACTTCATCAGGAGTAGTTATCAGAAAGTCCAACATTTTTGTGATATTAAAAACAAAAATGCCATTTGGATACAACTCATCTCCATCATTAATGGAACATGGAGTGAAATTATCATCTGCTTTTAATTTCTTTGCTGATCGAAGTCTTTCTGGGTCAAAAGTTGCTGTTTTCTTCAACATTTTTCCTCAAAATTCATGGTTATTTTTCAAAAACATCGTCAATCTCATTAGCCGCCGAGCAGCAGCAGGTGCATGGAACGTAGCGGAATGCAATCCCGTGAATTTAGTGTTCAGCTATTTTCATCTATCATTGATCACACTTGGCCTCTTCATGCATATGACCATGGTTGGCTAAAACAATCTTCAGTTAATCACCCCAAACAGCATTTTTTGAATTTTTTTCCGCTCCCACATGGGCACGGATCGTTTCTGCCAGGTTTTGGGAGTTTAGGTTCCAGGTTAACTGAATAATGTCGTTTTTTACAATTTGCGTAAATCGTTTTGAGCTTTTTATGCCTGGTTTGCATTTCTCTATAAATATCCGGTAGCTGTTCCTCTATTTTTGATCTCACTGTTTCCAAGAACATGGGAATTGGAGACACATCTATCAACTTCCATTGCTTTTTTTTGTAATTTAGGGCAACAAAGCATAGTTCTTTTCCGGTATTTCCAAGTTCGTCGATTTGCATTATATCCAGATTGGTGTCTGTGCATGAGCATTTTGGTAAGAGGCAATATTGGTCGATAATAATACATTTTTTCCCATTTATCGTGATATGAAATTGGTCACCATATGGCAGAATGTCATTATAAGCATACATTAATCCGTCTTGTTCGACTTGTTGGTAATCAAAATAGCCCTCAATTATTTCAAGAGGCGCATTATTGCTAATTTTATTCTTATATGCGAAATGATTTTTATATAAAAGTTGGTAGTCATTCTCGTTCAATTTGCTGAGAAATAATCTAGAAAACTTTAAGTCCTCTTTCGAAATCTTTTTCTTGTCTTTATACCCCAATGTTCTCTTATCAATATCAATCTCTACTTTTCGACTACGCAAATTCGATCTGCTGTCGCAATCAAACTGCATTGGAATAAGTTCTAAATAGATATTTGCACAAGTACAAACAGAATTATCGCAGGCGCTAATTATACACTCGTATTTTTCTGTGCGGCCACCATATTGGATAGTTGCGATTATTTTATTTAGATTTTTATCAATAGAAAATACCAATTTGTTCCCTCTTTCTTCATGAAGCCAACATTGATTCTATGGCCGTACTAACAGTGGCATGAGTCAGAGCTAATAATTATGATGCGCAAAAATAAGGCCAGTTTCTTCCAATTTTTGTAAAAGGTCGCGCCTTTCCCTTGCCAACACCTTGAGCCGCCGTTTCTTATAGGGTTTTACGTTGGCTACTTCTAAAACAATATTGGCCAATTTAGCTATATTTTCGCTTTCTGAGTTGACCAACAGTTTTAAGCGTTTCACATTTTTGTCGGATATATGGGATTGTTTCAAATATCCGAAAATTTCGTGTTCCATATCTATCTCATTAATCTCAACTTTCGGTTTTCGAGAACACTCCTTGCAAATATGATTCCGATGCCCTTTATTTGAAAATTTTTCACTCGGCTTTATGGCACCGCAAATTCTACAATAATGTCCTGAGTATCGTTTTTTCACGGAAACACCTGTCATTACGCGCAATGTATTCCGATGATTTTAGGGATCATCATTGATCCACGCGCTCCTTCAGCTCTTTTCCACATTTGAAATATGGCAGCTTCTTGGGTTTAACCTGCACAGGCTCGCCTGTTTTTGGATTTCTGCCAGCATAACCTTCATAATTCTTCACATAGAAAGGACACAGGTCCCGAATTTCAACCCGATCACCTTTTTCGAGTGAGCTGGCCATCTCTTCAAAAAACATAATGACAATATTGGTTGCTTCTGAATGCGAAATTCCGTTCTCAACGCACAGGATATGGATGAGATCGCGTTTGTTCATAGAGTCCCCTTTTTAGTTTTATGACTATTCTAACAGCAGCTTAACAAAATTACAATGCTATGACCGGATCTGTCAAACCCATGTGATAGTCTGCGTATAAATATTCAACATAAGGAGGATTTCAAATGAGAAAGCATGAACTTTACACAGATTATCAGGACCATTTTGAACCGCAACAGCGAGCGCATTCCCCGTAGCTTGCTGCGGGGTTAGCGAGCGAATCTAAATTAGACAGAATTCCTTACGGTCGAAGATTCCTCGTAGCTTGCTGCGAGGTTCTTCAATATTTCGGGAATACTGAAATTGAACGGATTCGCAAAAAAGGTGAAAAGACTATCCGCCACGACTGGATAATATTCGATACCGTCGATGAAGCCATGGAATTTTTCAATGATAGTTGCGGTGAGTTCGTGGGCTACTACGCTTAATGAGTTGCCTGGCTTTAGACTTCTTCAATAGTTTTCACATCGAGGCCATCCTATCAGGGGGGATGACGAATAACAGGGCAGCTAAAAAGGGTATCGATTAACAAATCAAGTTGCCGACATTTCAAGATCCCAGCGGTGTTTTGATTTCTATCGAATTATGTTAACTATCTAAAATAACGCAAATATTTCATTTTGTTACAAAGTCTATTGTTTAATGGAACCGTTAAACTTGTGGTAATCTTCGCTTCACGTCAAGCGATAGATTGAAGGCTTCAATCGAAAATCATTTCAGGAGGGATTTATAAAAAACAGTGAAAATAATTTTGTGAAGCCCCCTTCGACAGGATCAGGAGGTAACCCATTTGTAATTGTTAAGGAGATATAAAGGTATTTAATTTTTATTTTACGGTGAGTACCGGACAAGGAGCCGTTAAAATAATCAGCTGAGCGTTGGAACCGAAAAGCAGCTTGCCCACTTTAGAACGTCTGCGAACGCCGATTACTATCAGATCGATGCTGTTTTGTTCGGCGAATTGGACAATATGTTCTCCGGCCGACAGAGCGCTGACCTTAACATGGGTGTCACAGGCCAGTCCCATAGTGGTAAATTCACGCCTGACGTGGTCCAAATTCTGTTCCGCCTGCTGAATTGTATCGCGTTGCTGTTCCTGATTTTGTTCAAGGGACCTCAGCAGGTAGACTTCGGCATTGAATGCTTGGGCCTGCTGTTTTGCAAGAGCCAGTACTTCCTGGGTAACGGTGGAATAATCGTAGCCGACTAGGATTTTCATATGTTTCTCCAGTTTTCAAAGAATCAGCAAAAAGGCGGGGCGACGACGACCCAACGCCAGCTTTATTGTCAGTGTATGACCAAATCCCCCAGATAGGGATTATTTAAGGCATTTACGATCGGTTTGATGTCGACCTTTTTCCAGGCAGCCCAGGATATATTTTGCCAGTGCAAGGGCACAAAAGCCGCATCGTCAAACAGGAGCTGCTCAACCCGCTGGAGCATGGCGCCGCGTTTGGCCGGATCAAGCTCCGCCTGACTTCTGAGCACCAGATCATCCACGACTGGGTTGCAATAACCGCCGCTGTTTTCCTGGCCGTAACCGGTGGCCTTATTGGGACACATGACCAGGTATTCGCTATAGTTGGCCGAGTCCTCAGTATCCGGATGCCACCCGATCATCTGAATGTCGCCCTGGCGGGCAGCAAATTGCTCCCAATATCGCGCTTTGTCCATGGTGATGAGTTGTACACGAATATTGATTTTAGCCAGCATGGAAACAACCGTGGCGGCGATCTTTTCATCGTTGATATAGCGGTTGTTGGGTGCGATCATGCTGCAGGTAAAACCGTCTGGATAACCGGCTTTTTGCATCATTTTTTGGGCCCGTTTCAGGTTAAAGCGTGGCTTGAGCCCTTCCACGTGTCCGACGTAGCCTTTGGGCGACTGCTGACCTGCGGCAGTGGCCGCGCCTTTCATTACGGCATCCACGATGGCACGGTTGTCGATAGCATGCACGATAGCCTGGCGAACCAAAACATCCCTGAATTCCGGCCGACGGTCTTGATTCAACTGAAGCAGAATAATCCGTGGAGTGGCCGTGGTAAGCAAACTGGCATCATCGGCTATACGAATCTGTTCGTAATCCTGTGGTGCTACGGGCATAATCATATCCATTTTGCCCGCCAAAAGGGCATTGACACGATCGGAGGAGTCACCAATGGCACTTAGCTCAATCCGGCTCACATTACCCGGGGATCGATCGTCCCAATAAGAGGCAACCCGCTCAAATATCATTCGGGTACCGGGCAACCACTCGGTCACCTTAAAAGGGCCGGTACCAGAGGCATTGTCCTGGGCAAAGGAGGGTTCAAATTTTAAGATAGCGTCCTTGGGTTTTCCTAAATCGTCCACACCGCTGTAAAACAGCCGATCCATGGGAAAAATATAGGTCGCGATGTTTAACAACAGTGGATATGGAATCTTGGTGATGAGATCGATGGTGTGATCATCAATAATTTCGGTTCCCGCCACCGGCACGAAAATGCCCTTGAAACTTTCACTGCGCTTAAGACGTTGCAGGGTCCACGCGACATCTTTGGCCGTCAGCGGGTTGCCGCTGTGAAAGGTCACCCCTTTACGCAGGTGAAACCGCAGGGTGCGTGCATCGATTCGTTCCCATTTATAGGCCAGGCGTGGCTCGAAATCCATCGCCTTCGTCCAGCGCAGCAAGGGATCGAAAACCAGGTGTGAAAACTGCAAGGTTCCCGTGCTCAAATGAGCATGGGGGTCCATCGAGACCGGTTCGGCGTCCATGGCCAGACGCAGGTTCTTGGCGGCGGCCGGCACGGCCCCCAACAGGCTCAGCACAAGCAGGGCTACCGTTAGTATGCGAGAATAGGTTGACATTTGTTTCTCCCTAAAAAAATGATTTCATGCATATAGCAAGCACGCCGCTCCGTGGCTGGCGTTTCTCATGACCAACTCGGGCGTGACCGTATGGCATTTTTCCATGACATCCGGGCAACGGCCTGCAAAACGACATCCTGGTGGGATATTGATCGGTGAGGGGATTTCCCCTTTTATCGGCACATGCGCATGTTTACGCTCGTATTCCGGATCCGCCTCGGGATTAGAGGCGATCAACAGGCGCGTGTAGGGATGTTGCGGATGAAAAAAGACTTCATCGGCTGTGCCGATTTCAACCATGGCTCCCAGATACATCACAATGATACGATCCGACACATATCTGACCATGGACAGATCATGGGCGATAAAGAGCAGACTGATCCCGAGTGTATCCCGGAATTCACCCAAAAGATTTACCACCTGGGCTTGAACCGAGACATCCAGGGCCGAGATGGGCTCATCACAGACCACGAATTTTGGATTCAGCACCAAAGCGCGGGCGATGCCGATACGCTGGCGCTGCCCGCCGGAAAACTCGTGGCAGTAGCGCGACATATGATCCGGTTGCAGGCCCACCCGCCGCAGCCACTCGGCCACCTTTTCCTTGATGTCCGCATGGGTGAAGCCACCTTGCAGATGCAAGCCTTCGCCGATGATTTCCAGCACGGTCATGCGCGGATTCAACGAGGAATAGGGGTCTTGAAAAATCATCTGCATTTCGGTGGAGTACTTTTTATAGTCCGACGGTGTGAAATGGGCCGGGGTCAATTCACCCTTATACCAGACCTCCCCGGAGGTCTTGTCATGCAGCCCCACCACGGCCTTACCAAAGGTCGACTTGCCGGAGCCGCTTTCGCCCACCAATCCCACGATCTCGTTTTCGCCGATGGTCACGGATAGACCGTCCGTGGCATGCACGATCCGGTTCTTGCCGATTTGAAAATATTTTTTCAGGTCTTTGGTTTCGATTATCGTATTCATTTAGCGTTCTCCGTGTGACCGATCTGAAAAAGCTCCCCCTCTACTTTGGGCGCAGACGGATGCTGAAGCCAGCAGCGCGCGAAGTGTTTTCCGCTGATGGTGAATTCCTCCGGGTTATGGCTTTCACACACGCGCATGGCATAGGGACAACGGGCATAATAACCGCAACCCTTGGGGGGTTTGAAAAGATCCGGCGGGCTGCCATCAATGGGCATAAGCTTGCGGTCAGCGCCTTCGATGTTGGTCGGCATGGCGTAGCGAAGACCCAGGGTGTAGGGGTGCGATGAGCGGTAAAAAATATCGTCCACAGTGCCCGCTTCGATTATCTGACCGGCGTACATGACCGCCACGTCGTGGGCCATGTGGGCGATGACACCCAGATCATGGGTAATTAAAATGATGCTCATGCCCATTTTCTGCTGTAAATCATTCATAATCTCGAGGGTTTGGGATTGAATGGTGACATCCAAGGCCGTGGTGGGTTCGTCGGCCACCAACAGGGTGGGATCGCAAGCCAAGCTCATGGCAATGATGGCGCGCTGAAGCATGCCACCGGAAAATTCGAAGGGGTATTGCTGGGCGCGTTTGGCTGCTTCCGGGATTTTGGTCTTTTCCAGAAGGGCGATTGCCTTTTGCATGGCCTCGTCATTACTGGCGTGCTGGTGAACTTTTACTGTTTCAGCAATCTGTTTGCCGATCTTCATGGTGGGATTCAGGGAACTCATCGGATCCTGAAAGATCACGCCGATCTCCCGCCCCCGGATGGTATTGATGTCCTTGGGGCTCATGCCGATCATTTCCTTGCCGTTGAGTTTCGCCGAGCCGCTGGTGATGCGACCCGGGGGCATGGGGATCAATTGCAAAATAGCCTGGACCGTCACGGATTTACCGCAGCCGGATTCACCCACTACCCCCAGGGTCTTGCCGTTGCGGACATTGTAACTGACCCCCCGTACGGCCTTGACGGTACCCCCATAGGTACTGAATTCCACGTTGAGGTCTTTGACCTCCAGCACATTACTATGATTGGTTTTCTTCATTCTCTTGACCTCATTCGGGGATCCAAAGCGTCCCGCAACCCATCCCCCAATAGATTGAACGCAAGCACGGTCGCACTGATCAATACCGCCGGGAAAATCAACTCATGGGGATGCGAGAGCATGGTTTTGATCCCCTCGTTGCACATCGAGCCCCAGGACGGCGTCGGCGGGGCGACACCCATGCCGATGAACGACAGAAAGGCCTCCGTAAAAATACAGGTCGGCACCGCAAAGGTCAGCGCTACCAAAATCACCCCCATGGTGTTAGGAATCATGTGGCGCATGATCAAATATCCGCTTTTGGCCCCCAACAATTTAGCCGCTTGAATATAACCTTCATCCCGCTGCTGCATGACCTGCCCGCGGACCAGACGTGATGTTCCGGGCCATGAAAGGATCACCAGGGCAATCAACATGGGAATGACCCCGCTTTCCCCCGGTCCGATACCAAAGGATATTTTAAACAGGATCATGAACAGCAGAAACGGCAGGGCCACTACGAAATCGGAAAAGGCCATCAGATAGCGATCGATCTTGCCGCCCAGAAAGCCGGCAAAGCCCCCGTAGATCGTGCCGAAAATGACAAAGAGAACCGGTGCTACGATACCGATGAACATGGATATGCGTGCGCCGTACATCAAACGCGACAGCATATCGCGACCCAAATAGTCGGTGCCCAGGGGATGCGCTTTCAAGGTGACGGTTTCACCGACGTTGCCGCCCAATCCCCGGCGCTGGGCCTCTTGCAGGGTGATACCCTGGGCAACTGTCACACCAAGCGTCGCATGTGTGTCTGCCTCATCCATGCCATCGGTGGCAACGATGGAATAATGATAGGTGCGGGATTCAAGTTTCAAGCGATCTTCATAGCCGACGATGTTGCCGGCATCGGTTTCACCCACCGGGATACCCAGATCATCGGGATCGGGTGCTTTTTCGTTGCGATAGATCACATAACCGGCCGCGCCCTCTACCGGGGCCCACTTCAATCGCACTCCCTGGGTGGTGGAGCTGCCCACGACCTCGACGTTTGCACTGGCCAGCAATTCGTCCGGTATCTCTTCCGGTTCAGCCGAAAAACTATCCAGAGTAATCCCTTCCCAGACCGTCTGAGACTCGGTAATGACCGCTGTTTTATTGAAAGTGATAAACTGTGAAATCTGATCCAGGTCCTGCGCGGACGGATCAACCCGCCAGAGCAGCGGACCGACCAGGGTAAAAAGGATCAGGGTCACGACAATACACAAGGAGGCCATGGCGCGCTTGTTTTTCCTCAGGCGCACCCAAGCGTCCTGCCAATATGAAAGCGATGGGCGGGTCAACTGTTGAATATCGCTCGTGACCGTTACCCCTTCGAAATCTATCCCTTGCGGGTTGTATAACGCATGTTCCGTCATCTTTTTTCTGCCTCTTTGCTTATTTTAGTCTTATTCGCGGATCGACATATGCATAAACGATATCCACCAACGTGACCATCAGAACCAGAAAAGCACCGTAGAAAACGGTTGTGCCCATGATCACGGTATAATCCATCTGCTGGATTGCCTCGACGAAATACCGTCCCAAACCCGGAATGGCGAACACCAATTCAACCACGAAGCCACCGGTGGTGATGGCGGCGATTGCGGGCCCGAGAATGGTGACCACCGGGAGTACCGCGTTTCTAAGTTGATGCACAAAGAAAATTCGAGTGGCGGACAGACCTTTAGATTTGGCGGTGCGGATGAAGTCGGAATTAATGACTTCGAGCATGGAGGAACGCATCAAACGTGTCAAATAAGCCATGGTGCCGATACCCAAAACAAACGCCGGCACCCACATATGCATGATGGAGCCCCAGCCAGCCACCGGAAAAACGGAGGCTCCCGTCGCTTTATTGATTAATACAATCGCAATCTGGGCCAGGGCGGCAAATACGAAGCCCGGAACCGCCACACCCAGAATCACCAGGAACATGATGACGATATCCGGTAGCTTGTTGCGGTAAAGGGCTGTTAAAGCCCCCCAAAGAACACCGCCCAAGGCGGCAAAAAGAATCGCCAAAACCCCCAGAATGGCCGAAACCGGAAAATGTTCGCGGATGATGTCGTTGACCATACGGTTTTGCTGGGTGAAAGAGATCCCGAAATCACCTTTGAGCATGTTGCCTAAGTAGATGAAATATTGGGTCATGACGGGTTTATCCAAGCCATACTTTATTTCGAGGTTTTTGCGGATCTCCGGACTGACCTCTTTTTCACTGCTCAGCGGATCACCCGGCACCGCATGCATGGCCATAAAGGTGGCGGTGGCAATAAACCACACCGTCACCACCCCTGATAAAACTCTTTTTAGGATGTATTTCAGCATTTTGCCTCTCTTTGGGAGTGTCGGGTATCCGGCAGGCCATGGCCGCCCGACACCCGACACAGCACGTTAGCAGACAATCTATTTGATGATCTTGGTATAGATATAATTGGGATTGAAACCGGTTACCGAACGGCTGATCCCTTTAACATTTTTATGCTGAACATAGACGATACTGCCTTCGAACAAAGGGATAACCCCAATATCGTCGTACATGGCCTGCTGGCATTTGGCGAACGCATCCATGCGTACCTTCGGCTCGACTGAATTGCTGGCGATGCGGATATTCTCGTCATACACCGCGTTTTTCCATTTGCCGGAGTTGTTCGCGTTCCAGGAGGCAAACAGTTCCGCATAGGTCATGGGATCGTCGTAATCCGGCAGCCAGCCGCCGATCACCATGTCAAATTCACCGGCACTGGCCTTGGCCAAGCGCTGTTTGAAGATCTGTTTGTCGAGTTTGATATCCAGACCCAGGGCACCATTAAACAAGCCCTGCAGGTATTCACCCATCTTGGCAATCGAGGGGGTATCGTCGCACAGCAGTACCAGGGGTGGAAAAGTGTCGATACCAAGCTCTTTTTTTGCCTTGGCCAGAAATTCCTTAGCGGCCGCTTTATCGATTTTGTGTACCGGGACCGGATATTCCTTGCGGAATTTGTCATTCACGCCCTCCAGAAAAGACATCATGACGCTGCGTCCGGGCAGGGTGCCGGGAACCCCGACTACCTTGTCGGCAAACAATTGGGGGTCAAAGACCGCACGAAGGGCTTTTCTGAAGTTCAGGTTGGCAGTTACTTTGCCCTCACGGTGGTTGAAGACGATGTAGCGTAAGCGGCCGCTGTCGAACTTGCGAATCTTCATTTTGCTTTTCATGGCCGTCTTGATCGTCTCGGAATCCAGCTCAGCCACGACGATTTTGTCGTCTTTGAAAAGGTTCAACAGGGCCGTGGTATCGGCCGTAATGTAAGGACAATCGATGACTTTAAGGGTAACCGCGTTCTTGTTCCAGTAATTTTCATTTTTTTCCATTCTCAGGGAGGCACCATGGACCCACTTGGTCAGCTTGAAAGCCCCGTTGTACAGCAGGTTCGAGGCTTCGGCGGCATATTTGCTGCCCATGCTTTTGTAAAAATCCTCCCGTACGGGAAAATAGGTCGAAAAAGCCGCCAGGCCCAGAAAATAGCCGCAGGGATATTCGAAATCGACCTTCAGGGTATAATCGTCGATGGCTTTGACGCCCAGTTGGGTGAGATCTTTTATTTCACCGGTATTGATCGCCTCGGCATTTTTCACCGGGTACACGATAAAGGCGTATTCGCTGGCCACCTTCGGATCAACCGCCATGCGCCAGGCGAACACAAAATCTTTGGCAGTTACAGGCTTTCCATCGCTCCAGAGGGCATTTTTTCGCAGGTAGAACGTCGCCCCCTTGGAATCGACGTCCCAGCGTTCAGCCACCCCCGGTGCCAAGCGCCCCCGCCTGTCATAGCACAACAAGCCTTCCATGACGTGGCCCAGCACCATCATGCTGACCGAATCTTCGGTGAGGAAGCTGTTTAGCTGGGGCGGTTCCTGATTTAGGGCGATTCTGATAATCTGATTTTCGGCATCGGTGGCTTGGTCACCAGCATAAGTTACGACAGCAGAACACAGCAAAATTACTGCTAAACAAAATATAAACCTGGGTGATAAAATTTTCATGATCCCTCCTATTTCTGTGTTAATTGAAGAGTTATTCGAAAATAGATTTCCCCCGGTTGGAGCCGGAGTCCTTACGGTCACAACGCCATGCGAGGTCGATAAAATAATATGACGTCTGTTCGCGCTACAATATTTAGAATGGCTCGTTCATCTGCGGTCAGACCCGTGGTGTTCTGTCTTCGGCCGCATGAAATTATTTTATGGATGGTCTATCAAGGAATGATTTTTCTAAAAGAAAATAAATGATATTTTATTTTTCATTTATAAATGCTATACGCGGGATAATTATAATGTCAAGTCATATAAGTGCATGGTGTATGCGCAAATATTATTGCTTTACCGACGTTGTAATTATGAACTGGACGACCAATTACTAGCGGGGAAGGATCTAACCCAATGAATTTCAGACAGCTCGAGGCCTTTCGGCATGTTATCTTGACCGGGACCACCAAGGAAGCCGCAAGTCGTATGTTTATCACCCAGCCTGCAATCAGCCGCTTGATCATCGCCTTGGAAGAGGAACTAGGCTTCACACTTTTTAACCGTATAAAAGGACGTCTGCAGCCGAACACAGCGGGCGGGACGTTTTTATGATGCCGTTGAGCAGAATTTTCTGGGCGTGGAACGTCTGGATCGGACGGCTGAGAGAATTCGCCGCAGCGAACCTCGTGAGTTGAAAATTGCCTGTACTCCCGCTTTGTCGGCAACCCTGTTGCCGATTGCCATTAAAGCCTTTCGCGTCCATTATCCCACGATCATGATCAATGTTGACACGGTAATTGTCACGGATCTCCTAAAACGGATACAGCAAATGCGAGTTGATTTAGCCGTAACCCTCGCCTTTCCACCTATCACCGGCATTGAAATGGAAACGTTACTCGAAACCGAAAATTACTGTGCCATGTCTATTTCGCATCCACTGGCATCGAAAGGCGTCATTGTCCCCGAAGACTTGGTCGGGATACCGCTGTTAAAAACCCTGCCCACCGGACCGCTCACCTGGGAGGAGGAGGAGCAAATCTTTCAGAAAGCCGGTGTGAACCCAAGATACGTAATGGCTTATCATACCTCGCACACGGGTTACGCCATGATCGCCCAGGATCTCTGCGTCGGTTTGATGGAACCCTTCGCCGCCCAACACTGGCGCAACGAGGTTGTGCTGCGCCCGTTTCGTCCGCGGTTGAAATTGACCTACGCCTTGGCATATCCCTCTCCACAGATACAATCGAAACCGATTTACGATTTTCGCGAAGCTGTCAGGGAGGCTTTTAAGAACTGGACGTTTCCTTCTTGATGGTAATGATTTGACATTATTAATCTCCTGGAGGTAACAACGCCCCCGTGATCCGCTCACATATCCGGCAATTATAAACCGGACCTAAAAGCGCAGGCTTTGTGTCCTTCCGGCAAACGTGAAAAGCAACAATAAGTTTTGAGAGACGGTGGATTTGGGTTAAGTGCTGGGGGGGCCATTCGGACTCAAGAAGGCTCTCGCCATAGCCCTTTTTTAGATAATTTCAGGATGATAAATGGCATTTTACAGGGTCTCATATCATTTTGCTGAACATTCTCAATCCCAGATTATTCCAGAATAACTCCAGAACAAATATCCCCATGCTTTTTCAAAGCTTACAAACGCAAATATCAATGTTGCTGGGGTCGGTGCTGATAAAGATTACATCAAATCCGAAGAATACTTCCAGGCTTGGACTTTATGATTCAGCCTAAATAAATGATATTACAGATAAAAAAGTTCAAATCAACTGTTGGATAGTACCTTTCAGGGGTGTTGATTTTCACCTCACGTCAATAGTATCTGTATATTTAGGGGAAGCTTCAAATACAGACCTATCAAGGATTCGGTAGATATTTACATACTGACCTAAAATTTAACAATTCTTGAATTGCGCGTATACAAGATATGGTATCAGCTCATTGGCAGCAAAATACTTGATTTCTGACATAAATCATTTGCCTTGCGCCGTGGATGTC
>CAVOZW010000003.1:0-7281 GCA_963701385.1 uncultured delta proteobacterium
GCCGTAGTAACTGGAAGAACGCAGATCGAACCAGTTCAAGACAACGCCCAAGATCTTTTTCCCTGCCGATACCCTCGATAAGCTCTTCCACCAGTGTCCTGGGTGTTCTTCCCGATTTCACCACCAGAATCACCCCATCCACCTGCCGGGCCAGGGCACTGGTTTCCGCCGTGAGCTGAGGGGGGGGTGAATCGATGATGATGTGCGGTCCTTGTAGCGCGTCTGGGTGACCTCATTGATGAGGCGCTTCCGTCCTCAGGGAGGACAACAGTTCGGTCGGGTTTTGCGGCGGATCGCCGGCCGGCAGTATGGTAGCTTTTTCACGTTCGGTTTTGAGAAGTCACATCCGTAAGCCCGCCCGCTGGTGTAAGATACTCCGTCAACCCCGGGACATCGCCTTCGAGCCCGAATATCTTGTGAATGGATGGTCGGCGCACGTCACAGTCCATGAGAAGCACATGCTCGTTGATGTTTTGTGCAATGCTGACGGCAAGGTTTGCCGCCACAAAGGACTTGCCTTCACCGGGCAATGCGCTGGTGACAAGGATCGATTGGGCGGTTCTGCTTTTTTTTACAGGGAACAAGATGTTACCCCGCAGTATTTTGAACATCTCGGATTCCAGCGACTGTGGATTGAAATACGTTACCAGATTTCTGTCCATGTTTTCGGTCATACGAAGGGGTTCCAAGCGTTTGAAGGGCGCACCTTTGTCCTGCTTCGGCGTGTGAAATTGAAGCGCTGGCCCCTTAACCATTTCTATGGACGGTGTTTTTTCTTTTTGCGATTTTTCGAGTGCGTCGTAAATTTTGCCCAATGTGGAATCCTAATTTTGAATTTTAAATTTTTAGTTTTTAACTATGATTCATATTCGAATTAATAGGCTATATTTAAATATTTACATACCGCCTAACAAATTCCAGGGTCTTGTCCACGCCGTGAAACGTCAACACGCTGAAACCGGCAAAAAGTGCCAGGGAAGCCATGATGGACAGGAGCGAAAACAGGGTGTTCAGGCGCTTGATTCGCCGTTCCCGGTCATGGATCAGTCTCGGCACGGTGCACAGGATCGGCACCTCCAGATACGCCTCCAGGTCCTCGGGCTTGCGAAACGACGTGTCCAGGTATTCGAACAGAAAGATGAGGCCGGCACCGAGGCCGATACCGGCACCGATGACCATGATGAACAATTTCTTCATGTCCGGCTCACTCGGTCGCATGGGAACCTTGGCAGAATCGAGTATGCGAAATTGTTCACCTTTCTGCTTTTTCTCCATGTTGACGGCGATGTCCGATTCCAGCTTTCTGGAAAGGATGGAATTGTAACTTTCCTTGATGTTTTCATAATCCCGGTTGAGGGACAAGAGCTCCTGTTCCCGATTGGGGGTTTCTTCCACCATTTTCTGGTAATATTTAATCTGATCATCCGCTTGTTGGATTTCGCTTTCGAGCTTGGCGATCTGAAGTTTTAACTCATCACGCTCCTTTAATCGCGACAACCTCTCCGAAATGTAATCGCATTTGATTTGGATCGGTGGTCACAACCCGGTTCGGCGCTTTGGCCGGCTGTGCTCTTTTTTCGATAGGACGTCTTCCTGTTCGGCGATTCTGGCCTTGAGTTTGATGATGTCCGGGTGGCGTTCCTTGTAGCTCAATTCCAGCTGCGCCAATTCATCCTTCATTTTTTCCAACCGAAACTCGTCTTCCGACACCTGAACAACGATCGTTTCATCGTTGCCTTCACCACTGAGGCCTTGGGCTTGCTTATCCAGTGCTGTTTGTTGTTCCACGAGAATGAGATTGTTTTTGGCATATCTCAGGCTTTCGTTCTTCATGTTGAGCTGAGGCTGAATCCCTTCCAGTATGCGCAGGTTGGTTTGAAGTTGTTCCGGCAGGCCGCCCATGTAGCGCGAGCGGTAGTTCTTTAAGGCCTCCTCCTGTTTTTCCAGCTTCGGCCGGATATCGTCGAGTTCATCGTCGAGAAAGTCGCTCCGTTCCACGCGCTGGGCCTCCCGGACCTTGAGGTTTTCGTCGATAAAAAAGGTGGCCAGTGCATTGGTGACTCGCATCACCAGCCGGGGGTCCTCGCCTTTGAAGGAAATGGAAAACACTCGGCGCTCGCGTCTGCTCTCTCGAATTAAATCGACGGATATCCAGCTGCGCATGAGCCCTATCTTGTCTTCCATGAATATATCGGCCTGATTTGGCTCTGAAAATATATTGAATTCATCGATCACTTTTTCGAGATTCGATCGACTCATGATCTGCTGTGAAATGGTGTTGAGCCTCGAGTCGATGTCGGTGGAAACGATGGAGCGTACATAGTCGTCGGGCACCTTTTGGGGCTGAATCAGAATGAGGGTGCTGGCACGATAGATCTTGGGTAGTTTGATAACGAGGATGATGCCGGCGATCAAAGACAGGAGAATGGGTATGATCAACAACCAACGTCGCCGTAAAACCGGTTCGATGATCTGATCGGGTGTGAATCCTTCTTGTGGTTTTTTCATATGCTAATAAACTCGCTGCGCGATTTTATTGTTCGCGACGTTGTCGCTCTTCACATTATCGCAGGATTTCACTGGAATCGACTTAAGCCAGCTTGTAGGCCTTGATTTTGTTGAGCATCGACTTGTAGCTGATTTTCAACATCAAGGCCGCTTTTTTGCGGTTCCAGTTGGTTTGTTTCAAGGCCCTGTTGATGGTGTCCTTTTCGACTTTTACGATGAAGTCCCAGCAGATATCTTTGAGGGGCTTTTGCGGCACATCTTTCAAGCATACCGCCACATCGATAATGTCATCCATGCCAGACATCCCCCCCAGCCACCGATCGTCGTCGGTAAAATCCCCACGTGATTTGCCGGCCAGAAAGCCGGACAGAAATTCCTTCTCGTTGTTCATCATCACGGCACGTTTGACAACACCCTCCAACTCATGGACATTGCCCGGCCAGCGATAACGCTGAAACCTGTCTTTGATCCCGGCGGACAAGTCAAAATAACTCTTATCAAAATCCTTGCAAAATTTATAGGTAAAAAAATCCGTAAGCAGGTGAATGTCCTCTTTTCGACACCGCAACGGCGGTATGGCAATCGACAAGGTATTCAATCGGTAGAAAAGATCTTTTCTGAAGCGATGCACTTGTCACCTCTTTTTCCAGATCGTTGCTGCTGCCGGCGATAACACGCAGGGCATGGATTTTTCCAAATTCACCGCTGGCATGCAAAATCCCGGTTTCATCGGTAATGAGAAGCAGTTCCGCCTGCAGATCAGGGGGCATGTCGCCAATCTCGTGTATGTAAAGCGTCCCGGTCCTGGGTGGACGGGTCTTTGCATGTTTCTGTTTGGGGTATCCCAGGCGCCGATCTAAAACATGGACCAGTCGCAAATTGTTGTGATCGTCGGCCAGGGCAGGCGCGTCGATTTTGATAAACAACCCGTCGTTCTTTGAATTTAAATGAATTGTCGGGCAACAAGCTCCTTTCCCACGCCTTTTTCACCCCGGATGAGTACGTTCTCGGTCGCCCGGCTCAGCTCCGGAATCATCTTTTTCATCCTCACCACATCCGGAGATTCGCCTACAATAAACGGCGGCCGGTTCCCCTGCTCGCCTATTTTACATTTTTTCAAGACAGACTGGATCGAGTCTTCCAGGGCCGGACCGATCCACCCGGAATCGACGACCTCCATGTTGCCGAGCCGGTTGGCGCTGTGGTACCTGCGAACGACCGGGTCTTCCGAAATCATTATCACGGGCAGATCCCAGTCGATGGCACGCAGGGCATTCATGAACCGGATGCTGCGGTCCTGTGGAAACGAGCCCATGACAATCAGTTCCGGATCGAGTTGAAATAGGTTGTCCAGGCAGGTTGTCTCCTGCTGGAAGCAAAACGCAATGTCTCCCGCCTGCGAAACAACAGCGCGCAAATAATCCTTATGGGCGGAATCCCGGTCCAGAATAATGATTTTCTTACGCATTGAAGGTTCCATGGCGTCCGTCATTCACCGTAAGATAACATGGGAGGTAAGCCAAAAAAGCGAACAGCGCACAGCGCTGACACGGCATCTCGGTATCCATGACAAGCAAATACCGTGCCTTCCAACCCAAAACCCGGTTTTCCCAGGCGCTGACAGACATCGGGACCCAACCCAAGGGGCTGTCATCCCGTTTGTGGATGCGTGGAAGAAAATGAACCGTGAACTGGTATGAATGTTTTTTTCATAAAACATTCAGCTGGTTAACTGTTTTCACACGAATGCTTATCAGGAAGCCGCCAGCTTAAGATCTGCTTTTCAAAGAACGACGAAATAATGTAAATTGTTACCATTATTAGGAAATAAATTGCATTGTCCTTATCACACCTTGGTGCCTGACAGTCAATTTGCAAGTGATCATGAAATCGTGACGATATTGTGGAAATGTACTCAAATGTGGATGGTTTCAATTGTGAAATAAACGGTTACATCATGTTTGTGAAATGTGTTACTCATCCATTGTGTCATTTTTCCGACCGCCGACACTTAGCGCATAATCCTCTTGCCCTTTGATACATATTGTTCTATGGTTAACCAATTTTTGTTCACAACTATGTGAAATATCTTGAATGGGTAAGGAACAAAGGATGATCATGCGTCACGTCCCCAAACTGCTTCTCATCGATGACAACGAGGAAATACTGACTTCGTTGGAACGTTTCCTTTCCAAAAAGAATTTCGATGTTGTGTGCGTATCAAATGGTCTGGATGCATTGAAGCTCCTTGAGGCAGCAACCCAGGATTTTGATCTCGTCATTACAGACCTTGTCATGCCGAATATCAGCGGTGTTGCCGTCACCACTATTATCAAAAAGAAAAACCCCAACATGCCCGTCATCGCCATAACCGGTTATGGCGAGGAACCGGAAGCCCTTGCAAGAGAAGCCAATGCCGATGTTGTGATGGAAAAACCTTCGTTTAAATGGATGTCTTGGAAAATTATATTTCCATGCTGTTTAACCGAAAATCGTAGATGAATCTATAATGTTCCGACCATTGGAGTGGCGTACAAAGGTATGTCTCGTCCTATCATCGGTGTAAGTGATAATATTGTTAAAATCCATGAGGTTATCGACCATATTGCGGACACCGGTCTGAACACGGTCATTTGCGGGGAAAGCGGCGTCGGCAAGGAAGTGGTGGCCCAGACCCTCTACCAAAAATCCTCGCGAAACGGCAAGCCGTTCATCAAAGTCAATTGCGCCGCCCTGCCGGATGGCTTGCTGGAAAGCGAGCTGTTCGGCTACGAAAAAGGGGCCTTTACCGGAGCAGACAGAAAGACACGGGGAAAATTCGAACTGGCCAACAAGGGGGTTCTGATGCTCGATGAGATCGGGGACATGTCCCTGTCCCTTCAGGCCAAGCTGCTGCATGTGCTCCAGGGCGGCGCATTCGCCCCCCTGGGATCTGAAAAAGAGTTCAAGACAGACACGTGGGTCATTGCGGCCACCAACCACGAACTGGAAAAGGATATTGCAGACGGCAAATTCAGGGAAGACCTGTATTACCGCCTCAACATCATTAAAATCTACATCCAGCCCCTGCGCGAAAGACCCGAAGACATTCCCCATCTGATCGATTACTATTTGAAAGAGTATTCGCAGCTCTTCACATCCGACAACATATTCCAGCCGAGCGACGCGTGATAGAAGAATTGACAAAATACCACTGGCCGGGAAACGTCCGGGAGCTCCAAAACATCCTGAAACGAATGCTGGTGCTGGGTGACGCTGAAAAGATTCTTGTGATGTACTCCAAAGAACCGGCTTGACGACCCCTCACCAAAATGGCGTCAGCCTGGACAATCCACCAAGGGCCATGCCAGGAATACTTGATTTCAACGGCAAGGATTCACCCGACGAGCCTCTCTTTCTCTTAAAAAAATCCGAAAGGCCGCCCTGGACCGGGTTGAAAAAGAGGTCATTTCCCATGTGCTGGAAAAAACCGGCTGGAACCGCAGCAAAGCCACCAAGATCCTGAAAATAAGCTACAAAACCCTGCTGTACAAGATCAGCGACCTGGGAATCGAGCCACCGCGGAAGAGCGACTGAGTTGTTTGCCCGCCTGGCAGGTTACCTGAGAAACAGCCTCGAAGCGCGCAGGAAAATCCAATCTAAATCGAAAGATTGCAACCATCCTTGGAAGGAACACCAACGTCTCAGATCACGCGCCGACGACGTAACGTTGCACCAGTTCGAAAAGTTCATCGATGTAAAATGGTTTGGCCAAAAATGCGTCCGCCCCCAGTTCTTTGGCGATCTTTTCATTCTGGTATTGGTGGGACATAATGATGCAGGTTTTTTCAGGAAACCCGCTCTTGATGTTTTTCAATAGTTCGAATCCGTTGAGTATGGGGGATGTCCGCATCGGCGATAATGAGGTGAGCGTTGTCCGCGCTTTGAATAAATTCCCATGCATCACGGCCGTTTTCAAAGGCCCGCACTTCCCTGTTCACACAGAATTCCAGCAGCACATCCACCGTAAAATCTCTGACCATTTTGTCATTGTCGACCACGACAATTTTTACGTTTTGGATCATATAAACTCGCTATAAAATCGCTATGCGATTTTATTATACGCGGCTGCGCCGCTTTTTTTGCCCCAGAGAAGCGCTTTTATCGTTTCTGATATGATTAACAGGATTTGGGCCAAAAGATATTTTGAGATAGCTTCTGGTGGTATCTTGTATGGATTTACCGGCAACCGGCATCAACTTCAACGCGTTCCGGCGAATCACGCCATATTATTTTTTAAATAAGCCAAGACCTGCTCAAGGTTTCCAGGCGATGCCACCAGAAGATGCTCGGGTATCCGCCCACCGTCAATGTATTCGTTGAGATGAAAATCACTGCCGTCCATTTTGCTGATCTTGCCGCCGGCAGCCTCGATAATCACGCGTGTGGCAGCCAGGTCCCGATACGATTCATTGGCAATGACAGCAGCATCCGCCCTGCCTTTGGCCACGTAGCATATGTGGGCGGCCGTACAACCCAGATTTCTGATTTTTCCAGGAAATTTGCAGGTATAATGCTGATGGAACCTCGAAAAAGTCAACAGCAGACTTTCATCATCCACATTGCCCTTGGTATTGACATCGATCTTTTTGTCACCCCAGAAGGCGCTCTTGTCAGCCTGGGCGTGGAACAAATCTCCTGTGGCCGGGCATGTGGAAAACCCCTAAAATGGGCCAGAAGTTGTCAAGCAGCGACAGTGACATGCCCCATATGGGAATACCGGCCTGGAAATTG
>CAVOZW010000004.1:0-170701 GCA_963701385.1 uncultured delta proteobacterium
CCGTCTCAGTATCTGCATGACATGGGTTTCGCCGATCATTCGTAACCGCTCAGACGAATCGGTGACCGCCGTCACCCGTTGGGTTGTCGTGTTCTGAATACCCGATTTTGACATTTGGTCAGAGAGGATCTCCACCTTTCCCGGATGAAATACCTTTGTATTGCCGTCCATATCGCCCTCCGCTGTGCCGGAAGACGGCCTAATCACAATGGTGTTACCGCGTTTATTGCTCTTGTTAATAAAATCCCAAAAAGCGTGCATGTGATCTTTTTCGAAAAGGTACTGCTAATGGCTTCGGTGGCCTGTCTGACTTTTTCATTGCCATAACCGGTCAATAGCACTGATCTTAGATCCGGATAAATTTCTTTTAACTTGGTAAGGGTCACCAGACCATCCATACCCGGCATTTTCAGATCCACGATGGCAAGATCGATGGAATTGTTTTTGGCAAGCACCAAGGCTTCCTTACTGCTGGATGCTTTGAGTGGATCAAAGCCCATTGCTTTAAAACGTTTGGCGATCGAATTTAGAAATTTTTCCTCGTCATCCACCAACAGAATATTTTTGATTATGTCCGACATTTTTTCGAACTATTTCCTTTTTGTGTGATGAGATTCGATATCAACGGCGTCTTCAATGTCTCCGCCGTCATCCCTGCAGCTGCCATAGAATTTTCAAGGCTTTGCAGTATTTTCCTTACAAAACCCCAGAATTTTCCCATGTTCTCTTTTTCGAAATAGGATGCGTTCAGGGCTTCCGTGGCCTCTTGAAGTTTTTCGTCACCATGAGCTGTCAACAGCAACGTTTTGATGCCAGCATCGATTTCCTTGAGCTTTGTAATCACCACCAAACCGTCCATATCCGGCATTCGCTGATCGACGACGGCCAGATGGATTTTGGTGGTTCGTGTGATTTCGATGGCCTCATGCCCATTCAGTGCTAAAAAGGGTTCATATCCTTTCAGCCGGATTCGCTCGGCCAACTTTTCAAGGAATTTTTTGTTGTCGTCCACCAAGAGGATATTGAGACTTCCTAAAGGGAGATTCGACAAAAAGGTCCAGAATTTTCCCATTTCCGATTTGTGAAAAAAGGAGGAATTGAGTGCTTGTGTGGTTTCTTTAAGTTTTTCGTCGCCGTGGCCTGTCAACAGGATCGTTTTGATGTCGGGCAACAACCCCTTCAACTTCGTGATAACTACCAGACCATCCATATCGGGCATTTTTTGATCGACTACGGCAACATGCACGTGTTGCTTCTGGGCGATCTCGAGGGCTTGCTGTCCGTTGGTCGCAGTAAAAACGTTGAATCCTTTTATCAAGGCCCTTTCAGACACGGATTTCAAAAACCTTTCGTTGTCATCCACCAGTAGAATATTGATTTTCTTTGCTTTCATAGTTCACCTTTAAAAATTTAAGATATGGCGTCATTTGAAAATACGTTGTTTATCCCCTGATAATGCTTGAGAAAGGGTCATTTTTTTGCTGGCGGCAATGATGCACCTTTACTTAATGGCCACCACTTCCCAATATTCCGGAAGCTGCAATCGATAACACTGCGATTTCCAGGAAAGCGATGAACGAGAAGATCCAGTTTTTTTGACGGATATACCCCCTGAGCAGAACCAGAAAGCAAAGGATTGTCATCAGAGCAAGCAGGACCAAACCGATGTAGTTGAGAAAATCCCCCTTTGCCAGCAAGGCTACCCATCCCCACCCATGGGGAGAATGGGTGATCTCCAGATAGTCGGTGACACTTTTGTCCCAAATCTTTGGAATCAGTGACATCTCGACGTGAGAAGACAATAATCCGGACAGATATATCGCATAGGTTGTCACGAGAACAGCAATTCCAGTCCATACACCAATAATCAGCAGGTTGGCGTAGATAATTTGTTCCCGTGACGCCTTAACACTCTGTTTTTTATCGCTGTTTTGCATGCTTCGCTCCCTATTTCAACGCTATTATGGTTATCCCAGCAACCCCAGGCCCAATCCTTTGTCAATGGCTTTCATTCCTGCAAAAGCCAGCACGATGATAACAATATAGCGTATCATTTTTGGCTTGGCAACGGCGAGTATCTTAACACCAATGAGTGAGCCCAGCATTAATCCAACAATGGAGGGAATCCCTATCAGCGGGATAACACATCCCCTGTTCAAATATATCCAAGCTGCTGATGTGTCGGTAATGGAAAGTAAAAACTTGCTGGTTGCCACGGAAACTTTTAGAGGAACACCCATCAGCAGATTGAGAACCGGCACGTTGGCCCACCCGGCACCGAGCCCGAACATGCCGGCCACAAGACCCACCAGAATAAACATACACAATCCCAGGAAAGTTCTATGGGTTTTCCATTCCACGACTTCACGGGCGCCGTCATCCCAGTAGGCCCCCCCCAACCCCAGGGCCAGTCCGATGGCATCCTGATTTGTTACCACCGGCTTTTCAGTGTTTTTTGAAAAAACCAACAAAATCGCTATGGCCACGATGGTTACACCCAAACAGACTTGGATGATGTCAGGATTCAATGATGACAGATAGAGCCCGAGCATCGCGCCTGCAACAGAAAAGGTAGAGGCGATGAGGGCCACCGGTAGGGCGAGCCTCAGACTTGCCAGGTTGCGCCGGAGCAAACCCGGACCCGCTGCCAAAGCGCCTGCCAACGCGACCATCAACCCGATTCCCCTGACGAAATCGATGTGAAATGGGAAAAAGCCACTCACCAGCGGCACATAAAGAACACCGCCGCCGACGCCTGCCATTACAGCCAATATGCCGAGGACAAGACAGAAAAAAAAAAGAACAATCGGCCAGAACCACCAGGGTTTAGCCGAGTTGACTGCCGCCGTTTGTTCTACAGCATATGCTGCCAACGGGTTGCTCAGGACAAATACAAACAGAGGCACAAAAAGCCGATCCAAGGAACGAACTCGAATGTTTAACATTTAATCAACCTTTCAAAAAAAATGTTTACATTTGAAACCTTTTAATATATATCGTGCTATATGTTATATTTTTGACCCAGTCAATATAAAAATGATGTTGCATAATGAAACATTATGACATACTAATCGTTGACGATGAAAAACGGTACGCAAATATGCTTGCTAAACGGCTGAATCTTCGAGGCTGTGTATGCGAGGTCCGTTACAGCGGGAAACAAGCGCTGGAGATTATAAAACACAAACAATTCTTTCTTACGCTGCTGGACCTTCACCTGCCGGATATGTATGGTACCGAAGTCCTGACTCGCATAAAGACGTGTTGCACCCTGATGCCCGTCATCATATTGACTGCGCATGGGACAGAAAAAGATCGCGTCGAGTGTATGCGGCAAGGGGCCTACGCATTTATGCACAAACCATTGGGTATTGAAGCGCTAATGACTATTTTGGCACGCATAAGAGGGGTGTCTGCATGACTGACAGCTTTCGCGGCATATTAAAACTGATACGTCCGGATTTTTATCACCAGACGGATGGACACCTGAACCCTTATTTTACGTTCGCCAATTATAACAAAATCTGGGCTATCGGCATTTTGGTTCTCGGTCTGACGGCATTGGTCCCATTGATTACAGTGATTGTTATACATTACCAGTTGATTCAGCAATCGGTTGATTCAGAACTTGTTCTGCGTGCGGAACGATTGACTTCCAACGCCAGAAGGGCTGTGACCTTTTTTTTGGAGGAACGGCTAGATGCATTGAAATTCACCGTTAATGAAATCGAATATGCCCAACTGACAAGCCCGGAGCACCTGTCCGAGATCCTGAGAAACATCAAATTGGGTTTCGGCGGATTATCGGACCTGAGTGTCATTTCCTCTAACGGTGCTCAAGTTGCTTATGCCGGTCCTTTCAACCTTGAGGGGAGAAACTACAGCGACCAACGCTGGTTCATCGAGTGCAGTAAAAATAATTATTATGTGAGCGAGATATTTCGAGGACACCGTGACGTACCTCATATCATCATTGCAGTGAAATCCTACCGTGCGGACAACACATTTTTTATTCTTCGCGCCACCCTCGAAACAGAACGGCTCATACAAACGCTGACCACTTATGAAACCGGCAAACATGCAGAGATCTTTCTGGTCAACCGATCCGGAATCATACAAACACCGTCAAAACACTATGGCAATATTTTCGAAAAGATGACCTTGCTTCCCGTACCTAACTATTCCCCGAGAACAGAGACCATCACAATTGGTGATGGTCAGGGGCAATTCATTGCAGGCTATGCTTTTATTTCCACCCAAATTGTCGACACCCCTTTTATTCTCATGGTGATCAAACAGAAGGAAGGCATGACGGGTGTCTGGGATGAATTGCTTACCAAAATAAACTGGTTTGTCGGCTTTTGCGTCATGATCATTCTCATCGTTGTAACCATTACCTGCACGTTCATGGTTAATAAGATGTTTCTGGCCGACAAAGCCAAGGCTGAAACCCTGGCATTGGTGGAACAGACCAATCAACTGGCATCCGTCGGTCAGTTGGCCGCCGGCGTCGCCCACGAGATCAACAATCCGCTGGCCTTGATAAACGAAACAGCCGGCTACATAAAGGATCTTTTCACCATCGCTGAGACCTACCGTCAGGACGACGAATTGATGGAGAATATCGATTCCATTCTTGAAGCGGTGGAGCGGTGTGGTCGAATCACTGGACAACTTCTCGGGTTCGCACGAAAGTTCGATATCAAAATCGAAACGATTAATTTAAAAGAGATCATTTCCGATGTGCTTATTTTTCACAACAAAGAGGCTGAATATCGAAATATCAAAGTGAATGTGGACATATCCGAGGAGAATATCGAAATTGAAAGTGATCGGGGAAAATTACAGCAGATTCTGCTGAATTTGGTCAACAATGCTTTTCAGGCCATGACGGATGGGTGCTTACTGGATATCACGGCCAAGCGCGAGGGACGCGATAGTGTTGTCATTTCCATTGGTGACAATGGCTGTGGTATGCCGGAAGAGAACCTGCCGAAAATATTCGAACCTTTTTTTTCCACAAAAGAACGGGGTGTGGGAACCGGACTGGGACTCGCCATTACGAGCGGGCTCATTAAAAAACTTCACGGAGAGATCTCGGTAAAGAGCAAACAGAATGAAGGCACAACCTTTACCATAACCCTACCGATTCGTACCCAGGAGGAATTGCGTGACAATGAAAATTCTTTTGGTGGATGATGAGAAAAAATTTGCCATAATGTTGTCCAAACGACTGGCATTACGTGGAATTGACGTCGACGTTGTTTTCACGGGCGAAGACGCTTTGAAAAAAACCGAAATCGACCAATACGACGTGGCCATCCTGGATGTCAAAATGCCGGGAATCGGTGGGATCCAGTTAAAACGGGAATTGATAGCATTGAATCCCGAAATGAAATTTATTTTTCTCACCGGTCATGGATCAGAAAGTGATTTCAAGATTGGTTCAGCGGAAGCCGCTTGCTATCTATCGAAGCCGCTTCATATTGAAACCTTAGTAAAAATTCTGCACAAGGTCGTCGAATAGATGATCACATATTGAAGAACCTCGCAGCAAGCTGAGGGGAATGCGCTCGCTATTGCGGCTCAAGGCCCGATGGTTCAATTTTCTGAACCGGCAAACATTAGCGCTCAATCTCGGTATTTCGAGAACGCAAAAAAGTAGAAGGAGACGTCATGAACAATGCCATAGAAATTCAACATGACCAAAATCTAGCGTTTTTTGGAAAAATCAATGCCAACATATCGCATGAGCTGAAAAATATTCTTGCCATCATTTCTGAAACAGCCGGACTCTTAAATGATCTGACGGTATTGGTGGAAAAAGGAAAAAAAATTGACCTGGACATGTTCAGAACCTGCAGCCAGGATATCGAAGAAGAAATTCAACGCGGCTTTGCAACCGTTAGGCAGATGAATACCTTTTCCCACAGCGTGGATACGCCGGTTAAAAGTGTAAACCTTTTAGATGTACTCAAGCTGATGATCAATATCGCTGGTTTCTTGAGTTTTTCGTGCAAGATTCGGGTTAACCCTCCTCAAGACGCTGAACTGATGATTTTGACAAGTCCGTTTAAACTCCAACATTTGATTTATGAGGCGCTAGTATTTGCATTTAAGACAACGAAACCGGAAGCAGAAATTCAGATCTCCATTTACCAGGAAAAAAACGGTAACGTCAGAATCACCTTTTCAGATCTTGGAAAATTATACGATGAAAAATTTTCGGTCGACAAAATTTTTGCAATTGCTGCGTCAATCGATGCTGAGATTTTCATAACCGATGATTTTCAAACGTTTGATATCCTTGTACCAGAAGCCATTAAAACAGTAGGATAATGGAACCCATGATTCGGTTGAATTTTGCATGAACAGAAGGGAGGAAGGATGCCATGAGCACTGAAAACAGAATAAAGCTATTAATGGTCGATGACGAGGTTAAATTTTTGCAGTCCATCTCCAAGCGGCTTAAGCTCCAAAACTTTGATGTTACCGGTGCCTCAAATGGAGAAGAGGCCATCGCGTGCGCTGAAAATGGTTTTTTTGATGTGGCGGTTGTAGACTTTCAGATGCCGGGTATGAACGGTGTTCAAATCTTGAAGAAACTCAAAGACAGACATAAATATCTTGAAATTATTATTTTAACCGGTCATGCGACGATCGATTCGGCCATTGAATCCACAAAACTGGGTGCCTTTCAATATCTTGAAAAACCATATGGCTTTGAAAATCTCGTTGAAATTATCAAGGATGCCTACGAGGCCAGGTTAAAAAGAAAATTTGCGCATAACACAAAACGAAACAAGGAAATCCAGAAGCTGTCGATGGGTTCGTCTCCTTTGGGAATACTCAAGGCATTGGCCCGCCTGGATAATGAGGAGAAATAGATTGTTTGAACAGTCATCATGTTTGGGTGTGAGGTCTGGGGAGAATAAATCGAAAGTCATGCGTAATTTTATGATGATGATTTTTGTAATTCTGTTTTGCATCAACAGTGCCGCCTCAGCAGTGGAAGATGATATTTTTGAAATTGAGACTGAGGGCAGTTATCCAGTGGCGGTTGGCGTCTCACATTATTTAGCAAAAGAAATGGCTCTTTTCATTGCAAAAAAAAAGGCCGTTGATCTGGCCGGAAGATACCTTTTACGCAAAAGTCTTATTGGGTTTAACGAACAAAAAAGGGATGAGATATACAGCCTGACTGCCAGGGAGGTAAAAACCGAAGTCTTGGAGGAAGGACAGAAAGCCGACGGGAATCTCACAACATATCATCTTCGAATCAAAGCCCGGATCCATCCCTCCGATTTTGTCAAAGCTGAGATGGAGGACTTCAAGGAGGAAAGAAAAGAGGAAAAAGAATCTTATCAAGAAGAAATGGATCAACACCTTGCTTCAGAAATCGATCCGGGGAAAGATATCGCTAAGGCATATCGCTTGTTACGAGAACAGAAATGGCGAATTTTGATGATTTACTTCAACCATCTGGTAAAAAAATATCCGAAGTGGGATAGTATCTATATGGCAAAAGCCATCGCTCATTATATTTTGAATGAGCCGATGTACATGAAAGAGGCATTGATCGAGTCCTGCCGCTTGGGAAATCAAACGGCTTGTGATGACTTGAAAAATTTGAAGAAATTGCATGAATATGACTTTGGCCTGTCCATAAGTAAATAAGGATCTTCTCCAAATTGGTTGGAGAAGAGGGTCCAAGGATTCAAGGGTTTTCGAGTAGACAGGAGACTCCCGTGCCTATAGGTCAATGTTTGTTTTCTCTGTTTCCGTCTGCTTTCGCGGCGGTGCCACAATATCTTGACCATATCACAGTTGAACTCCTGTCCCTCACAGAACCGGACAAGCGGCTTTCCCATACATCCGGCTCCTCGGTCCACCATTCAGTAAGCCTCCGTTCTACGATACGGGTTCAGGTCTTTGCGGACCCTGGGTTTGGGCCAACCTACCCAAGTCAATGCTTGGTTAAAGGTCGACCAGGTGTATGCCTTGCGCTGACTTTTACGGTTAAGCCATTTGAACAGGATGCGTGTTGCGCGATAGACATAGAAGCTACACCTTTCCAGGTTATCCGTTATGGCGTAATAGCCCAGGTGACCGATCACACGTGTACGGGCCTGCCTGAGCATTTCCCCCTTCTTCAGCACATGTCTGACCTTCTTTGCCCAATCGGTAAAACTGCGCAGGCTCTGCACCAATTTCTTGCGGCTGGTACGACGTTTCACCTTGAAATAACCTTTCCGGGTCTTACCGCAATAGTGCGTCAATCCCAAGAAGGTAAACTCTTTTGGCTTCTCGCCTCGCTTATACGCTGCCTCTCGGGCAAAACGACCAAACTCGATGCAGTGCGTCTTTTCCTTTGCCAATTCGAGACCAAACCCTTCAAGGCGGTCCTCCAGGCGTCGTCGAAAATTCTCAGCATCTCTCTTGCACTGAAAGCAGGCCAAAAAGTCGTCGGCATACCTAAAATAGTACGCTTCACCTTTGCTCTGCCTGCTCACCCGCCTGCTGAACCACAGGTCCAGCACGTAATGCAGGTAGATGTTCGACAGCAGTGGTGATAGGATGGAACCCTGTGGGGTCCCTTGCTCGGTGGCCCGGACCAGACCCTCTTCCATGATACCACTTTTGAGCATCCGGATGCTCAGACGGATCACTCGCTCGTCACCGATGCGATGCCGCAGGAATTTAACCATCCAGTCATGGTTAACCTTGTCGAAGAAACTTTTAACATCCGCTTCTACCACGTAGCTGACCTTTTCCTGCTGGATTGTACGCCCAAGCTTATCCAAGCATTTGTGCTGGCTCCGACTCGGGCGATACCCATAACTGCTGTCTTCGAACACGGCCTCGTAGATGGGCTCAAGGACTCGTTTGGTCGCTTGTTCCACAATCTTATCCTCAAGATTGCTTATGCCCAGCGGCCTACCCTTGGCACTCCCCGGCTTCGGTATGTAGCTGCGTCGTTTCGGCCCTGGCCGATATCCCATCCGCCTGAGCCTCTCCGACAGCTCCCGTAGGTTCTCTTCAAGGTTTTTCCCGTATTCTTTCTTGGTTACGCCATCCACTCCGGTTGCCTTATTGGCTTCCAGCGTATCGTAGCAGGCCCGCAAATTGTCCACATCACATATGTGATGGTACAGACTGGTAAATACCAGAGCCGGTTCCTTGCGCGCCTTTCGACCTATCCGTGTCAGATCTGTTGTCACTGCATTGTCACTCCTTGCATAGTGTCAGTGTTGCTCCTTTCACGGACGATGTACCGTGGGGACCTTCGCTCAGCGGGGATTAGCCGCTTCTTCGCTAGGTCATTGCAACTCTCCGGTCCCCATCACTTGCGACGCGGCCATCCCACGACCTCTTTTTACATTGGCCCTGGTACTCGGATACTGCCAGTGCAGTCATGTCTCCAAGAGCACATTGATCGTCGCTCGCCTGGTTACTTGCTTGTCGTTGTACAGCTCGATGCCGTCTTAGACCCCGGGGTGTCGGCTTCGCACTCGTCATTTCCGCGCTTACCGCTTGGCCTGCGCCCTCCTTGATAGGATCGGCACGCTCCCAAAATTCCTTGTTCTCGGGGCTATGTGTCAGATTCAGGGCAACACCCTTCACCTCGCTGCACTCGCTTATTTGTCCACCCGGTCTTCACCGCCGGACATTACACTACTGAGCGGTTGACTAAACCTTACTCAGGATGGCTTTGGCTCTTTAAAGAGCCCTCCATCTCAACAGGCAACCATTGCCAGGTTACCCAAGGATTCATACATGAAAAGTGAAATCAAGACATAGTAATCCTATACTGCGAAAAAGAGTTTTTTTTATTTCACAGGACGACCGTGACTCCTCTTGCTCTTTGACAAGTTCCTCTACTTCTGACCATCGAAGCTTGCTTTATCAATAAGGTGATCGAATCAACATGACAGTACGGGTCTTGTTTATTTCCATTCACACATATGAGTCTTTTCCTGTTGCGCAGGAAGACTATGGTCATATTGGGTTTAAAGGCCGGATGCCTATCCAAGTGGTGAGCCTTTCATTTACAGATAGAAAGCTAGAATCCTTGTTGAGACTATTCCGGCAACCCGATCCGCGGTATTGAGCTGCGTACTTCAGCCAGCAATAGGGTGCTCTTATCATTGAGCAGATGTCCTATTTATGCGGATGGGGAAAACAGTTCAGGTCGATAATCGACTCCTTTTTTCCAAATAGTATACATCGCCGCCAATATTTTTCGTTGGGTATTTAGGCGAGCATGCTTACGATTGTAGGTACGTTGCAATGATTGATGATAGAATCGCTTGACTTCATTGTCACCTTTCATTGCAGCCACAAAGGCGCGATAGCTTAACGCTTTCAACTCGCCGTTGCCGGCGTGGTCTATGCGCTGATAGCCCAAAGGCTTTCCATCGCTACTGCGATCAGTGATGGATAAACGACAGTATTTCCATAGTTGGCTCGTTTTGGCGAACCGATCAGGTGTTTGGATAAATGCATCAAAGAGGTGTGCGTGAACATCTGCAATTCCTGGTATTTTCATAAATTGTTTGATTTCAGGATAATTGCGACCAAGTTTTTTCAGTGTATCGAGTGCTGCTTTACGCATTTTTCCAGTTTGATCCATTAGATAATAGAGCCGAAGAAGTTGGTAGCGTATGGGGATCTGTTTGATGTCGCCAAGATAATGATCACGACCTGATTTGCTATAAACCGAGTCTGTAAACACATCAATGATGCCCCAGTGGCGATATGTGGCTTTGATTTTCTGTTTTAAGCGTGTCAGTTGGTTACGCAGATCGATATAGTGCAGTGCGGCAGCTTTGAAGATGGCGCGATTATCGTTCTGCGGCTGATAAACATGATGCAGTTCTCCCAGTCGGAGCAACCGGCACAAGTTCTTGGTATCAACTTTATCTTTTTTGTAAGGGTTTTTGTAAATCAATGCATTGACCCTTGGATCACAAGGTATCACCTGGTCAACATATGAGCTGGCAATCTGTGCTGCCCAGAAAGTTAGTGGACCCTGTTCAATGGTAAGGTATTTCCTTTTTGCATTAACCGAGTTCAGTGCAGAAATGATGTTTTTTTCAGATGTAGGAAGATCAACGGTGCCTTTGAAAGAACCTTGTTCATTCATTTTTCCTAAACTGAAATTTCTTGCATGTAAATCCATGGCCAAGTATGCTAATTTATCCATCGGACGACCTCCTTTTATTGGTGTTTATGTTTTTGGGTAAAAACACTATACACTAAGGTCGTCCGTTTTTCATTTTACCAAGTGATTGTTATTTATGATTATTTAAAAGTGCCTTTGCAGATTTGCGATTTAAATTATGGCCTTTTTAACGCAACTTTCGGGTTTCAACCTAAGCTAGAGCGAAATGGGTGATCCATTGGTTATTTGCGCTGTTTGAGCCAATTAAGGCACCTTACATCAGCGCATGCTAATAAAAACCCAATATGCGGCCATTTAGCAGTCATGCTTGTTTAACTATATGGCCAGCGCTGATGTTAGAAGGCCTTAGGGCGCGTTCGCAAAGCGCCAGGGGATGATTCATTTCGCGTTCGCTTAATCCCGAAAGTTGTGTATTGCTTATATCACTTGAATCCAACCTTGGCCCCTGGACCCCTTGAACCCTTTGATTATTAAGACCAAATGAAGGAATTTCACTCAGTCCTCAGATTTGACTGCAACTAAATGGGAGATGAGCCGTAAATAATAGCGTAGGTTGATTTTGGTTCCAGAGGGTCTGTTTGGTATGTAGAGGAATTCTATCTCTTGACAGCCCATCAGGGGAAGGTAGGTTTTTCGCTATACGTTTGCATAGAAGGAGAGGAATTTTGCAAAAGGCGCACGTTCTATTGGTGGATGACGAAAAAGAGTTTGTTGATGCAATGAAAGAACGCCTGGAATTAGCCGGTTACCTTGTGACCGCATGCTATGATGCAGAGCAAGCAATGAAAGAGGTGCAATCTAAAGAGTATGACATTGCGATTTTAGACCTTATCATGGTGGATACAGATGGTATTACCGCTATGCATAGGTTAAAGTTAATTAGACCTCTTATGGAATGCATTGTTCTGTCGGGCCAGGGCACGCTGCGGATGGCTGTTGAAGCAATGAAACAGGGTGCCTTTGAATTTTTAGAAAAACCCTGTGATTATAAGCATGTCACACAGATAATTGATGAGGCATGTGCAAAAAAACACGAGCAAGATAAGCGCATACGCAGGGCAGCAAGAAAAGTATTTTCAAGGCTTGAACAAGCCATGGTAAATGTCACATTTGCCGAGGCCGGACAATTCGGTACTGCAAAGGAGGATCTGCCAAAAAAATAGAGCTAGTAGATGATCGTGATAAAGGAATCCTTGCCCCCTCAAGCCCTGGAACTCTTTTTTCTATTTTTTCCCGGTCCTAAGAAACGTTTCCACCAGAACATCCCATCCGATCTCCGGAAAAGATCCGTAAACATCACGAAGGGGCTCGGCACCGGTCGCGGCCAGATCTTTGTATTCAGGACCCATCAATGACAACAAGCTCTGACTTTCCTTCTCCATCCACTGGACACTTTCACGACCGAAATAGAGTCCTTTTAGATTGCGTTTCGGCATCACGGGTTCCATGATGAACAGCCAACCCGTGTTATACGGATCCGCGTGCATCATTTCGGGATGCTCTCCGACCTTGTGGTTCACAGCCAGTACCGTGCCTGTGATAGGAGACAGGACTGCAGCCTCATGACCATTCCTTGCAAAGGCCCATCCCACTTCATTTTGTTTCATCTTCTCACCCAGAGGCGGCAGGGTCAGGCTTCTTGCCGATCCGAAAACTTTCACCAGAAAATCATCCACCCCTACCCGGATTCGACCGCCATGTTCGAACCGCGACCAGCTATGCCCCATATGGTAGTAGTACCCATCGGCCATTCGATACCCCGATGCCGACACATATTGCGGAGATTCGAGATCCGTCACGATATCCATTTCATCCAACATTTGATCAAACGAACAATGATAGCACTCATAGTTCATGGCACATATCTTTGGTGCATCGATACGACCGGTGAGTGCATGCCGGCAAGGCCTTGAAGCACCGTAGTATTTTTTTTGCAGGAATTCGACCCATTTGGGGGCCACCTGCTCTGTTTCCAGGTTTTTATCGATTCCCATCGCCTTACGCATGCCTTTGTCAAAAGGACAGCTGCTGCAGTCAAAACTGTTGTCACATTTACGAAAATTGACCACGCCGGCCTTCATCCATATGCAAGCATCCTCCAGCACATTGAATCCCTGTACATATTTTTTTTGACGATCTTTTTCTGTCTTTGTCCATCTTTTCATGGCTTGGCCCTCCCATGTTTCTTTGTTGGCGATCAACGCATCAAACTGCGTACCGTTGACCTTTTTTAAGAGCAAAAAGGATGCCAATCAGCGCAGCAGCACTAGCAAGATTGATTATCTATTCGATTTAATTCAATTTTATCTTGCATCATCCTTGGGCCAAAGCATCGGTTGCTTGATCTGACAGATTTCATTCGTGATGCATTATTTTACACCTTTGCGGAAAAACATCCTGAAAAAAGAATAATTCTATTCGAAATAACAAAGTGTTATCTCACTGTTGCATATTGCTACAACCCGTGTAGTCATTTATCGCAAAACCATGACGCGCAACAACAAGCGCACTGCTCGTGGCGACGTGACCGAGCGGCCTGACGTCTTGACGGGCCAAGCCATCATGTTGCATCGTTGTTGCAAATTAGTTGCAATTTGTTTCGTATCGATATTGATGTATTCTATCAAATCGTTACATCACATATGTTGCAACTGTTGCAACGTTTCTAAAAGAAACCTTGAAAAACCTGTCTGTTGACATTCAAAATATTAAACATGATTTCAATCGCTTACGATTAATTAACGTCTGGCACATTCTGTGCAATCAAGACCGTATCGGAACCGTCGAAAGCATTTTTTCTGGGAGGCTTTTCGAGTGTCTGCGGAAACAGTAAAAAAAATACTCGTGGTGGACGATGAACTGGATAGCAGAATTTTCCTTGTAAATCTTCTTAACGCCAGCGGGTTCCATCCGATTACGGCCAACAATAAATCAGCAGGACTTAAAAAGGCTGTTGCAGTATGTCCATGCGTTATCATCCTGAACATGATGATGCCGGGGGAAAACGGCATCCGGCTTTATCAGCACCTGAAGCAGGACAAAGCCCTCAGGCAGATTCCCGTCATCATGCTCTCCACCTTGGATAAAAACACGTTTTTAAAATGCCATAACCTTTACGGCTACAGGCAATGTGAAGGCTATGAACTGATCGATAAATTCATGGAAAAACCGGTCGAAGCCGAAGAGCTCCTGACGGCGGTCCAGCACCTGTCCGCCTTGGGACATGCCTAGCCGGACAAGCAAACGCACCCAACCCGGCACCGTTTACAACATAAAATGAGGCATGTTGGACCGTTACCCGAATAGGCAGTTCACACGAAGTGAGGGGGCCATCATCATGCACAGCAGCGTCGACCCGGAACTCTACCAGGAAGTAGCGAAGTTCGGGGCCAGGGACATGGAAATCTGTATGCAATGCGGCACCTGCAGCGCATCGTGCCCACTTTCCACCGGAACGGATACGTTTCCGCGAAAGGTGTATCGCTATCTTCAGCTGGGATTAAAGGACAAGCTGCTCAAATCACCGGTCCCATGGCTGTGTTACTATTGCGGCGAATGCAATTTAGATTGTCCAAGAGGGGCCGAACCCGCAGAAACCATGATGGCAGCTCGCCGGTGGCTGACCACCCAGTACGACTGGACCGGCCTGGCCAAAAAATTCTATCTTTCCGAGGTTTGGGAATTGGGCGCCCTGGGCGTGGTGGCCTTCGGCATCATTGCACTCTTCTGGCTTTTTCACGGCCCCATCATTACAGATCGCGTTGCCGTCAACACCTTTGTGCCGGTCCTGTGGATCGAAATCGGAGACCTGAGCATGGCGGCTGTGTTGACGGTATTTCTCTTGTCCAATGCATTCAGGATGTTTCGACTCATCATGAGCGACACGTCCGTGCCCTTGTGGCTATATCTGATCGAAGCAAAGGCCTTTGTGCTCCACTTTGCAACTCAGAAGCGCTGGCGGGAATGCGGTGAGGACAAACGCCGCTGGCTGAAACATTTTCTGCTGGTATCCGGCTACATGACCATGATGACACTTATCATCGTCTTCATCCGCTGGTTTCAGGTGGATGACAGCAGCTGGCATTTCTCGAGTCTCTTCGGATACTATGCCACCGGCGTCATCATGTTCATCACCGTCGAAATGTTCCAGAGTCGGCGCAAGAAACAAGAGGCCATCCACCGTTTTTCAGAACTTTCCGACTGGCTTTTTCTAATCCTCCTTTTCTTGACGACCTTGACCGGAATTATCATGCACATCGTTCGCCTGGCCGGATGGCCCATGGGCACCTATGTCATGTATGTCATCCACCTGGCCATCGCCGTGCCCATGCTGGTTATCGAGGTCCCTTTTGGAAAGTGGTCACACCTCTTCTACCGCCCCCTGGCCCTTTTTCTGACAACGGTTCGGGAAAAAGCCACAAAACCCTCATCCGTCGATGTGGAAAGCGTCATGGCGCGCATGGGTGAGATGTTCATGACCTGTGTTCAGTGCGGCTCCTGCACCGCTGTCTGCCCCTGGAACCGGGTATCGGTTTACAGCCCCAGACATATTCTTCGCCAAATCGGTCTGGGAACCGGCACCGTAAAGGCCCTTGATGAAGCCGTATGGAACTGCGTTACCTGCAATGCCTGTGGGGACGCCTGCCTGCGTGGAATCCATATTGTCGACGTAATCAAATCCGTCCGCGAAATCCAATACAAAAAAGGCGAATTCCCCGCACACCTTGAAATGCCGCTGCAGTACCTGACAGAAAAAGGGAATCCCTGGGGGGGAAGCCCGGGGCAGCGATGGGAATGGGCAAAGGATATCGACCTGCCTGAATTCACGCCCGAACATGCCTACTGTCTGTTTACCTGCTGTGCCACGGCCTATGATGACACGCCTTCCCAGGGGTGCCGCCACGCCGGCCGGGACCTGCTCAGACTGCTGATCCAGGCAGGTGTTTCCGTGGGTACGCTCGCTACGCAAGAACGCTGCTGCGGCGATCCGGCCTTCAGGCTTGGCGCAATAGACCGTTTTTCGACGCTGTCAAACCAGAACATGTCACTTTTTCAGCGTCGGGGTGTTGAAAGGATCCTGACCAGCTCACCCCATTGCCTTGACACCTTTCGAAAAGCCTATGCCGAGGCGCCGGTGAACATCGAAATCGAACACACAACCGTTCTCCTGGATCAACTCGTCTCGAAAGGAAGCCTGACCCCCAGATTCGAGGTAAAGCATCGTGTCACCTATCACGATCCCTGTTACCTGGGACGCCAAAACGGTATCTACGATGCACCACGCCGTATCCTGAGGAGCATCCCAGGCATCCGCTTGGTCGAAATGCCTGACAATCGCAACCAAAGCCTCTGCTGCGGGGGCGGGGGCGGGGGTGTATTCAGCGAAACGTCTCCCAAGGGTCGATTGGCTGAAATGCGCATTCAACAGGCTATGGGGACTGGTGCCGATGTGATCGCCACGGCCTGTCCCTATTGCACACGGATGCTCCAGGAAGCCATCCTGACCCTCGGTTTCCAAGATCGAATCGTCGTTCAAGATGTGGCTGAGTTACTGTTCCAATCCATCGAATGGAAATTCAAACACCCCATGCCTGTTCATATTAATCTAGAACTCGACCAGGAGGTCCTGCATGTCTGAGTGCATTGGATTCTACATCTGCCACTGCGGTATCAATATAGCCTACCGTGTCCGGGTAAAAGAGGTTGCGGCCTATGTTGCGACCCTGCCGAACGTCGCCGTATCACGTGATTATCTGTTTATGTGCTCCGACCCGGGTCAGGAGTTGATTGAAAATGATATTCGGGCCCATAATCTCACCCGCGTGGTCGTGGCATCCTGTTCTCCACGGATGCATGAAAAAACCTTCAGGGCAGCCTGCCAGCGTGCCGGCCTCAACCCCTACAAGGCCTTCCACATGGTAAGTGTTAGGGAGCATGTCTCCTGGGTCACCCTGGATGAGGAAGCAGCCACCCAAAAAGCGAAAATCGTGGTCGGCGCGGGCATTATGCGTGTTGTTCACCAGCATGATTTAACCCCCGCGACGTTTCCCGTGTGCACCAATACACTTGTGCTGGGCGGCGGCATCGCCGGTATGCAAGCCTCCCTCGATATCGCCAAAGCCGGTTTCAAGGCCTACCTGGTTGAAAAAGCACCGACCATCGGTGGCCACATGCTTCAGTACGACAAAACCTTTCCCACCCTGGATTGTGCGGCCTGCATCGGAACGCCAAAAATGGTCTCCGTAGGGCAGGAGCCCAATATCGAACTCCTGTCTTATAGCGAGATAGTGGACGTGAGCGGCTTTATCGGCAACTTCAACGTAAAGGTACACCGAAAAGCTCGTTTTATCGAGCCGAACTGTACCGGGTGCGGCGAGTGCGAGAAGGTCTGCCCCGTTGCCTTCCCAAACGAATGGGATGTGGGCACCAAACTTAGAAAAGCCATATACCGCCCATTCCCCCAGGCTGTTCCCATTACATATTGCATCGATAAATATGACCGGGCACCCTGTGTCCAGACGTGTCCTGCGGGAACGAATGTCCAGGGTTATGTCGCCCTCATCAAAGCAGGCCGATACCCGGAGGCTGTAAAACTCATCATGGAGAAGATACCCCTGCCCGGGACCCTTGGCCGTGTCTGCCCTGCACCGTGTGAAAAAGCCTGTCGTAGAATCGATGTGGACACCGCGGTCGCCATCCGCGAGTTGAAACGCTTTGCCGCCGACCAGGTGGACTTCTCTGACGTGCCGCTTCCGGAAATAGAAGATCGGTCGGAAAAAATCGCCGTCATCGGTTCCGGGCCGGCCGGACTCACCGTGGCCTATTACCTGAGACTCAAAGGGTATCGCATCACCCTGTTCGAAGCACTCGATCAACTGGGGGGGATGTTGCGTGTGGGAATCCCTGATTATCGATTGCCTGCAGGTCTGTTGGACAATGAGATCCAGTTTCTCCTCCGCCACGGGATCGATGTTGAAACGAATGTGCGATTCGGACGAGACCTGTTTCTGTCGGACCTCCAGTCCAAAGGCTATTCAGCCGTTTTTCTGGGAATCGGGGCACACGCTTCCCTCCAGATGCGAATCCAGGGAGAAGACCAGGCCGCAGAGGTCATCGATGCCGTCGGGTTCCTGAGGGAAATCAACCTGGGAAGCCGAAAAGCCCCAGGCAGACATGTCATCGTCATCGGCGGCGGGAATGTAGCTGTTGACGCGGCCCGCGTGGCCAAACGTCTCGGTGCCGAAAAAGTCACGCTGGTATACCGGCGTTCTGAGCGGGAAATGCCTGCCTACAAGGAAGAAATTGCAGGCGCCCGCGAGGAAGGCATCCAGTTGTCGTTTCTCACGGCGCCCGTCGCCATTCAGAACGAGGATGGTCATGTAACGGGTTGTACCTGCATCCAGACGGAGCTCGGGCCTCCGGATGCCAGCGGGCGCCGACGACCCGTGCCGATTAAGGGTTCCGAATATGTGCTGCCCTGTGATGCCGTAATCCCCGCCATCGGACAAAAAATCGATCTTTCCTGGGCGACGCAAGAACCCGGCCTGGAACTCACCAGCCGAAATACCATCAAGGTAAATCCAGCAACCATGCAGACCAGCATCCCGCACGTCTTCGGTGCCGGCGATGCCGTCACCGGCCCGGCAACGGTCATCGAGGCGGTGGCTGACGGCCACAAGGCGGTGGCGGCCATCCATCAATATATCCGTGCCGGCGAGCAGCATCAAATTCTGGAACAACCGGCCGATGCAATTGCCCCCGGGAAGCAACTGGAAATCCATCACTGAAGAGGTCCAAACGGCCCCCCGAATCATATCTGCCCACCTGGATCCCCAACAGCGCGTGAAGGGTTTTGACGAGGTCGATCATAATTTTTCAGAGCAAGCAGCCAGAGCCGAAGCATCGAGATGCCTGGATTGCGGGGGGTGCTGTGAATGCAAACTGTGTGTGGATGTCTGTGAGGCAAAGGCCATCAAGCATGACATGACCGGAATAGTTAAGGACATCGAAGTGGGTTCCATCATCGTTGCGACAGGTTTCGATCCCCTCGATCCAACCCCCATGACCCAATACGGCTACGGCCGTTATGCAAACGTATTCACCAACCTGGAATTCGAACGCCTGTCGAATGCCACCGGGCCCACGAGCGGTCGACTACTGAAACGCGATCCTGACGATCGCCTCAAGTTCACCGAACCACCCAAAAGCGTGGCTATCCTGCACTGTATCGGCAGTCGCGATATCAACAACCATGAATACTGTTCCCGCACATGCTGCATGTATGCCTTGAAGTACGCCCATCTTCTCAAGGACAAATGCGGTCACGAAACCCAGATCTACAACTTCTACATCGACATGCGCTGCTTCGGAAAAGGCTATGAAGAATTCTATAAGCGTGTCCAGAGTGAAGGTGTTCGCATGATCCGCGGCAAAGCCTCCCGTGTAGAAGAAGTTGACGACATGCTGTGGGTGACCGCCGAAGACACACTCTCGGACAGCTTGCTGAAAATTCCTGTGGAGATGGTCATCCTGTGTACCGCCATGGAACCACGCCCCGATGTCAGCGATGTGGCCAGAATTTTTGGCATTTCCACTGGCAGCGATGGTTTCTATCAGGAAGAGCACCCCAAACTCGAGCCCGTCTCGACTGCCACGAGCGGTGTCTTCCTGGCCGGCGCCTGTCAGGGGCCCAAAGATATACCGGATACCGTTGCCCAGGCCAAGGGGGCCGCCGCCGAAGCGCTTGCGCTCAGCGCCTCCGGCCAGGTAGCCGTGTCACCGATGATCTCCACCATCGACCCGGATATCTGTATCGGATGTCAGGTGTGTATCGGCCTGTGTCCCTACACGGCCATCGAATTCAACGAACGCAAAGGCATCAGCGAGGTCAACGAAGCCATCTGTAAAGGCTGCGGCAGTTGTGCCGGATACTGCCCCAGCGGTGCAGCCAAGGTGCGACATTTTACGGACAAGCAGATTTTTTCTGAAATTGAAGGGTTATTAGCAGGCTAATAACCCTTAGCTGGTAGCTGGCCAAGAACTAAGAGCCAACAGCCAAGAGCCGGCAACCGCCAGGTTGTCAAAAGGGAGTCCCGTTATGAGCGAAAACTTTGAACCCACCATCATCGCCTTCTTCTGCAACTGGTGCACCTATACGGCCGCAGACCTGGCCGGCACATCGCGTCTCTCTTATCCGGCGAACATAAAAATCATCCGAGTGATGTGCAGCGGAATGGTGGACCCCAAATATGTCATCAAAGCACTGTTGGAGGGTGCTGATGGGGTCCTTGTGAGCGGCTGCAACCCCGGCGACTGCCACTATATCAACGGTAATTTCAAGGCTCGCCGGCGCATCAAGCTTTTAAAGGAGATTCTGCCCAGCTTCGGATTTGAACCCGAACGGCTGAGACTTACATGGATAGCAGCCAGCGATGGTGTCTTGCTGGCCGAAACGCTTCAAGAACTTGTGGCTCAGATCAAGGCCTTGGGACCCAGTCAGACCAAGCTGCAGCGGGTGATTTAAGCCGACAACCGCCAGGTTGTCCTAGGAGGTATGAATGATAAAAACGGCAAAAATAGACCTTAAGGATCAGGACTTGCTGGGTGCGCTCAGGCAGCTTTTAAAAAATATCCTGGGCAAGGAAGACATCAGCGCCATTCTGGCTCCCTGGAGGCTTCCCACGAAAAAGACGGTCATGCCGACCCTGTTGACAGATCCGGACCAGTTGGATGGTGTGGACCCACTGTCTCCGGCATTTCCGATGAACAGTGCCAAAATCGTATCGAGGCTGACACGCAAATCTTCGGGTGGCAACATAGCTGCCGTGATGCGGCCATGCGAAATCAGGGCGCTTGTCGAACTGGTCAAACTCAAGCAGGCACGCACCGACGAACTGATTCTGATCGGCCTGGATTGCCTGGGCGCAATAAGAAACAGGGATTATCTGAACTGGACGACAGAAAACAGCGATCAAAACACAAACAGTTTTGCCGATCGGGTGCTCTCCGGAAAGTCCTTGGACATGGATGGTATTGAACTGACCCAGGCCTGCCGATCTTGTGACCTTCCCGTGGCAGAAAGCGCAGACATCAGCATCGGTTTTTTCGGCGTGGATACCCATAAACAGATCCTGGTACAGGCACTCACGGACAAGGGAAGCCGGCTCCTTGACACTCTCGAGCTCACCGCAACAGAAGAACCCGCATCGCGCAGTAAGGAAATCGAGCGATTGGTTTCGGAAAGGACCCTATTTCGAGACAGCATGTTCGCTGAGGTCGGCGACAAGATCGGCAGCATTGAGAAATTGAGTGCCTACCTGGCCGGCTGTGTAAACTGTTATAATTGTCGGGTTGCCTGTCCCGTCTGTTATTGCAGGGAATGCGTTTTCGTGACCGATGTCTTCGACCACGAGCCAAGCCAGTATCTGCAGTGGGCCAGGAAAAAAGGGGTCATAAAAATGCCCACGGATACCTTGCTTTACCACATCACCCGCCTGGCACACATGAGCACTGCCTGTGTGGGGTGTGGACAATGCACCAATGCCTGCCCCAACGACATATCGGTCATGCCGTTGTTTCGCACGATCGCACACAAAACCCAGCAGGCATTCGACTACGAGGCCGGCAGAAACCTGGAAGAAAAGCCGCCCATGTCTGAGTTCAAGGAAGATGAGTTTACTGACATTGTGGGGATACACAATTAGCTGATAGCCCCTAGCACTAGGAGCTATCAGCTACCAGCTATGAGCCGAATTTGGCCCCAGCCAAATTCCTTGGAGGGTAATAATGGGTAAAAAAACGGGTAAAGCGCTGGTAGTCGGCGCCGGCATCAGTGGTATCCGCTCGGCACTCGACCTGGCCGAAACCGGGTACGGTGTTACCCTAATCGACCGCGAATCGCATATGGGCGGAATCCTTAGCCAATTGGACGATCAGTTTCCGTCAAACCATTGTGGCATGTGTAAGATGCTGCCTTTGGTCAGGCGCGACCAGTCCTCTCAGTTTTGCCTGCGCAAAGGCCTTTTCCACGAAAATATCGACATCCTTCTCGACACGGAGATAATAGCCATTGACGGCGAACCGGGAAAATTCTCAGTCTCTGTGCGCAAAAAACCCACCTGGGTCGACCCGCAACGATGTGTAGGCTGCGGCGTATGTGAGACGGTTTGCCCGGTGGAAATACCCGACCCATTCAATGAAGGTTTGACGACGCGCAAAGCAATCTACCTACCCGTGCCGCACATGATCCCTAACCCGTATATCATTGATATGGCAGCCTGCAGCCACTGTGGAGAATGCGAAAAGGTTTGTCCCACCCAGGCCATCCAACTGTCGCTTGAGAAACGCAAGGATTTTCATATTCTGGTGGTGGATGACGAACGCATCGTACGCGACTCACTGAAGGAGTGGCTGGACGAAGAAGGTTTTTTCGTGGAGGAGGCTGAATCCGGATCCGTGGCCCTGGAAAAGCTTTCCAAGCAAACGTTTGATCTCATGTTGACGGACATCAAGATGCCCGGAATGGATGGTGTTGATCTGCTCAAGAAAGCCAAAGAAGGTTTTCCCGACCTGTGTGTATTGATGATGACGGCTTTTGCCACGGTGGAAACTGCCGTGGACGCCATGAAAATGGGTGCGCAAGATTACCTGATGAAACCCTTTGATCCGGAACGCATGATCGCTAAAATCGTTCAGATTTACGAGGAGATCGACGCTGGCGACGTTCGAGACCTTCAGGTGGGCGCCATCGTTTTTTCGGGTGGCACGGCCTATTTCGACCCCGCCGAATCAAAAAACATTTATGGCTACCGGACGAACCCAAGCGTGATCACCAGCCTCGAACTGGAACGACTGCTGAGCGGCACCGGTCCGACCCAAGGCCGGCTGGTGAGACCCCATGACGGCAAAACGATTGAAAAGATCGCCTGGATACAGTGCGTCGGCTCCCGGGATGTCCAGCACAATGCAGATTACTGCTCTTCCGTCTGCTGTATGGTCGCCACAAAGGAAGCCATGCTGGTTAAGAAAAAAAGCCCTTTGCCCGTGAAAACCACTATTTTTTATATGGATATGCGCACGTTTGGAAAGACGTTTCAGCGTTATCGTGACAGCGCGGAACAAACGCATGGGGTACAATTTGAGAGGGCCCGCATCCATTCTATCACTACGGATGTGGCATCCGGTGATCCGCTGATTCGATACGCACAAACCGATGGGAGTATTCAAAATGAAACCTTCGATATGGTGGTGTTGGCCGTGGGTCAACGCCCGGCCAAAGGAATCGAGGACCTAGCAAAACGGATGAACGTGTCTCTGAATACCTGGGGATTCATTCAGACAAAACCCTTGTCTCCGGTGGCCACCGATCGATTGGGTGTATTGGCCGGCGGGTCGTTTTCAGGCCTCAAGGACATCAGCGAATCCGTAATGTATGCATCTGCTGCCGCTCTGGAAGCCTCCCGCATCCTTCATGTCGCGGGTGGAAGCCTTTCAGATGAATCCTTTTCTGAACCGGCATTTAAAGACGTCTCCAGAGAAGTACCCAAGATGCTTGTCGCCGTGTGCACCTGTGGAAACAAGTATTCCGAACATCTGGATGTCCAAGCATTGACACATCAGCTCGAGCAGGATCCCTGTGTTGACCAGGTCGTTTTTATTCAACAAAGTTGCACAGCAGCGGGTTGGAAAAAGCTCACCGAAATCATCCAGGCTGCCAAGCCCAACCGGATCCTGTTGGGGGCCTGCCATCCATACCTTTACATTCGAAAATTGAGAGAGCTGAGTCGCCAGGTTCATCTGGATGCTGAAATGATCGACGTGGTGGACATCATGTCAGCGAACTTTGCGAACGCCATAAACCCCACCAACCCACTTTCCACTCTAAAAATGGGCATCTCCCGGCTGAAAAACATGGATCCGTTGCCGACGACCACGCTTCCTGTCATCAGAAGGGCATTGGTCGTCGGCGGCGGCATTGCCGGAATGCACGCCGCACTTGCAATTGCAGACCATGGTTACCCTGTGGACCTTGTCGAACAAAGCGACAGGCTGGGAGGTAATCTGCTCTGGTTGCATCAAACAATCGAGGGCGTTCCCCTGGAGCCCTATCTGCACGAAAGCGTTCAGGCGGTAGAAAAACACCCCCTTGTGCAGGTCCACCTGCAAACGAAAATCGCGGCCGCTTTCGGTGAAGTGGGTGAATTTTATACCACGATCGAAGACGGTGAGGGTGCCATTGAAACGATTCAACACGCGACAACTGTTCTGGCAACCGGTGGCACCGAAGCCACAACCAGTGCGTATGGCTATGGCACCAGTCAGAACGTCGTAACCCAAAAAGAACTGGAATCTCGTCTGGCTGAGGGTGATGTCGATCCGGGCAAACTCGATTCCGTGGTGATGATCCAGTGTGTGGACTCCAGGCAGGAACCGAGGAATTACTGCAGTCGGGTTTGCTGCCTCACATCGTTGAAACATGCGTTGACGCTGAAAAAAGCAAATCCGCAGCTGGCCGTTTACATTCTTTACCGTGACATGATGACCCTTGGATTTACCGAGAGTTACTTCACAGCGGCTCGTAGAGCGGGCATTCTTTTTGTGCAATACGATCTGGATCACAAGCCCCGGGTGACCATTTCCCCGGAATCAAATGGGCCCCTTTATATTACCGTCAGGGATCCCATTCTAGCCAGACCCCTGGAGATAGAAGCCGATCTGCTGGTTCTCGCCACCGGCATCGTTCCCCAATTGCCTGAAAATGTGGCCGGCGCATTTGCTGCTCAAATAGATCGAGACGGTTTTTTTATGGAAGCGGAATCCAAGTGGCGTCCTGTCGACGCGCTCAAGGAGGGTGTTTTTAGCTGTGGGATAGCATTATCGCCCCGATCGGTTCCGGATACCATCGCCAGCGCCGGCGCTGCCGCTCAAAGATCACTGCGAATTCTCGCTCACGAACATTTGTGGGCCGGAAAAATCGTCTCCTCGGTTCGACATAGCCTCTGCAGCCTTTGTGAACAGTGTATCGATACGTGCCCTTACAACGCAAGGCGCCTGGACCCGGACCGAAAAAAAATCGTGGTCAACACGGCCATGTGTCAGGGCTGCGGCGACTGTGCTACGGCATGTCCCAACGGCGCATCAATTATCCGTGGCTTCTCCGATCATCAATTGCTCGACATGATCGATGCGGCCCTTGAGAGCACATGGATGCATCCATCCCTTGCCGGCCCAGACGATTCGAAATCATGAACCGCTTATGCTGAAACTTTTCAACATATTACGCACCAAACTCGTCTCCAAGATCGTATTGACCGTGGGACTCGTCTTTCTGGTCTCCGTTTCAATCTGGACCTATGTCAATGTGCGCTACCAGAAGGAAAAGGAGATGCAGAACATTGTGGAAACCACCGACAGGCTTACGACCACTATCCGCTTGGGAACCCATTACGCCATGATGCTCAATTCCAGGGATGACATCAACCAGATCATCATGAATATCGGGCGACTTCCCGAAATAGAGAACATCCGTATATACAACAAGAAAGGGGAAATCAAATATTCGAACCGACCGTCTGAGGTGGAACGCTCAACGAACATCAAGGCCGAAGCCTGCGACATCTGCCACCAATCAGAGCCACCCCCTTTCGAACTCGCCCTCCATGAAAGAACGCGTATCGTAAACGACAGCGAAGGATATCGACGTCTCGGCATCATCAGCCCCATCCGCAACGAACCAGGCTGTTCCACGGATGATTGCCACGTCCACCCACGGGACAAAAAGATTTTAGGCGCCCTGGACCTGGTGGTCTCTCTTGAAGCAACCGATCAGTCCTTGTATCAACTTCAGCGTGGCATCATCATTCTGTCCATATCTGTTTTTCTTCTCACGTCCACCATCATCTTTTTCTTCGTGCTCAGGTTTGTCAACCATCCCGTTAAGAAACTCATCACCCGCACCCGGGAAATCGCAAAGGGTGACTATGACAGCAAGGTCCAGCTTTCACAGAAAGATGAAATGGGTCAGTTGGGAAACGCCATCGACAAAATGGGTTCCGAGATCGCCCAAAAAGAAAAGGCCCTGCACATGCAACGGGATGAATATATGCAACTGTTTGAACAGGTCCCCTGCATCATTACGGTCCAGAACCGAAACTTCAAGCTGCTGCGCTTCAACAAGGAGTTCTCGGACCGGTTTGACCCCAAACGCGGTGATTTCTGCTATCATGCCTATAAAGGCCGTTCGGAAAAGTGCGAGCGTTGTCCGGTTGAATGGACATTTGCGGACGGCAAGTCATACTCCACCGAAGAGACCGGCATCGACAAAGACGGCACCATCAAACACTGGATCGTGCGGACATCACCCATCGTCAACGAAAAGGGTGAGGTTGTTGCCGCCATGGAGATCTCCCACGACATTTCCGAGCACCGGCAACTCGAAGTCGACCTGGAACGGTCAGAAAAAAAATACCGCGCCATATTCAACAATATACCCAACCCCGTGTTTGTCCTCGATATCAAGACCCTCGCTATCCTGGACTGCAATATGAGTGTTGAGACCGTGTACGGATTTACCGCACAAGAAATCGTCGATCGATCGTTTTTAGATCTGTTCCGTAAAGAAGAAAGGCAGCATTATGCAAGCAAGCTGAAAGCATCCTCTGTCATCAACCAGGCCAAACATTTGACCAAATCCCACAAGGAGCTTTTCGTCGACATTCGAATATCCCTTTCCGAATATTCAGAGCAAGCGGTTCTCCTGGTCACCACCAGTGACATCACCAAACGTCTGGAGGCGGAACAGCAACTGATCCAGGCCAGTAAAATGGCTACACTGGGCGAAATGGCCACTGGTGTTGCCCACGAACTGAATCAGCCCCTTTCCGTTATCAAGACCGCCAGCAGCTTTTTCATCAAGAAGATCAAGGGCGGCGAAACCATTGAAAAAAAGATCCTGGATACCATGCTGACAAAGGTGGACAGCAATGTCGACCGCGCTGCCCGAATTATCAACCACATGCGTCAGTTTGCCAGGAAAACAGACATGACGATGCAGAAAATCTCCATCAGCGACGTTCTCCATAATGCCTGCGAGATTTTCAGCCAGCAGCTGAAGGTCAGAGGAATCGTGGTGGTCCAGGATATGAGCCAGACCTTACCCAGGGTTCTTGCCGACCCGGGCCGCCTCGAGCAGGTATTCATCAATCTCCTGCTCAATGCCAGGGACGCCATCGAGGAGAAAACATCTGCTGCAACCGCTATCGCTCATGAAGAACAGATCACGCTTCGAACATTCAAGGACGGAGACCGGGTTGTCGCCGAGGTCTGCGACACGGGTGTCGGTATTCCAAAACACGTTTTGGACAAAATCTTCGAACCTTTTTTCACCACCAAGGAAGTGGGCAAGGGGACCGGTTTAGGTCTATCCATCAGCTACGGCATTGTCAAAGACTGCGGGGGGCTGATAGAGGCGTCGCCCAACAAGGACCAGGGCACTTGCTTTAGGGTGTCGTTTCCGGTGCCAAAATAGAGGGTTCGAGGGTACGAGGTTTCCAGGGTCCAAGGGTAGCTAATAGCGGATAGCTGGTGGCAGCAGCATAGCTTCCCAGCCTCCTGGCCTCCCGGCATACAAGGGGTCGAGGGTTGCTAACAGCTGCAAGCCAAAAGCGGTTAGCGGGCTTACAGCTTACCGCTTAAAGCTTAACGCTGAGAGAAGAAAATGAATACATCCCAAGAAAAGAAGCAAATTCTTTTGGTGGACGATGAGGAAGATATCCGTGATGTCCTCAGTATGACCTTGTCGGACATGGGATACCAGGTGTTGACAGCGGCAAATGGCAAAACCGCATGGGAAACCTTTTTGGCGGAGAAACCGCCCATCGTTCTGACTGACATCAAGATGCCCCTCATGGATGGCATCGAACTTTTGCAGTGCATCAAACGTGAGAATCCTGAGGCAGAAGTCATCATGATCACCGGCCACGGTGACATGGACCTGGCCATCAAGAGTCTGAAGCACCGTGCCACCGATTTCATTACCAAACCCATCAATGTCGACGCCCTGGAAATTTCCCTGAAAAGGGTCCAGGAAAAAATTGTCACCCGCAAACAACTCCAGCAATACACGGAAAACCTTGAAAGGCTCATCCGCGAAAAAACTGAACTTCAGGACAACCTCTCAAATCTGGGTCTCATGGTAGGATCTATTTCACACGGGATCAAGGGACTGCTGACCGGTCTGGATGGTGGTCTCTATCTACTCGAATCAGGTTTGAAGTCCCACGACCTCATGAAGATCGAGGAAGGGGGCGATATACTCAAAATGATGGTGGAACGGATTCGGCGAATGGTGAGTGACATCCTTTTCTACGCCAAAGAAAGAAATCTGAGACGCGATGAAATCGATATTCTCACCTTTGCCAACGACGTCATGCGGGTCGTTGAACCCAAGAGCAAAACACTCAACATCACGCTGGTAAAAGATTTCGATTTCTCCATCGCAAAAATTCATATTGATGCCGGATTTGTCCACTCCGCCCTCATCAACATCCTTGAAAATGCCATCGATGCCTGCACGAGAAACGACCAGCAAAAACAACCCAAAATCGTATTTTCGGTCAAGAATGACGAAAAGCACCTTTTCTTTGTGGTCAGCGACAATGGCATCGGAATGGACACAATGACCCGGGAAAATTTGTTTTCACTTTTTTACTCTTCTAAGGGCCGTGAGGGAACCGGGTTGGGACTCTTTCTTTCCAACAAGATCATCGCTCAGCACGGCGGGTCCATCAGCGTGGATTCCAAAGAAGGTCAGGGATCCCGGTTTAGCATTAAAATTCCCATTTAGCCCGAACATTTCATGAAGCTTCTAGAAGCCATCTCAAAAAAAGGGTTTTGATTCAAGTTCAAGGCGGGCCCGAACTTCAACGCGCAGGCATACTGTAGTATTCCGAGGAGTTGAAGCAAGGGACCAACACAGAAATTGGGCCAAAAAACTTTTTTGAGATAGCTTCTAATCGCTTGCCGTCTCCTTGGCAAGCTCCTCGGGGCTCATGGTCCAGAAAGGCTTGCCATCTTTGGTCAGTCTGACTTTCAATTCAAAGAAATCGCCCTTTTTTATTTTTGATGCCATGAACACAAATTTACCGCCGATCTCCGCCCATGCCCCTCTGATTTTTAATTCGTCACCTTTTTTGAGCCCTATCTGTTTGGACCCCAAATACCATTCCGGGCAAATATGAACCAGGGTCGTATCGCCTTCGGATTCCGCCAGGAGAAGGGCAACCCCCGGCGCCATACCCTTGATCGGTACCACTGTCGTTATCTTCTTGACAGACCCCTTGAGACGGTCCATCTCTGATGGGTTGTAGTATTGGTTGTAGGTACTGCCTAGTTCCCATCCGCCCATGTCTTTGGGACCTTCTGCAAAACCGAAACCGGCTCCCATGGCAAGCATCACGAGAATGGGCAATACCCACCGGCCTGGCCACAGCATGTGACGTTTTTCAGATATCATTTTCGTTTCCTTTCCTGTTTTGGTAATATCAGCGGGTGCTTGGGATTGAACCGCTCCTCGATCAATATGAACATGCCCGGCGGGGTTGTCAAAGCAATTTCTTGACCTTTATCTTCGGAACGCCGACATTTAGCCTTGATTGACGGATGGATTTGACAGAAATTTCTGAACCCGGTTTTCCACATCGCTGGAAATGACCGGGTCCACCCAGACAACCTCATTGTCGGCCTTGAACCATGTCATCTGGCGCTTGGCATATCGCCGGGTGTCTCGCTTCAATGTCCGGATGGTTTCCGGCCAAGCCAGGCGTCCGTCCAAGAAATCAACCAGGTGGCGATAGCCGATGGACTGCATGGATTTCAATTCACCTGAATACCCCGCTGCCCTCAGGTTTCTGACTTCATCCAGGAAACCCGCATCGATCATCCTTTCAACACGTTCATCGATGCGATCGTAAAGTTGTTCCCGGTTCATATGCAGCCCCAATTTCAACGTCGTCAGCCTGCTTTCCTGAAAGCGGTGTCTTTGTCTATAATCGGAAATCGGTATACCTGTTGTTTCATAAACCTCAAGGGCACGTGTGATGCGGTAGGTATCATTGACATGCAATTTCCGTGCAGTTACCGGATCGACCCGCATCAATCGTTGCAAAAGGGATCCTGTACCCTCTTCCTCGGCCTCCTGTTTCAACCTCAGTCGCACCTGTTCGTCCGCGGGCCGCGCATCAAACAGTCCAAAGATAAGCGACTTGATATAGAGCCCTGTGCCCCCCACCACAAACGGCAATACCTGCTTGTCCTGTAGTGTCGTTACGATGGAAAGCGACAGACTGGCGTAGCTTTCCGCATCGAAAGGCTCGTCCGGGTCGACGATATCCAGCATGTGATGGCGCACCATGGATCGTTCCGCCGGGGTCGGCTTGGCCGTACCGATATCCATATGCCGATAGATCTGCATGGAGTCCGCTCCGATGATTTCTCCTCCGAACGACTTCGCCAGTTGGATGGCAAACGATGTTTTGCCGATCCCGGTGGGACCGCAGACAATGATCACCTTTGGTTTTGATGGATAAGCTTGCATCGCGATCGTCTCGTTTTCTTTTCGAGTCCATACCTATTTGAAATTTAATTAGAATAATAGTATACAAATCATCAAAGTCAGGGTCAAGGATACAAGGCATGAGCCAAAAGCGCTTGGTTGACCTTGGTTGCCGGAGCGGTTTCGGAGCGTCTGCCTGACAACAACGATAACATCAAACTGGAAAAATCCCATGAACATAGCCGTCGTCGGGGGCGGGACAAAATGCGCCCAGTTATTGAAACTCATCGATCAGCACCAATTTGAAACAATACACCCCAGGATTGTTGCGGTGGCAGACCTGAGGACCGATGCCCCCGGTATACGCCTGGCAAAGGAAAAGGGCCTTTTCACAACCACCGACTATAACGACCTGTTTTTGCGTGACGATATCGAGCTTATCATAGAGCTTACCGGCAATGCAGACATTATCTATGACATCCTTGAAAAAAAGGGATCCGACGTTCGTGCCATCTCCACGCGGACCGCACAGCTTTTCTGGGAAATCGCCCGTATATCCAACATGCAGAAGAAAACCAGCCAGGAACTCTACGAAGCCAAGGCCCTGTACAAAACGATGATCAACGAACTGATCCAGGAAGATGTCCTCGTTATCGGACATGACTACCGTATCATCGACGTCAACAACACCGTCCTCAACCGCTTGGGACTCAAGAAAGAGGAGGTGGTGGGAAAATACTGCTATGAAATCACCCATCGCCAGTCCTTTCCATGTACCGGAGACAAGCACCCCTGCCCCTTGATAAAAACCATGGAAACCATCGAGCCATCCCAAACCACCCATGTTCACCTGGACAAGGATGACAAGGAAATATATTACTCCATCTCCACCTATCCGCTCATCGAAGGCGGAGACATCCTGGGGGTGGTGGAGATATCGAGAGACATCACCGCTGAAATCAACATTCAAAAGGCCATGATGCAGCAGGAAAAGCTGGCATCCATCGGGCGGCTTTCGGCGGGAGTCGCCCACGAAATCAACAATCCCCTCACCACCATCTTGACAACCGCCATGCTGCTTCAAGAAGATACCCAACCTCAAGACCCCATGTACGCAGAATTGGAGACCATTGCCAAAGAAACGCTACGCTGCCGGAAGATTGTCACCAGCCTGCTCGATTTTGCCCGGCAGACCAGACCGGACAAAAAAGAGCACGATCTCAATGACATCGTCAAGGAGAGTCTCCTGCTGGTCAAAAAACAGGCCGCTTTCAAAGATGTCTCCGTGGAACAGGACCTGGCGTCTTCTTTGCCGCCTGTTCTCGTGGACAAGGGCCAGATCCAGCAGGCGCTTATCAACCTTTTGCTCAACGCTATCGAGGCCACCGCTCCCGGTGGTTATGTGCGGGTTCTAACCAAGAAAGTTCCTGAAAATCGTGAAATCCAGGTGTCCGTGGCCGACAATGGAGCGGGCATTTCCGAACACGATTTGCTAAAAATTTTTGATCCCTTCTTCACAACCAAGGATGACGGCAGCGGCCTTGGACTGGCCATTACACACGGCATCGTCGAACAGCACAACGGCGCCATCGAGGCGCAGAGCAGGCTAGGGCATGGAACGACCTTTACCATCAAACTTCCCCTGGCAGAGGATAAGATTCATGAAGGCTGAAGAGCAGCGGATCCTCATTGTTGACGATGAACCGAACATATGCCAAAGCTGTGTCAAAATCCTCTCCAAGCAAGGCCACCACGTCCGGTACGCATTGAATGGCTATGATGCATTGAAAATGATGGCGGACGAACCCTACGGTGTCATCGTCACCGACCTCAAAATGAGCCGCCTGGGCGGCATGGAGTTGCTGCACAGGGTCAAAGAGACCTATCCGGAAACCCACGTCATCGTCATCACCGGATACGCCAGCGTCGCTTCGGCCGTGGAAGTGATGAAGTTGGGAGCCTACGATTATCTCCCCAAACCCTTTACACCCCATGAGCTGCGTGCAATTGTCCAGCAGGCCTTGACGGACATGGAACAACAGCGGCAAAACCGCAGCCTGCAAAACCGGATCAGTCGACAAAAAATCACCACCCATCAGCTGATCGGCAGCAGCCCCAAAATCAGGAAAGTCATCTCCATGGTCGAAAAGGTGGCACCCACAGATGCCACGGTCCTGGTAACCGGCGAAAGCGGCACCGGCAAGGAGTTGATTGCCAGAGCCGTCCATGCAAACAGCAAACGCAAATCCCGTGTATTCTTTGCGGTGGATTGTGGCACCCTTTCCGGAAACCTACTCGAAAGTGAGCTTTTCGGGCACAGCAAGGGCGCTTTCACCGGCGCCTACCGGCAAAAGGAAGGCATTTTCTCGCTGGCGAACCAAGGAACGGTTTTTCTGGATGAAATCAGCAACATCAGCATGGAGGTCCAGGGGAAACTCCTGCGGTTCCTGGAAACACGTGAATTTCTGCCTCTGGGTGACACATCGCCTCAAAAAGTGGATGTTCGCCTCATATTTGCCACCAATAGCCAACTCGAGGATATGGTTTCCAAGGGAACGTTCAGGGAAGATTTTTATTATCGCATCTATGTCTATCCCATCATTATACCGCCCCTCAGAGAAAGGAAAATGGACATTCTCCCCATTGCCTACCATTTTATCGAGCAGTTCGGTAAATCCATGGATAAAAAGATCAGCGGTCTCGACGATGCCGCCACCAGCCGCCTGCTGGCATTCGATTGGCCCGGAAATGTCCGTCAGCTTCGAAATGTGATCGAACGGGCGATCATTCTATGCGACACGAAGAGCATCGGTGTCAAGGAACTGCCGCTTTTGGGGGAAATCAGCGATCTGGAAAACCTGGTGGAACGCATTCCCGCCACCAACGAAGAACTCAAGGCCATAAAAAAAGAGATTCGTCAAAAAGCCGTCCAAAAAGTTGAAAAAAAGTTCATTCTCAACGCCCTGATAAACAACGACTGGAATGTCACCCACGCCAGTGAGAAAACCGGTCTGCAGCGCACCAATTTTCAGGGCTTGATGAAAAAACACGGCATCACCTTACCGGGTCACTCCCCGAAAAAATAGGACGCGAAAGTATATTTATACATGTATATTTTTCTTATACGTTCTGCCCGTACACTCACCGCACGGGTCCCATGGCACCCACGTTAATACCGGTCCATGAACCCGCCTTAGACCTTCAGTATCCGTGGCTGGTTGCTGTCATGACGCCCCTGCACCAGCAGGATGGTTTTGACAGCTGCGGCAGCCTGTTTTCAGGGAAAAAACCGATCGGAACTGTATATTTTTTTTATACATTTTTTCATCACTCTACAAGCCCTTAAATAATTATATTATATAATTTCAGCATATTAGAAAACATCGACACCCTTGGCATACCTCGTGCATATTCTAAGGCCAAACAACCATTTCATTCCCATCAAGATCATAAACACGAGGAGGTTCGCATGGAAACAGCACCCAAGATCATCGTTGTCGATGATGAAAAAAGCATCTGCAGCAATGTGGAAAAAATTCTGAAAAAGAATCACTATGAAGTGGTGCATGCCATGAACGCCGACGAGGCCTTGGAAAAAATGGCTGTTGAATCGTTTTCCTTGCTCATATCGGATATCGTCATGCCGGGAAAAAACGGGCTTGAACTTTTGAAGCTTGTCAAAAAGCAGTGGCCCCTCACCAAGGCCGTGATGATGACCGCCTATGCATCCACCGATACGGCTGTGAAAGCCATTCGAATGGGGGCCTTGGATTACATCCCCAAACCTTTTACACCCGATGAACTGCGATCCACCGTTGAAAAAGCCCTCAAAGGAGAACTCACCGAAGCCCCCACCACCCCTGAGGAAAGAGCGTTTATCGACGCCATCGACCTCGACATGCCTTTTGACATCGATGAAGTGGCGGCTGTGACCGGTGAAGCCTATGCCAAATCACTGGGACCCTCGGACATGCCCGTCATTGAAGTCAAAATGCCTGAACCGCTGGCGGGGTTTTGCGAGACGGGCAACATGGTGTGCGACATTTTCAAAAAGCTGGGCGCCACGTGCAAAGCCGGCACCAAAACACAAACATGTCCCCAGTTGGCCAAGAAAAAAAGAGCTGCCAAGAATAAGCGTAAAACGAATGTCAAGCAATTGATCGGTATCGACCTGCCCTTTGATTACGGAGAAGTGGCTGCCGTAACCGGCCCCGAATACGTAAAATCTCTGCAGAACGACGGTGTGGCTTTTGTGCCCTATGAAGAGCTGAAAAAAAACGTCGCCAAGATGATGCAAAGAGGGAAAATTGACGTGGACATCCCCTTTGACAGGGATGAGGTGGCCCGGCAGACCGGTGAAGCTTATGCGGACCAGGTTTCCCGTTCGGACATGCCGGTCATCGAGATAACGGCCTCGGATTCTGTGGAAGGCTTCTGTGAAGTCGGCAGCATGGTGTGTGACATTTTCAAAAAACTGGGCGTCACCTGCAAGGCCGGCACAAAAACGGCAAAATGCCCCCAGCTGGCAAAAAGAAAACGCGCTGCTAAAAAAGATAAACACATCGACATGAAAGAACGCATCGGTATCGATCAGCCGTTCAACTACGAAGAGGTCGCTGCTGTCACCGGTCCTGAATATGTCGAGAACCTGGTCTACGACGGCGTCGTCCAGGTACCCTACGAAACGCTGAAACAGAATGTAGCCCGTATGACCAAAGAATTGGAAAAACCCGCAGCTGTCACCCTTGCATTTCCCGAAGAATCGGTCACCAAGAATATTCTCGTCATCGACGACGAGGTGGCGGTCAACAACAACATCCGCAAGATTCTTCTCAAAAAAGGCTACCAGGTCGACCAGGCGATCACCAAAGAGGAGGCCCTCGAAAGCATCGCATCACACCCATATACATTGATACTTCTCGACCTCAAGATTCCAGGCGTCAGTGGGCTTGAGCTGCTGCAGACCATCCGGGAAAAAAACCCGCAGGCAAAGGTCATCATGATCACCGGATACGCCAGCATCGAGACCGCTGTGGAGGCGACGCGCATGGGTGCCGTGGATTACCTCCCCAAACCCTTTACACCGGATGAAATACGCGAAGCCACGGACAGGGCCTTTCTGCTTGCCGCCTGATCCCGAGGCCGGGTTCGGGCATCACGTTCGTTTAGGGTCTTCATGAAAATCAAAATACCCTGCAGCAAACTGCAGGGTATTTTGATTTTGAAGCCCGGAAATTTCACCAACCCGATCGGCTCTGGTGCAAGATCTTTCAATCTGAAACGATAAGGTCGCTTTCCATAAAATCTGTCCTAGTGATTTTATTTTCGATTCCTATTGACAAGCCCATACCCAGCATATAGATAAATTCCTTGGTTAGCCGCCTGGCAGTCCACTCGGCCGGGTGGCAGGCAATCTATCACTACACCTCATTTCCAGGAGATAAAAAATGGAAAAGGATATCATAGGATCGGTTCTGGTTGTCGGCGGAGGCATCGCAGGCATGCAGTCCGCACTCGATCTGGCAAATTCCGGATACTATGTCTACCTTCTCGAAAAGTCACCCTCCATCGGCGGGGTGATGTCTCAGCTTGACAAGACGTTCCCAACCAACGACTGCGCGATGTGAATTATCTCTCCTGTACTGGTCGAGGTCGGCCGGCATCTGAACATCGAGCTTATCACCTACGCGGATCTCGAATCCGTCGATGGCAAACCCGGAAATTTCAAAGTCAAGGTTCGAAAACGCGCCAGAAGCATTAAAATGGACCTCTGCACCGGATGCGGGGCCTGCGTTGAGAATTGTCCTGTGGTCCAGCAGACGGTCGTGGGTTAACACCCCTATTTATTTTCGAAACATCAGCGTATGACATCTGTATTTTGGAGACCTAAAGATGAGTGAAGCAAAAGCGTTAGACCAGGACCCAAGGTTGGAAGCCGACGTCGATTATATGGAACTCGACACGATAATCGAAAAAGAATTCAAGAGCGACAAAGAAAACCTGATTATGATACTGCAGGCCATCCAACGCCGCTACAACTACCTGCCACAGCCGGCATTGACATATCTATCCGCCAAGATCGGCATTCCCTTTAGTAAAATATATGGTGTTGCGACCTTTTACAGCACCTTCAGCCTCCAAGCCAAGAGGTCGAAATATCATATCCATCTGTCTCGGTACCGCATGCCATGTCCGCGGCGGTGAAAGAGTTCGTGAAAAGATAACAGAGGTCCTCAATATCAGCGACGGGGAAACAACACCCGACAACCGCTTTACGTTGGAATCTGTTCGCTGCATCGGCTGCTGCAGCCTGGGACCTGTCGTTAAAATCAATGAAGACATGCACGGCAGAATATCCAGTGACGCTATCCCCAAAGCATTGGATCAATACGAATAAATAACGGCAAAGAGGCAAACAACATGAAAATCCAGTCTGAAAAAGACTTAGAAGTCATCAGCAACCAATACCGGCAGAGCATCTACCATCCAAAGACCATAAAGGTAAACATCGGGATGGCGTCATGTGGTATCGCAGCCGGTGCTCAAGACGCTTTCGATACAGCCAAAGCGCATTACAAGGGCAACAAGGACGTTCAGATCTGTCAATCCGGCTGTATTGGATTCTGTGAAATGGAGCCGCTGGTCGAAATATTTCAGGATGGCAAACCCCGGGTGATGTATAAAAACATCACCGAAAAAAGAATCATTGACGCCATTGACGACTACCGCGAAGGCATCTCACAAAAAAAATGGATCCTCGGCCAGATCCGTGACCCCAGATCCATTCTGGAAGATGATTTCACAAATCCCCAGGCCAAGGTAAGCCCATACGAGGGTGCACCCTTTCTGGAAGACATTCCGTTTTACAAAAACCAGGTCAAGATAGCCCTACGAAACTGCGGCTACATCGACCCGGATTGCATTGAAGAATACATCGCCAAAAAAGGATACCTGGCCCTGGTTCATGCCCTCAACAATCAATCACCCAAAAAAATCATCCAGACCGTCAAGGACTCCGGGTTAAGGGGTCGCGGCGGCGGTGGATTCCCAACGGGAATCAAATGGGCCACCTGCGCAAAACACGATGGCGATCGATATATCATCTGCAACGCGGATGAGGGCGACCCCGGTGCCTATATGGACAGGTCTATATTGGAAGGCGATCCCCACAGTGTTCTGGAAGGCATGCTGATTGCCGGGTATGCCATCGGGTCCAGCGAAGGATTCATCTATGTCCGCAATGAGTATCCTCTGGCGGTCAAACGATTGATCACGGCCATTAAACAGGCCGAAAGCTACGGTCTCCTGGGTGACAACATTGCCGGGACGGATTTTAATTTTCATATCAAGATTTCAACCGGTGCGGGTGCCTTTGTCTGTGGCGAATCCACCGCATTGATGGCATCCCTGGAAGGAAACGTCGGGCGACCGAGAGCCAAGTACGTGCACACCGTAGAAAAAGGCCTCCGTGACAGACCGTCCAATCTGAACAATGTCGAGACCTACGCCAACGTTCCTGCCATTCTGCTCAAGGGACCCGAATGGTATGCCGGCATGGGCACCGATCACAGCAAAGGGACAAAGGTCTTCAGCCTGGTGGGAAAAATTAAGAATACCGGCCTTGTGGAAGTCCCCATGGGTATTTCGCTCAAGGAGATCGTTATCAACATCGGCAGCGGGGTCCCCAACAAGAAAAAATTCAAGGCCGTCCAAACGGGCGGACCATCAGGGGGGTGTATTCCGGAACGCTTCCTCGATCTGCCGGTGGATTATCAAAAACTGGCCGAAGTCGGTTCGATCATGGGATCCGGCGGTATGATCGTGATGGATCAGGACACCTGCATGGTGGACGTGGCCAGATACTTCATGGATTTTCTCAAGGAAGAATCCTGCGGCCAGTGCAATCCCTGCCGTGAAGGTATCAAGCAGGTGCTCGACATTCTGACAAATATCTGCGCCGGTGAAGGCAAAGAAGGCGACATCGAGCTTCTGGAAGAACTCGGCAGCATGATCCAGAAGTTCTCCCTTTGTGGACTCGGAACATCTGCACCGAATCCGGTTCTCACGACCCTTCTCTACTTTCCGCGACGAGTACGAATCACACATCCGGGACAAGAAATGTCCGGCAGGCGTCTGTAAGAACCTGTTCCACTACGAAATCGATGCGAGAGGCCTGCACCGGTTGCGGCGTCTGTGCGCGCAAATGTCCACAGGACGCTATCACAGGGGAAAAGAAAAAGCCGCATACATTGAATCAGGATCTATGCATCAAATGCGGCATCTGCTACGATGCCTGCAAGTTTAATGCAATCGCTATACGATAATAAAAGGGATAGGTTTATGATCACGTTTAAAATCAATGGTCAGACAGTACAGGGTGATGAAGGGCAGTACATCCTTCAAGTCGCCGAAAAATATGGTGTCGATATCCCAACACTGTGTCACCATAAGGCACTCGAGCCGGCAGGTATGTGCCGATTGTGCACGGTGGAGCTTTTTGACGGTCGTCGCACCCGTTTTGTGACATCGTGCAACTACCCCATATGGGAAGGGATGGAAGTCAACACGGATACCGAGGCCGTTCATGAGGGCCGCAAGCTCATCGTGGAACTGCTTCTGGCCAGATGCCCGGAAGTGCCCATGCTCAAAAAGCTTGCCCAAAAGTACGGCATCGACAAACCGCGCTTCAAAACAGAAGACGACGATTGTATCCTCTGCGGCCTGTGCGTGCGCATGTGTGAAAAGATGGGAAACAGCGCCATCAGCCTGACCGGACGTGGTGTAGAAATGAAGGTGGACACGCCGTTTCACTTGCAAACCGATGTCTGCATGGCCTGTGGTGCCTGCGCATCGGTGTGCCCCACGGGTCATATCAACCTCGAGAAAATCAACTCGCTCATCACGAAGAAAGAACATGTCTTACCCATCGCATCTGAATACGACATGGGACTCAAGAGCCGTAAGCCGGTCTACGTCCCCTATGCTCAGGCGGTTCCCAACACACCGGCCATCGACCGGGATGTCTGCGTCCATTTCAAAACCGGCGGTTGTAAAGTCTGTGCCGAATTCTGTGGCGTGGACGCCATCGATTACAATATGGAAGATGAAATTGTCGAGCTCGATGTCGGTTCCATCATCCTGGCGCCAGGATTTGAACCCTTCGATCCTTCCAAGTTCGATTCTTACAACTACGCCAAACATCCCAATGTCATCACCTCCATGGAAATGGAGCGGATTCTGTCCGCTTCCGGCCCCACCGGCGGGCACCTCGTTCGTCTTTCCGACCACAAGGAACCCAAAAAGATTGCCTGGTTCCAGTGTGTCGGGTCAAGAGATCTCAACCGCTGCGACAATGCCTACTGCTCATCGGTCTGCTGTATGTACGCCATCAAGGAGGCCGTGATTGCCAAGGAACACAGCGGCGACGATCTCGAGTGCACGATTTTCTTCATGGACATGCGCACCCATGGTAAGGATTTCGAACGCTTTTACAACCGCGCCCAAGAAAGTGGCGTGCGATTTGTCCGCAGCCGGGTTCATTCCATCGATCCGATACACGGAACCGACGATCTTTCCGTGCGTTATGTTACAGAGTCGGGAGAGCTGCAAACCGAAACCTTCGACCAGATAGTCCTTTCCATCGGGCTTCAGATCGATCCGAAAACCATTGCCCTTGCAAAAAACCTGGGTCTCGAACTGACCGATGGCAATTTTTGTAAAACCGATACGTTTGAACCGGTAGAAACATCACGCAAAGGCATCTATGTGTGCGGCGCCTTTCAGGGTCCCAAGGATATTCCCCAATCCGTTATCGATGCCAGTGCGGCAGCGGCCAGTGCCGGTGCGGCTTTGAGCCTGGCCAGAAACACCCAGACAAAAACACCCGAAATCATTCCCGAAACAAATATCATCGGGGAACGACCCAGAATCGGTGTGTTCGTCTGCCGATGTGGCATCAACATTGCCGGCGTCGTGGACGTACCCGCCGTGAGTCAGTATGCGGCCACACTCCCTTATGTGGAATATTTTACGGACAACCTCTATTCCTGCGCCCAGGACACCCAGGAAACCATGACCCAGATTATCAAGCAGAAAAATTTGAACAGGGTCGTGGTGGCGGCATGCACACCCAAAACCCACGAACCGCTTTTCCAGGAAACACTGATCAATGCCGGGTTAAACAAATACCTGTTTGAAATGTGCAACATCCGCAACCAGGACTCCTGGGTCCATAAGAACAATCCCGACCTGGCCACGGAAAAAGCCAAGGATCTTGTCCGGATGGCAGTCTCCAAGGTGGCGCTCATGCAGCCACTCGAGGAAGCCGAACTGGAAGTCAATCAGACGGCCCTTGTCATCGGCGGCGGCATCGCCGGCATGAGCGCGGCCAAAACCCTGGCTCTGCAGGGTTACAGGACACATATCATTGAAAAAAGTGATGTTCTGGGGGGCCAGGCGCTGAATCTGTTCAAAACCATATCGGGCGACGATATTCAGGCAAAACTGACTGAGCTCATTTCCGAGATCAACGGGGAAGATAATATCCAGGTGCACTTGAACACCGAGCTTACCAACGTCGACGGGTTTGTGGGGAATTTCAAATCGACCCTCACTTCCGGTGATGACAGCATGGAGCTGGAATATGGCGTGGCGGTCGTGGCAACCGGTGCCGCTGCCTTGAAACCGACAGAGTATCACTATGGGGATGATCCCAGAATTTTGACAAGTCTCGAGCTCGATCGAAAATTCATAGAGCGAGATCCGTCTCTCAAAAAAATATCCTCAGCCGTTTTTATCCAGTGTGTCGGCTCCAGAGAGCCGGATAGGCCTTACTGCTCCAGGGTCTGCTGTACCCATGCCATTGACAATGCCTTGGAGCTGAAAAAGATCGACCCGGACATGAATGTTTATGTTCTCTACCGGGATATCAGAACCTACGGCGAGCGGGAGTATATCTATAAGGAGGCCCGAGAAAAGGGCGTCATCTTTATCCGCTACGCGCTGGAAGAAAAACCCAGCGTCGAGATAAAGGGCGATGATCTCGTCGTCACGGTTAAAGATCATGTGTTGGAACGGAAACTTGAAATCGTCGCCGACGTCCTGACACTGGCATCCGCCGTCGTGCCGAACAAGGGCGATGCCCTGGCGCAGTTTTTCAAGGTGCCGCTGAATGACGATGGCTTCTTTGTGGAAAGACACGCCAAGCTTGGACCTTCAGAATTTTCAACCGACGGTGTGTTCCTCTGTGGCCTGGCCCATTATCCCAAACCCATCGATGAGTCCATCGTACAGGGAAGAGCTGCCGCATCGAGAGCGGTTACGCTGCTGGCACGCAAGACCATTCATACCAGCGGCGCTGTGGCTGAAACCGTGCCCTTGAATTGCAGCTCCTGCAAGGTCTGCATTTCCGTATGCCCCTATTCGGCACCTTCGCTCATCGAGGAAGGACCGTTTGCAGGCAAAGCGAAGATCAATCCGGTTCTGTGCAAAGGCTGCGGTCTGTGTGTGGCATCCTGCCGATCCGGTGCCATCAAGTTGAAAGGATTCGATAACGACCAGATTTTCGCACAGATATATGCGATGAATGAAGCGATCTGACAGCTGATAGCTGCCAGATCTTGGCTGTTGGCTCTTAGCTGTTAGTTCAATGATAAACAGCTTAATAAACAAGATAAAGAACCAAGAGCCAACTACTAAGAGCTAAGAGCCAAATCCTGAGAGGAGACAAAAAAATGGCTGAATGGGAACCCAAGATTGTCAGTTTCCTTTGTACCTGGTGCAGCTATGGCGCCGCAGACCTTGCCGGCGTCAGCCGAATGGAGTATCCGCCCAATATTCGGATCATTCGGATACCCTGTACCGGTCGAATGAGTCCCAAGTTTGCGTTGGCCGCACTTCGAGAAGGTGCGGACGGCGTATGGGTGTCCGGGTGACATCCCGGCGAATGCCATTACCTGGAAGGTAATTACTATGCACGTCGAAAATTTTCGCTTTTCATGAATCTGATGGAACACATGGGCATCGAGCACGATCGTATTCATTTCTCTTGGATCTCTTCGGCTGAATCCACGAAGTTTGTGAAGGTGGTTAAGGAGGTTACCGAAAAGGTGAAAGCGCTTGGACCTCAACAGCATTTCAAAAAATATGACGTTAAGGTAGCATAACATGTTAGATTATATAGATAAAATAAAAGAGATTTCCAAACGATTGCTGAAAGACTGTTCGGTCGAGATGGTGATAGGATTCCGCAAGGGAACCCTGCCCATGATGAATGAGCCCTGCTTTGCCAGAACGCCCGAAGATGTCGACCAATTCGTCTGGGACAGTCATTGTGGTATTAACCTGGCCAACTACCTGACCAATCGAAAAGAAAAAATCGGTATTGTGGCCAAGGGTTGTGACAGCAGAAACATTGCCACCCATATCATTGAGAACAAAATCAGCCGCGAGCAACTGGTGGTGATCGGTGTCCCCTGCAAGGGCATGATCGACAAACACAAAATCACCACCATGTTCGAAGATGAAATTCAGAACGTGACCGAAAACGGGGAAAAAGTTACCGTGACGGCAGGCGCTAAGGAAACGCCCCTCAAAAAATCGGATGTCCTGCAGAAAAACTGCGCCGTATGTATTCACCGCAATCCCGTCTTTTACGACGAACTGGTTGCCGAGCCGGTTGAGGAACAACAAGACGTGGATCGCTATGCGGACGTGCGAGAGATTGAAGCCCTGACACCCCAGGATAAATGGGATTTTTTTGAATCGCTCCTGTCCCCCTGTATCCGATGCTATGCGTGTAGAAATGCCTGTCCCCTCTGCTATTGCCCCACATGTTTCGTAGATGAATCTAAACCGCAGTGGGTAGGCAAAGGGCAGGATCCCGCAGATGTGCGAACCTTTCATTTCTTGCGGGCATTTCACTGCGCCGGAAGGTGTACCGATTGCGGTGCATGCGAGCGTGCCTGCCCGGTGGGTATCAACATGCGGGTGTTTACCAAAAAGTTGGAAAAAGACTGTTTTGAGCAGTTCGGCTGGGAAGCTGGGATGAGCCTCGACGAAAGGCCCCCCCTCGATACCTACCGGCCGGATGATCCGAATGATTTTATTAAGTAATCGTATCGCTTCACGATATGACGATACGCCGCTTCGCGGCTACTATTTAAAGGCAACTGATTATGAAATTAGTAAAAATCGACAAAACGCAGTGGGCAAAGGGAATTGCGGTTCTGCAAAAATCCTATCGACTGTTGGGACCGGTCAAGGAAAATGCTTATTACAGCTTCAAGACGCTCGAAGACGGTGAACAACCCGATTTGACCTTTCTGAACACGCGCTTGTCGCCTAAATCGATTCTTTTTCCGCAGTCCGAAGCCATTGTCGAATATTCTCTCGATCCGCGTCAGGAGAATCACCATGTCATGAAAGCCATCGAAACGGATGTGTCTCCCAGGGCGGTTCTGGGTATTCGACCCTGCGACGCCAAAGCCGTGAGTTTGGTTAACCTGAATTTCGATACACCCGAGTGCAAGGATCCCTATTGGGTCAAGACATTGGCTGCCACCACATTCATCGGTCTGGCCTGTGATGAGCCCAAAAGCACCTGTTTTTGCACTTCCGTAGGATGCGGTCCCTATCATGAAGAGGACCTCGATCTGCTTCTGGTCGATATAAAGGATACATACCTGGCCAAGGTGTTGACCGAAAAAGGTGAAAAATTCCTCAGTGCCGCCGGCTGGGACACGGTTGAAGATGATACCAGCCTTTTTGATTCAAAGAAGAAAGAGGCGCAAGCCAAAATCAAGTCCACCGTCGTCATTGACAACTTGAAAAGTCAGGACATCCTGGATTTGCACGGGGCCCCTTTCTGGGAAGAGGTCTCCTTTGCCTGCCTCAACTGCGGCACCTGTACCTACACCTGCCCCACCTGCTGGTGCTTTGACCTTCAGGACGAAGTTCACGGCCTTTCCGGAAAACGCTTCAAGAACTGGGACAGCTGTATGTTCCCGCTATTTACCCTGCATACCACCGGACACAATCCCCGGGGTACCAAACTCCAGCGGGTCCGGCAGCGGTTTATGCATAAATTGAAGTATTTTGTAGACAAATACGACCAAGGCGTCATGTGTGTCGGATGCGGCCGGTGTGTCAATCAGTGCCCTGTCAACATCGACATTCGAAGGGTTTGTGATCTGATGAATGCCTACAAAGCGGATGAACGGGCCTGCGCGGTGCAAGAATAACGAGCAATTATGAATAGACGGAGGAACACGTGCAAAATCCATATGTACCTTATCCGGTTCGTATCGATAACATAAGCATTGCGACCGAAGATAAAAGTTTGAAAACATTCAAGTTCGTATTCTTGAATGACGGTGATGAGGAAAAATTTTCCTACAAGGCCGGACAGTTTGCGGAACTGTCCGTTGCGGGTATCGGGGAAACGCCCATTGGTATCGCTTCTTCGCCGGTTGAAAAGGGTTTTGTGAAATTCACCGTATTCAGAGCCGGGGTGGTGACGTCACACCTTCACAACATGAAAGTCGGCGACATCATGGGCCTGCGCGGCCCCTTGGGAAACTGGTATCCCTGGGATCTTTTGGAGGGCAAAAACATACTTATCGTCGGTGGCGGTTTTGCATTTACAACCCTTCGCTCTTCCATTGTCACCATGCTCGATCCTGATAACCGTCCGAAATTCGGAAACATCGATGTCGTTTACGGTGCCAGGACACCCGGAATGCTGCTGTATAAGGACGAACTGATCGAATGGGAAAAACGGGACGACATCAATATGCACCTCACCATCGATGCCCCTGCAGAAGGGTGGGCATACAATGTGGGCTTCACGCCCCCGGTGACGGAGCAGAAAGCACCCCAGGGAAATGACGACACCTACGCAATTGTCTGCGGTCCGCCTGTCATGATAAAATTTACGCTGCCCGTGCTCGAAAAGCTCGGCTATGCCCATGACCACATTATCATGTCTCTGGAAAATCGAATGAAATGTGGTTTCGGCATGTGTGGCCGATGCGGCATCGGCAAAGAACTGGTTTGCAAGGACGGACCCGTGTTTACCCTGGACCAGATCAACCAGACCCCCAGAGAATATTAAAACCTAAGCCAGTCAGGCTGTTTTTAAGGCCGGTTTATTTTTCGTGTTGACAATGAATCGTGAATCATTTATTAAATATTCTTTCTAAAAAAATTTATGGTCGGGTAAAGACCTGACAAAAGAAAATCTATTATCAAATAAAGGAGGATTGTTAAATGCCGGACGTAGAATTTATGGGTAAAACATTTGGTGTTGACGAAGACGGATTCATCGATTCCTATGAAAATTGGAGTGCCGAATGGGTTCAGTGGGTAAAGAAAGAAGAAGGAATCGAAGAATTGAATGATGAACATCAGAAGGTCATCACGGTTCTTAGAGAGTACTATGAGAAAAACGGAATTGCCCCGATGGTTCGTGTTCTTTCAAAGGTGACTGGATTCAAATTGAAACACATATATGAGCTCTTTCCGTCAGGACCAGGCAAGGGAGCATGTAAAATGGCCGGTCTACCGAAGCCAACCGGGTGTGTGTAAGCTACCTGCTAACAATCGATTGACTGTGTTTGTTCATGACAAAGGCTCTGCAAGTTCTGCAGGGCCTTTTTTTTAGCCTGAATGCAAGGGGGACAAGATGATCCTGACCGTCAAAACAAAGCAGCAGACAGAACTCATCGATATTACCGCCAAGGTTGGGACAGCCTTGCAATCCCATGACATCCAGGATGGGTTCTGTTTTCTTTACGTCCCTCACACCACCGCTGCAGTGACGATCAACGAAAGCGCCGATCCAAGCGTTCCAAAAGACATTTTAATGATTCTCAACCAGATCATTCCCTGGAAAGCAGGCTACCGCCATCTTGAAGGAAATTCACCCGCACATATCAAATCGACGCTGGTGGGAGCATCAGAGATGATCGCCATTGAAGACGGACAACTGGTGTTGGGGACTTGGCAAGGAATTTTCTTCTGTGAGTTCGATGGTCCGCGAACCCGGAAGTTGCTTTTACGGTTCAGCAGTACGCCATAAGCCGCTTCATGCATATCGCTCCAACGATAGATATGCAATACATTGAAATCAAATAGGTTGGACCGGCCGACAAAGGGTTGTATATCCGCTATGACATTGCTTGACGATATCGACAAAAAGATCCTGAACCAGATACAATCCGACTTCCCCATTACCCATAGCCCTTATCGCGTCGTGGCAGAGCGACTCAATCTACAGGAAACCGATGTCCTCGAGCGGGTATCCAGAATGAGAAAAAAAGGACTCATACGGCGGATTGGTGGAAATTTTGTCCCTGAAAAATTAGGCTATATCAGTACCCTCTGTGCCGCATCCGTCCCCGAGGATAAAATTCAGCATTTCAGTCGCATCGTCAACCGATACCCCGGTGTAACCCACAACTATCAGCGCGACAACCGCTTCAATGTCTGGTTCACCTTCATCGCACCTTCAAGGGAAGACATCAAAATCAATCTTAGACGAATTGCCGAGCAAACAGGTATTCGAGAAATACTCAATCTGCCTGCAACGCGGGTTTTTAAAATCAAGGCGCATTTTAAACTTTAGGAAAATGGGCAAGCAAACACCCCTCTACAACAGCCGCATCACGAACACCTATCTGGAATACCTTTCCAGTCATTATCCTGATCTGGAAATTCCACCCATGCTCGAATATGCCGGGATTGAACATTATGAAGTGGAGGACCCTGCTCACTGGCTGACCCAGGACCAGGTTGACCGGCTGCATGAAATTATGGTGAAAAAAACGGGTAACCCAAACCTTGCCAGGGAGGCCGGACGATTTACCATTCTTTCAAAAAAAATCGGTGCTGTAAAAGAATACACCATGGGGCTCATGAGCCCTGCCATGGTATATCTTGCCACCGGCAGACTCTACCGTATCATGAGCCGCGGTGCCCATGTCGAAACCAAGAGTATCGGCGCCAACCGGGTTCAAATCAAAGCCACTCCCAACAAGGGTGTGGATGAAAAACCGTATCAGTGTGACAACCGTATGGGAACGCTTGAATCTTTGCCCAAACTCTTTACCGACGATTTTGCCACTATCGAGCACCCGCGATGCTTTCACCGCGGTGACGATGCCTGTCTTTACCTATTATCATGGAAAACAACGCAGTCCATGCTCTGGGCCCGTATCAGCAAATATGCGCTTCTGGTGACCCTGCTCTTGACCGTTTTTTCCGGTTTGGTTTACGCACTCAGGCCCGCATTGATTGTTTTTCTGGTATCCAGCCTGCTGACCCTGGTCGCCTACTGCTTGACGCTGCGCTTGAAAAACAGAGAGCTGGCGCGGACGATTACATCCCAAGGGGATTCAGCCAAAGAACTACTCAATGCCGCCAATGAACGTTACAATGACATGTCCGTGATCCAGGAAATAGCCTCCGAATCATCCGTAGTCCTGAACGTAAATCAATTTATCCGCCGGGTGATGCCCATCATGCAAAAACGTTTGAACTTCGACAGGGCAATGATCATGTTGGTTCGAGACGATTCCGGCACCCTGGAATATGTAACAAGTTTCGGGCACACCCAAGAACAGTTGGCGGTATTGAAACAGGCCCGTTTCAACCTGAAAAATCCCAAGGCCAAGGGACCCTTCGTAAAGGCCATAAACGAACAGCGGCCGTTTCTTGTAGACGATGTGGACAAAATTATTTCCTCGCTCTCCAAGAGCAGCAAGGTTTTTGCCGAAACCATTGCGTCACCCTCATTTATCTGTGTTCCCCTCGTTTACAACCTGAAAGCTTTCGGTATTCTGGCCGTGGATAATTGGAATTCCAAAAACCCATTGACCAAGAGTGACATCGGTATTCTGAACGGGATTGCATCGCAGATCGCGGCAGGCATCTCCAACGCCGATTCCTTCAGGAAGCTTCAGGAAAGTGAAATGGAGTTCAGAAAACTCTACAAGGAATCGAAACAGAACGAACAGCTGTACCGCTCGCTGATCCATTCTTCAGCAGACGCCATTGTCACCTGCGATCTGGAGGGCTACATCAAATACATCAGCCCTGAATTCGAGACTGTGTTCGGGTGGTCTATCACGGAGCTTCAGGGTTCGCCACTCAACTTTATCGCCAAACCCGAGCACGAAACCTGCCATTCAATGATGAGAAAGGTCGCCGAAAGCGGAACCCCCCATCGTGGGCTTGGATCGAAATGCACCACCAGCAAGGGTCACGTTCTGGATGTTCTCATCAGCGCCTCCCGCTATGACGATCACAATGGCGACCCCTTAGGCCTGCTTCTCATCATCAGGGATATCTCCGAGAACAAACGCCTTGAAACCCAGCTGCTTCAGGCCCAGAAAATGGAAGCCATCGGCACCCTGGCAGGGGGCATCGCCCACGACTTCAACAATCTCCTGGCCGTTATCAAGGGCAACCTCTCCCTGATGAGACTCGATTTCGACGCCGACCACCCCATCATGGAAAGGATTCAGAATATCGATCTTCAGGTGGATAGCGGTGCCAAATTGACAAGTCAATTCCTCGGTTATGCCCGCAAAGGCCGCTATGAAGTCAAGCCTCTCGATCTAATAAAGGTGGTCGACGAAAGTGCACAGGCATTCGGAAGGACCCGCAGGGAAATCACCCTGGATGTGAAGCTTCCGGACAGTGCGCTGATCATTGACGCCGATCGGACCCAGTTGGAGCAGGTTCTCTTCAACCTGTTCGTGAATGCGGCCGATGCCATGCCCAACGGTGGCACGCTGACCCTCACGGCCGCGACAAAGACCGCCACGGAAATTCTCGAAGACAATTTCAAACCCAAACCCGGAACATATGTTCTGATCGAGGTTTCGGACACAGGCATCGGCATGAGCCCTGAAATACAGAAGCGCATGTTCGACCCCTTGTTTACAACCAAAAAAATGGGCAAGGGTACGGGGCTGGGACTGGCTTCCGTTTACGGCATTATCCAGACCTGCAAGGGCTATATTTCCGTCACATCGAATGAGGGCCAGGGAACCCGCGTCAGAATTTATCTGCCGGCTTCAAGCCAAGCATCAAGCAAGGCCAAAGAGGTAAGCGTGCCCTTCGACCGCGGCAAGGGGACCATCCTGCTGGTGGATGACGAGGCCAGCCTGCTCAAGGTCAGTTCAGAAATGCTTGCAGCACTGGGATATAAAGTCCTGTCGGCTGACAACGGTCAGGATGCCATCGTCACCTACACGGCCCACAAGAAGACCATCGACCTGGTTATTTTGGATATGATAATGCCCGGCATGACCGGCGGAGACGTGTTTGTCCGTTTAAAGGACATCGATCCGAATGTAAAGGCACTATTGTCCAGTGGTTACAGCCTGGACGACCAGGGACATAAATTGATGGACAGCGGCTTTTGTGGTTTCCTGCAAAAGCCCTTCGGGATGAAAGAGCTCTCCACAAAAATCAAGGAAGTGTTGACGTGAAGGATCTTCGCATCGCGGCTGTGGTCTGTCATGCCAGGGTTGGGGAAACCCGGAAAAACCTGGACAAGATGATCGCTTTTGTCAAAAAAGCCCACAATGCTGCGGCGGATATTGTGTGCTTTCCGGAACTGAACATCACCGGATACAGCAGTAAAGCCGATATTCTGGGCGTTGCAGAACCGATTCCAGGCCCGGCCAGTGAGGCGCTGTCACAGATGGCCGCTTCGTATGGGCTCCTTATTCTGGCCGGTCTGGCGGAAAAGGGAAATGACGGCCGTACCTATGCCACCCATATGGTCGCGATGCCGGATGGTGCCTTGGAAACCTACCGGAAATGTCACATCGCACCACCCGAAAAAGAGTTCTTCAGTCCAGGAAATACGGTCCGCACCTTTACTTTCAAGGAAGCTGTCTTCGGTATCCAGTTGTGTTACGATACGCATTTCCCTGAACTCAGCACGAAAATGGCGTGTAACGGGGCCGAAATCCTCTTTCTGCCGCACGCCTCCCCCAGGGGACTAGCGCAAGAAAAACACCGCTCCTGGATGCGCCATCTGACCGCCAGGGCCTATGACAACAGTGTTTTTGTGGTTGCCTGCAACCAGACCGGGGACAATGGAAAAGGCCTTTCCTTCCCCGGGAATGCCGTGGTCCTGGATCCGGCCGGGAACATCATCGGCCAAAGTCTCAGCAGCAGGGAAGCCATGCTGCTCGTGGATCTCGAGGCCGCCACCATGGACACGATTCGCAGCAACCGCATGCATTTTTTCCTTCCCAACCGGCGACCTGAAATATATACAGAATAAAGCCATATGCAGTAATATGTAGCGCAACCACCCAATAAGCATCTTGCGGTCAGCAGGGCAATGAACACATTTACACCGGAGGTGTCTTGATTACCTGATGGATGCCAGCGACCCTTGTTATGGTGTAACCCGCGGATTTGAGCGTCACCGTGAAAGGGCGCCCAAACAGGAAATCCATCATATCGGGTGTGACATTGCCGTTTTCCAGAACCAGCTCGCGGATGGCACTGTCGTACTGGATGGCTCCGGCGATCATCGCCTGAGCCTGTTTGCCGGACGCTCCGTCAAGATCCTGGACGGCACGGTTGACGGCATCCTGGGCACAGTGTTTTTCATGCTCAAGGATGAGTTCCCACAACCCCTTAATCCCGGCCAGAATATCCTGGCGCGTCAGCCTGTCTTTTTCATAGACTGTCTCGATCTTCCGCGTGTCCCAGCATTTGAGCACCCGACATTCCAGGGGCCGGTGGCCATAGACGCTGCAGGATGCATCCTTTGTTTGATAAAACACACATTCCCACGAGGGGCTTTTGCCCTTGATCTTGATGATGTCGGCTTGGGCCGCTTTGAGCTGTCCCCGAACGTTGTCATGCACAAACTCACCTTTGCGGATGGTGTAGAGATATCGCGTGTGAATCGCCCCGTCTTCAATCAGGTGCCTGTCTTCGAGGTGCAACGTGGGTCCCCCTTTGATGCAACAGGTGCCACAGCGAATACATTGCGTCTTCGTTTGGGACGGTCTGTTCTTATGGCGAATCATGGCCGTATCCAATCATAGGGTGTCGACACAACAACCCGGTTTTATAAATGAAAGCACATCAAACACCGAAGGTTGAACCGCAACAGCGAGCGCATTCCCCGTGGCGACGCGACTGAATTTGCGGAAAAGGTTTGCCGCGAGATTCTTCAATATTCTTTTTATTCGACGGCGGATGTTTTTCTTTAGGAAGTCTCCCTGGGTATGCTATACCCAAATGAAAACATGCCAATCATACCTTTCGGCAGCGAAATAACAGTACCACCGGAGACGAAAAAAATGACCAAACGCACCCGAACCATCCAATGGGAAGACCCGCGGATCAGTTCGAGAGACACGCCAAGCATCAGCGGCCTGGACTATCTTTGCGCCCTCAGGGACGGCAACATTGCACCACCACCGGCAGCCCATCTGGTGGGTTACCATATCGTAAACGTAGACACCGGCCAGGCCGTGTTTGAACTCAACCCGTCCGAGTGTCACTACAACCCCTTTTCGACCGTTCACGGCGGTTTGCTCTCGACATTGCTGGACACGGCCATGACAGCCGCCGTTATGACCGTCCTGCCCGCAGGCAAGGCTTGCTCCACCCTGGAATTGAAGGTCAATTTCATCCGTCCTGTAAAAAGCAGTACGGGCCTGATAAGGGCCACGGCCGACATCATTCACGCAGGGAAACAGATTGCAACCGTCCAGGGGCGCATTCGCGATGCAAAAGAAAAACTGTACGCCCACGCCACCAGTACCTGTCTGATCATTCCAAATATAAAATCCCCCGATACGGGGGATTTTATGGTTAGAATCTATTATTCGCGTTGCCGTAATACACGTTCCGATCAGCGATTGATTGGAGTGCCCGCGGGTGACGGCAATCGCTATCACACCGTTTATGCTTCAGATGCGTCCACGGCGGAAGCGGTTTCCGCCACCGTCGCGGTAGCCATTTTTTTCAGATTTTCGAATCGCGCGATATACTCTTCTTCCAGTCGCTTGGACAGTTTTTCCGATTCCTCGGGAAAGCTTTTCTTCAGAGAAGCGTAACGAACCTCGCCGGCGAGAAAGGCCTGGAGGCTGCCGTCGGGTTCCTTGGAATCGAGTGTGAACGGATTTTTGCCTGCCTTTCTGAGCTCCGGGTTGTACCGGTAAAGTGGCCAGTACCCGCTTATGACCGCCAGGTTCATCTCCTCCTGAGCCTTTCCCATACCCTTCTTGATACCGTGATTGATACACGGCGCATAGCACATGATCAGCGAAGGACCGTTGTAGGCCTCGGCCTCGGTTATGGCCTTCATGAGCTGCTGCTTGTTGGCACCCATGGAAACGGTTGCCACGTAGACATAGCCGTAAGACATGAACATGGCGCCCATGTCTTTTTTACTGGTTTTCTTGCCCGAAGCGGCGAATTTGGCCACAGACCCCGTGGGGGTTGCCTTGGAAGACTGTCCACCGGTGTTGGAGTAGACCTCGGTGTCGAATACAAATACATTGATATTCTCACCCGAAGCCAGCACATGGTCGATACCGCCGAACGAAATGTCATAGGCCGAGCCGTCCCCGGCAAAAATCCAGAAAGATTTTTTCGTGAAAAGGTTCGCCATCGGCGCCATTTTCTGCAGGCGGCTGTTATCGGGATGTTGGGGCAGGAGCGTCTTCAAACGGTCACCGAATTCTTTTGAAGATTCCGGATCATCCTTGTTGTCCAGCCATCCCTGCAGGGCCTCTTTCAGGTCGGCGTCAGCTTCGTCTTCAAGGGCCTGCTTCACCTGGTCGGCCAGGCTGGTGCGCTGTTGCTGAATCCCCAAAAACATACCGTAGGTAAACTCTGCCGGATCTTCGAACAGGGAATTCCCCCAGGTGGGGCCGAACCCGTCCCGGTTGACACAGTAGGGTATGGAGGGGGCTGAACCGCCCCAGATGGAACTGCAGCCGGTGGCATTGCCGATGACCATGCGTTCGCCAAATAGCTGGGTCAGCAGTTTGGCATAGGGCGTCTCCCCACAGCCGGCACAGGCCCCCGAAAACTCGAGCAGCGGCTGCTGGAACTGGCTTCCTTTGACCGATGTCCGTTTTACCAGGTCGTCTCGAACCGGAATCGTCAGTGCAAAGTCATGATTCGGAACCTGAACTTCGGTCTGGGTTTCGATGGATCGCATAATCAAAGCCGGTTTCTTGGCCGGACAAATATCGGCGCAGTTGGCACACCCCATACAGTCGAGTGCATTGACCTGAATACGGAATTGATAGCCCTTCAATTCCTTGCCCAGGGCCTTTTTGGTTTCAAATCCCTGGGGGGCTGCCTGGCACTCTTGGTCCGTCAACAGAATCGGGCGAATGGCGGCATGCGGGCAGACCATGGCGCACTGGTTACACTGGATGCAGTTTTCCACAACCCACTCCGGCACATTGATGGCCACCCCTCTTTTCTCATATTGCGTGGTGGCAACGGGGAAAAGGCCATCCGGTCTGAATGCGCTCACCGGTAGTTTGTCGCCCTGCTGGGCCAGCATCGGACGCATGACCTTGGTTACGAATTCCGGTTCATCCGGCGTGGATTGCGAATCATCCGCTGCATCCGCCCAGGCGTCCGGTACGGAAATCTCCACCAGGTTTTCCAGCGTGTTGTCCACGGCAGCATAGTTCATGTTGACGATCTTGTCACCCTTCATGCCAAAAAGGGCCTTGATCTGATCTTTTAGATAATTGATGGCGTCCTCGACCGGAATCACGTTGGCCAGCTTAAAAAAGGCTGTCTGCATGATCATGTTGATACGTCCCCCCAACCCGATTTCGGCTGCGATTCGGACGGCATCGATGTTATAGAATTTAATTTGCTTCCGCGAAATGGTCTTACGCATGTGCGCCGGCAGCGCGCTCTCCATCTCCTCCACCGTCCAGTTCGAATTGAGCAAGAATGTACCGCCCGGCTTGATGCCTTCCAGCACATCGTACGTGTTCACGTAGCTCGATTTGTGACAGGCGATGTAATCAGCGGCATCGATGAGATATGTCGACTGGATCGGGGTTTGGCCAAAGCGAAGATGGGACATGGTCACACCGCCGGATTTTTTTGAATCATAGGCAAAATACGCCTGGGCGAACATATCGGTGTTGTCACCGATGATCTTGATGGCGCTCTTGTTGGCACCCACCGTGCCATCGGCCCCCAAGCCCCAGAATTTGCACTGCACCGTGCCTTCGGGGGCCACGTCAAAGCCCTCTTTGACCTCAAGGGATGTATGGGTAACATCATCGACGATACCCACGGTAAAATGATTTTTGGGTTTTTCTGCAGCCAGGTTATCAAATACCGCCTTGACCATACTGGGATTGAACTCCTTGGAGCTGAGCCCGTAGCGGCCGTTGACGATCAGGGGAATCTTGGTGGCGTTTTCCACGTATGCGGTGCAGACATCCTGATAAAGGGGATCTCCCAGAGCGCCCTTCTCTTTCGTTCTGTCCAGTACGGCAATCCGCTGGGTTGTTTCAGGAATGGCCTCTAAAAGGTGCTGCGCTGAAAACGGACGATACAGACGCACCTTGACCAGTCCGACTTTTTGACCCTGGCTGACGAGGTGGTTGACGACTTCCTCGATGGTTTCGCAGGATGAGGCCATGGAGATGATCACACTGTTCGCATCCGGGGCACCGATGTAGTCAAACAGTTGATAAGACCGGCCTGTCAGATCGCTGACTTTTGCCATGTATTGGTGAATGATTTGCGGCAATTTTAAATGATAGGAATTGGAAGCTTCGATTCCTTGAAAATAGACATCCGGATTCTGGGCCGTTCCCCTCAGTTCCGGGCGTTCCGGATTCACTCCCCTGGCTCGAAACTTTGCAATGGCCTCCCAGTTCACCAGCTTGGCCATATCTGCATAATCGATCATCTCGATTTTTTGGATCTCATGCGACGTTCGGAATCCATCGAAGAAATGGACGACCGGCAAGCTTGCTTCGATGGCGCTCAGATGCGCCACAAGACCCAGGTCCATCGCCTCTTGTACCGAAGCCGACGCCAGGAGCGCGAATCCGGTCTGTCGGACCGCCATGACATCCTGGTGATCACCAAATATGGACAGCGCATGACCGGCTACGGAACGGGCCGTCACGTGGAAAACACCGGGAAGAATCTCACCCGCAATTTTATACATGTTGGGTATCATCAGAAGAAGGCCCTGCGAGGCCGTAAATGTGCTCGTCAGCGACCCAGCGGCCAGGGCACCGTGAACAGCGGCGGCAGCTCCTGCTTCTGACTGGAGCTGGCGTACCGTCATGGTCTGACCGAAAATATTTTTCTGCCCGTTTGCGGCCCACTCGTCACATAACTCTCCCATGGGGGAAGAGGGCGTTATGGGATAAATGGCAGCAGCATCGCTCATGGCATAGGCCACATAAGCGGCCGCTGTGTTTCCATCGATGGTTTTCATTTTCTTTGCCATAAAATCACTCCTCTAGGTTTTGTTAGGCCGGGTTGGAACCCATGACCCAGATAATGTTCTACTTTGGTCCTGTTAAGAATTTTTCAGATTATATCAACCGAAATAGTTTGTAAAGTCCCAATAAAATCGTTGCCCGATTTTATTGTCCGTGACGTCGTCGCTTATTTTGGTTGACGTGGGTTGCCTTTAGCGGTTTCGGAACGTTATGACGACAACAACGATAAGCTTATGCGCCCAAGAGTGCTTCGAAAAAATCATTGCCCTTGTCGTCGACCAGGATAAAGGCCGGAAAGTTTTTGACCGTAATTTCAAAGATCGCTTCCATGCCGAGTTCCTCGTAGGCAAGTACCTTCATGGCCGTGATACAGTCCCGGCCGAGCCTGGCGGCCGGTCCACCGATGGAACCCAGATAAAACCCGCCATTTTCTTTGCATGCATCGGTGACGATCCTGGAACGGTTTCCTTTTGCCAGCATCACCAGAGAACCGCCGCGCTTCTGAAAGATAGGCACATATGGGTCCATTCTGGCGGCCGTGGTCGGGCCGAATGAGCCTGAGGCATACCCCGGTGGGGTCTTGGCAGGCCCGGCGTAATAGACGATATGATCTTTAAAATATTGTGGCAACCCGGCGCCTTGATCCAAGCGCTCTTTAAGTTTTGCGTGGGCAATATCCCTGGCGACGATGATCTTGCCGGATAGAAGAAGCGGTGTCCTGACCGGGTAACGGCTCAATTGCGCCCGAATATGCGTCATGGGCTGGTCTAGATCGATGGGCACGGCTGTCTCGCCCGTGGACGTCACTTCTGGAAGAAATCGCGACGGATTTTTTTCGAGTTGCTCGAGAAATATACCGTCAGACACTATTTTGGCCTTTATATTGCGATCGGCACTGCAGCTGACACCCATACCCACCGGGCAGGAGGCCCCGTGTCGCGGCAGTCGGATCACCCGGGTATCCAGGCAGAAATACCTGCCGCCGAATTGTGCCCCTATCCCCAGTTCCCGGGACAATGCCTGAATCTCATTTTCGAGTTCCCTATCCCTGAAAGCGTGTCCGGTGGGACTACCCTTCAGCGGAAGTCCGTCCAGGTAACCGGCGCTGGCCAATTTGACGGTCTTTAGGTTGAATTCGGCAGATGTGCCCCCCACGACAAAAGCCAAATGATAAGGTGGACAGGCAGCCGTGCCCAGCGTCTTCATTTTGGCTGTCATAAAGGCTAACAACGATTCCGGGTTCAAGAGCGCCTTGGTCTCCTGGAACAAATAGGTTTTGTTGGCAGACCCGCCCCCCTTGGCAACAAACAGGAAGCTGTATGAATCCCCTTTGGTGGCGTACAATTCGATCTGGGCCGGGAGATTACAGAGCGTGTTTTTCTCTTCATACATGGAAAGGGCTGCATTCTGGGAGTAACGCAGGTTGTTCTTTCGGTAGGCGTTGAACACACCATACGACAAGGCCTCTTCATCCGTGCCGTCGGTCATGACGCGATGGCCCTTTTTTCCCATTACGATGGCAGTTCCGGTATCCTGACACATGGGAAATTCGCCTTCGGCCGCAATCACGGCATTGCGGAGTAATTCCAGGGCCACAAATCGGTCGTTCTGAGACGCCTGAGGATCATCCAGAATGGCGGAAACCTTTGCGAGGTGCGATGCCCTCAAGAGATGGGAAACATCCTTGAAGGCCTGCTCTGAAAGCTGTGACAGGGCCTGCGGTGCGACGTGGACAATATCCTGGCCCGCATGCCGGGTGACCGAAACATGGTCCGTGCTCAACAGACGGTATTCGGTGCTATCTTTCTTCAGCGGAAACATTTCCTGAAATTTAAAATCAGTCATTCAAGTACTCCTTGTTCAGTAAATTAGGTTGCTTAGGCTTCCTGAAGCCTCCCGGGGATATCAAAAGCGGTTTCAGTATGGCATCGGTATACCGGTTTGAGCATTGTTGTCAAGCTGTCCTGTGTTTCTTCCGGCTTGTTCTGCATTTGTTACAATTTGGTGTCCTTTTTAAGCAGGGCACTAGACGTTTATTTTGGGTTGACCCGTTTGGGAACAAAGCATCCAGAAAGGCAACCGCAAAAAAGAGGGACGTTTTATTCGAAAGATCCTCTTTACCCGTGGCTTGTATACGCGCTCTACTTTAGCCTTTTCGCTTCCCAACAATAAATCTTGAACTTCTTTTTTACTTTCCCACAAATTCAGTGTATTACCTGAACTGAGCTATTTTTCCCGAAGAGATGTGCCGAGATCTTGATGCCGTGCCAAAAACGGCATTGTCTTCTTGCCGGCCATTTTTTTAGGGAACCATAACCCAAAACAAGGTCAGCAATAACGCCGAGGGATCACACCGATGCGGCCGCCGGGTAAAAAAGCATCATAAGGGGGAATGAAAATGATCAAGGTTCATATTAAAAGAAAAGTGCCCGAAGAAAAAAAAGAAGCGTTGCTGGTCCTCATCAACCAACTGCGTTCTCTCACCATGGGCGTTCCAGGGTATATCTCCGGAGAAACGCTGAAACGGGTCGACAAACCCGGGGAAAGCCTGGTGATCACGAAATGGCAATCCGTCTATTATTGGAATGCGTGGCTGCAGGGCATTGAAAGGGCGAAAATACAACAACAAATCGATGAGCTGTTGGGGTATGAAACCCGCTACGAGATCTACGAGTTTGAATAAAATCCCCTAACGCCTTTACGACACAGCAGGTCAAACGCATGGCTCGAACATATACGTATGAAGATCTACTCCAAAGGGTCGAGACACTCGAAGAGAGAGAAAATACCTATCGCCACCTATTTGAATCGGCCATGGTGGGAATCTATCGCACGCGGATTGAAGACGGAAAGTTTCTGGCAGCCAATCTGGCACTGGCCAAAATGATGGGGTACGAATCGGTTGAGCGTTTTGTGGAAGTGTATGTAACGTCAACGGGTTACACGGATCCCAATCGCCGGATGGAACTCCTCGAACAGCTGCAGTTGCATGGACAGGTCGACGGTTTTGAGGCTGAGATGGTTCGTGCTGATGGCTCCCCCATTCAAATTGCCCTGTCTGCAACGGCGTACCCCGAGCAGGGTTATCTCGAGGGTGTTATCATCGATATCACAGACCGCAAACAAAGCGAAGAAGCGCTGCGAGCCTCGCACAAAAGATTCCTGACGGTTCTGGACAGCATTGACGCTACGATTTACGTGGCGGACATGCAAACATATGAAATTCTCTTTATGAACAAAAACATGATCGACAGTTTTGGTAAGGATTTTGTCGGTGAAATCTGTTGGGATGTTTTTCGAGGAGAATTAAAGCCCTGCCAGCACTGCACCAATCATCGATTGATTGATAAAAACAGAAAGGCAACCGGTGTTTATGTCTGGCAAGTTAAAAATCCAATTACCGGTAAATGGTACATCAATTACGATCGTGCCATTGAGTGGACAGACGGCCGATTGGTCAGGCTTCAAATAGCCACAGACATTACCGAATTTAAAAAAATGGAGGAAAGGCTTCGTCAGACACACAAGATGGAAGCCATCGGCACCCTCGCAGGCGGGATTGCGCATAATTTCAACAACCTGCTGATGGGCATCCAGGGGCACACGTCCCTGATGTCAATTGAGCTGGATGCGTCCCACCCGCATATGGAACGCATCAATGCCATCAATGAGTATATCCAAAGCGCGGTGGCGCTGACCAGTCAACTGCTTGGTTTTGTTCGTGGGGGAAAATACGAGGTAAAGCCGATTGATTTGAACGAGCTGGTGCTTGAAAGTGCAAAAATGTTCGGTCGAACCCGTAAAGAAATTCGAATCCACACCGACATCGGGCAGCCAAAACTTGTGGTTGAAGCCGACAGAACACAAATCGAACAGGTTCTATTGAATTTGTATATCAACGCCTGGCAGGCCATGCCAGACGGTGGCGAGCTCTACCTGGAAACATCGATCGCCAACCTGGACGATGCCGCCTCCCAGGTGTACCAGATCGACCCGGGGTGCTACGTCAAGATTTCAGTTACCGACACCGGCGTCGGCATGAACGAGGCCACCTGTCAACGAATTTTTGACCCTTTTTTTACCACCAAGGACAATAGCCGTGGAACCGGGCTGGGTCTGGCATCCGCTTATGGCATTATCAAGAATCACCATGGCATAATCACGGTATCCAGCGAAGTCGGTCATAGAACGACATTCAACATATACCTGCCGGCATCGGAAAAGAAACTTCCAAAAGAGACAGCTACGGAAGGCAAAATAACCCCAGGATCGGAAACCATTCTTTTGATTGATGATGAAAAAAAGATCCTTGAGGTGGCTCAGGCCATGCTGACAAAACTTGGCTACCATGTTGTTGTTGCCGGAAGCGGAAAAGAGGCCGTCCAGATGATGTCCCAACAGGGCACGTCCATCGCGCTGGTCATTTTAGACCTGATCATGCCGGGAATGGATGGCGGCATGACATTCGATCGAATTCGCGACATTCAGCCCGATATGCCGGTGTTGATATCCAGCGGTTATGCCATCGACGGGCAGGCAACCGAAATCCTGAACCGAGGCTGCAATGGCTTCATTCAAAAGCCCTACAGCCTCTCTGAGCTTTCGCAAAAAATCAGACAAATATGTGATGGCCGGAACACAAGCGTTCACTAAGTCATCTGATGCCATACCCCGGGGATACGTGTATCGCAAAACTTGCAATGATTTCCCGACAGGTTATAGGTGGCAATAACATATCCCTGGCGCTCGATCAGTAATTTTTTGCAGTTGTGACAGTAGGTGTTGTTGCCTTCATGGCGGGCCACGTTACCGACATAGGCGTAATGGATCCCCTGCTGCATGGCCAGTTCCCGATAGCGGGTCAAGGTAGATACCGGGGTCGGGGGCAGTCGATTCAATTTGTAAGACGGGAAAAACCGCAGAAAGTGAAGCGGATAATCAGGACCGACGTTTTCCAATATCCAGCCGCACATGGCCTTGACCATGTCCTCATCATCTGTATACCCGGGGACCACCAGGTTGATCATCTCGAAATGAACGCCTTGTTCGTGCAGGGTTTTAAAGGTGTTCAATACGGGCTTTAAGCGACCGCCATTCAGTTTACGGTAAATATCATCATCGAAAGATTTAATATTGAGGGTTGCCGAATCAAGCACCTCGCAAAGTGCCAGAAGCGGTTCGGTATTTATGAACGCATTGGAAACCCACAGGTTATACAAGCCCGCCTCTTTCGCCAGACGGGCAATATCGATCATGTATTCAAAAAAAGTGGTCGGCTCGGAATAGGTGTAGGCAATGGATTGGGCCCCGGCCTTTTGGGCGGCATCAATGACATCGGTCGGGAAAAGATCGTAGGTATTCGTCACTTCGTGGGGCTTGGCCTGGGATATTTCCCAGTTCTGACAGTTCAGACATCGAAAATTGCAGCCGGTGGTGGCAAGAGAAAAAGCCTTGGTGTGCGGTTTGAAATGGTAAAGCGGTTTTTTTTCAATGGGGTCGGTGTTCACCGAACAGGGGTTACCATAGGCCAGGCTGTATAATTTACCGTCTATGTTAACCTTGGAGCGGCAGACGCTGCGATCACCCGGCGCAAGCATGCAGCGGTTGGGGCAGATACCACAGACCACTTTGCCGTTTGGCAACTTTTTATATAAAAACCCTTCGTGAGACCATTTCCAGCGTTTTTTTGGCGCATCACCTTTGAATACTTTGCCGCGAAGGTCGCCGGCAATAGCGGCTGCGCAGGAACCCGGCCCAAACGGACCCAAGCATTGGGAAGCGATGGCCGTGGTGAAACAAGCAGCACCGCCGTAGATGAATTGACGTCTGGATAGGTTGTTCATGCTTAATTAATCGCTCGCAGGATGTTATTTTTGGCGCCTGCTGGTGCCGATTAACATCAAACTAACCAATTTCAAGCCGATTAAGCCTCCTGCGGTCCAGCGTATCCCCGCATAGGGAATCAGGATGACACTGGTCAACAGGGTACCCCATGCGGCTCCCATCAGATCTGCCGAAAAGGAGCGGGTGGCCGCTGAGCTATCACTGCCCTTTAGATACAGTGCCACCGGAAATTGAAAACCACAGACCAGCGATACCGCAAAGCCGAACACAAGGTAAAAGGCCATCGGAAGGTGGTCGGCAACATTTGTGATGGCCAGTATAAACAGTACCAGGAAGGCAATCAGAAACACATCGGTCAGAGCCAGGACTCTCTTTCCCTGTCGGCACAGTCGCTTACCGAGCCAGGCACCGGGTAGTAGACCTGCCAAAAAGACTGTGACAATAATTCCGATTTGCAGGTAAATATAGCCGAAATAAATTTGAAATGCAAAGATAACCAGTATTTCACTGCCCATGGTCATACTCCCGGTCGAGAACAGAAGAAACTCCTCTCTGGAAACACGAAACAGGTATATGACGGTAAGAACGGCGATCACAAGAAAAAAATTCACCGGAGATGTTTGAAATTTCGCAAACCACTGGGAGAACATCAAGCGCATCAAATATGGCGAATGATCGACATTGCGAGGGGTAGAAGGGTCCAAAAGCGTGTTCAAGCGCTGAATTCTCTCGGGCGGCAGGTTGCCGTAAAAAAAACCGCTGATATATTCGGTGCTGATGTGCTTTTGTTTTAGAGCGGTCGGGATATCCGTGATCAGGCTGCTATCGCTGCATAAAAAAAACACCTTTTGTCCGGGCAGTAACAACACATGTTTGAAATGTGTTCCGGCTGTGTTGTAAAGTGAGGACAACTTTTGTCGCTGGGGTTCCGCAAGATAGGTGTCAAAACCATCCATGGAAAAACTCAGCACACCACCTTCCACAAGGTGATTACTCGCCATGAAAAAAAAATCATCCGTGTAAAAGCGATTAAGCTGAAATGTGTCGGGTTCGGGCAAATTGACCAGAATGACATCGTAGTTTTTTTTCGATTGAGACAAATAGGCCCGGCCATCCTCATGAATAATATTTAAGCCCCTGATGTTCTTGATCAGGTCAAAGCGCAATTTGACGGCCGCAACCTCGGGATCCAGTTCCAGGTAATCGACGGATTGGATGGGGTATTTTTCCAGCTCTGCCATGACACCGCCTTCGGCCGAAATCAGGAGCACATGTTCCACAACATCCCGTTGGGACAAGGGATAATGAATCGTTTCTTCCGCAATGCTCAGGTTCTGATTGCTGAACGTCGGCATACCGCTCTCAAACAAGGTAAATTGCTCTCGGTCCTGATGGACGGCAATTCGGCCGTATGGGGTGTCGCGATAGAAGACCATCTTACCCTCGGCGGGTGCCAGAGACCATTTTTCAAGCCCGATACCGGCACCTAAAAACACGGCAACGCATACGACGGCAGCTATAACTCCGGGATGGTTTCTGCGCGAGGGAGTAAAAAGCAAATAGCTCGACGCCAGTAACGGCAGGTATGCCAGACACAGGGCTGCCAACGGGTTGAACAGAAAAACCAGGCCGAAAGAGAACAGGATGCCACCGCAGACATCTCCGATGTTGTCGCTAATGTAGATGCGCGCAGCGGGGTAATCCACGGTGTCGGTCCGCAGCACAAAAAGGCTGTATGGCAGTACAAAACCAAGCAGCAGGCAATATGGGGCAATGGTCAGGAGGATGAAAAGCAAGGTGGGATAAAATCCCACCGAACTGCCTTGTATAAAAATGATGTCACGAAGCTGGCGAATGGCCAGAATTTGCACAAGGGCCAGGGGGCCTAAAACCAGGGAAAGCCACGCCAGGATGTTGGCCGTGAGTTTGTGTGAATGGTTGACGGTGAAGCGGGCCATCAGGGTACCGACACCGCCCATCATCAGCCAGTTGAAAAGAATCAGGGCGATGACGATTTCATTGCCTTGGAATTGTGATAAAATTTCCCGAATGGTGAGCAGTTGGGTAACCACGGACGAAATACCCGTGGCAATGACGACCCTAATGATGGCACGATCATTGATTTTCTTCAAAATATTGAACCTGATAGGTCAATACTTCCAATTCTGAATTTTCCCAGGCATCGGAAGGCAAACCGGCCTTCATGCACAGATGGGCAAGAAAATCCTCAGGTCTGGTCAACTGTTCCCATACCTGGGGTAAAAAGGTGGCGCTGGCATAGCCTTTTCGAATAATGACCCCGTCGACATGGACCCGAAGTTTTTTGATCAGATCTTTCCCATCCCGGAATACAAGTGGCTGAGGTTGCGTTAATATACTGACTTCGATTTCTGTCCGGCCCAGCTCATCTTTAGACAGCGGTGGAAAACGGGGATCATGAAAAGCGGCGTTGATTGCATTGCGTTTGACACCTTGTACGACCGTTTCCGTGGGTGTCAGGTTGCCGATACACCCCCGTAATTGTCCGTTTAATTTAAGGGTGACAAAGGTTCCACAGTGCACCTTAAAGCGATCATCTTTCAAGGCCGGAAGCAGGTCTTCATAGGCGGGCCCGGAAGACTGTCCCCCCAGTTTGTCTAAAAGGGTTTTACGGGCCAGTTTTATCAGCACCTGGCCCTGCGTTTCACTGAATGACGCGCCGATGTTGGTTTTATTTTCCGTAGCTAGGTCTTCAAAAAAAGCCATGGCGGCATACCCCACAACCCGTGATCGATCCCCTGCCGTGTCACCGCTGTTGGAATAGTGCAGAAGCAACGACTGCCAGTGATGACGCCGGGCTAATTCTGTTAAAATCAACAGCGGCATCTTTCCGCAGGCCCGGTTGTCGGTCTTGATCAGTCTATCCGGCTTCAGGTTTAATATTTCGTCGATGGTTTGACGATCCCTTACAACCGCCTCATCATAGGGAAGAAAATGCGAAAGATCGGAACTGACCACCAGCAGGGTGTCCTTGTCGATAATTGCATCCAGGGCATTTGATAACGCCAGCGCGTCGCCCTGCCCCACCATGACCGGTACCAGTTGAAAATAATCGAGGGTGTGCTGCAAAAAAGGCAGGATCACTTCCAGTGAATGCTCTTTGTCCTGGGATACCGGCAACGATTGAAACAGGTCCGGCTGCAGGCGCAGTTTCGCGCTGTCTTGGTGAAGATTTATTTTTCCCAAGGGGGTTTCATATGCAGTAGCGTCGCAAATGGCTGCGTTATGAAATCCGATACGATGATCCGGCCCCAGCAGGATTACCTTGGAAAATAAGCCGGCCCGCAAAACACGGGCCACGTGAGCCGCTGTCCATCCCGAGTAGATATAGCCGGCATGCGGCAGAACAACGGCCCTAAGGCGCTGGTTTTTAGGGATTTGGATGCGGGTTTTATTGGCTTTGCTGATGCGTTGAGCGATGTCCTGTGCTAACGCAGAAGGATCCGCTTCGTAAAAAAGGCCGGCCCATACCGATTTACGGACGGTTTCCGCAGGCGTCGCGTGAGGTGATAACAGGCCGAACAGAGCCAGAGCCAACGCGAAATTTACGATCGGATTGGACATAGCCTTCATAGGACAGACCCACTATCTATTCGGAAAATAGAAGTAGTGCCCATCCACCAATGGACTTTTTCCGCGATATCGGCCTTGGACGCCTTGATCTCACGCAAAAATCTTCATTTCTGGACGGACATGAATTAATAAATACACGGGTCGCCAAGAACTGTCAAATACATTGAAGCAGGAGATTGGCCGGTGTATGGATATCGAATCACCCGCAAGCCCTCACTGAGGCGGCAAAAGCGTCTCGCTTGCTTACTGAGCTTCGATCCCCTCTTCTAACATTGCCAAGACACGTGCTTTTTCCTGGGGGAACTGGTATCCCTCGTAGCTCTGGCTAAACAAAAGCCGACCGTTTCGATTGACCCAGCCATTACCGGCGTGATCGAAACAGACCTTGGAAGTGACATCCAGCGTTTCTAGCAGAAGTTTCAGTTCGATTAACACCTCCCTGGGATTCAGAAGGGTCAGCGTTCCCTTTTCATATTCTTCATGGATCGGTGTACCAGGCCAGGGTGAAAACGGCCGCGAACGAATATAATGCGGATTGATGCGGTTCAATACCAGGGCGGTGTTCCTGGCATGATTTTCCCAATCTTCCTTGCCCCCCAAACCGGGCATCCAGTATTCAGACAACTGGAAACCGGCCGCAATGGCCTTTCGGCCACCTGCGACATGATCATCCCCGGTGACGCCTTTTTTTATTTTTTTCAACAGCGCCTCGTCCCCGGTTTCCAGGCCCACATGCAGCCGGTCCAGACCGGCTTCCCGAATAGCGGTCAATTCCGCCTCAGATTTTCTCGATAGGGTCTTTGAACGGGCATAGGTGGTACAGCGTTCCAGGGAGGGGAAGGTGCTGCGAAGATAGGTCAGCACATCCACCAACTTGTCACTGGCCATCATCAGACTGTTGCCGTCCTGCAAAAAAGCGGTTTTCCCTCCGGATGACAACCAGTTCAGAACCATACCGAATCCCTGACTGGTGTTGAGTTCCGGTTCCTTTTCGATCATGGCAATGATCACGTCTCTGTTGATCTGGCCGTTGAACCCGAGCGCCAAGGAAAGTGATTTCATCTCTTTGATCAGTCCGGCGATGACATCAATATCCCCCTTAATCTCCTCAACGGTTCTCAGGGAGAATTTTTCGTGCTTGTACATGCCGCAAAATGTACAGTTGTTCCACGGGCAGTTGCGGGTAAAACGCAACAGCAGAGAGGCACTTCCCCCCTCGCTGGGTGGTCTGTACATGCCCACCTCAAAATCATATTTCCCAGCCGCCCTCTCAAGTAACATGATGCTGTCCTCTCCTAATCGGGGTAACATGGTCACACATCGCTGACAACTCAATCTCCGTTGGGTCTGTTTTTTCAGTTTCGCTCTGGATTGCGAATCCAAATCTGACATGTCGAATGAGTGATGAACACTTTTAACATAAGCATTAAAACACACAATGCAAAAAGCGCCCAAATGAAAGCATATCGAAGTGCTGGAGGTACTGGTTGACTTAGACCAAGGGGCGGGACTTTTTACAACAATAATCCAATCGAACCTATTCCATGGCAACCCCCCTGTAGGTGCCGGCATCTTTGAGAGCCCGCACCATCGTTTCCAGCGTAATTTCACCGGCATCGTAATGCACGGTGTTGATCTCCTTTCCACCGCTGAATCCACTGCTAACCGAGTTCACGCCCGGCAGCCCTTCCAGGGCTGCTTTGCCTACCCCGTATCAGCCGACATAAAAGATGGCTTTTGACAGGGCCGGTTCGGCCGCATCGGTGGAACCGACCCACGCGGCACCGAACTCCATGACGGTCAGCACCAGCAAAGCGAAGATAGATATCCTTTTCATATGACCTCCTCTATTCTTTGAAGCGTTCGAGATAGGCCCCATAGCCTTCCTTTTCCAGTTCTGCCACGGGGATAAAGCGCAGGGCTGCCGAATTGATGCAATAGCGCAAACCCGTCGGTTCGGGACCGTCATCAAACAGATGCCCCAGATGCGAGTCCGCATGTTTGCTGCGCACCTCGGTTCTGACCATGAAAAATTTACGATCGACCTCCTCTACGATATTCTCCGCTGCCAGGGGTCGCACAAAACTGGGCCAGCCGGTTTTCGACTCATACTTGTCCAGGGAACTGAAAAGGGGTTCACCTGAAATGATATCCACATAAATGCCCGCGTCATGGTTATTCCAGTAGGTGTTGTCGAAGGGCGGCTCGGTACCGTTCTTACGCGTCACCCGATACTGCAACGCTGTCAAGCGGCTCTGAATGGCTTCTTCATCGGGAATGGTGTACGTCATGGTCACCATGGCATTGGGTTTCATGTCCGTTAGTTCCATTGACGCCTTTTGCTTGTCTCCGTCAAAATGAAAACTTGCCTTGGCCCATGTTTCCTTTAAAAATGTATCCCTGCCGGAGCCTGAACGATACCACTTGTAGCGCAAGGGGTTCTTTTTGTAATAGTTCTGGTGGTAGTCTTCGGCCGCATAAAACCTGCCCAGGGGCAAAATTTCCGTCACGATGGGTTCCTCGAACACCCCGGCTTCGGTCAGTTTTACCTTTGAGCTTTCCGCCAAACGGCGCTCTGTCTCGTTGGCGTAAAATATGGCACTGACGTACTGGCTTCCACGGTCCACGAACTGCCCGCCGGCATCGGTGGGATCCACATGGGTCCAGAATACTTCCAGCAGTTTAGCATAGGTCACTCTCTTTGGATCATACACCACCTTCACAGCCTCAACGTGACGGGTGCTTCCCGAAGACACCTGCTTGTAGCTTGGGTTTTCCATGCTGCCGCCCGTATACCCGGATATGGCCTCTATGACGCCTTCGACCTTTTCAAAATCGGATTCCGTGCACCAGAAACAGCCGCCGGCAAAAACTGCCGCCGGCATGGAACCGGATTCACCCGCCATCTTATTTTGAATGTCTTTGTCCATGCTGATGCTCGGGGTAGCAAGGGCAAAAACGCCTAGAACGAGAATTATTGCAGCGTTTAATGTTTTCATAATGTTTCCTCCTTATGACGCCTACGTGAATCTTGCATGATATTTGATGCAGCATTCAGTTCATAACCTGTGTCGGACAATAGAGAATGTCAAGTCCGTCCTCCATCGCAAGTTCAGATTCAAGATAATGCAGTGCTGTAAAGAAGAGGTAAAGGGCATGTAAAGATTAGGTAAATTAGAACGAAGTGTTTACTGACGGCAGTTCAACACAAATTTGGAGGGTGTCCCCTTGGAGTTCTGCACTGACCGTACCCTTATGGGCCTCGATCAGCTCCTTGACGATGGCAAGGCCGATTCCGGCACCGCCATGCTGGCGGGAGCGGGATTTTTCACCGCGATAAAAGCGCTCGAAAAGATGGGGCAGGTCTTTTTCGGTCAGGCCTTCGGCCGGGTTTCTGTAACAGATCCGAATCGTCTCTGGGCCCGCTTCGATGCGAACCAGGACGTCCCCCTCTCGGGGGGTATAACGTGCGGCGTTGTCAGCCAGGTTGCGAAAAACACGTACCAGCCGGTTTCGGTCTGCCGACACAACCACAGGCTCGGACGGTATGTCCATGTGAACATGGATGCTTCTTTCACGGAAGGTTTTAGCATAGGCATGGCCTATTTCACGAAGCATTTTGCCCACATCGACGCTTTCTATTGACAAGTTATCATGGGCGGCGTCTGCTTTTGCCAGTTGCAAGACATCCTCCACGAGTTGGACGATTCGCAAGGTTTCGTTCTGCAGCATGGAAAACGTTTTGGGGGACGGCGGCAGAACGCCGTCGTTCAGGGCTTCCAGGTATCCCCGAATATTCGTGAGCGGTGTTCTTAGCTCATGGGCCACATCGATCATCAGGCTGCGTCTCAGCTTTTCGATCTTCTCCAGACTCTGTGACATGCGGTTGAAGGCCTGGGCCAGCTGGCCGACTTCATCCTCTGTAACGGCAGGCACCCTGAGAGCGAAGTTTCCAGCGGCAATCTCACGGGTAATGTCATTCATCTGCGTCAGGGGAGCCAGAACCCTGCGCATCATCAGATAACTCAGAATGATGGACAGGATCACCGCTGCCAGGGATGCCCACAGCAAATATCGGTGGACGGCATCTACGAACATGGCATGGGCCGGCGCTGGAGAAATGTTGTATTTCTCCATGAGGGTCACAAAATATCCGGCCGCCAGGGTATCGATGGCGATCCAGACGAGAATCATGACAAAGCCGATCACCACCAGGTTGATGGCCAAAAGTTTGAGAATTAAAAATCGCTTCACCTTGCGCCTTTCGCAACCACCGTCACGTCAGAAAAGACTGCCGCGCGATTTTATTCCGGAATCCGGTCGGCAAACCGATATCCGATACCGCGAACCGTCAGGATATATTGTGGGTCCGGTGGATTCGGCTCGATTTTCTGCCGAAGTTTTCCAATATGAACATCCACCACGCGATCGATGACCATGGCTTCGCCCATGGGATAAAGCCGATCCAGGAGTTCATCGCGTGTATAGATCCGCCCCGGCGAGGTCATGAGGGTCTCCAGCAGCCGGTATTCATGGGGGGTAAGGTCCACGGACCTGCCCGCCACGCTGATCCGGCGTTTTTTCAAATCAAGCCGGAGGGTTGCATGGGACAATATTCGTGAATCCTCCTGAAGCGGGCGCCGAGTCCGTCTCAGGACAGCCTTGACCCGCTCCACGAGCTCTCTGGGACTGAAAGGTTTGACCACATAGTCATCGGCACCCAATGAGAGTCCGGACACGCGGTCGATTTCATCACCCCGGGCGGTGAGCATGATGATGGGAACATCGGAAGCCTGTCGAATACGTCGGCACACGTCCCAGCCATCCATCTCAGGCAACATCAGATCCAGGATGACCAGGTCCGGTCGTTCTTTGACCGCCCGTTCCAAGCCAGATAGACCGTCGCCTGCCGTAAGGGTATGAAACCCTTCACGCTCACAGTAGAGCGTTATCAATGCCGCAGTGTTGGCGTCGTCTTCGATGATTAATATCGTGTTCTGCATCTTTTTCTAGCGCTTGACGCAAGCATTTAGGTCGAGAATCGAGGTCTTTTTGCACCAACCCCATATCTGGACCAAAAGGGGTAAGCGACGGTAAACATGATCGGTAGCCTGGGACCGTTCAGATCAGACATTAAACATTTAATTTTATACCAGTTGTCATCATCCATCCGGCGGGCACAAGGTAACGCATGGGTTGATATGTCTTTTTGAAAAAATAGGGGACCCTCTTAACCCCAATCGGATCATTATTATGACAATCACTATAATATCAAATCGTTACATGTCGCTGAGGAAAAAAATGCTGGACGGTTATCTGGAAATAGTATATTCAATCCCAGCTGTAAAGCTGTTTTTTTTCTTTAGCACGGGACAAACACACACCGGCACAAACCTGAGAGTGGTGTTGCCAGGTTGGCATTTTGCGTAAAATATAATACAAACTATATACGCGATTCAGAACACGGCCGGAAACGGTTGAAAATGGTCGAAAACCATTGTGCCGAAAACTATGCTAGGATGGAAATAATATGACAGCAGATATCATCAACATCGAAGACCGGGACGATGCCTTGCATGCCGAACTGGAAAGGGTCTTGCTACTGGTTCCAAAAAAAGACAGACAGGACCGGCTCCTTCAGCGAATCATCGCCTTCCGCCTCAAACTGGACGGGGAGGCCGAAACCAGAGCATATCTGGTCAATAAAATAGAAGAGATCATCCAGTGTGCCTACACCGGCAGCCTCTACGAATTTCTCAAAGACGACATCCAGGAAAAAGAATGCATCGCAAAGAAGGACAAGCCGGAACCCCCGGATGTCGCCTGATGTCCTGACCTGGATCCCACAATAATCCGAAGGACCGGAACCTGCCAACGATTCACATCAAACACGGACAAAACAAGGGGAGTGGACACGGGGTTTTCTCTTCCTGATTATCTTCAACAGAAACTGGGCGACATTATAGAAGCGTGGATCACGCGTTTACAACAAGAGACCGGGGAGCAATAGGCCCGCAGACCCAGAGAAGAGCTGATGGGCACCGTTACCAAGGCATTTGATGCGAATTTTGATATCATCATCCATAACAACTTCCGGCAAATCAATCTATTAATTAATACAATTCATTGACTAAATGTCCTTTACTTTCTTATTGACATATGATCAATCATCATCAGATATGTTAATTCTGTATGTCTTGCGAATACCGGCATGGAAATCAGAACTTTAAGCGACAAAGAAAAAGAACTATTTCAAACGGTGCTGGCAAAAACCGATTGGGATCTGGAAAAGGCCTCGCGCCTCCTGCAGATTCCATATTCAGTGCTTAGACAAAAGATAAGAGAACATGGGTTGAAGAAAAACCCTGTTACCTAATGCGTTTAACTCACAATCGGTTGTACACACAAAGGAGGAAAGCAAATGAAAAACGTAAAGATGCTGCCGGCATTGCTCGGTGTTCTTTTGTTGGTTTTTTCGGGTACGCCTGCTTTGGCAGAAGATCCGATCACCATCGGCTGTCCGCTTTCGACAGCTTTTCTCTATGGTTGGGCTGCGGAAAGGGGCGTAACACTGGCTGTTGAAGAAATCAATGCCAAGGGGGGTGTGAATGTCAACGGAAAAATGCGCCCTTTCACGGTGGAAGTGATCGATACCCGGGATCTTGAACCCGGGGTGCCGGTGAGTGAAGCACTTCTGGCGGTCGAAAAATTGATCCTGGACAAGAAAGCCGATTTTCTTATCGGCGGTCCGGTCAGATCCGAAGCGGCCCTGGCAGCCATGTCATTGCTGTCAAAATATAAAAAAGTATCCATTCTCACAACCGGCGTCCTGACCCCCAAATATCATGCCTTAGTGGGTGAGCAATATGACAAGTTCAAGTACTGCTTCCGCATTCACGGTGAAGCCGTAAACCTGGTGGGCGAAATCTTTGCTAACTTTGACGAACTGAAAGAAAAATACGGCTTCAATAATCTCTTCATCATCGCCCAGGATGTCTCCCATGCACGCGGTGCAGCCGAAATCATCAAAAAAATTGCCACCAAAAAGGGCTGGAATGTTACCGGCCTTGAAATCTATCCCACCGGCGCCACCGATTTTTCCATGGGTCTTTTGAAAGCCAAAAAGACGGGCACGGAAATCATCAACATCTGGATGGATATGCCCGAAAGCGCCATTCTTCTAAAGCAGTGGTATGAAATGAAGATTCCTGCACTGCCTTTCGGATCCACCCTGGCGGCCGCAGAGCAACCCGGTTTCTGGAAGGCCACCGACGGCAAAGGGGAATATACACTGTGCAACGTCGTCAACGCAGGCAATGCCCCTTCCGATGCCACACCTTGGACCATGAAGTTCTATGATGCGTATACGGCAAGATGGGGAGTTGAACCCGAAGGTTTGGGCACGTCCAGCAGCTACATGGCCGTGTATGTGCTAAAAGATGCCATCGAGCGGGCAGCCACCCTGGACTCCGACAAAGTGGTCAGCGAACTGGAAAAAACAGATGTCATGGGTGTTTACGGAAGACTTCGGTTTGACCCCAAAAATCACCAGGTCATTCCGTCAACCGATCCCAAGGAAGGTGCCGTGGGCAGCATCCTACAGTGGCAGGCAGGCAAACGCGTGGTAGTATATCCCAAAAGTATCGCCAAGGGCAGTATTCAGCTTCCGCCGTGGATGGGGAAGTAAGCAGATCTTTTCACGTATCATTAATAGGAAAGTCAACAGACGATTGGCAATCTTGTTATTGAATGTAACTCGATCAGGATTCCAGGGGTCAAGTGAAATCTTTAAAGGTTACAAGTCGATAAAGTTTAAGCAGCCATTGAGCTATATGTGGGGTATGGAGATCGCTCCGTGCTGGAGTGCTGCTGTCTGCTCATCGCTCTCAACCACCCTCGACCCCTTCAATCCTTGACCCCTGGAACCCTTTGTTACTTAATCGGATTTTAGCATGGAAATTCTCATATACGGAACCATCAACAGCGTTGCACTGGCCCTCTATGCACTGGGCTTTGCCTTGGTGTACGGCATCAGCCGTCTGCCGAATTTTGCTCACGGCGCCCTTTATGTACTGAGCGGGTTTATTGTCTGGAGTGCCCTGAATACCCTTGGAATGAACTATCTCCTCAGCATCATCTTGTCCCTGATCATTACCGCAATCATAGGGGCGCTGATCTACCAGTTTTTCCTGATCCGGGTGAGGGGTATGGAAATTTCTGAAATCATCGCCTCTTATGCCATCGCGCTGGCAATTCTTGAAGGTTTGAGATGGGGAGGGTTCAAGGGCATGACCTACACCTTGCCCGCATTTATCGAAGGAAGCACAAACATTGCCGGCGTCTCGGTGGATTATCAGCGTCTGTTGGTGGTGGTCATCGGGGCCGCCCTGGTTGCAGGTTTATGGCTCTTCACCCGCTATACCCGGATTGGTCTTGCTCTGAAAGGAATGGCCCAGGATGAACGAGCGGCACTCATGCTTGGGATCGATTCTGATCTGATGGCTGTGGTGGCCATGGGGATAGGCTCAATGCTGGCGGCTTTTGCCGCTATTTTGCTGCTGCCACTGGGAAATATCGTGGTGGAGTCCGGTTACAATGTCTTGATTCTGGCCATCGCGGTTTGCATTGTGGGTGGCCTCGGAAGCTGGATGGGTGCGGTGCTGGCGGCTTTTCTGATCGGGTTCGCACAAATTTTAACAGTGGTGTACTGGGGATCTCATTACCAGACCATGGTGGCGCTCCTGGCCATTATCCTGACATTGATCCTCAAACCATCGGGTCTCTTCGGACAACAGAAAGAATTGGAGGAACGGGTTTGAAAGCAGGAACACAACAACGTCGCAGGGAAAGAATCGACAGGGGCATCAAGGTTCGCACCGAAGGGCTGTATGCCTTGATGTCCTGGAGAGAAATGGCGTATCTGATCGCACCCCGTTTTGTTCTGATTGCCGGACTTCTGATTCTGCCCCAGGTAATGCCGGGCATGTACTGGCAACGGGTGATTTCCATTGTCTGTATCTATGCCTTGATAGCCATAAGCTTCGATTTTCTGGCCCATTACGCCGGGTTGGTTTCCTTAGGCGGCGCTTTTTTTGTCGGAACCGGCGGATACCTGACGGCCCTTATGAACACGAGTCTGGGTATGAATCCCCTTTTGGCCATTATCTGTGCCACACTGCTGGGCGGTATGTTCTGCACCCTGTTGCTATTGCCTTGCCTGCCATTACGGGGTGTCTATTTTGCCATCGTCACCCTGATGTACCCCTTGTTTTTGGCCCGCGTCATCGAAGCGCTGGATATTATAGGGGGAACAGATGGTATCATGGGCATCGACAGCTTCCCCAATGCGTGGCTGGAACAGTACTGGGTCATCATCGTGGTGCTCCTGTTTCTCTTCGCTGTCCGCCGACTTGTCAATATGGATATAGGACTCGTTTTACGGGCCGTCAAAGACAACGACCAGGCTGTGCGGGCCTCGGGCATCAACATCACCCATTACAAGGCCCTGGCGGTATTCATCGCATCTTCCATTGGATGTATGGCCGGTGCTTGTCTGGTTCATATCTACATGTGGGCAGGCATCTCGACGTTTGCGCTGGATTTCTCTGTACTCCCCATTGCAGCGACCGTCATCGGTGGCAGCGGCACGCTGGTGGGACCGGTGATCGGATGCCTCATCCTGGTACCTGTTTCCGAACTTCTTCGGGATTTCGGTACCCTTCGAATCGTTTTTTACTCCCTGATTCTGCTCTGTTTTATTGTATTCCGAAGTGAAGGCCTCATGGCTTACGGTCAGCGGAAGTATCAGCAAATTGAAAGGTGGACCCAAATATGACGGGAGAACCGATTCTTGAAATAAAGGAAATAACCAAAACCTTCGGCGGTATCATCGCCCTCAACCGTGTCAGTTTTGATGTCAACAAAGGTGACATTCTGGGTATCATCGGACCCAACGGATCCGGCAAGACAACCATCGTGAACTGTGTTACCGGGTTTATTAAGGTTTCCTCGGGTACCGTCCTGTTTAATGGCAAAAATATCACCGGCAAACCGCCCCATAAAATTGCTGATATCGGCATCACCCGCACATTTCAGATCATGCGCCCTTATTACAGTTTACCGGCTTACAAGAATCTGGTGATCCCGCTCTTCTCTCCGCGGGCGCGGCGGACAGGCGGCTGGCGGGGCGGCGGCAAACTTGGAGACCGAAACACCGTCAGTATCGACATCCTGGAAGAGATCGGTTTTGAGCGTGACTCCTACGTACCATACAAAATGACGTCCACCCTGCCTACCGGATATCTCAAGCGTCTGGAATTGGCCAGATGTTTAGCACTGAAACCTGAGATGATCATTTGTGACGAAGTCTTCTCGGGTCTGAGCATGAGCGAAATCGCCAGCATGGTACCATTGATCGAACGCCTTCAAATGGACGGCATTACCCTGATTATGATCGAACACAGGCTGCGGGAGCTGTTTCAGGTAGCCAACCGGATCATGGTGCTCAACTTCGGTGAAAAACTGGTGGAAGGAACCGCTGAAGAAGTCATGACTGATCCACGTGTCCGGGAAGCCTATTTTGGATCGGAAAAGGTCGAGGAGGTGATGAGCCATGCTTGAAGCGAGCGGACTGATGGTTTTTTACGAGAACATGCTGGCGTTGAACAATGTCAGTATCCGTTGTGAAAAAAACCAGATTGTCGGCGTATTCGGAGCCAACAGCGCCGGAAAATCGACCCTTATGTATACACTTTCCGGCATCATGCTCGATATTCGCAAAAAAGAAGAAATGTCCGGCGGCGAACGTATCACCTTGACCGGAAGTATTCGTTATCAAAACCAGGAAGTGAGCGACATAAAACCCAGCCAGAGGGCAAGGATGGGTATCGTGTTGTGCCCGGAACGGCGGCGCATTTTTAAGGAAAGCACGGTTCTTGAAAATCTGAAAATCGGCGGGTACCTGGCCAGCCCTGCCCAGGCCAGAGAGACATTGGATTATGTTTTCACTGTGTTTCCGGCTCTGAAAAAACTGAAAACCAGGCTGGGTGGATTTTTAAGCGGGGGCGAGCAGCAGATGCTGGCCATTGGCCGGGCCCTCATGGCCCAGCCGAAAATTTTACTCCTGGACGAGCCTTTGCTGGGACTCAGCCCCCTGATGCAAGCCATGCTCATGCGCACCACCAGGGAAATCCGGGATGAACGACACATTTCCATCGTCGTCACCGAGCAATATGCACGTCCGGTGCTTCCCATCATTGACTATGCTTTTATTCTTGAAAACGGCTCCGCCGTTCTTGAGGGCAGTCGCGAAAAACTGATGGACAATCCGGATGTGCGCGCTGCTTATTTCGGTGTTTGATTCCCATCCTTTGTGAAGAATATTTTTTCAGGAGTCTGATTGAATATGAGCACTACCGTTGATACGCTGGAAAAAGAACTGACATTCACCCGCTTTGATCAGATGAGTGAAAAATATCCGGACCGACCCGCCTTGATCTATATAGGAGAACATTTCACTTATCGCCGACTGAAGAATTTATGTGAGCGGTTCGCCGGCGGCTTGTCCGACATGGGTGTGCGTAAAGGTGACCGGGTGATGCTCTATATCCCCAACTCAGCCCAATGGGTGATCGCATTTTTGGGTATTCAGAAAATCGGGGCTGTTATCGTGCCGGTTGCACCGATTTACACGTCTCATGAGATCATCTACATGATCAAGGATGCCGGCGTCGACTCCATCATCTGCACGGACACCAATTTCTGCTATGTTAAAGAAGCTCTGTCGCAAACCGATCTCAAACAGGTGGTTGTGACCAACATGGTGGATCTCCTTCCGGTCTGGAAGCGCTATCTGGGCATTTTATTCGATAAAATCCCCACGGGAAAAGTCGACCGGGTCGATCGTGTCAAGAGATTTCGCACACTTATCAAGCATCCTCCCATTCAGAAGAACGCGGATATCGATCCCGTCAAGGATTTATCTTACATCCTCTATACCGGCGGCACCACCGGATTTCCCAAAGGTGTTCCCGGAACGCACATCGGCATGACATCTTATGTGAACGACGTTTCGGAAGATGTCGCCGGCGATCACCTCAAGGAAGGCGAGGATACGTATATCGCCATCAACCCGCTGTTTCATATCATGGCCCTGGGATTGTTCATGGCCGTCGGATTAAACAAGGGCAACACCGTACTGCTGATGCCGATCCCTCAGGTGGATGCTATTCTGGAATCCATTCAGCGATACAGGGTTCGATGGATTCTTGGTGTGCCGGCCCTATACCGGATGATTCTGGAAAATGATCGCCTCGATCGATACGACTTAGGTTCCCTGACGTATTGTTATTGCGGTGGCGATGTCCTGCCGGAAGAGGTGAAGGACCGCTGGGGCAAACACTGCGGCATCCCTATTTATCAGGTCTACGGGTCTACCGAGGTTGGGCATGTGGCGTACAGCCGAATAGGGGTCGAACCGAGCCCGAGGGCCATCGGGTTTCCGTTAAAAAGCAGGGAGTGCATGATCGTCGATCCTGAAACCTTGGAACCGGTTTCAGGAGGCCAGAATGGAGAACTTTTGGTCACCTCACCGTATACCCTGAAGGAATACTACAACAAGCCCGAAGAAACGCACAAAACCTATATCGAGATCCAGGGAAAGATATGGTGCCGTATGGGTGATTTTGTCAGTGCGCTGCCGACGGGTGAGCTGATCTATATGGAACGATCAGCCGATATCATCAAACACAAAGCCTTCCGTGTTTCAGCTTCAGAAGTGGAAGCTGTGCTGCAGGACCATTCCACGGTTATCGGCGCCTGTGTCGTAGGTATCCCGGACCCCAAAGTGGGAGAAAGAATCAAGGCCATCGTCGTGCTCAAAGAAGATGCCAGGGGTGTGGGCGGTGCTGAATTGCTCGCATGGTGTCGGGAACGTTTGGTGCCCTACAAAGTACCATCCTACATTGAATTTAGAGATATGCTGCCCAAGTCAAAAGTGGGCAAGCTTCTACGGCGGGAGGTCAGGGATGATGAGGTTCGGCGAATGTCAAAAGACAATAAAACATTTGGTTCCAAAGGAGCATGATATGGATCTTTTTCAAGCAATAAAAGACAGAAGAAGCTGCAGAAACTTTGTAAACGAACCCGTTGATAGCGGAACCATCGAACAAGTGCTCGAGGCGGCTGCATGGGCGCCATCGCCCCTGAACACCCAGCCCTGGCAATTCATCGTGATCACCAGCGATGATAAGAAAATGGAACTGTTTTCAGAAGCTGAACGTTGCCGGAGCTGGGCCATTGAAGAAAGCGGCTGGACGTGGCTGAACAAGTATAAGGCAGACTTTCTCAAGGAGGCCCCGGTGATCATCGCTGTGATAGGAGACCCGAAAAAGACTGGTGTGGATATGTTTCAAAAAGAGGGCAGCGCCGGCTACCAACTGGCCTGTGCGGCAGCGATTCAAAATATGCTCCTGGCCGCCCATGCATTGGGTTTGGGCGGTCTTTGGTTCACCTTTTTCGACAAACCTCAAATGAGAAAAATACTCGACATCCCTGAAAGCAAAACCCCCATCTCCCTGGTATGTATCGGCAAACCCAAAAGCGCTATGGCGATAGTTCCCAGAAAAGATGTGAAGGAAAGAACCAAATATATATGACACACATGAAGAGGCATATAGAATGTCAGAAAACATTCTAAATGGTAAACGGATACTGGCCGTAGACGATGAACCCGATATCCTGGAAACACTGGCGGATCTTCTCGAAGATTATGAAGACCTTATTTTCGACCGGGCAACGGATTATGAAACCGGCTACCATCTACTCAGGTCCTGGACTTATGATGCCGTGATTTTAGATATCATGGGTGTCCGCGGGTTTGACCTTCTCAACGCATCGGTCCACCTGGGCTTTCCCACCGCCATGCTCACAGCCCATGCATTTTCCGTTCAAGACCTAAAGCGTTCTATTGAAATGGGCGCCCGGGCCTATATTCCAAAAGAAAGAATGGCGGACATCGCCGATTTTCTGGAGGATCTTTTGACGCTGGAGCACCGCTCAGGTCTGAAGCGCATGTTCCAGCGTTTGGGGGGGGTCTTCAATAAAAATTTCGGTTCCCGATGGATGGAGGATGAAAAAAGCTTTTGGAACCGGATACTGTCAGGCGACTACAAACCGGAACCGGTCATATTGAAGAAATAACCCTCAGTGCAAAAAGAGAATCTTGATCGTTCTAAAAACCGCGTGCCAAGCACACGGTTCCGAACCAAGACGTTTGGAGACGTGTCGTCTTCGGATCCTTTTCCGCTTTGAGAAAAAAGGAAAGCCACCCGTTTCACGGGGGGTCGTTTACTCCCGGAATGCTGTCTGATTTCCTACCCCTGAGTCAGAACCCGTGTTGCGCATTTACTTGAAGCGGTACAAATCATTGAAATACTGCAGCACCATTTCTTTGGCCAATTTACGGTCCGGCAATGTGCCGATCATGGCATACAGTGCGGCCTGTTCCGACAATGCATCAGCATCCGCTGGAGGCATTTTGGGTACGACATCTCTTAAATCGGAGAGAAATCGATCCGCCGTTGTGGCGTGGATCGGGGAAATTGTCATGTGAAGACTCGGTGGAAGGTGCTGGGTCTCGATGTGCCAGCCGCAGTCGTTCATTTGAGCGCCCAGTTCAAAAATATTGATCTGATCGCTCCCGATGGCAAAAACCGTAGCCTCGGGATGCCCTAAAATGGTAAGTTCCGGAATGGCGCCGATTCCTGCCATGAGTTTGTCCGCTGCTTGCTTGGCCTGCCTGGCGAGCCGGACAAAGCCCTGTTCCCCCAAATAGTGGAACACAGCCCAGGCGGCCGCAATGAGGCCACCGCTCCGACCCCCGCTCAGAGCCGGGGTGGCATAAACGCCTCCCGGCCAATCCGTGTACACAAAAAATTGATACTGGCGAAGCGACGCGTCACGATACATGACGATGGAAATTCCCTTGGGTGTATAGGCATACTTGTGGATGTCGGCAGACAGCGAGCTTACGCCCGGGACATCAAAACCGTAGGAGGGGATGTCGTATCCCGCTTTTTTAATAAAGGGCAGGATCAGCCCTCCCAAACAGGCATCCACGTGCAGCCATAAATGATGCGACTGGGCCAGTTCCCCCAGTTTATCGATGGGATCCACAACGCCATGGGGATAGGTGACAGCCGTTCCTCCCAGGACAATCGTATTGTCGGAGATCGCGTTCTTCATGGCCGTGATATCGGCGCGAAAGTCTTTGTCAACCGGGACCGCCACTACCTTGAGTCCCAAAAAATGGGCAGCCTTATTCCACGCAGGATGTGCCGTAACCGGTATCACCATTTCAGGCTGCTCGACCTCCGGCCGTGTTACACGGCCCCAATCCCGTGCCGCCTTCATCGCCATGAGGATGCTTTCTGTACCGCCGCTGGTGACGCTTCCCGCCACCTGGTCATCGCCTCCGCTAAGCGATACCACCATGGAAACGACCTCATTTTCCATCTTCACAAGACTCGGAAATGCCATGGGATTGAGACCGTTGGCAATGGTGAATTCCGCTTGGGCGGCCTTCACCAGCGCCTCGACATCCTGGCCAGCTTCATAAATCAGGCCGAACATTTGCCCGGTATGCCATTTAACATCCTGCGATTTAAAGCGCTTGAATTCCTCAAAGATAGCTTCTTTGGTCATACCTTTCAATCTAAGCGATTGTGGTGCCATGGTTCCTCCAAAACAAACCCCTGGGTTGCATGGTTCATCTCCCATCTAGTTGCGGTCAAATAGGAGCGCTGAGTGCTTGATTGATATCATACCACGGGCAATCGGCAAATGTGAACAAGCTTTCAAAACGGCAAAGAATACCCATTGCCCCGCCATTAGAACTTGGAAGTACCCCATATTTTTAACGCTCTGATCAACACCAAACAGAGTATGGTTATTCCCAAGAACACCATCGATGTCGTCCCAACCCCCCAGTGCCACCACACAGGTCCGTTGACCAGCATCAGGCAGATACCGATGGGGATTATGGAAAAAACATTCATTATCGCGATTTCAATCGCCACCGGTGTTTTAAACTCCGGATCGGCGATGCGCAGCAGCAGAAGACCGGAGGAAACCGTTCCGGTTACCGCACCATAAACAGCAGCGGTACGTTCAAGACCATAGGTGGACAACCTTCGGCCCAGGTAAACCACCAGCAGCGTTGTCAGGATACCGTTGACAAGCCCGATCACACCGATGGGCAGAATAAACCGCCAGACAACGGTGAGTTGTATGGCCGCCACCGTGGAAACGATCAAAAAATCAATTGCCCAGCCCGTTATGCGACGCTGAATCCCGGGGTTGACCAGGTGCTCCCAACCCCAACGGGTCATCAATCGCCGAATGGAAATCGCTATCACCAATCCCACGATAAAGAAAAAACCCCACAAAATGCTGGCCGCATCGTCGGGCAGAAGCATGCCGGCATATTTAATAACGCCATAGGTGATCATATAGACCAGCCCTACCATGGCGGCCTGGAAGGCAAGCGTGTCGATGTTTCCCGAATGAAGCGTCAACAAGCCGGCAGATTCTGACTTGCCGCCTTTAGGAATAATTCCGGTGAGTACTTCTTTGGACAGAATCTGGGGGCCTGCCGCAGACAATCCTTTTCGAATTCCCCAGTTGACGAGGGGAACCCCCACAAAAAATGAGAAAAAGAAACCCATGGCGGCGAAGGTTAGGCCGATGGTCGCCGCATGTGTAAATCCAAACCCTTCCCAAACTTTTCCGACCGAGAGCACCTGACCCGGACCTTCCTCAAAACCGAGCGGTACGAGAAAACCGAATGTCGGAAATAACGAATATCCCAACAGTCCAAAAAGGATGACGATCAATCCGCTCAGCGATGCCTGTAAGCCAAAACAGGATCCCTGAACCAAGGCCATCCAGGTAGGACCTTTGAGGTACTCTCTGCCGCGTGGCGGCGGATTCGTATCTGACTTCCCGGAGGTGAGCCCGACGGAAATAAAGGAGATGTTAAAAAAATGGTAGGCGTATGTCTCCAGGGCGCTTGCGTCAGTTTGGACGATTCCGGTCTGAGTGAGAATCAAACCAAACACACCGCCAATCAGACAACTGGGAAAAAGAAATCGCTGCAGCAAAGGGATGGTTGATCTCAACAAAACCCCGCTCAGAAGCATGAGAGACAACCATCCAAACACAATCATACCATCGAACGCAAAAGGACTCTGCATGGCCTTGTTCCCCCTTAAGTGACGTAAGCTTTAATTGGGTAGCACATCCTTGAGCCCAGCCCTTGTCTTGGGCCGCCAGGTGATGAATGGCTCATTTTCGGTTGCTGTCTGGAAACCGAATGAGACATATCGCCAAGGGTGAACAAGAAATGGGTGTGGTTTTGCCGGCGAATGCGTCCCCAGCCAAGCAAGACCTTAGGTGGTATCCTTTACGCGGTAATGTATCGCCGCGGGTGAAGTTGAACCCTTGTCTTCGCCCAGGCAAAGAATGCCAGATCCCTCAAGAAACGCTTCTGTCTGTTTGACACAATACGGTTCACCCGCCTGCGGGTAGACAAAGGTACCGTTTGTACTTTGATCTTTCAGCACATATTTATCGGTTTTCAACTCGATAGAGGCATGAAACCGGGAGGCCGATTTTTCGCGGATGACGATATCGTTTTGCGACTGTCGACCAAGCTTGAGACGCGGTTTAGAGCCTGATATTTCAAAGGTCTGATTTTGAACCGTGAGTTCGAGACATGTGGTCGGAACGGTTTTTAACTCATTGAATTGGTCCCGGTCGATTGCCACAGTCGTATCGAAATCCTCCCAAATGAATTCATATAGTTTGAGTGGTGAACTATTACCTTTTAGCGTTATTGTTGTCGTATAGCGGGTCGATGATTTTTGAGAGGCTTCCAAATCATTGTACACCGCTTCGGTGATCATGATCTCTCGAGGCTTGGCTATTTTGGTCACCCTTGCTACCATGTTGACCGTATCACCAAATATTTTACTGCCCTCCTTTTGCACCGGACCGGAATGAATGCCGATATGCAGATTGATGGGAATTCTAGGCATCGGTTTCATTCATAATATAGTCCTCTATCGCTTCATTCATCCCTTTGGCCGCCAGAACAGCTGAGGTGGCATCCCAGAAGATGCAATTGACCTTGTCACCAATGGTATTGATCACATCACCCATCTGCTGCTGTGTCGTTTCCTGCATCAGCGCGAGACATTTCTTGATCGTTTTTGTTGCCGTATTGTCGCCCATGCGTTCATAAAGCTGAGCGCTTTCCGAAATATTCGCAAAAAGCACGACGGTTTTTTCGTTATCGCTATCCATTTTTCTTCTAATCAGTCACTTAAGGGTTATATCGAAAAGAATGTAAATTGTTGCAGAATTCGTCATTCAGACCTTCAGCTCTCCAGTTTTTGTTGTAAACACTGAACACTGTTATTTTAATGCATTTGGATCGCAGACACAATCGATATTTTTGGGGACGCCCTTAACTTATTAACTATTTTTTCAAGTTCGCTAAATTCCGAAAGTTTATTTTCGAAAGTTTATTTTTCATGTGACCGAGACCCTGCCGACATCTGGATTCGCCGCCATTCCTGGTATTTTCTCACTGCTGCATATGTCTGCATGGCACGCTCGGCCGAATCAAAAAAGGGAATACCCGACTCGCAGAATTGTTGAGCCAGCTTTTCGTCGAAACCCGGAATCTTGACCATCAGAAAGGGCTTGCCACATTCTTTTTGGATCTGGATAAGCCCCGAGGTATAGGTTTGGTTGACTTCGGGCGTCAGGCCGGTACCGATAACGACCAGGGCATCTACGCCCGGGTCTCGGGCAATTTCCCGGGCAGCATTGATATAGATATCGATATCCAGTGAGGCCACCAAGCCTACGTCCACAGGGTTTTTATGGCTTGTTCCGGTTGGCGGGATCATCTCTTTGAGGGCTTTCTGTGTTTCAGGCAGCAGTTCGGCCAGCGTAAGCGCCTCGTTTCCACAAGCTTCGGAAGCAGACACAGCCAAGCCACCCGGTCCGGAAAGAATGGCCAGCCGCCGCCCGAGATTTGTGGGTAGAAGTGAAAATGCCATGAGCGCGTCCAGGTAGGCCTCGAACCCGGAAACCGAAATCGCCCCGCCCTGCCGCGCCACGGCCTGCCATATTTTCCTCGAACCGGCCAAGGCACCGGTATGAGATGCCGCCGCCCGGGAGCCTTCCGGGGTCAGACCTACCTTCCAGAGGACAACCGGCTTTATTAGAGAAGCACGTTTAAGCGTGTTCAAAAAAACGGGACCATTTGGAATGCCCTCGATATAGCCTCCGATGACAGTCGTCTCCGGATCAGTCCTGAAGTAATCCAAAAAATCCGCCACAGCCAGATCACACGCATTGCCAATACTCACCACCTTGCTGAAATAGATACCCCTTTGCGATGCCATGAGCCCTAAAATATTGGTCAGGGACCCACTGTGGGATATCATAGCCACGTTACCCGATCTCCTGGAAAGCTTTGGAAAAAACGACAGCCCTGAAGCGGGCACGTAGAACCCCATACCATTCGGTCCGATGATCCGCATACCCCCTGAACGTGCGAGCGCGACAAGCTCTTTTTCGAGGTCGATGCCCTCCCGGGTGTGGGTTTCCTTGAATCCAGCCGTGAACAGGATGACGCCCTTGACGCCCTTTTCTATGCATTCCTTTATCACCGGCAAGGTATATTGGCTCGGAACCAGCACAATTGCCAAGTCCACGGATCCTGGAATGGCCAATACACTAGGGTAGGTTTTTAGGCCGTCAATCTCGTCTACATTTGGATTCACCGGGTAGATGTCCCCGCTAAATTTCTGGTCCTGAAGGGCAAGAAGAAACAGCTTACCTGTTTTCAGCCCTCTGGGCAGCCCGACGATGGCCACCGAACGGGAGTGAAACAAAGCCTCTATCTGAACGCTAGTGGAATTCATTTTGCACCCTGACTTTCATTTTCCGCCCATCGGTGGATATGGACACGGCGCCATGCAGGTCGGTTCTGAGTGTTCGGCATCCCAGGCTTTCATATCGCTTCAGAACCTTCTTGTCAGGAAAATGAAACCGATTCATAAAACCACAGGATACCACGACGATCTGCGGATGAACCTGTTCGATTAATAGGGCTGTACTCGAAGAACCACTTCCGTGATGGGGTGACACCAGAACCGTACTCTTCAGGTTTTTCCCGGCTGCTGCCACCAGCGTTTTTTCACCCATAGCCATGATATCACCCGGAAACAGAAAAGCATGTTGACCATATGACACCTTGAGCACCAGAGAGTTGTTATTCTTGTTTCGCCACTTCTCCCACGAGGCCCTTTCCAAAAAATCTTCTGCAGGATAGAGGATCTCGATCCTCACGCCTTCAAACGCCGTGCTGCGTTCCAAGGCCCGGTATCGCGGTGCGTCAATGCCATGCTTGTCCAAAGTATCGACAAATAATTGATACCCTTTGGAAGAAGAGGTCTCGTTATTGGTGATGACCTTTTTTACATTAAAGTGCTCTGCCATATATATCAAGCCATTTAAGTGGTCACTGTTGGGATGCGACAAAAAAAGGGTGTGGATGGTCTTGATTTTATTTCGCAGAAGGTAGGGGGCGATGATGCTTTTGCCAGTGTCAAAAACGGTATTGTCTGAAAAACCACCCCCATCTATCATAAGGTTGCGACCCCGCGGCAATTCAAGAAGCGCCGCACTTCCCTGTCCCACATCAAATATCATGATGCGAAGATCGTTATGCCAAAATCGGTGATGAAGCCAGTACCCGGCGTCCAAAGCCCCTCCAACAGCAGCAAAGACGATCACCCCACAAGCGATGCCGCGCCTCAAAACGGCCGGCCGTTTGGACTTTTTTTCCTGTTGCCCTGCTGAAAACCAGCTGAAGACACCCAGAAGCACCAGGTAAAAAAGGCTGATCTCAACCAGACTGGGTGTGAAGGTTTCCAAAACGGCAACAGGCAACCCGGAAAAAAAATCAATGACCCTGATCGCTTTTTCAAGAACCCAATGGCTCAGTTGGAGGCACACCGATGCAGCGCCGGTGCTGAATACCTGAAGAAAAACAGCCGACAGTCCCAGGGGCACCACAATAAATCCCACCAGTGGGATGGCAACGGTATTCACGACAAGTCCAATGATAGAAACCTGATTGAAATATGCCATGACCAGTGGTGCCGTCCCCACGGTGGCAAAAAGTGTGACGGCCATAAAGACCAGCCCTTTTGCAATAAGGGTGGATTTGAGACCTTCCGATTTTTTCAGAATGGGTCGCATCAGTGACAGACCGCATACGATAACTAAGACAGCCGTAAATGAAAGTTGAAACGATATGGAAAACAGCGAAGGCGGGTTGATAATGAGGATCAACATGCCGGCGATACAGAGGCTGTTGATCAGGTCCTGGTCCCTGTCAAAAAGGAGCGTCAGCAGAAAAACACTCACCATGATAACCGCCCGTTGGGTCGAAGGTGACATTCCCGCCAGAAAACCATACGCCAGAACCGGTAAAAATGTCAGGATGGCGGCCGTTCTTCTGGTCCAACCTGTCCACAAAATTGGCCAAAACCAGGCCGCGACCCAGCGAAAGATTGCAAATGTCACGGTTGCCACGATCCCGATGTGAAGCCCCGAAATAGCCAGGAGATGCCCCACGCCGGCACGATTGAATTTTTCCCTTAAAGCCGAAGATATCTCTTTACGATCCCCGATCAAGAGTGCCTTGGATATGGCCTTGACATCGTGTCCGTTTTCCCCTGCATCTAGCGCCTGCGCATCAATCATTCCAGAAACCCTGGCGCGGTGATCATCGAAAAAAGATATCCGCTCGAATGCGTCTTCTCTTGACTGGACCGATATCTTTTCCGCAGCAACATAACTGCGGGCCCAAATGTTTTGATAGGCCATGTGACGCTCATAATCAAAACCTCCCGGGTTATTGAAGTTTCTAATCGAGCGGATCCGGCTGAAAAAAGAGATGCTGTCTCCCCTTGACAAGGGAATTAAGTCATTGGATACCGTAACACGCAAACGCCCACAGGCGGGGACAGAAATCCCGCCTTGACGGATCGAAACGGTCTCCATAATAAACCGGGTTCTGTTGCGAATATGTACAGGCTCTTCCAGAATGGTGCCGCTTATGTTGCAGGTTTCTAAATCAACCAGACGACGAACGTGATGATCCGGAAAACGTGGCGCGACCCATGGTTGGATAGAAAGGTAACCGATACTGCTGAAAAGAAAGAGCGGCAGTAGCAGCACAAGCATCTCGCGTGTCAGGTAAACCACCAGAAACACAAGCGTCACCGCTGCCAGTACCAGCACCCATAGACCGTGCCCCGGATACGCTTCACCTGCAAGAATTCCGACAATCATCGAAATCGACAGCCAAATGATGGGGCGGTAGATGGGTTTGTTCATAGCATGAGTGTATTCAGGTTGTTTAGGCCGCAGGCTGATAGGCAGTTCGCATGCAACACGGAACCGAACTCGCCGATCTTCTCCCACAGACTAAATACCTGTCTGCCTGAGGATTGCCATAGGATACCAGAGTTCCAGGAGAAACACATTGCGTGTCAGGTTTCAGGTGTTATGTTTAAGGCCAGGGATACGAGCGCTGAGCTACGCGCTTTGAGCAACAATTAATGATGTTCGATAGGACAAAATTACACACGAAGTGCGAGTGTCGCCTGAAAGGTTAAACGCGGACCCGTTTTATCGCCGCTCCCAGCCCGCTTAGCTTTCGATCGAGAGCCTCGTATCCCCGATCCAGATGATACACCCGATTTATTTCGGTGGTTCCCTTTGCCACGAGTCCGGCCAGAATCAAGGATGCACTGGCCCTGAGGTCCGATGCCATTACCGGTGCCCCCGAAAGATCGGGTACCCCTTTAATAAGAGCGGTGTTGCCTGAGACGGTAATATCTGCACCCATACGTTTGAGTTCACTGACATGCATGAAACGGTTTTCAAATATCGTTTCTGAAATAATACTCAAGCCACCGGCCACCGACATCAGAACCATGAACTGAGCCTGCATGTCCGTAGGAAACCCCGGATAGACCTGTGTTTTGAGATCGACACTGGATATATCTTGCGGCCCTGAAATACGTATGGTTGACCCCTCAATATCGATGAGGACGCCGGCAAGTCTCAGTTTGTGACAGATCACCTGTAGATGATCCGGTTGGCAGCCCGATATCTTGACCACGCCACGGGTCAGGGCAGCAGCGATCATCAAGGTTCCCGCTTCAATACGGTCCGGAATAATTGCTGCAGATACCGGATGTAGAGAAGCTACACCATAAATGGTCATCACGGCGGTCCCGGCATCCCGAATATCGGCACCCATCTGATTCAAAACATCTGCCAGGGCAACCACCTCCGGCTCACAGGCCGCATTCCGCAGCATGGTCTTGCCTTCAGCCAAAACAGCTGCCATCATCAGGTTTTCCGTACCCGTCACGGTGGGAATGTCGAGATAGATGTCACTGCCCACCAACCGGGGTGCCGTCGCCTCTACATAACCGTGCTTTAGCTCGATGAGGGCCCCCAGGCTGGCCAATCCTTTCAGATGAAGGTTGATGGGGCGGGCGCCAATGGCGCATCCGCCCGGAAGCGATACCCTCGCCTTTTTGAGTCTGGCAAGCAAGGGCCCGAGCACCAGTATGGAGGCCCGCATTTTTCTAACCAGGTCATAGGGTGCTTCATGGCTGTTGAGGCCGCTCGCGTTGATGCGAACCCTGTCACCTTCAGCAACCACCTCAGCACCCAGATTTGACAACAGCAGCTTGGTGCTCTCGATATCCATCAGATGAGGCACATTGCTAAACGTGTTCCACCCATCCGTCAGCAGGGCAGAAACCAGAATCGGCAGGGCAGCATTCTTCGCACCACTAACCAGGACGTCACCCTCCAGACGCCGGCCGCCTTCGACGATGATTTTATCCATTGATTATACGTTCTCCAGAAGATTATTTGAAGATTCCCACCGTAATCGGCGGGGAATTCACTTGCAATTTCGGTTCGAAGATTGACTCTAAATATTATATGGCTGCACTTTAACCATATACTGCCCTGAGGGTCAAGTACGGGATACTTAACCAAACCCTACCAACACCAGTCCTGCAAATATCATAATTATGCCAATAATTTTAGGAGAATACCTGGATTCGTTGAGAAGAAAGATACCGAAGATGGCGCCCAAGGGAATACTGAGCTGGCGAAATACGGCAACGTAGCCGATATTGGAGACATAATTCATTGAAGCCAGGACAAGGCCGTAAGTCAAATAGATTCCTATTCCCGTCAAAGCGGCTACGCCTTTAAATTTACGCATGACAACCCTAATATCCTTTCTTTCATATGGACTTAGTAACACCAGGATTCCCTTCCAGATTGATGAAGTTATTGCCTCCAATACCATATAAATGAGGGTCGCATTCAGCGGATTGAAAAAACCATCCGATCGTTCTCTAAGAAACCGAAGCGCTTCATGATCCACTATCGTATATCCCGAAACGAACAATGCAGCTAGCACTGCAAGCAGGCATGACACATTGATGAATTTCTTAAAGCTAAAAACCTTTATGGATACGAGCGGTAACAGAATACACCCGCCAACAACACATATCATGCCGATATAGTATGGCCATCTCGGAAGTGAATCCCTGCCTATCATCATAGCCCCTGCGGTAACGATAACAACGGGCAGAGAACGGGCTATCGGATAGGCAATCGACAAATCTCCGTACCGGTATGCCCCCGCAAGCAATGCCATATAGACAGCCAGAAAAAATCCGGAAAGGCTTACATAGCCCCATACAATGGACGGAATCATTCCAACGTAGGAACGATAAAAATATAGAATCGGCAGCACGCAGAGTGTACCAACAATATTGGCCACCAGATAAAAAGAGAGTGTCGGGTGCTCTCTTTTGCTGATAAAATTCCAGCCGGCATGCGTAAGGGCGGAGAAAAGCAGTAGGATAATTGCGATTGAAGACATAAGGATAGCCAATTGTAGCGCTTGTCACAAATAGGTTCCGATTGCGGTGCGTTCAAATAGGGATTTTCGTGTTTTGCCAAGGCGGTAGGCGAATTTAACCCTCAGGAATAGCGTTCTATTTTGAGGCGTTAAATTATGGCGCCCAACACCGTCAGGGCGTGAAAAGACCATTTATGGATGGACACTAAAGATCCCCCGAAGTAATCCGGCAACCGAAAGGATTATCAGCAAAATTAACACATGCTTTCGAAAAAATTCCTTATCGCTCTTGATGAACATTCTACTTCCCATGGTAATACCGAGATATAGCGGAATCAGACAAATCGATGTCACTAGCAAGGTCTTGAATGTCGTTAGACCCTGAATGGATGCCATTGTCAGACCCATGACATCTAGGCCTAAAAAGTAGGCAATGATAGACGCTCTGGATACCGTTACGGCAGCTGGCGACGATAAGTAGAGAAGAATCACTGGCGGTCCACCTATGGCAGCAGCACCATTCAATACGCCACTTGCCACGCCTGTGGCAAGGATGAACGCTCTCCCTGGCATACGTCGCCAGGCCCACCCGAACAAAAGTAAAATTGCAGCCACCAGTACCAATAAAGAAATGGATATGCGCATGGGCTCTTCCGGTATATTAGCAAGTAGATATACGCCAAAGGGTGTTGCAAAAAGGGATCCTGCGAGCAACCAGCGCAGCGAATGCCAGTCTATGTCTTTCCAGACCTGAGGGACCAATCTCATGCTCGCCAGTACTTCAAGAATAAGAACTAGGGGCACGACTTGAACCGGTGGAAGCACAAGCGATATGCTCGTGACGGCAACCATGGCAAATCCAAAACCACTGTAACCCCTGATGATGCCAGCTACAAAGACGGAAATGGATGTGATGATGAGTGAGAAGAAATCTAGGCCAAACAGGTTCAAAGCATTAATTCCGCTTTAAAAATCGATCAACAGGGGGCATTTTCAAGTGATTTACTGCGGAGGCAAAAAAAGCGCTTCCCTTTTATCCGGCAAAAGAAAAGCGCTTTTATCATTTAAGGGACCTCCGATCAGTGATGGTCGCCGGTTCCCTTGTAGGTATCATACACTGCTTTGATGATGCAGTAGGTCATCCCCATACCGATGATCGACAGCGCATACCAGAGGCCGCCGTGAAACACGATATGGCTCATATCCCAAACCCATTCAAAACTGATAACCGGAAACATGAAAATTCTCCTTAATAAAACGTTCGCCAAATAAAATCAAATTTAGCGATGGTCAAGGTTGCCGTAGCAACAAGAAAAATGCCCTTCCGCTATAGTGAACCATGTGGGATGGCATTTGACGCCCTGATATGCGGCAATCTCGGCAATCGGTTTAAGCTTCTGCCGGGGCCAGGTCCCCCTTCGGAACCCCTGCCTCGCCATCTTTATCTTCGGTTACTTGCGCCGTTTCCATGGGAGGTGCCGGCTCTTCTATGGGGTTCAGCTCCGCCTCCTGGGGAAATATCGGCAGATAGCGGTATGAAATCAATATCAGGATCACACCGTAGGCCACGGGCAGAATCGTCGTGGCAATTTCCTGCCAGCTCGGAAGATAGGTCGCCCAAGTCTCAAATGGCATCACAGGTACCGCGAGTACCTGAAGTACCATTACCCAGCGGTTCAGCAGAACCCCCAGGGAAGCCAGAATGACGGCTGTCCACAAGGTTGCCGACGTTTTTCGTCCCTTTTCCGTAATAAGAATGGCTGCCGGAAGAACCCCGCACACACCGACCTCGAGAATCAGTATCCAGATACCATACGCCGATTCAGGGTTGTTGGTGTAGAAATTCATCAGCGAAAATCCCTTGGCCGGCGCCGTTACGGCCGCCCAGTACCAGGTATCGATGATCTTGGCAATGATGTATGTGGCCAGCATCCAACCGGCGATTTTCGCCAGAAGCTCGATGACGTTGTCCTTGACCAGCTTCTTACCGGCGATTTTTTCGGTCAATTTGGTTACCAGGATCGTGAAGCAGGGGCCGCAGGCCGCCGCCGACCATGTAAAAAGAAAGAAGGTATAGGGCCAGATAAAAATGTGTTCACGATACCCGAAGGGACGCCCGAAGAGAACCCCGGAAACCCCGCCCAGGGATCCCTGGTGAAAGAAGGACAAAAAAGCTCCGGTGGCTGCAAAAACAACCATGATCTCGTGCATGTTGTGGCTCAGATGATGGAAAAAGGGCACCCTGTCCACCTGCTTGTTTTCGAGAATCAACGGCAGGTATTCGACACACAATACACCAAAATAACACGTCAGACAAAATGCCACTTCCGTCAGCATTGAGTGAACATTGGCATGCCAGAAGATAAACCATCCCCGCAGGGGTTGGCCAATATCGATGGCAAGAATCAGCAATGCCGAGCTGTAACAGATAAATCCGATCAATACCGCATAATTGATGATGTATTTGAGTTCGTCTTTCCCAAAAATATATCGCATGAGGCCCGTAAAGAAGGCGCCGCCACCCAGAGCGATAACCCCAAGATCTGCCCATATCCACAACGCAAATCCATAGGCATTGTTCATGTTGGTCTGGTTCAACCCCTTGATCCAAACCAGCAGCATGGCAAATACGCCCCAAAGTAAAACCGCCCCGACTACGGCAATAGCCAAGCCGAACTGCCAGATGGGACAGCGTTTAACGCCATCGGGTATTAATGCAGAATCCATAAGTTAGATGCTCCTCAATAAAATGGTCTCTGTTTATCTAGACTTCATTTTTGACATAGTTGTCGCCGGCTTTCCGGACCCATTCGCGACTCGAAAGGTAATAGACCTTCGGGTTCGTGCCCAGTCTTTCAAGGAGTCTGAAGGCATTCGGGTTCCTGGGTTTTCCAGCATGGCTGTTGTCCGGGTCTACAATCTGGTGCACCGCATGGTCCGGATTGTTCAGATCGCCAAAGGTGATGGCACCGGCCGGGCAGGCCTGGGTACAGGATGTCTGATACTCATCTTCTTCCAGCTCCGACCGTTCTTCATAGTGCGCCTTTTCCATGGCTTTCTGGTATCTGTGAAAACAGAAACTGCATTTTTCCACGACACCCCGCATGCGAACCGAAACATCCGGGTTCAAAGACCTTTCCATGCCTTCCGGCCAGACCGGATCCCACCAGTTGAAAACACGTGCATGGTAGGGACAGGCGGCCATACAATAACGGCAGCCGAAGCAGCGTGTGTATATCTGACTGACAATGCCGGTGAGACTGTCATAGTCCGTGGCGGTGGCAGGGCACACCGATACACAGGGTGAATGTCCATGGTCGCCTTCACAGTGCATGCAAGGTCTGGGAATATAGCATATGTCCGTATCCGGAAAAGTCTTGCCGTTGGTCATCTTGTATACACGCATCCAGGCGACGCTGAGCAGTTTGTCAGTCTCGTCATCCCGGAACGGGACATTGTTTTCGGCCATACATGCCACCATGCAGGCGCCGCACCCGGTACATTTATCCAAGTCGATAACCATGCCATACTTTTTGGTCTCATTGTGCATCTGTGCTTCTTTCATTCGTCCCTCATTCATCTGTTAGGCTTTTGTCAGCTTTGCCCGAATTCCCCACGCCACGTCCAATCCAGAAGCCTGATCCTCTACCGGACCCATGAGTTCTTTGATGTTGATTCCTTTGCCTGCTGTAAACCGGTCTTTCGTTCGATGACCCAATCCTTTTGGCATGGCCACAACACCCGGCATAATACCCGCATAAAGATGTATCTTTACCCTGGCGTCACCTTTGGGTGTCTCCAGATGAGCGATACTCCCTTCTGAAAGTCCCAGGGATTTGGCCGTTTCAGGGTTCACCTCCACCAGGCCGATATTGCCCTTCAAGACGGTGTCTTCGATCGTCTTCATGACAAAGGGCGGGTTGGTGACGGCGCCGTTGGCCAGACGCATGCTGTCATAAGGGATGAGTACCAGGGGATACGAGGCCTCATCGCCTTCCGGTGCAAGGGCATTGAATCCAGGAGAAAGATCCATGGAGGCATTGCCGAATTCAAATTTTCCGGATGCTGTCTTAAATGCGTTCTCCCAGTTCGGCGGCCTGAAACGCCTCGTCCACCCAAAACCCCTCTTCATTGAGGGTTTCCCATTTGTCACCCAGGGTTTCTTCAAGACAGGCATCATAGCTTTCCCACGGAAATGCGTCCGCAATGCTGCCCCCTAACTCCTGTGCGATCCGAATGATCACATCACCGACATTCATGGTATCGAACAGGGGTTCAACAATGGGTCTGGCCAGTCCGATAAGCGGCTGTGCCATGCCGGACGTAACGGGAACGTCCGTATAACGCTCCAGGTACACATGATTCGGTAATATGAGATCCGCATGCATGGCGGTCTCGTCCATGTAGGATGAAAAACTGACCACAAAGGGTATCTTTTCGATTTGTTTTTGAAACGATCGGGCATCCGCCATGGTGTAATATGGGTTGGCATTGGATATCAGCAGCACTTCCAGCGCATAGGAACTCTCGGCATCCGGCAGACGGTTCAGCAATGAGGATGTCAGCGGATATTTACCGGCACCGGCACCATCGATTCGTTGGACCGCCAATCCCGTTTTCGGCGACACTGTCCATGTCCGGCTCAGGCCAATCGATGTAATCCGGCGTGGGAACCGCCCATACACCCCCGGGCTGATTGATGTTTCCCACCAGGGCATTCAAGGCATGGATCGCCATGGTTTCCTTGAGGGCATAGGGTTCATCGCCCTGACCTCTTCCGCAAATGGCAATTGGCCGGGCGGCCCCGGCAAATTGCCTGGCCAGTATTTCTATCGTGGCGGCGTCGACACCGGTTAATGGCGGTTACTTGTCCGGTGTAAAATCATCCATGACAAGGGGTTCCCATCCGGAAAAACCACTGGCATGCTTTTCAATAAAATTGGTGTCGTAAAGACCTTCCTTGATCATGACATGCATGATCCCCATGGCCAGGGCAGCCTCTGTTCCGGGTTTGATGGCGATCCATTGATCTGACTTGGCTGCGGTGTTGGACAGACGCGGTTCGACCTGAACGATCTGGACACCGTTTTCCTTCCATGCGCTGTTGGCTCTGAACATTCTCACCGGAGAACCCCAGCCCTCGATGAGGCCACTGCCGAAACTTAAAATAAAATCGGCATTTTCAAGATCGTACCCGAGCATGGCATCGGCCCCGTGCATGATTTTCATGGTGAGCTGGAGGGCGTCCTGCAGCGACGGGATCGTCATCATGTTGGGTGAGCCGTAGACCGTCATGAGGCGTTTGAAAAGTTCGGGAACGGTTCCGTAGCGGTCTCCTGAAATACATCCCACGGTTTGCGGTCGGTTTTCAGTTCTCAGGTCGGCCAGTTTTCCGACAAGCTCGCCGATGGCATCATCCCACGAGATGGATGCCCATTTGCCGCTGCCTCTGCTGCCGGTTCTTTTCATGGGTTTTGTCACCCGGTTTGGGCCGTATAGAAGTTGCAGTCCGGACAATCCCAGGACACACACCCCGCCGTCATTGACAGGATGGCCGGCCTGGCCTTCAATCTTGATGGTTCTGTCATCGACCATACGAACGGAAATGCCACAGCCACCGGGACAAAGAGTACAGGCGGATGTTTCGTAAAATGTTTCACCTTTTGCAACGACGGGCGTCCAAGGCCAATTCTGCGACCAGATGGAGCTGTCGTCCGTCAGTTTCCAGGGCAAGGGTGTCAGCGCTGTGCCAGCTGCGCCACCGATTACCAGGGACAAAAAACATCTTCTGTCAATTTTCATAGATTTTCCCCTAAAGTGAAAAAGGAATCTGTATCGTCATCAAATGAACATCCCTGCCCACCCATACTCGACGTGACCGGGAGGCTACTTGTGGCATACGAAACATCCGCCCTTAGCGGTCTGGACACTCCCCTGACGCACGTTTTCTTCAACGTGGCAGGCCGAGCAATCGTCCATTTTCATCCGATCCCATGTGTTCTTTTTCAAACCGATCATATTTTTGCCCCAGATATCGCGGCTATAACCCGTGATACGGTTTTCTTCATACACTTTCAGGTGATCGGATTCACCGATATCCCCGTGGCATGTTTCACAGGCCATTTCTGCCTTGAGAACGTGGGCTGAATGAGGGAAGTAAACACAGGCGGGCTGTCTGGAATAGACCAGCCAAGGAATCTCTCTTTCCGGCGTCACATATTCCTCGATGAGCTTCTCTTCGGCCTCGCTTTCTCCCATCGCCTCTTCATGGCACTCCATGCAGCTTTCCAGGGTTGGGATCCCTGCAAAAGTACCGTCCTCGCGAAAATAGTGACAGCTTTCACAGCCATCACCCACTTCTTCATTGTGGAGAACATGGTTGAATTCAACCGGCTGATTTTTCTGGGAGTACAACAGTTTTGGAAAGATGCCCCAACCCACAACGAGGCTGACGGCAAAACCGATGATGAAAAATAGGATAATGGGTCCGGCAGGCCCTTGTGTCTCCTTGGCGTCGACCGCAGTGGTTCGATCCCCTTGTTTGCTCATGAAAACTCCGTTAAATCTGAGGTTAATCATCGAAGCAGGACTACAAAAACAAACCTAAATTGAACATTCCCGAAAGGCCAAACATTCAATCTAGGGCAATGTTATTTGAGCTCATGGGTTTTGACATGGGTGGGAGGAACCATGGGCCAAAACAACCGTCGATCTAGTACATAGTGTTCCTTTTTTTGTCAAGGGGAAATCAATTTACGGAGGTGGGTAGTGCCTCTATATAGGCGGCGCCGTCGTTGACCAAATATCGCTTTGAGAGGGCTTCCAGATCTTCAGGTGTGATGGCAGCATAATCGGAAAGGATGGATCGGCTCCATTCGATTTTTTCAGGGTTTTGCTTCGAACCCACAAGAACCGTTTTCAGCCAGTAGCCGTTGCGCTGCTGCATATCCTTGATGCTGTTCAGGGTGGGTCCAATGCTGCGATTAATCTCGTCCTCTGATATCCCACCCAGCCAGAGGTCCTGGGCAATTTTTTTTATTTCATCGACAACCAGCTGGGCCCGGCCCGGAATGACTTCGACAACGGCATTGAATACACCAAAGCCGACATAGGCGCGACTGGCCATGTTATAGGCAAAAGGCGAATAAGCTTCGCCAAGCTTTTCCCGAATTTGAATCCGCATCCTTTCCGAAAACACATCTGCCAGAACGTTTAGTCGGCGGGTCTTGTGAATATCCCATATGTCGTCTGTGGCATAGGAGACATACACCAGTCCATTGGGTATTTTGGTGTCGACAGTTAAACGGAGGCGTTCTCCGGAGGGAAAAACAGGACCGTCGGTTCTTTCCGGGAGGAATTGTTCTGCGGCGGGCAGCGTACCGAAATATTGAGAAGCCAGTTCGATCGCTTGGTCGACATCAAAATCACCCACAAGTGAAAGTTCAAAATCAGAACTTGACATGGCCCGACCGATCCAGTCGCGTACGTTTTCCAGACGCAATTTCTTGAAGGCATCATAAGGCGGAAGACCGAAACGGCTGTCTCCCCCGGCCAGAAACCTTTTGCCCTCAAGGGCTATAACGCCGTCGAGGGTATGTGCAAGTTCCTTATATTGGTTGTCGAACTGGCTCATTACCAGATCAAAGGCCTCTTCCCTGAAACCGGGATCCTTGATGTTGGCATACAAGAGCTGGAACAACAGGGGCAGCTCCTTGGGGGTGGATTCGCCATTCAACATGAACATCGCCTCATCGATGCCGAAAACAACCTGACTCTGTTTCCCGGCCAGCGCTGTTTGGAGGGCGTTTTTGTCAAGAGATCCCAGTCCGCTTTCATTCAACACGGCAATGGCAAGCTCGGCAAGACCGGCCAGCTCAAAAGGCTCACTGAATCGCCCTTTCCCGAAAGACAATTGCGCCTGTATCTCACCATCCTTGTAATCTGTCTTCTTTAGATTCAATCGAAATCCATTCTCATAATCGAGCTGTAAGATATCTAAGTCGTTATGTACGATTTTATTAACAATGCGCCCCTTCCCGTCAGGTTCCGGCAGATAGGGGAACCCGATATCTTGCCTTTCCGTCCATGGAGAAATGCTTTTTTGAATGCTCTCCTGGTATGTCTGTAGGATAGCTGAAGCCGGGTCAATCCCTTCCTGGGAAAAATCGACATTCCCGGTAACCTGTACCAGTCGGTGGTGATGGGCCCAGGTATGTCGAAAAGCACGGTTCACCTCATCGATGGTCAGAGAGGTCACAAATGGTGCCAGCAAATCCTTTTCGTCGGTGGGTGAAATCATGACACGCTCTGAATTGAGGTTCCCGATGATCTGGCGGGCCAATGCCTTGCTGTCCCTTGTTTGCTTCTGGTTGTCTGCTTGCTCAAGGTTGGAAATGAAATCTTTTTTCACCCTTTCCAGTTCCGATGCGCTAAAGCCAAAGACCAGGGCTTGTCGCAACTGCTGCTCTAAAAATGCCAGGAGCGCTTTCCATTCGTGGGGATCGCCATCGGCCGATATCATGGCGTAGGCTATCTGTTTCTCAAAGAGGCCCGATCCAATACCCGCGGAGGTGCCAGGTGCCCGGCGAGCGCCAATTCGTGCGTCGAGACGATTTTGTACAATGCGGTCGGCAATACGCTTTTTGACTTGCTGCTTGCGCATCGACAATGTGTCGGTTTTAAGGGGCTCCTTGCTCAAAACCTCGATGGTCACCGTTGTGTTGCCGGCTTCCGCTTCGCGGTGGTGAAACACGCGAACGCCTTTGTGTTGGACATCGCCAAATTCGACTGTCGGCACTTGATCCGTACGGGGGGTCATGGATGCAAAGTATTCTGAAATCAGAGCCGAGGCCATATTCATATCAAACGCACCCACAGCCACCAGTACCATCGTTTCCGGCCGGTACCACGTGTCGTAGTAGGCTTTTAAATCAGCCTGGCTTGACTGTTGGATAATCGCCTCTTGGCCGATGGGAAGCCGTCGGGTGATCCGAGCATCCGGCAGCTCAAACATGAGCCTCGAAACAAATGTACGGTATGAGGCCGAATCTCTCTGACGTTTTTCAGCCAGGATGACCTTGCGCTCGCGTTCTATTTCCGATTCCAGTAGCAGTGCCCCTTGGGCATAATCCTGCATCACAAGCAGGCCTTTTCGAAAGTTCTCTTCTCGGCCGTCGGGCAGAAAAATATCGTACACGGTTTCATAAAAGCCGGTATGCGCATTGGCGTCAGCCCCGAATTGCATGCCGATGCTTTGAAAATATTTTATCAATTCGCCCGGTTTGAAGTGTTCCGATCCGTTGAACAGCATGTGTTCCAGAAAATGGGCCAGGCCCTGCTGATCATCTGTCTCGTTGGCCGAACCCGCCTGAATGTTTAGGTGCATACTGACCCTGTTTTCAGGGTTCTGATTTTGCATCAGCACGTATCGAAAACCGTTGTCAAGCTTGCCGAAAATCATTTCAGGATCGGGGGTTAAATCACTTTTTTCTTGTGGCCAGATAGGCTGTGCCGCCCCCATGGCCTCGTGCTGCCCAAGCTTGAGGATAAGGTCAGCATTAAAAGCGAACGGGCCAAGAACTCCCACCAAAAGCATTATCAGAATTAGTATCTTTTTATTCATGTGCGTATCCATTGTAGGGCAAATAAAGCGGCGCAGCCGCGTCTTTAAAAAAATCGCTCAGCGATTTTATTTTGACATTTGCGCGTGCTCTCGTCTATAAGCTGTTAGCATTTCGAAGGTTGTCACTCGCTGTTGCGGTTTACAAGCCATAAGCGACAAAAAACGTATGGCTTACTGTTAAGTTAAGCCTCATGAACAAAAAATCAATGATTGCATTTAAAGACGTCCTCAATCAGCCCCAGTATGAGGCTGTTTCATTCAATGACGGCCCGCTTCTCGTTATAGCAGGGGCAGGAAGCGGGAAAACCCGGACATTGACCTACCGTGTCGCCAGAATGGTGCAAGACGGCATTCCCCCTGCGTCCATTCTTCTGCTGACATTTACGCGGCGGGCTTCAATGGAAATGCTGAATCGGGCCTCAACGCTTCTGGACAACCGCTGCGGAGGTGTCTCGGGCGGGACGTTTCACTCGTTTGCCAATGCCGTTTTGCGAAAATATGCTGCCTGTATCGGGCTGGACAACGCCTTTACCATCATCGATCGTGTGGACATGGAAAATCTGATCAGCATCCTCAAAAAGGAATCGGGTGCCGGATTGAAAGACCGCTCGTTTCCTAAAAACAGGACCCTTGCCAGTATTTTCAGTGCTTCGGCAAACAAGGTTCTGACGGTGGATGATATCATCTATGAAGACCACCCTCATCTGAGTCAGCACATGGACGCGATGGCAATTCTCCACGACGATTATCAGCAATACAAATCCGGTCACAGTCTTCTGGATTATGACGACCTTCTCATCTATCTAAACCGGCTTCTGAATGAAGATGTGGACATTCGGAATCGCCTCGCATCCACCTACCAATACCTCATGGTGGACGAATACCAGGACACCAACCAGGTTCAAGCCGAAATTCTGTATCTATTGACCCGGCAGCACCACAACATTATGGTGGTGGGTGATGACTCTCAAAGCATTTACGCCTTCAGAGGAGCCGCCGTAAAAAATATTCTTTCATTTCCCGACAGATATCCGGATACCACCATCATTCGTCTGGAGGAAAACTACCGCAGTGTTCAACCGGTATTGACCCTTACCAACACCATCATCGACAGGGCCACCCAAAAATACACCAAAACCCTTTTTTCAACCTTAGAAGGAGACGGTCTGCCGGTTCTGGTTCGAGCCGGGAGTGAAAACAGTCAGTCAAGGTTTGTCATCGACAAAATAAAAGACTTGTCCCTGCAGGGTGTTCGCTTGAACCAAATCGCCATCCTTTTCAGGGCCGGCTTCCACTCATTTGATCTTGAAATAGAACTGAGCAGGGAAGCCATTCCATTCATCAAAGTGGGCGGCTTCAAATTTATGGATTCGGCACATATCAAGGATGTCCTGGCTCATTTAAAGGTGGTTTACAATGCCGAAGACACGATCAGCTGGTACCGGATCCTTCTGCTCCTGGAGCGCATCGGGCCCAAAAGTGCCCAAAATATCGTCAAGGCCGTCCAAAAACGCCAAAACGGTGTCAAGGGCCTTCAAACCGCGGCGCTGAACGACCGGGTTTCAAAACAGGTGGCGGACCTGGCGGAACTCCTTGCTGCAATGGATCCTGGCCGGATGTCCGTATCCGCTCTGGGCAAAGCTGTCTTATCCTATTATCTGCCGATTCTGAAAAAAAAATATGACGACCACCCCAAACGGGCCAGGGACCTCGAGCAGTTGCATGACATTATGGAGCGCTACCAAAGCCTGGAATCCTTTCTATCAGACATGGCCATCGAACCACCAAACACCGCCGTGGATGAAACATTTTCCATGACAATCCCCGACGACCAGCGGCTCACCCTTTCTACCATTCATTCGGCCAAGGGGCTTGAATGGCATACGGTTTTCATCATATGGGCACTGGACGGTCGCTTTCCCTCCGCCCATGCCATCAACAAGCAGGAAGAGCTGGAAGAAGAACTGCGTTTGATGTACGTGGCGGCAACGCGGGCAAAGGAGAATCTTTTCATCACCTACCCGGGCCAGCTCTTTGACCGGATATCCGGTTCATATTTAAATCGTCCGTCAAGATTTATCGCTGACATTTCACTGAATGTACTGGCAAGGGAGAGTGTGTACTGAATCAGGGTTTGAGGTTCTGGCTGTTCTTTGGGTTGGTTGGGTTTCTTGGGTTGTTTCATGGGAATGAAAAGCAGGCGCTTTAAAGTTGCCGTTAGCCGTCAACACCGCGACGGGCGCAATGCACACAGGTAGAGACCTTTGAAAAACACCCCTAACATCGCCCTGCAATATTATTCGGAGAAATAGATCGCCTGGTACACCTCGATCTCTGTTTCTGGATCCCGCCAGCAGTCTCTGTGCAGACCGGCTTTTTCGCACAAGTGCCTTAAAAAAAGTTCCGTCTCGGGGAGTTGATCCCAAACCTGGGGCAAAAAGGTGGATCGCCGCCATCCATTGGACAGAATCACCCCATGAACACCAGGCGTTAGTTGACGCTTGAGCTCTTCAGGATCTTTATAGATCAGTTTTTTCGGTACCGTGAGGACACTGACTTCCAGATCGATTTCCGGAAGCTCTTCGACACGCAGGGGCGGAAAGCGCGGATCCTTGAAGGCGGCATTGAGGGCGTTTTCTTGTACGCCTTTTATCAAAGATTGTACGGCTTCGATGGTTCCGATGCAGCCCCTCAAGGCCTCTTTCTTGTGAAGCGTCACAAAGCAGCCACCTTTTTTCTGGACCGCTGCCGAGACATCCTTCGGCATGGCTTCTTTTTTACCCGCGTCCAAGGCTTCCTCGATAACGGATCGGGCCAGTCGCAGCAGATAGGATTTATCTTTTTCAGCCAGGGTTGCCATTGTCAAGACCGGAAAAAAGCGAACCATACATATATCACCAGAACTGCCCAGGCCAGAAAACAGATGATATAACTGCCCCAGTTCGTGCTTTTGGTAGCCATGCCATGCTTGTCGACGCTACCAAGCCTGGTCTTGCAGAATGGGCATTTTACAGCATCCAGTGGGATATAATCAAAGCATTCGGGACATTTTTTGTTGATATGTAAATGTTCTGGACTGGTGTCGCGTTTTGATTTTCTCATATCGTCACCCATTCCTAAACCGTTTGAAAAAAGTATCCCCAATAAGGCATGAACTCCTTTGTCGACCGGTGCGGGACTAAGCTGTTCTAAGCGTTAACTTCCTTATCCTAAAAGTTGAGGATTTAATTGATAAACCCATCCTGGATCGTAATTTCACTTTTTTTGCGCGTCTCTGACAGCCATGAATTGAAGGCTCTCACTTTTTTTTGATTGATCAGGGTCTCCTCGAGCAGCTTCTTTTCTTTATCAAATCCTTGCGGATCTGGCAATCTTCGATCCTTGAGACGAATCACATAGAACCCGCTTTTTCCCCTGACAACATCTTCCGGAAGTGGTTGGGCCGATGAAAGGCTAAAGGCTTTTTGGGAAATCTCGTTTTCCCAGCCGATGTCCTCTATCTGGTCGTTGCGTTTGAAATGGTTCGTGGTTTTCAAGACAACGCCGGCATCGGGTTTGGCATTATCGGAAGTGGTGCTGCTTTTCAGTGCGACCAGGAACGCTTTTGCCTTTTCCTCTGCCAAGGCAGCCTGTTTTTCTTTCATCAGATCCTTGGTGACGGCTTCCTTCACCGCACCCAGCTCTGGTATCTCGCCGGGAATGGATTCGATGACTTGAAGGATGTAAAAACCATCAACAAAATCCTGTATCTCACTGATCTGATTCAAGGAAAGGGCAAAGGCCGCATCGGCAAAGGCTTGCCGGTTTTTGATGTCATTTTCAGGGCCCGCCGCGGAAAAAAGCCCCGTGGTCTTGACTGCCAGGCCCACTTCTTTTCCAACCTCGGCAATCCGGTCCCCCTCCATGGTCGTTTCGTAAAACGCCTCTGCCTTGTCATAAGCCAAGGTTTTGGCTTGGTCGTCCGTGAGGATCGCCTGAATGGTCTTTTTGGCATCGTCCAGGGTCTGTACCGATGCCTCGTTGACTTTCTCCACTTTTATCAAATGCCACCCGAACTGGGTCCGCACCGGCTCGCTCACCTCGCCCTGTTTCATGGAAAACGCCTTTTCGGAGAATGGTGCCACCATGTCTTCTTTTTTGAACGCACCCAGTTGGCCACCATTTTCCTTGGACGGCCCTTCGGAATATTGTTTGGCCAAGGACACAAAATCGTCTCCTTTTTGAACCAGTTTAAGGACGTCTTCGGCTTTGGCCTTGGCCGCGTCAACCGCCTCTACGGGTGCTTGGGCATCTACCTTGAAGAGAATGTGCCTGGCCTCTATGGTTTTCGGTTTCGAAAATTTATCTTGATTGTCGAGGTAATAGGTTTCAATCTCCTGGGCGGAAACCTGAACCTCGGTCTTGTAATCTTGCGGATCAAAATGAAGATACTGGACCTTTAGCAGGGGATCGGTCTTGTAAGATTCTTTGTGGTCGTTGAAATAGGTCTCCACGCTTGGGTCGGTCAGCTCGATCTCATCGTATGTCTCTGGATCGAAAAGAGCGTAATCGATAGATACCGTCGTGTTTTTCCAGTCATAATATTCTCTTAGCTCGTTTTCCGATACATGGAAGTTGCCGAAAAGATAGGTGCGCAGCTTTTCGATAAGCAGTCTTTGCTTTTGGGCCGCTTCAAAACCCTCGGGCGTCATGCGATTGTAGTTTAAAACAATCGTGTATAGACGGCTGTCGAACACACCATTGGTTTGAAAAGAGCTGATATTTTGGATCGTCCTGACAACCTCTTCATCCGATACCCTGAAATCGAGCCTTGCCACTTCCTGCATCAGGAGTCGTTGCTCAATCAACTGATCCAGTGCCTGCTGATCCAGGCGGAGCATCTGCAACAACTCCTCGTTGAGGTTGTTGCCAAAGCGTTGCCGCATCTGTTCCAGTAGGTTGTTGTAGGTTGAGCGGTATTCCTCGAGAGAAACGGCCTCACCATTGACGCTCGCAATAACATCGGATTTTCGGTTTCGAAAGCTCCCAACTCCCCAAAAAACAAATACCACCACGATGGCCCCGAGGATAATTTTTATCAACCAGCTCGTGGCGTAATCTCGCATTAATCTAAGCATTATCGTTTACCTCTTTAGACAATTATTGATGTCTGCTGCTGATGCCGGTCCATCTTGGTTCCGACCGTTTCTGCGCAGTACGGACAGAAATACTCGTATTTGTCCCCTTCGGGAAGGACAAGCAAAAGCCGTTTTCGAACAGGAACAGCCATTTTGCATTGCGCGCAATAGAGTTCCGTTGCATCGAGATCCCTGAACATGTTGGATTGGGGTGGATGTGTGCCGCCACCACTGTTTTTTACGTAAGTGTTATGTCCCATTGCGATACCCGTTCCACTTCGATGTCATTTGAAAAAGAATCCTTACACGATGCCATGGTCAGTAGGCGATCAAACAGGTTGAAATGTACAAGTTTATTTTCTCATTATATATTTGTCAACCACATACCCCAATAAAATGCTGTAACGATTTTATTGACATATCTTTTTCTATTTGTTAGGTGGCCATAAGCAAATGGGGCTGTAGCTCAGCTGGGAGAGCGCATGACTGGCAGTCATGAGGTCAGGGGTTCGAGCCCCCTCAGCTCCACCAATAAAACCAATAGAATGGCCGATGGCGCTTGCCTTCGGCTTTTCTTTTGTGACAGTTTTGGGACCGGAGACGTCCTGGCAGCAAACGACAAGGAACAAGCGTTTTTAGCGGCCTGGTTTCCCAGTGTAGTTAACGGCAATTCTGTCGTCATCGAGTTCGATGCTATTTTTCAGATGGTGGAAATAGAGATCGGTCTCCTGGGAGGTCATCACCGGGAAATCATAATATCGGTTCCGATGCTTTAACGGTTTGTTTGCATCGATTTGGCTTTGCACAAAAACCCGGTGTCTGCCAAGCCGATGCTCGTGATATCGATTGGCAAATTCAACAATCTGTTTCAGACCGTTTCCAATAACCGAAAAGAGTGCAGCGTCCTTCTCGATACCGATGCTGTTGCGGCAGGCAGCGGCGGCCGCGGCCTGGGTTGTTCCGGTGCCTAAAAAGGGATCCAGAGAGACAAAAATCATCTCCCAATTTACGGGTGGCGTCACCAATGTTGATACAGGCGAATCCATGGGTTTTCAAGACCCTGAAAACCTCGTACCAGACTCTGTCCAGTTCCCGGTGCATCAATTGAAACGCAGCCATTCCCTCTGAAGCGTCCAGGTGTTTGCGAATGGAAGAATTCTGGCCGCAGAAAAGATCGTCCCACATGCGGATCATGGGATAGGGTGGCGATGTCACCACCAGGTCGATTGATTCGGAAGCGACGCTCGTCATATCGCCGGCATCACCGATGATGGTGGTATGAATGGTTTTCACTTGGCATTTCCTGTCTGTAATTATAAGGTTCAGGTATAGCCATTATCGAAAGTGACGTCAATCCTGAAGCCCATACAATTTTTCGGGCCCATTACCAATACGAAGCCATCTTTTACTGCTTTTATTCTCTTATTAATTGCGATAATGTGCTAAGAAAACCCCCCAAAGGCTAGGAGCCCGATGCGCCTTATTTGCATAGGCCAACTTCGGCAACCCGAATCTTCGAAGCGTTTTCAATCGTTTTGGCGCAGGAGGGTATGCTGGAAAAACGCCCCGACCCTTGATTAAACTATCTCAAACGGAACCCACAAACATGCCCTTTGTTGACTGGTGGCAACATCTACCGGGAAATCTCTCGCCGGTTATTTTTGAAATCGGTCCCATTTCCTTGCGCTATTACGGCATGATGTATGTGGTGGCATTTGCCGTCGTCTATTTCATGGTCCGCTATCGCCTGGGCACAGAAAACCGCTTCCATCTTTCCGGGCAGCAGCTCAACGATCTCATGACTGCCATGATCGTCGGTCTGATCCTGGGTGCCCGACTCGGATACGTGGTGTTTTACAATCTGTCCTACTACCTGTCTCACCCGCTGGAAATCTTTCTGCCCTTTGATTTTTCGAATGGTATCCGGTTTGTGGGCATCGCCGGTATGAGCTATCATGGCGGACTCATCGGTGTCATACTGGCCACTTTCTGGTACTGCAGAAAAACCCACCTGCGTTTCTGGGAAATCTCGGATCTTTTCATTCCCGTCATTCCCCTGGGGTATACCTTCGGACGACTGGGCAACTTTATCAACACCGAGCTTTACGGCAGAACCACGCAAAGCGCCATCGGCATGATTTTCCCCAACGCACCGGGGGCGGGGCTGCGACATCCGACACAGCTTTACGAGGCCTTTTTTGAAGGCATCTTTCTATTTGTCCTGCTCTGGTCCATAAGAAAAATGAAATTGCCTGTGGGGGGCTTGTTCGCGGTCTACTTGGCCGGCTACGGTACGGTACGCTTTTTTATTGAATTTTTCCGCGAACCGGACGCACATTTAGGATTTATCTTCCTGTCGCTTACCATGGGACAGCTACTTTGCGCAGTCATGATGGGGAGTGGTGCCTTTCTTTTTTTCTATCAGGCCAAGCATGCATGATATCCATCCAAAATGCCAAAAATTCGCTTCCACAATTCAGACTATTTTCGAAGAAGGGCTGTATGTCAGCCAGGACTGCCATCACTTTATCCTCTCGACCATTTCCATTTCCGGCATCCGTGAACTGGAAACCCACCTAACGGACCCATCCGATTGTGAAAGCGATTCTCTCATCGAGCTGATATATTTCCCAGACGAATCCATCCAGTTGCGTCTGGAAAACCGGCTTGAATCAGAAGCGTTTCAACAAAAAGACGAACAGACCATCCTGGAGCATGTATTGTCCTGCCGGGGAAAAACCCTGATTCGATTTGAAGGACTGCCATCTGTTCTGACGATAAATACACCCCCAAACGGTGCCCGTTCATTTCTGGCGCGACTCAATATATCCAGACATCTGGATCCTGAGCTCACGGGGGTGATCGACCTTCTTGCCGGGGATGAAAAAGGTCGACAATTTAAGGTGTGGCTTCGCAACATGGTTTTGGATCTTGGTGAGCGAGACAACGCTTTCCTGAAAGATCTATTCCGGAAGATGGACGCACGTCACGACAGATTCGATGCATATCTCAATTTTTCATTACGTCTCCTGGAAGAAACCCCAAAGGATATCGACCTGTTTCGATCGCTCACACAGCATAAACGCAGGTGCCTCAAACACCTCCAGCAAAACGATCGATTCGAGGCATACCGCCGGGGCCAAAATATCGAGACATTGATGGCACAGGGTATTCGAATACCGTACGCAGATAAACAGGCCCTTCTTCTTCAGGTCGCCCTTGTGGACGATATCTGTCTTGCCTTATTCAACAGGAGCATGTAAATATCTACCCGCCCCGAAGGGGTCGGGTCGGATAGATATATAACCCTGGCCCAGAGGACCAGGAATAGATAGCGATTTTGAAAAAATTCGGCAGCCCGACAAAGGATTTTCAGGTATAGGACAACGCCTCAAATAAGCGCCCAAGCCGCGCCTGAGAAAATCGTGAAACGATTGGTTTTGGAGAAGTCATTATGTGTTTGAAACATCTGCTTCTGATAATTCTGGTGGTGGTGATTCCTGTTTCTGTTCATGCCCAAGAGGCGCCGTCACCCGCCATGTCCATTGACGAAATTCTGTACAACGTCGAACAAATCTACACGGCCTCAAAGTTTTCAGCCTCCTTTATTCAGGCATCAACCATCAAGGCCATGGACATCACGGATTCAGCCTCGGGAAAACTATACGTTCAGTACCCCGGTAAGATGCGATGGGAATATCTGGAACCGGAGGCTCAAATCATCGTAACCGATGGCGTGCAACTGTGGATGTACCGGCCTGAAGACAACCAGGTCATGCTGGGGCAGGCGTCCACTTTTTTCAGTGAGGGCAAAGGCGCGGGATTTCTTTCTGACATCCGACTGCTCAGAAAGGATTTCGACATAGCCCTGGAAGATATTCGCTTTGGCGATTACTACAACCTGAAACTGGTTCCCCTGGAAAAAAATTGGGACATTGCCTATGTACACCTGCTGGTTTCCAAATCCACATTCCATATCGCCCAGGTGTACACCTACAACGCATATGACGACGTCACCCGCATAGAACTCGTCGACCCACAGTTTAATGAATCGTTTGACGATGCCTTTTTTACCTTTGAAATACCCAAGGGTGTCGATATTTTACGATTGGATGACGCACCCTGATGATGGTGTTTCATCGATACTACAGGAGATATGATGAAGAATAAGATTAGAGCTCTATTGAAAAAACGAAATGCCATCATGCTGGCACACAATTACCAGCCACCTGAGATTCAGGATCTCGCGGATCTCTGTGGCGATTCGCTCGAGCTGAGCATCCGGGCGGCAGACACAGAAGCCGACGTGATCCTGTTCTGCGGGGTTCACTTCATGGCGGAAACGGCTTCGATCCTGTCACCCCACAAAACGGTGTTGCTACCCCGTCATGATGCCGGATGCCTCATGGCAGATATGATAACCGCCGAAGGCTTAGCCGCTAAAATAGCGTCATTGCCCCCCATGCCGGTGGTGACCTATGTAAACTCCCCGGCAGATGTAAAGGCCTTGTCCACCATATGCTGTACCTCTGCAAATGTTGTGGCGGTGGCCAACAGTCTGGATGCGACGGAAATGCTGATGACGCCGGACCGTAATCTGGCCATGTATGCGGCCTCACAGACCGACAAGAAAATCCATGTCTGGGACGGCTACTGCCCTTCCCATGAACGCCTGCGGCCGGCAGATGTGCAAGCCGCCCGCAACGCACATCCGCAGGCGGTGTTCATGGCGCATCCCGAGTGTCGACCGGAAGTTCTCGAACTGGCTGATGTTATCGCATCCACTTCAGGTATGATTCGTCATGCCAAGGCATCAGATGCCAAATCATTTATTGTCGGGACGGAGCTGGGGCTGTTGCATCCACTCAAGAAAGCCAATCCGGGCAAACAATTTTTTGCGGCTTCGGAAAAAATGATCTGCAAAAACATGAAGAAAATTACCCTGGATGACATCTTGAGCAGCCTTAAAAATATGCAAGGTGAGGTGAAGGTTTCCGAAGATATTCGGGAGCCCGCGCTTCGGGCGGTGCAAAGAATGATTGCGGTATCAAGATAAACCCGCCTGGGCGATTTTATCGGCTTTAAGCCCTATGCCGTATGCGGTAAGCTGCTAATGGCTTACCGCATAAAGCTAGCAATTAAACCAGCTCATCCGGTATATCCGCGTTGGTATACACCTTCTGAACATCTTCGCAGTCATCCAGCATATCCATCAGCCGGATCATTTGATCGGCCTCCTTGCCTTTAAGACTGGTGGCTGTCTGTGGCAGCATGGTCACCTCGGCATCCAGGTAAGGGATTTTTTTCCCATCGATGGCGGCCTTGACCGCCTCGAAATCTTCGGGTGCCGTAATGACTTCAAAATTGCTGTCGTCCTCGCGAACATCTTCTGCACCGGCTTCCAGAGCCATCTCCATTAGAGATTCCTCATCGATGGCGGAGCGCTCAAGGACGATATATCCCTTCTTATCGAACATCCAGGAAACACACCCGTTTTCACCCAGATTTCCACCGCATTTGGCAAAAATGTGACGGATGTCCGCAACGGCCCTGTTTTTATTGTCCGTCAGGGATTCCAGCAGGACCGCCGCGCCACCGGGACCGTACCCTTCATAGGTGTTTTCTTCGTAGTCCACACCTTCCAGTTCGCCCGTGCCCTTTTTTATCCCGCGTTCGATGTTGTCCTTGGGCATATTTTCAGCTTTGGCCGCCAAGATGGCCGTTCTGAGTCTCGGATTCGCGTCCGGGTCTCCACTGCCGCCCATCCGGGCCGCAACCGTTATTTCCTTGATCAGCTTGGTGAAGATCTTCCCGCGTTTGGCATCTGCCGCACCTTTTTTATGTTTTATGGACGACCATTTGCTGTGTCCTGACATCGTTACCTCCTAAAAATATCGGATTATGATTTTTTACCTATTCCAACAACATATATTTCCTTGCTAGCCTTGCGGCTGCTTTGGGGTTTGAATACATGCTGTCGATTGAAGTTAGTTTTGACCCTGTCTGTAAACACCTGGAACAGATCTCCCTGGAAGATCTTGCAAACAAACGATCCATTCGGGACCAGGGTCTCCCGAGCCAGATTGAGCGCCGCTTCACAAAGATCGAACGATCTGGCGGCATCCACATCTTTGTTCCCGGTGGTATTCGGCGCCATATCACTGATGACGGCATGAAACCCTTGCCCCAGCTTCTCCATCAGCGCCTCGTCAGGGGCCAACAAATCTCCTTCATAAACCGTTACATGCGCCGGCAGTTGAATCGAAACCGGTTTGAGATCGATGCCCACAACCCTGCCGCTCTGGCCGGTAAGCGCTGCCGCATAAACCAGCCACGAGCCGGGGGAACATCCAAGATCCAATATGCTGTCACCTTTGCGTACCAGGCGATACTTTTTCTGGATCTCCTGCAGTTTATAAATGGACCGGGCCGGGTATTTTTCCTTTTGTGCCTTGCGGGAATAATGATCCTGCCAGGTATTTCGTTGGGATGTTTTTCGCTTCATATAGTTATGTTGTGCTTAAGTCAAGCACGTGCCATTTCATGCTTACCCTCTCAAGTAACCCTCTAAATTCGATTCTTATTATTGACAGATACCTTACCTTTATTATTAAAAGCTATTTAAAAAAGTGTTTCCATGGCCTCGGAAATATTCCTGACACCGATCAGGTCGAAGCCTTTCACAACCGCCATCCGCTCCAGGTTGTTTCGGGGCACCAGACAGCGGGTGAATCCCATTTTTTTCATTTCAGCGGCCCGTGTTTCGATCTGACCGACCGCCCTCACTTCACCCGTCAGACCTACCTCGCCCACCACGGCAGTCCCTTCCATGATCGGCTGGTCCAGAAAACTGGACGCAATGGCGGAAACGATCCCCAAATCCACTCCCGGCTCATCAATCCTGACACCGCCGGCTACGTTCATAAAAATATCATGCCCCAGAAGGTGCATGCCCAGTTTTTTCTCCATGACGGCCACCAGAAGCGCCACCCGGTTCTGATCCAAACCCAGAATGGTTCTGCGAGGGGTACCCAGATTGGTGCTGCTGGCCAGTGCCTGAAGTTCAACAAGAATGGGGCGGGTCCCTTCCATGCTCGACGTAACCACAGAACCCGGAGATGCTTCCGGTCGCTCGGACAGGAAGATGGCCGAAGGATTGGCCACTTCGTTTAACCCATTTTCTTTCATCTCGAAAACGCCGATTTCGTTTGTCGACCCGAAGCGGTTTTTGACAGCCCTCAGAATCCGGAAGACATGGTTCCTGTCACCCTCGAAGTAAAGCACCGTGTCCACCATGTGCTCCAGCAACCGTGGCCCGGCGATAGCGCCATCCTTGGTCACATGCCCCACCAGGAAGGTCGGAATCCCTTTGTGCTTTGCCATCAGCATCAGCCTCATGGCAGTCTCCCGGACCTGGCTCACGCTCCCGGGCGCCGAGGTGAGGTTCGCGCTGTACATGGTCTGGATCGAGTCGATAACGATCACGCCCGGTTGGATTTTTTCGACGATTGCCAGTATGGCATCGATTTCGATCTCGGAAACAGCCAGGATATCGGCCGACAAGGTTGACAGCCGTTTGCTTCGAAGACCGAGTTGGCGGACCGATTCCTCGCCGGAAACATAGAGAACCTTCTGTCCCTCCTGGGACAGTCCATGCAGGGCCTGCAGCATCAAGGTCGACTTTCCAATACCGGGATCACCACCGATCAAAATCAGGGTTCCCTGCACCAGCCCTCCCCCAAGTACACGGTCCAGCTCTTTGATGCCAGTCAGAATTCTGGATTCATTCTGGCTGTCGATGGCGGACACGGCAATGACCTCCGCGCTCGCGACAGCTGCCTTCCCGGCAAATCCGGGTGCGCCTTTGGATGGTTTTGCCTCCTCCAAAAATGTGTGCCATTCCCCACAATCCGGACACTTCCCCATCCATTTAGGTGTTTCATAACCGCACGTCTGGCAAGTGTAAACCGTTTTGATGTTCTTATTCACGCTATCCAATCTTTGATAAATATGTTATGTTTATTTTTGTTTGCCTGCATCGTGGAACATAACATGATCTCAACAAATGATAAATTCGTTTTACGAATTTATGAAACGCGACCCAATCGTATCCTTGGCAAAAAACAACCAAACGGAGAAATGAAACCAGACCCATGAAAATAAATGCACATATTAGATGGTTGTTGATATCCATTATCGTTGTGGCTGTTCCAGCCTTATCGCTGTTCGGCTTTGCCGCTGAAGATATCTGGCAATTCCGGGCCCTGCAGGAAAAGCTGATCAAAGATGGGTTTCAGCCGGACAAAATTCGTAACTATTACCAAAATCCCCAGATGTCTTTTGAAAGCCGGAGCGTCTCGCTATTTTTTGTGCATAGCGAGGCCAAACTGAACTACGATCAGTTCACAAATGACTGGTCCATCGGCCGAGCCCGAAAGTACATGCAAAAACACCAGGCCCAGTTGGAGATGACCGAAAAAACCTATGGCGTGGATAAACGCGTCATCACCGCCATCATTCTGGTTGAAACCGGACTGGGTACCACACTGGGTAACAGTCCCATACTGAACACATTGTCATCTTTGTCCGCTTTTGACGATCCTGCCGTACGGGAGGATTTCTGGAAAACATTCAAACGCAAGGATGAGATCAGCCGAAAAGATTTCGAAAAAAGAGCTGTTCGCAAAGCGGCATGGGCCTATAAAGAGTTGAGAGCCTTTCTGAAATATACGCAGAATGAAAATTTCGATCCGCTGGTCATTCGAGGATCCTATGCCGGGGCCCTGGGTATTGCCCAGTTCATGCCCACCACGCTTCTGGCCTATGCTCGCGACGGAAACCAGGACGGCGTCATCGACCTTTTCACCCACGCCGATGCTCAGGCCAGTATTGCAAGCTTCCTGAAACGCTATGGATGGAAGCCGGGAATCGATGCAAAAGATGCCAAAACGATTATTTATCGCTACAATCACAGCGACTATTATGTAAACACCATACTCAAGATTTCCGATCTATTGTCCTAAATTGGGGCTGAGTTATCGCAAACGTTGTAGGTGGGATCGATCGATTTATGATTGAAGAATTAAAAATCGTGGGTGTCGTAATTCTCTTGACGGTTCCTTTCTTTTTTCTGACGGTCTGGGCTATCGTTGACTGTCTGCAGAAGGATTTCGGCACCATCGGGAAAAAAGCCCTCTGGGGGATTATTGCGGCCGTCCCTTTTGTCGGCTCGCCCCTATATTTCATATTCGGATACAGAAAGGGGAAAAAGACCTCCCTTGAGAAACGCTTTTGATGAAATTCATTCATTTTGAATGATTCATGAAATAAATCAATTGACAAGCAATCAAGAATTCAATTATGAGATTGCATCCATTTTTTAGGCGGCAAAACCACATCCTATCAATTATTGCAGAAAATTTATTTATGGTCCCATCGTCTAGTGGTTAGGACGCCGGCCTCTCACGCCGGTAACCCGGGTTCGAATCCCGGTGGGATCACCAAACATATACTGCGTCGCTCATATGGACGATCCTTTTATTTTGTGCTGAATCCCGAAAGTCGAGTTGTTAAGTAATATATGAATACCCGTCCCCCTATATACTCGATCTGCACCAATCTCCTCGGGATAAATTGCTCAGGTCGGGTATTAATTTGATTGGCTCGTCATTGTTCTTTCAACCTTGACGACAACCGCCGTGATGTCGTCCTCTCTTCGCACACCTTGTTGAAAGTCCTCGAGACGATCGAAAACCGATTGAAGAATGTCCACAGCGCTCTCGGCGGCATGTTCACGGAGAAGCTGATGAATGGGATCTTTGCCCATGCGAATTCCTTGCCTGTTCTGTGCCTCCCAGACGCCATCGGTACCCAGCAGGATCACCTGACCCCTGGACAGACCCTGCAGCTGGTAGACGTCATAATGCCAGTCAGTCTTCACGCCCAGCGCCAAGCCGGCGCCCTTCAGCTCTTGAAACGAATCGGTTTCCGGGGTATAGATCACGGCCGGGTCGTGGCCCGCCCGCACCCATTCGAGTTGACCCCTGCCCGGGTCCATCACCAAAAAGAACAGGGTCATAAAATCTCCTGAATACTCCACGTCTTTGGCAAGTTGAAAATTGATATCCGATATCATTTCCGCGACCCCGCCCGGAAGGGATGCGCGTTGCCGCAGGGACGCCCGCACAGTGGCCATGAGCAATGCCGAGGATATGCCGTGGCCGGACACATCGCCGATGGCCACACCTGTTTTTGATTCACCATTTGCGGCCATGGGAATGAAATCATAGTAATCACCACCGGTTTCGTCGCAATAAACGCTGCGCCCCGCCATATCCAGCCCATCGATCTTTACATTTTTCCTTGGCACGAGATTTTGCTGGATCTCCTTGGCCAGGGACAGGGATCGTTGAATTCTATCCCGCTCCCTCAGACCATGGGTCATTTCATTGATGGTGTCTCCGGTGTAGCCGATTTCATCGTTGGACGTCACTTGCACCCGGAAATCAAAGTTGCCGTTTTTAATGTTTGTCAGCGCCTGGATAATGCTTTGAAACGGCCGGGTCAGGTTGCTGCTCACCAGGAAAACCACCCAGAGGCCGACACACAGGAAGATGAAAATTTCAAACATTATCGCCTGCTCCAGCTGGGAAATATGCGGATGAACCCCTTTGGCAGGCGAATATATTTTGGACACGTCCCCATAAATGGCCATCAGCGGTACAATATTGATAGCCAAAAGAAGTGCCACCAAGCGCGTTTTTATACGAATCCGGAAAGTCTTGGCCGTGGCTGACAGTCCCCCTTTGGGAAAGAAATATTTCACCAACCGCCGCTGGAACACGAATTCGAGTACGAAAAACGCGATGGTTACCGTAATGATTCCGGTAAACAAATTCTGAAAAAAGGCTTCGCCGATTGACTCCCGATCGGCACCATTCAACCAGAACACCCCTGCATAGAGGCATCCGGCCGCGAGCCAAACAACAAAATCCAGGGAAATAAAAAAGAACGGTTCGTTCAAAAGCCGTCGGCGTGCCAGGAGGGTGGCTTCTTCCGAGGGCGGCTCTTTTCGATACAGCTTTTCCAAATAATGGCGGATCGGCTTTTCATAGACCAATGCGATGGCACTCGGAATGATTATGGACAGGGGCAAAAAAAAGATATGGATGCGATCTGCCAGCATGATTATCTCGGGCGCAATCAGGTCGCCTGAACGCCTGAGGATAAGAACAATCACCAGGATACCGAAGAAGTTCGAAATGATGTTGGAAAAAAGCAGGGCGTTTTTGAGTCGCAGTAATGTCAGCTTCGTCATGATTTGACCCTCTATGCGGGAACCGTTTGTTAGATAGCGCTCGTTAACGAAAATTGAAGAACCTCGCAGCAAGCTGCGAGGAATCTTCGACCGTAAGGAATTCTGTCTAATTTTGATTCGCTCGCTAACCCCGCAGCAAGCTACGGGGAATGCGCTCGCTGTTGCGGTTCAATCTGAAAGGACGGTCATTTGGCAGCCATGCCTTTTTGGCGATATGGCCGGGCACTGATGTTAGGCGCCCCTGCGACGAGTTCGCAAGGCGCCCGGGCATGATACCTTTCGCGTTCGCTGAATCCCGAAAATTGAACCGTAAGCTATTACCAGCCCAATGCCCATGACTAGGCGCATATCGTTTAAAAAACAATACGTCAACTCCTGTCCGGGTACAAGTCCATTTTTTTCTATAATAATATTGAATATTTCCCATGAATGCCTATTTTTAGAATTGGTCTTTTCCCGAACTGGACTCAACAATGGACAGGAACATGAATAATACCCAAACCGCTTCATCACCCTTTGCTTTGAACAATATTCGCATGTTCATTGCCTTTCGAATCTTTTTCAACGCCCGATTCTACTATCCGGTATTCACGATTCTGTTTCTCGACTTCGGTCTCACCATTTCCCAGTTTGCCATTTTAAATGCTGTCTGGGCCGGAACGATCGTTTTGATGGAAGTTCCGTCCGGTGCCCTGGCCGACATCTGGGGGCGCCGGAAGCTGCTCATTTTATCCAGTGTTCTTATGATCTTAGAGTTGCTGCTTCTGTGCATCGTCCCCCTGGGGCACCCGAATCTGTTGTTTGCCATCTTCTTTGTCAATCGCGTCTTGAGTGGGATTGCCGAGGCTGCTGCCAGTGGTGCTGACGAGGCGATTGCCTTTGATTCATTGAAAGAGGCCGGACTGGCTGCCGAATGGAGCAAGGTCCTGGCCATGCAAATGCGTATGCGCTCCATTGCATTCATTTTTGCCATGGCAGTGGGTGCCGCTGTTTATGACCCGGCCTTTATGCAGCGTCTGATGGCTTGGTTTGGCTGGCAGGTCTCCCTGACACAGGATATCACCATCCGATTTCCCATTTACCTGACCCTTGTTATGGCGCTGTTGACCCTGTATTCGACACTGCATATGACGGATCCGGGCTCGACAACATTGGACGACGAATGCAGTGCCCTGGAAACATGCGGGTTTACCATCAGGGAAATCATTTCACAGACACTTGATGCCGGCAAATGGATACTGCAAACCCCCTTTGCCATGGTCATTATCGCCGGAGCATTTCTCTTCGACAGCATCATTCGAATGGCAGGCACACTCGGCAGCCAATATTACCGGCTCATTGAAATCCCCGAGGCCCTGTTCGGTATCATTGGCTCCGGCATGGCCCTGCTGGGTATTATCATACCTCGCCTATCCATGAGAATGGTCGAGCAACACACACCCCGCTTTAACCTGCTCATCGTCAGCATCACCACCAGCGTCGGTCTTTTCGGCATGACCTTTTTCATGCCCTTCTACGGATTGATCCCGGTCGTGGTCCTCTACAGCGGCAGTTACATGATCGGATTCTTTGTAAGCCATTACCTGAATCACATTACGGAATCAAGCAAGCGTGCCACGGTATTAAGTTTCAAAGGACTTTTCATGAATCTCTCCTATGGTATGTTTGGCTTGCTCTATTCATTCCTTATCGCCATGCTGAGACCCGGCATTTCAGAAAAGCAACCCGATCTCGCACCCCAACTCATCGAAAACCTGGTCTTTATTCAATCCTTCCAATGGTTCCCCTGGACGTTTGTCATCGGACTGGTCATTTATCTGGTTTTCGCCAGAGTAAAATTAGGATCTTCACTGCCATTGAAAGAAGAGGGAGCAGATTGATCGGCCCGGAAGCATTGGCAATCACCTACGGTCTCGGCTCCGCCATCTCCTGGGGAGCCGGGGATTTCAGCGCCGGTTTTGCATCACGAAAGAGCGGTGTCGTCAGTGTGGTTCTTTTTTCACAACTGGTCGGGGCCGCGTTTCTCTTTCTTCTGGCAATGATTTTTTCAGAATCACTTCCACCCCTGCGTGATATGGCGTTGGGAGGGCTGGCAGGTGTTTTTGGGGTATTGGGTCTTATGGCCCTCTACAAGGGTCTTTCCCAGGGTCGAATGGGTATCGTTGCACCCCTATCCGCCATCGTCACGGCCCTGATCCCCATCGGTTTTGCCTTCTTTAAAGAAGGGTTGCCGAAAAGTGCCCAGATTGTGGGGCTGGCCCTGGCGCTGTCGTCCGTCTGGCTGCTTTCCTTCTCGAAAAGAGAAGAGCAACGATACCGTTTCACCGAGTTTACCCTGCCCCTGTTGTCTGGAATCGGCTTTGGTCTTTTTTTTATCCTCATTGACGCGGCCACCCAGACGTCGGTTCTCTGGCCCCTGGTGGGCACACGCTGCGTGTCACTCCTGTTGATGTCAACCCTGTTTCTGGCCATATCGAATGCGCATGTCCCCAAAAGGAGCCAACTTCCCTTTATTGTCCTGGCAGGCATTTGTGATATCATGGGCAACATGTTCTTTGCCCTGGCAACCAACATCGGCCGCCTCGATATCTCTGCGATGCTCTCCTCCCTCTTTCCGGCAGCCACCGTTACGCTGGCCTGGTTTTTTCTCAAGGAAAAACTGAACCGCTGGCAGTGGCTCGGTGTTGCAGTGGCGTTTGTGGCGCTCGTTCTGATTTCGGCTTAGTTTCAATTTTCATAAAATATCCTCAATGACTAGACCTCGAACCGCTTGATTTATTACTCCGCTTCTGGCAGGTATAGAAATAACATCGATACACGGTCAATGGGTTAAGGTCCGCCGACGGGTCGCCCATCAAGGAGTCTTGCATGAGAATTACATACCAATGGATGATCCGGGTCGTTGCGCTCCTCGTCATCGGCAGCACCTTTCTCTGGGGTTGCTCTTTCCTCAACGATTATCAGGACAGCGGTGAACTATCTCTGGCTGGCCTGAAAGCACCCGTAAAGGTGATGCGGGATGAAAAAGGCATGGCCTACATCTACGCCCAGAACGCAGACGATGCCATGCTGGCACACGGTTTTGTCACCGCACAGGACAGACTGTTCCAGATGGAGGTCACCCGGCGCTTTGCCCAGGGAAGAATCTGCGAACTCGCCGGAGAAGGGGCCAAAGCACTGGACATACGCATGCGGACCATTGGTTTCTTTCGCAATGCCAAACAACAGGCCGCCGTCCTGGCGCCGGAACCCCGACGCCTGCTCCAGCGATACGTCGACGGCGTCAACGCCTACATCGAAACCCGCAAAAATACCCACCATCTTGAATTCAGGCTGGCCGGGATTGCGCCCACACCATGGACCGTCCAGGATTCACTGTCCATGGCCTATCTGTTGAGTTGGAATTCTGCGGCCAACCTCAAGACCGAAATCATCGCCCAGATGCTGGTGGACGCCATCGGTCCCGAAAAAGCCAGGCTCCTTTTCCCCCTCAACATCAATCCGGACGACCCGTCTGAAAACAGCCCAGATCGATATGCCATGAATAGCTTGCAAAAACCGCTCGGCTTGGCCACGGACCCGCAGATAAGGGATCATCTCTCAGAGGGTCCACTGAAAATCGGCAGCAACAACTGGGTGGTTTCTGCTCGCTTTTCACCCGGCGGCAAACCCGTCGTAGCCAACGACCCCCATCTGGACGCCCGAATCCTGCCCGGTCCGTGGTACCCCTGTGCACTGATAACGCCCGAGTTTCGAATTGTGGGCACCGGCTTTCCTGGTTTTTTTGGCATGATCGTATTTCGCAACCAGCATGTTGCCGTGGGGGTCACCAATTCCTACGGCGATGCCCAGGATCTGTACGTGGAAACCATCGATCCCCAAAACCCGGAGCATTACCTGGAAGGGGACGTCTCGATTCCGTTTAGCGTCCTTGAAGAAAACCTTACGATCAAAGATAAGAAGGCTCCCGGCGGCGCCCGCCAGGAAACCATTCAAATTCGGTTGACCCACCGGGGACCCGTGGTGTCCGATATTTTCCCCAAACTGAAAACCGACAAGGTGCTCTCCCTCAGGTGGACGCCCTTTGAAACCATCCAACCGAACATCGGTTTGGACACCCTCCTGTATGCCCGATCTATTGTTGATGTCCGCAACTCCCTCAGGGATCTCAACATCGTCATGCTAAACTATGTCTTTGCAGACGTGAGCGGCAACATCGGATGGCAGACCTCCGGAAAACTGCCCATCCGGGAACAGAGAGACGGCACCCTTCCCTACGTGGTTTCAGACGGCAGCGACAACTGGAAAGGCTGGATTCCATTCGAAGAGATGCCCCACGATATCAATCCGCAAAAAGGATGGTTGGGGACCTGCAATCATTACACCCCACCGAACGACTATGTCTATTACTACTCTTCTCACGCGGCGGCGTCCTTCCGGTACCGGCGTCTGAAACAGCTTCTGGACCGCCCGGGGCTGAAAACAACTGAAGATCACTGGCAATATCAACGCGACACACTGAATCTCATGGCCAAGACGATTGCGCCGATCATGGCTGCCGCCTTGAACACCCATCCGGAAACCGCCGAGATGGGGCGGATACTCTCAGAATGGGATTTTCACGACGATGTTGGCCAAGCCGCCCCGGCCATTTTCCAGGCCACTTACCGGTCGTTTGCACTGCTGACCTTTCAGGACGAACTGGGTAAGGATCTTGCCGAAACACTGCTGGACAACTGGTATTTCTGGCAAGAAAAACTGTTCAGCATGGTGAAAGAGAATGATTCCCCCTGGTTCGATGATCTTTCGACAAAGCACACCATGGAGACACGGGACGATCTTTTCTTCCAGGCGGCCCTGGCGGCTGCAGACCTGCTAAAATCCGAAATGGGAAAGTCACCGGACAAGTGGGAGTGGGGAAAAATACACACCATCGAACATGTCAGCCCGATACGGCGGGAAGGGTTCGGAAAAGGGCTGCTGGGAAGTGGTAAAATTCCGGTGAGCGGTTCTTCCGAGACCCTGCTGCGCAACTACTATGATTTCAACAAACCCTTCGACGTAACTGTTTCCGACTCCATGCGCATGGTGGCCGACCTGGGTGATGCAGAGAAGGTTTTGGCAGTGCTGCCGGGTGGCGTGAGCGGGCGCTTGTTTCATCCACACACCAAAGACCAGATCAAATCGTTCATCAGCGGTGAGAAAGTCTACTGGTGGTTCAGTGATGACGCCATCCAGGCCCACACCCAAACGACGCTCGTGCTGAATCCATCAACTTAGGACAGGTACTATGCGGGGCGGAATTGAAGAACCTCCCAGCAAGCAGCAAGGCATCTTCGACCGTATGGAAGTCTGTCTAATTTTGATTCGCTCGCCCTGTTGAATGCCGCTTTACGGCCCTCCTTGGAAGGATTTAACCGGGCGAGCTAACCCCGCGGCGTGCGAAGCTCTGCCGAAGGGCAGAACCCACGGGGAATGCCCTCGCTGTTGCGGTTCATAAAAACCATAATCGCCGGCAGCAGAAAAAAATCCGCTGCCAGCGCAATCAAAATAGTGATCCCGGTAAAGAAACCAAAGTTTACCAAATGGTTCAGGGAAGCAAACATGAGGATAAAAAAACCGGTGCACAGAACCAGTGAGGTAATCAGGAGCGCCCGCCCCGTTCCTAACAGCGTTTCCCGTACCGCTTCATACGGGTTGGATGTCCGCTGATAATATTTCTGGAAGTTGTAGATGAAATGAACCGTATCATCCACAACAATCCCGATGGCGATGCTGCCGATCATTAGGCTGTTGATGTCCAGGGGAATCGCCAGCAGACCCATGATTCCCATGGTGGTGAGAATCGGCAGGAAGTTTGGAATCATACTCACAAGCCCGAGTTTCCAATTCCCAATCAAGACAACCATCAGAATGGTAATAGCGACAAACGCCACCAGATAGCTTTTTGTCATGCTGTAGATGGCCGCGCTGATAGCCCGTGCCAAAAGGGCCATCAGACCCGTGGCATGAATCGAGGCGCTATCCTGGAATTGATCTGACAGGCGTTGCTGAATTTTGTCGATAAATTTCTTGCAAACCACTGCATCCACCCAGGGCGTTTTAATCGTGATCCGCGTCTGACTGAACTGATTGTCCACGATGCGTTCCAAGTCGTCTGACCCGCTGTTTTCAAACAACAGCAGCTCCTGGGCCACAACACGGCGGTCCTGTGGAATAGCGTAATAGGCGGGGTCGTTTTCGTTCAGCGCCTGATGGATTTCCTTTAAAATGTCGGTGATGGAAAAGACCTTCCCCACGGCGACACCGTCCTGGTGGAAGGCTTCGGTCTGCCTCCCGAACACCTCGATCCGGTTGAGCATCTCGGGTGCATACAAGCCGTTTTCGCGCTGGGTGTCCATCACGATCTCCAGGGTGATGCTGCCCTTCAATTGGGTGTCGATGAAAGCGAGATTCTGTCTGTAAGGAGAACTGTTCGGAAAATACGCGACGATGTTGTGAGAAAACTTAAGCAGAAAGACCGCCGGAAAAAACAGCAGGAAAATAAAGCAGCTGACCAGCATGATTTTTTTTCGGTGGCGCGTGGAGATAACGGCAATGGCTTCGAGAAATCGATCCATGTTCAGCATGCGGGCTGGGATGTCGCGTTTTACCGTGATGCGCGTCAGGGCCAGCAGCGGCGGCAACAGAACCACCGTGTAGAGCAGTGCCAGCAGCACACCGGCAGCGGCAAAGACGCCGATCTCGGCAATGGCTCTCAGATCGGCAAAAAGAAAAGAGAGCACGCCGGCGGCGGTTGTCAGGCTTGTCATCACGATGGGAATCCCCGAGTGCCCCAGGGCTTTTGCAATGGCGTCTCTTTTGCTCTGCCCGCGGTCAAGCAACCGGTAGAAAATGGCCATCACATGTACGGAATCACAAACACCGACAGACAACAGGAATGCCGGAATAACGGTGGTGGTAATCTTGATCGGCGTCCCGGTAAGCGACATGAGGCCGATGGTGGAAAACAAGGCCGAATTGATGATGATCAAGGGTAGAACGACACCGGAGGTCCTTCGAAAAAGAAGCCCCAGAAACGAGGCCACCGACAGCAGAGACAGCACAATACATCTACGGATATCACTCATGGTTGCGCGGTTGAACGCCTCCACCACCACCGGACCGCCAGAGACCGTTATGGGAAAATCGGTCTTGCTATGACGCCCCACCACCCGGTTGATGGCTTCCACCACCTCCTTGTTCTCTTTTTCCGAAAAGTAATGTGGTGTTTCTCCCGACGGTGCCGCTGCAGACATCTTCTCGTCAAAGGCAGCCAGTAAATCCTCAGTTCGGGATACATCCTCTGTCACCGCGGCATTTGTCTCAACAATGATGGCGGTTACCTGGGCATCCTCGGAGATGAGGTAATTGATGTAGAACGGATTCGACAAGACCGTTTTTTTTAACTGTGCCAGATCCAGCGGATGTTCGGGCCAGTCTTCCAGGAGGTCTTTTACGATAAGACGATCCTTCTCTCCCCGGGTGCTCCGGGCGTTGATCAGGCTGGTGACTTCCTTTAAGTAGGGGATCTCCTCTTCAAGCTCATGGTGGAAGGATTGAAGTTGCGATAAAAAGGTGCTGCTGAAAATTTGCGGAGATTGAATGGCGATGACAATCAATTCCGCCCGGCCAAACTGATCCCGAAAGCGGTTGTATTCTAAAAGACTGGGATCCTCTTTCTTGAGAAGGGCCTCCGATGAGGTGTCGATGGCTATGGAGGGAATCTGAAATACAAAAAACCCCACCAGCAGACACGTGACCAGCAGCATTTTCAAGGGGTTGTCATACAACCATGCGCCCAAACATTCGAAGCGCTTTTCTATCGTATCTCTCAATTTAGGCATCGTGTCGAAAAACCCCGCAGCAAGCTGTGAAAAATGTTCTGCCGTGCGGCAGAACCCACGGGGTTAGCGCTCGCTGTTGCGGTTCAGTGGAGCTGCTCTCATTCGCTGTCGAATGGTATTGGATGCTTGGTATATTATTCTTTTTTGGTCATGGCTTTTCGTTCCGCTGCAAGGGCTGCAAGCAGCTGTTGGATGGTCCAGCCCTCCGACGTAGGCGTCAGCGTCGCCCACAAAGCATTCATCATGCCGGCTTTTTTACACACCGTCATGAAGCTGATGAGTTCTTTTTGTGAAATGCCCGCTACTACGATGGCCCGGGGAAGATTCGAAGAAACGGAGGCGCCGCTGTTGTCGGGAAGCTGCAAGAGTGCCGACAGCGTCATGTCACCCTGATCGTTCGACACCCATATTTTTGGAACATCCTGCATTCCCACCATTTCAAGAACGGTTTCAAGCTTGGGCTGGGCCTCGGATGGGAACCCGCACAGCATCAATTTTCGGGGCCCGTAAAGTGGTTTGTCAGACGTGGTAACCTTCTCAAATATTGCATCGACCATTTGATTACTCCATGCGATGGTTCAAAACATATGCCAAAAACCATATCGTCTTTGTTTGAATAAATAAAGCAAAGCTTCTTGCTTCAATGAAGAAAGATTGCCTGCCATCCCAATCCAGAATATCGGCATCGGTCATTGCATATTTTCTGCTGAATTCTGTCAAAAACAGTGCTTTCATGCTATCATGCCCTGGGTCGATAAACACACCCTTGAATGTACAAGCTCAACGGGTTATAGCGATAACATCTGGGACACTTGCTAGAACGGGGGAGACGCGATGACAGAACTGACAAGGAACGAAAAACTCAAAAAGGCCACGGGTGTTATCTGCAAACAGGGCATGTTTCCCTTTCCTTTGAGTGACACAGCCATAACCATCATCGACCGTGTCGTAAAAGATGTGCAAGAACTCGACCTGATTTGCGCATTCAATGACGCTTCCTCACAAACCATGGCGCAGCTCAAACAGACCAGCGGATTTTCAGAGGAGCGCATTGAAAGACTCACCAGCAGTCTCGCCAAAGCGGGTTTGCTCTTTAACCAGCCCAGTTCGAAGGGCGTGATGATCTATCGCCTGCTTCCGTTGGTGATGATTGGCCTTATGGAATACAAATTCATGACCCGACTGACCGGCAGCGATGAAGAGCGGGAGCTTGCGGAACTGTTCGAAACCCTTCTGGGGGAATTGAGAAATGAAGTCCAGAACAACTATGATGCCCTGAAACCACATTTTGAAGTCGCGCCGGCCGTTGACCGGACCGTTCCCGCCAGTCGAACCGACGACGGTAAAAAAATCCAAACCATACAGGTCGACCAAAACCTGGACATGCCGGAAGATTTTGTCCTCCCGAGCCAAACAATCGAAGACATCATCAACAAGTTCGATGAAATTGCCGTTGGGTACTGTTTCTGCAGACAGCGGCGGAGCCTTCTGGGGGATGACTGCGCCACCAGTGCCCCCATGCTGAATTGCTTTACCTTCGGAAAATCCGCCCGCCACACGGTTGCCCAGGGGTTTGCCAAAAAAATTACCAAAGCAGAAGCGCTTCAGATCATGAATGAGGCGGAAGAAGCCGGTCTGGTCCACAAGGCATTTCATCCCGGCTCGAGGGAAACCAGTCCCGAGACAAGCATCTGCAACTGCTGCAAGGATTGCTGCGATACCTTCGGTCTGTGGCGCAAAGGAACCCTGCCACTGATCAACTCCACCTATCATCTCGCCATGATCGACAAAGGCGTTTGCACCGGCTGTGGCACCTGCGTGGACTGGTGCCCGACGGATGCCATTGCCTTGGATGATGACGGGGCTGCAGAACGGGATGAGAATGCCTGCATCGGGTGTGGTGTCTGTGCCAGATTCTGCCCGGATGACGCCATTTCACTCAAGCAAGGATTACGCAGGGTCTATGTTCAGCCTCCCAGGCTGCGGGGGAAAAGATGACAGCTAGACCGTATCGCTACATTCTAGGGATCTCGCGCCGATCCGGAAGTTCCCTGCGGTCCTGATTGGATCGTCTCTCGGGTGTATATGCTGAATCTGATGTCTGCCGCCTGTCTTCTATCTGTCGCCGGCCACCATTGTCTGGAAATGAGACGCTCTCCATCGCTAACTCCTTTCACACTATCTAACCCGGAAATTTCACAAAATGTCCAGGCTATTCCGAAAATTTCACGCCCCTGACGGATCTATCGACAAGGCCCTCAGGAGCGCAGTCGTCGGTTGCTACCGCAAGTGATGGTGACACTGTTTTCAGTATAATTCAGACTGCTTCAACGTGTCAAGACAGACATTTTGGGCCTTCAGCACGGACGTGACACTAGCTTGGCTCCCCCGGTTGACCTTTTAGCGGGCAGTCCTTCGCCGCTGGCGCTCCCGGATGATTATCTCGAGTTCCTTGCCCATCTGACCGGCAATGGCCGTATTCTCCTCCGCCCTCCTGGCCAGGTACGGCAAGGTTGACGCCACAGGGCCAAAGGGCAGATACTTGGTAACGTTATATCCGGCAGCAGCCAGTTTATAACTGATATGATCACTCATACCATAAAGCTGTGAAAAATAGATGTGGGGATGGTTGTTGGGAATGCCCCTCTCGGCCATCAAACCTGCCAGCAACTTGCAACTGCTTTCATTGTGGGTTCCCACACATATCTCAACCCCGTCGATATGCTCTATGAACAAACGCAACGTTTCGTCGAAGGCCCGGTCGGTTGCCGGCTTGTCCGGGTGGATGGGGGATGGGTACCCGAAACGCCTGGCGCGTTCCCTTTCCTGTTCCATGTAGGCACCCCTGACAATTTTAACCCCCAACAGAAAAGCGTTGCGCCGGGCTTCTTTAATCAGCCGTTCAAAGTACTCGACCCGGTCCGTGCGGTACAATTGCAGCGTCGTGAAAACGATGGTCTCTTTTTGATTGAAAGTCTGCATCATTTCTTGGGCCAGATCATCGATGGCTCCCTGGACCCAGCTCTCTTCCGCATCGATGTATATGGGTGTACCGCCTTCACTAGCTTGCCTGCAAATGGCAGCCAAGCGAAGCTTCAACCGTTCCCATGCCAGTTTGTCTTGTGTTGACAAGGCACCCTTGGCTGTCATTTTTTCGAGCAGGCGGTCGGCACCGATACCGGTCATTTTCATACAGGCAAAGGGAATGTTCTTTTCCAACCCGGCCTGTTGGATGGTTTGCAATATGGCCTTCTTTGTTGCGTCAAAACCGGCTTCATCTCCGCCTCCTTCTACGGAATAATCCAGGATGGCGCCAATACCCGCCCTACCCAGTTGCTCGATCACTTTCTGATATTCCCGACGGGTCTCGCCACCGCAGAATTGCCGAAAAACAGTGGCCTTGATGAGTGGTTTTACGGGAAGCCCCATTGACAGAAACAGTTTGGCGGCTCGCGATAAAAGCCTTACCAGGAAAGGGTGCTTGGTCAACGAGAAGATCAGGTACGACAGCAACAGCTCCCGGTCGGATTTATGCTGAAATGCAATGGATGTATCGTCAAAATCTATCGGAACGCGGGACCCTGGATTGTTGGTCGATTGTGACATGCTTGATTCCTTTTCACTTTTAAAACCTCGCAGCAAGGCTCAGGCAAGGTCAGTCGCGTCGCCACGGGGAATGCGCTCGCTGTTGCGGTTCACCCTTGGGCTTTTATGGGGTGATAAAGAAATGGCGGTACGGGAATGTCTATGACAGAAGCCGTTGCCCGTAAAAGTTCCGCTTCCGGAATCGAGACTTTTTTATCGAACAGCACACATTCAGAACAGGCATCGAAGATAATGCGTTTGATACCCGGAGCGGCCAGTGCCAAGGCGTCGAGTGCAACATCGACATCCTTGAAAGATACGCTTTCCGACATCGATTCCCTGTGTGTCACGCCTGCCGATCTTAGCATTTCAAATCCGGCATCAAAGGCTTTTCTGGCCTCGTGAATATCCGTGCTTCCGGACCTTGCAAGCATGGACAGCAGAACAACCATCTGTGGCAAAAGGTGGTCTAACCGTTTAACAGGGGTCTGTCTTTTGAAATGGCTGTAAACCGTGCCGAGCTGATACGCCACAATCTTCTTCAATACAAATTCGAACAGGGTCAGTTTACCGTCCGCCTCCACCAGGGTCTGAACATAGCGTTTCAGTCCTGCAACCTGTGCCGGTGACAGACACCTAAGCGTTGGCATGGCCAGTTCCAAAACAGGAAGGTAAAAAACGGGTTTTAATCGGCTGATCATTTTTTCGAGAATCAAAACTTCGCGAATCACTTCAAGGGGTGCTATTTTTGTCAAGGCCTTGACCTGGCGATCTCTTTCCTTGGAATCCTTGTCCAATAACAGATTACAGACAATCGCCGTCGCCCCCAGCGGGTCATCCAATTCATCGCGCATCTTTCCCGGAAGCGCAGACAGGAGCTGGGTGCTGTAGATGACATGCCGGGGCGTCGCGTTGCCGATGTACTGACTGGCCGCCCCTGTATCGGCAGCCATCATGGAGACCGACGAATCGAACTGTTTTCCGACCCCCCCCCCGGAGTCCGAACCGGGTTCATTCACGAGACCGGAATACTCGGGATCGATCCTGCGGATTCTTTCCGCCAAAGGCGGGTGTGTAGCAAACAATGAACGGATCGCCATGCTAAAAAACAGGTGACTGGCTTCTTGTGCATTGGGAGATTCGATTCTAGAGCCTTGGCTGAACCCGGCGATTCTTTTCAAGGCACCGGCGAGGCCGCCCGGGTTTCGCGTGAACTGAACAGCGGATGCATCTGCGAGAAATTCCCGCTGCCGCGAAACCGCGCTCTGGATGATGCGCCCAAAAAGCTGACCCACATAACCGATCACCACCAACGCCAGGGCCAGCAGAATGGTCTGGTTGGCCCCCTTTTTGTTTCGTGATCTTCTGTTGCTCCACAGGAGGCCCCGGCCCACAATCGCGATCACCATGATACCGTAGAGGAATCCGATCAAGCGTATGTTCAAGCGCATATCACCATTCAGAATATGGCTGAACTCATGGGCGATCACTCCCTGTAACTGTTCGCGGCTCAAGGTCGAAAGGCAACCCTGCGTGACAGCAATCGCGGCATCCCCCGGCGTGTAGCCGGCTGCAAAGGCATTGATACCCTTCTCCCCGGTCATAATATAGACCTGGGGCACCGACACACCGGATGCGATAGCCATTTCCTCCACCACATTGAGCAGTCTTTTTTCGTCCTTGTCGGCAGACAAGCGGTTTACCCGTTTCCCGCCCAGGTGTTCCGCCACATAGCTGCCCCCTTTCTTGAGCTGCAGCATCTTGAACAGGCTGCCCACTGTGATGACGCCCAGCGTCAAGGCGGCCACCACCGACAACATCCGGATGTCAAACCATTTGAATTCGTTCCCGGAAATGCTCAGTGTGTCCATGGATAAGTAGAAAGCCAGCTGCAGGGCGAAAAAAACAGCCAGCACCACGAAGATAACCGCCAGTACAAACAGGAAGGTCAGGTACATCGATCGCTTCCGTGATTGATCCTGTTGCGTAAAAAAGTCCATTCTAAAATGACACCCTGACCGGTTTTCGCTCTTCGGGTGATTCGGTTGATTCCAGGAGTTCGGCCGGGTGGAAACCGAACGGTCCGGCGATCAGGTTGGCGGGAACTTTCTCACAGCTAGTGTTGAATTCGGTGACGGCATCGTTGAATGCCTGCCGGGCAAAAGCGACACGGTTTTCTGTGGAGGTCAGTTCTTCCTGAAGCTGAATCATGTTCTCATTGGCCTTGAGATCCGGGTAGTTCTCTGCCAAAGCAAACAGGCGACCCAGTGTTCCGGAGAGGGCGGCTTCGGCGCCGGCAAGCGCTTTCATGGCTGCGGGGTCCCCCGGGTTTCCGGACGCCTGCCGGTTGGCGTTCACAGCGCTGTTGCGAGCCGTGATGACCCCTTCCAGGGTCTCCCTTTCATGTTTCATATAGCCCTTGGCTGTGTCCACAAGGTTTGGGATTAAATCGTATCGTCGCTTCAGTTGTACATCGATCTGGGAATAGGCGTTTTTAAAACGATTGCGCCCCGTGACAAGCCCGTTGTAGATTCCCGCCATGATGACAACCAGTAACAAAACAATACCGCCGATGACCATAAGTGTTATCATACTTTTCTCCTATGTAAGCATTTGCCTTATTTTTTAAGCTGTTCCCTCTTTCTCACCTTAAATATTTCCCTGCGACTTTTCTGGGCTTTTTCGCAGTTTAGCTAGATGGCCGGCGCTGATGTCAGGAGCCCTTGCGGCGATTTCGCAAATTGTCAGGGGATTGTTCATCTCGCGTTATTCTTTTTCTTTCTGGTGCTTCACCAGAAACGTTTTGGCGATGTTGCTGGAATAGACCACGACCTGCTTCAAAAGATCCATCAGTTCCATGTGGATCTCATGGGTTTTGGCGGAAGCGGCATGTCTCTGGCGGATGCGCTCGAGGTGCCTGGCGCGGTACTGCTCTTCCAGATCCAGATACATCCGTTCGCTGGACATGATATCCCTGGCCGTGTCGAGATTCATTTCCGTAAACGATTCTTTAAGGAGTTCAATCCGTCGACAGACTTTCTGGTGGTATATCAGAATCTCCTCTTTGCCCTCTTCGGAAAAATCGACCATGAGATTCTTTTTCTTGGCGATAAGGGGTATCATGTTGCGGTGAATGAGATCGGCCATGCTCTCCAGATCGCTGGCAATGGAAATCATGCCGAAAGCTTCGTTGGCCTGTTCGGGGCTTATGCCCCGGGACGTCAAATTAAATAGATATTCCCTGATTTTCTCTTCAATAAAATCGATTTTTTCTTCTCGCATGTCGATTCCCTGGAGGAGCGTCAGGTCTGTCCGCCAGGCATCTTTCGTGGGTATTTCCCGCAGCAGCAACTCCTTTTCCTCTGGATCGGAAATTTCTTTTTCGATCAGTTTCTCGTCCGACATGAAGGGGATGATAATAGAGGCAAGCATGCGCCATACCAGCTTGGCCATCCTGGCCACTTCCGCCCGGGCCAGATCCAGCGCTACGGCCGGCGTGGAGATACTCTCCTCGTTCAGGTATTTGATGGTCATGATAACATCTTTGGGTTTTTCTTCGAGTGGCAGAAACTTAAAGATAAGCCTGGCAAAGTGTTCGGTAAAGGGCAGAAAAACCAGGGCCAGGGTAACATTGAAAATGGTATGGGCGTTGGCTATCTGACGCGCGGTTCCGGAATCGAATCTTACAGCGATCATGCGAATAAGCTCTGCAAACCAGGGTATCCAGAAAACAAAAAGGAGCACACCCGCCAGTTTGAAAATGACATGCGCCAGCGCCACCCGCTTGGCTTCACGCGAGGTGCCGATGGAGGCCAGCCCTGCCGTGATGCAGGTGCCTATATTGGCACCGAACACCAGTGGAATCCCGGCTTCGAGAGTCAGGAGCCCCTGCTGTGCCAGGACAATGACGACACCGGTGGTGGCACTGCTGCTTTGGACCAGAGACGTAAAGAGGGCGCCGATCAAAATCCCGAGAAAAGGGTTCTCCATTTCCTTCATGGTGTCGATAAACACGGCATAGGTTCTCAGGGGTTGCATGGCGTCGCTCATGAGCTTCATGCCAAAAAAGAGGATACCGAACCCCAGAATCACGTCGCCCCCGTTTTTGGTCAATTCCTTTTTTCCGAACATGTGCAACGAAAACCCGATGGCGATCATCAGCAGGGCATAATCCGTTAACTTGAAAGCGATCAACTGGGCCGTGACGGTGGTGCCGATGTCGGCTCCCAGGATAACCCCCATGGACTGTACAAATGTCATCAGGCCCGCCTGAACAAAACTGACCAGCATCACCGTCGTAGCACTGCTTGACTGGATAACCATGGTGATGAACGCGCCTACAAACATCGCGATGACACGGTTCCTGGTCAAGGCCGCCAGTATGGCTCGCATCCTGTTACCGGCGGTTCGTTTCAAGCCGGTACTCATCTTTTCCATGCCGTAGAGAAACAGCGCTAACCCGCCGAACATGCTAATACAAAGAAAAAACCATGAAAAGGTTTGCGCTTCTGATTCCGCGGCAAAAAGATTTGGTGCGTACGAAAGGGCGATACCCACCACTATCATCCAAGGAATGTATCGCTTAACCGTTTGAAATGACGTGTTCATTTGTCAACCTTTCGATTAGTGAACTCAGTCGAGGTTACACAACAGGGATCTTCGACGGGTCGTTTATGGTTCAACGCGGGGCATGTTATCACGAGACATCTTTTTCTGCAAATTTCTTCCTGAACTGAGCGATTTTTCCTGAATCGATGGGCCAAGATCTTGATCGAGGAGGGTTCGAAAAAATACCTAATCATACCAGTGGATCTGTCGAGGCTTTTTACGAACCCATGATCCGCAAGAAATTGGTGCGAATCGAGATAAAAATCGCTCAGTTCAGGTACTTGATAAAGCGCCAAGCGGTTGACGGCCTTAAACCGAAAGTTATCTTGATTTCAGCATATCTGCATGTCATAACCATGTCAAAAAGCAAAGGAAAGAAAAACGTGCCAAATAAATTCGATGTCGAAATAGACCGTCGCCATACCGGTGCCGTTAAATGGGAGTATGCGCTCAACTCGGAAGACCCGTACCAAAAAAGCAGAACCGACACCTGTTTCGGCAGCAACCGGACCCTGCCCATGTGGGTGGCGGACATGGATTTTCAAAGCCCCGAGCCGGTTGTCGAAGCCTTGCAGGAGCGCGCCCGACACGGCATTTTCGGTTATACCCAACCAGACCAGGCTTATCTGGACGCTGTGACCAGCTGGATGAAAAAGCGGCATGGCTGGCGGGTTGAGGAATCGTGGATTGTAACGACCCAGGGAGTGGTTCCGGCGCTTCACCTGCTGGTGCGGGCCCTTGCTCAGCCTGGCGACAAGGTTCTAATTCAGCGGCCCGTCTACTATCCTTTTTTCAGTGCCATAGAAAAGAATGGCTGCCGGATCGTATCCAACTCGCTGGTATTGTCCGACGGCCAGTATTACATGGATTTCGACGACCTGGAAAATAAAACAGCCGATCCAGACGTCAAACTGGCCATATTATGCAGCCCCCACAACCCTGTTGGCCGGGTCTGGACACGCGAGGAACTCCAGCGCTTCGGCAACATCTGCCAGCGCAACCATGTACAAGTGATCGCCGACGAGATTCATGGGGACTTGGTCTACCCAGGGCTAGATTTCTGCCCTTTTGCCATGACGGACAGCGCCTTTCAGAAAACCAGTATCGTCTGCACTGCACCGAGTAAAACATTCAACCTGGCAGGCCTTCAAACCTCCAACATCTTCATAGCAGACAAAAAGATCCGCCAAAAATTCGAGCAAGGCCTTCGCGCCAACGGCCTATCCGGGCTGAATCCCTTCGGCATGACGGCGTGCCGTGTGGCATATGAAGAAGGTGCGCCATGGCTGAGAGATCTCCTGCAGTATCTTAAAAACAATCTGCATACCTTGAACGACGTTTTCGAGAGCAACTTCCCGGAAATCAAGGTCATTCAACCCCAGGGGACCTATCTTGTCTGGTTCGACTGCCGATCCCTGAACCTGGACAACCATCAGCTTAGAAACCTTTTCCTGAATCAGGCCCGTGTCTTTCTCGATGACGGAAGCCTCTTCGGACCTGAAGGGGATGGGTTCCAACGCATCAACATTGCCTGCCCACAGTCCCTTCTCATGGAGGCCCTTGGGCGCATTATCGCCGCCATCAAAGGAATCTCGGCACCATCAGGATAGACCGAACATTTCATGAAACTTGACCAGAAATATTGTATTTGTCCGTCTTCGCATTAGGAGCTACGCCGAGACAGGTCCGTCTTCGCTCTAGAAGTTACGCCGAGACACGTCCGAGGTTTCCTTGCCGCAACAGGTCCGTCAAAACACGCCGCTGGGTCTGATCCCCCTTGCATTCAGAGGGAAAAGCCTTATCTTGTTTTCGTAACCGATAAACGCATTAAATTCCTTACCAAATTACGTGAAAGAATGCCGGTCATATAATGGCCGTTATCACGAGTTGAATCGATGAGTTAGACAGGGAGGTACCCCATGAAACAAATAGATTGTAGTTCAGAAAAAATATCCAGCCGAACGTTAGGTGTGATACTTCTACCGCTGGCGTTGTTGCTAGGCTTTGTAGGCGGTCTTGTTTTGCCTATGGTGGGTTTTCTCTTCGCCGTTCCCCTACTGATATTGAGCGGTGTTTTTCTTTTTGCACCCGAAAGCAAGGCTTGCCAATTGATCAGGGGAAAATCGGCTTAGCTGGATATTTCATGAAAATGTTGGTCTATATATTTTAACCCCAAGGACTTAAGCACAAAAAGCATTTCCGGATCACGACCGGTGCCCGGTGATGCTTTTTGTTTATTTGCATGCTAGGATAAGGATTTCGCCCATGCCAGTGACACCCCAACAAAACAGTCAGTTGAGAAATATTGCCATCATTGCCCATGTCGACCATGGCAAAACAACCCTTGTGGATGCCATGTTTCGCCAAAGTGGACTCTTTAGAGAAACCCAGGTAATGGACGATAGACTCATGGATAGCATGGATCTCGAGCGTGAACGCGGCATCACCATCGCAGCCAAAAACTGTTCAGTCGATTGGAAAGGCGTGCGAATCAACATCATCGACACCCCCGGTCATGCCGATTTCGGCGGTGAGGTTGAACGCGCCCTTTCCATGGCAGACGGTGCCATTCTGCTGGTCGATGCATCCGAAGGTCCCCTGCCGCAAACCCGCTTCGTTCTAAAAAAAGCCCTGGCGGCAGGGCTGAAGATCGTGGTTGTGATCAACAAGATCGATCGTCAGGATGCCCGGACACATGCCGTTCTCGATGAGATATATGATCTCCTCATCGATCTGGATGCCACGGATGAACAGATCGACTTCCCCCTTGTTTATGCCATCGGCCGAGATGGTATCGCCATCAAGGAACCGGATGAAAAAGGCCGTAATCTGGATCTGCTGTTTGACACCATCCTCAAGGAAATCCCCGGCCCCTCTTACGACCCCGGAGCACCCTTTCAGTTGCGCGTCTCCGATCTAAGTTATTCTGATTACCTGGGAAGACTCGCCGTGGGTAAAATCTTCAATGGCAGCGCACACGCACGCGACAACCTGGTCTGTATCGGGGAGAATGGGGAAAAAATCCCTCTACAGGTCTCCAAACTTCAGATATATAAGGGCATGACACTCACTGCCGTGGATGAAGTTCAAACCGGCGATATTGCCGTTATCGCCGGCATCGAAAATGTCAAAATCGGTGACACCATCTGCCATCACGAACACCCCAGAGCGCTCCCCAGAATCCGGGTTGATGAGCCGACTGTCTCGATGAAGTTTTCGGTTAACACATCGCCATTCGGGGGCCGGGAAGGCAAATATGTCCAGTCAAGCCGGCTTCGAGAGCGGCTGGTAAAGGAAACCCTTCTCAACGTAGCCGTTCAGATGGCTGAAACCGGTGACCGTGACAGCTTTCTGGTCAAAGGAAGGGGGGAATTTCAACTGGCCATTTTGATTGAAACCATGCGGCGAGAGGGCTTTGAATTCTGCGTAGGACAACCGGAGGTCATTTTCCGCTATGAAAAGGGCAAGCGCTTGGAGCCCATGGAAAAACTGTTCGTGGATTGTGCAGAGTCGTTTCTGGGCATCGTGGTGGAAAAGCTCTCCCTTCGAAAAAGCAAAATGGTCAACCTGGTCAATAACGGCAGCGGTCGGGTGCGCATTGAATTGTCTGCCCCATCGAGAGCCTTGATCGGTTACCGGGATGAGTTTCTCACCGATACCCGTGGCACAGGTATCCTGAACTCTATTTTTGACGGCTACGGAGAATACAGGGGTGACAGTACCAACCGGTTCACCGGGTCCCTTGTGGCCGATCGTACCGGGACGGCAGTGGCCTATGCCCTGTTCAATCTCGAACCCCGCGGGCGACTCTTCATCGAACCGGGTGATCCGACGTACGAAGGAATGGTCATTGGTGAACACAACCGGAGTCAAGACATCAACGTGAACCCCTGCAAGGAAAAAAAACTCACCAACATGCGTGCCTCCGGCAAGGATGAAGCCGTTATCCTGACCCCCATCAAACCACTGACCCTCGAATTCGCCATCAGCTTCATTCATGAAGATGAACTGCTGGAAGTGACGCCCCGTTCGCTGCGTATGCGCAAAACCATTCTTTCAGCCTCAAAACGTCATACTGCGAAGGCGGCCAAAAACAAGTGACCCTTCCTTGACCCTTAACAGAAAGATAAACAAACCATGCAAAAAGACACCTCCATCGCCACCATCGCAAATGAACTCAGCATCAATGACCAGCAAGTGGACGCTGTGGCCGCGCTCCTCTCGGATGGATCCAGCATTCCCTTTATCGCGCGTTATCGAAAAGAAGTCACCGGAAGCCTGGACGAAGTCGCCGTGTCGGTCATACGGGACAGGCTCAACCAGTTGCGCGATCTTAGGGAGAGACAGGCAGCCATCCTGAAATCTCTTGAAAAACACGGACATCTGACAGATGAACGCCGTCAAAAGGTCCTTGAAGCGCAAACAATGGCGGTGCTGGAAGATATTTATCTGCCGTTCAAACCCAAGCGGCGAACAAAAGCGGTCATCGCAAGGGAAAAAGGGCTCGAACCCCTGGCACAGCTGATCCTGGAGCAGAAAAACATCGACCCATCCCAGGAAGCGCTCGCATACATCGATCTAGAGAAACAGGTTGAAACCTTAGAGAACGCCCTTGCCGGCGCCCGGGATATTATTGCCGAAGTCATCAATGAAAACGACGAGGCGCGGTCCCGGTTGCGAAACCTCTTTTTTACCAGGGCCAAGATAAGAAGCCGGGTGGTGGCCGGTATGGAGGAAACCGGTGCCAAGTTCAAGGATTATTTTGATTGGGAAGAACCGATTGCCAAGGTACCGTCTCACCGAATGCTGGCCATGCGGCGTGGCGAAAAGGAAAACGTTCTGATCCTGGACATTTCACCCAACGAAGAAGACGCCATTGCCATCCTGGAGGATTTGTTTGTCAACGGGGATGGGGCGGATTCGGATCAGGTCAAATTGGCTGTCATCGATGGGTACAAACGGCTCCTTTCCCATTCGATGGAAACGGAAACCCGAGTGTTTACCAAGCAGCGTGCCGACGATGAAGCGATACGCGTTTTCGCGGAAAATCTCCGGCAGTTGCTGTTGTCGCCCCCTTTGGGTGCCAAGCGCGTTATGGGGATCGACCCGGGGTTCAGAACAGGGTGCAAGGTCGCCTGCCTGGACCGCCAGGGAGCGCTCCTGCATCACGATACGATCTATCCGCACATGTCAGAGAAAAAAGCACTCGAAGACAGTGCCAAAATGCAGTCTCTGTGCAAGCAGTTTCGAATCGAAGCCATTGCCGTAGGGAACGGTACCGCAGGCAGAGAAACCGAAACCTTTGTCAGAGCGGCGCTGTCATCGGAAAGCATTCAGGTGCTCATGGTCAATGAAAGTGGGGCATCGGTCTATTCTGCGTCAGAGGTGGCCCGTGAAGAGTTTCCGGAGCACGACCTGACCGTACGCGGTGCCGTGTCTATTGGGCGGCGGCTGATGGACCCCCTGGCCGAACTCGTAAAAATCGATCCCAAATCCATTGGCGTCGGCCAGTACCAGCACGATGTAGACCAGACATCCCTCAAGCAGACCCTTGACGACATTGTGATGAGCTGCGTCAACAATGTCGGAGTAGACCTGAATAGAGCCAGCGCTCAGCTCCTGACCTATGTGTCAGGCCTGAATGTCGGAATTGCTAAGAATATCGTCCTTCATCGCGACACCCATGGCCCCTTCCGGAACCGGGAACAACTCTTCAAGGTGTCACGGTTGGGACCCAAGGCATTCGAGCAGTCTGCAGGCTTCCTGCGTATCGTGGATGGTGAGAACCCTCTCGATGCCAGCGCCGTACATCCCGAAAGCTATGCCATCGTCGATGCCATGTCCAAAGACCTGGGCATGTCTGTGCCCGATATGATGCAAAAAGCTGATTTGCGACCTCAGATTGATCTGTCCCGTTACGTAACGAAGACGGTCGGTATTCCCACATTGAATGACATCCTGGACGAACTGGCCAAACCCGGTCGTGACCCAAGAGAAACATTCGAGGCGTTTTCATTTACCGACGGTATCGAAAAAATCGCTGACCTGCATAAAGGCATGCAGTTACCCGGTATCGTGACAAACATAACGGCTTTCGGCGCATTCGTAGACATCGGTGTCCACCAGGACGGTCTCGTTCATATCAGTCAGATGGCGGATCGATTTGTGAAAAATCCAGCCGATATCGTGAAGGTTCAGCAACAGGTCACGGTATCGGTGCTCGATATCGATGTGGCTAGAAACCGGATATCCCTTTCCATGAAAAAAACCGTTGATCCCGGGGAAAAGAGCACCCAAAAGCCCACTGTCGGAAAGACGCGTCTCCGCAGACCCAAACCAGAAAAAAACCAAAACCGTAAACCTGAAAAAAAACCGGCCCCTCAAGGCTCCCTGGCCGAAGCGCTGCTCAAAAGCGGGTTGAAATGAAGCTCCCCGCAGCAAGCTGCAAAACATCTACGACATCAAGGGATGCTGTCTCATTTGGATTCACTCGTTGTTTCGGTTCACGTTTGGCTCTTTCGTTTTTTGTTATTATTGGATTTCCTGAACATCTGGGTCAGTATCCATCCGGTTAGCAATCCAAATACAAACGTTGCCATCAGGACAATTGCCCTGGAGGCCTCGATTTTCCAAAAAAGAAAACTAACCGTTACAACTTGAGCATTCTGAACGATGAATACGGCAAAAACGAACAAGACGACGATTGCGATCACGAGTTTAACGTTCATGTATTGTAATGTCTCCTCTGTGAAGAATAAAATTGACTTGCCAGCCTAAGCATTCTTAAATATCATAATAGCCTGGCAAGGTCAAAAACTAACCATCCGTTCAGATTGAGGAAGCGTTTAATGACCGTTGATGACAAAGGATTGGCACTCGTTCTAAGTGGCGGCGGTGCTAGAGCAGCATATCAAGTCGGTTTTTTAAAATGCCTTGCCCGTAATTTTCCTGATCTCAAACTTCCCATTATCACCGGTGTATCCGCCGGCGCCATTAACGCCGCTTTTCTGGCAAATCATGCGGGCACCTTCGGGGACGCCGTGAGAGACTTATCTGCTTTATGGCTCAAGCTTTCAATGGATCAGGTAATTTGTGTGGATACCTGGAAACTGGTCCGAAATGTTTTCAGATGGGGTTTTCGGCTTACGTCTGGTGGGGTGGCCAAAACGTCATCGGCCAAAAGCCTCCTGGACTCGACACCGCTTCGAGAGCTGCTGCAAAAAGCGCTGTTACCAAAAGATAACGTGATTGCCGGTATTGGCAGGAACATACAACAGGGGAAACTGAAAGCGTTTGCCATTACCGGAACCAACTATGCCACAGGCCAGGCTGTGACCTGGGTTATGGGCAGAAACGTCAGGATGTGGGAACGCCCATGGCGGCGAAGTGAAGGCACAGATATTACCATCGACCACATCATGTCCTCGGCTTCCCTGCCGCTGCTTTTTCCGGCCGTCGGCGTTGGAAAATCCTGGTACGGTGACGGTGGTATCCGGCAGTCAGCGCCACTTTCGCCGGCAATATATCTCGGCGCCAGACAAATTCTGGCTGTCTCGACACATCATCGGAAATCCCTGCAGGAAGCAACCATACCCGTCTGCATCGGATACCCGCCCCCCGCCCAAATAGCAGGCACATTAATGAATTCTATTTTCCTGGATGCGCTGGATCAAGATGTTCGAACGCTCGAGCGTACCAATCAATTGCTCCTTCAAATCCCCCAAGAACAGCACGGTGACCGACACGTGGTCCATCACTTTGTTATACGGCCGTCAAAGGACCTGGGGGAACTGGCAGGTGGATTTGAGCCGCAATTGCCGTACATGTTTCGGTATCTTTTTCGGGGCATTGGCAGCCATGAGACATCCAGCCCGGATTGGTTGAGCATGGTCCTGTTCGATCCGAATTACCTGGCACGTCTGATTAAACTGGGCGAAAGAGATGCCGACAGGCAGGGCGAAGAGCTGATGGCATTTATAAATGCCGGCGATATGCCGGAAAAGAAATCAAGTTGATCCCAAGCTGGAGGTCGCATGTTAAATTTCAATTTGTCTAAAAAGCAGCTCGACATTCAAGAAAAGGCACGTGAGTTTGCGTTAAGAGAGATACTGCCCGTGGCATGGTATTACGATGAGAAAGATGAACTTCCCCTGTCTGTGTTACGCAAGGCCTATGATGAAGGCCTGATGAACAATGACATACCAAAAAAGTATGGCGGTAATGGGTATGGGATACTCGAAGGCGCCATCATGACCGAGGAAATTGCCGCGGCCTGCCCAGGTCTGGCCACTTCGCTTTTCGACAATTCCCTGGGCGCGGAGCCCCTTATTCTTTGCAGCAACGAAAGGCTCAAAAAGAAATATCTCCCCAGACTCTTAAACGAATTCAAGCTGATCTGTTTTGCCACATCCGAACCGATCATGGGATCGGACGTTGCCGGTATGCGCTGTAAAGCCGAAAGAGAGGGAAATGACTTCCTGTTGAACGGAACCAAGTACTGGATCACCAACGGGGGGGTGGCCGATTACTTTTCCGTATTTGCCACCCAAGACCCGAAATCCGGTCATGAAGGCATCGGGGCCTTTCTGGTGGAAAAATCCTGGAAAGGCGTATCCATTGGCAAGGCCATTCCCAAACTCGGTCAACGCTGTTCCAATACGGTTGGTCTGAAGTTGAAAAATGTCAAGGTACCTAAAGAAAATATACTGGCTCCACCCGGGGAAGGTTTCATGCTCGCCATGAAGACCTTTTCCAGGACGCGTCCGGTTGTGGGAGCCTTTGGCGTGGGAGGGGCCCGAAGCGCCATGGAATACGCCATCGATTACGCAAAAAAACGCATGGCCTTTGGGTCCAAGATCGGGGATTTTCAGGCGGTTCAGTTCAAAATCGCGGAGATGTACCAGAAGGTTGAAACAGCGCGTTTACTGGTCTGGAAGGCGGCCTGGGAAGCGGACAAGGGACTGGACCCGACCATAAACGCCTCCATCGCCAAGTTCTATGCGACCGAAACGGCCCTGGAAGTTGTCAACGAGGCCCTGCAGATACTCGGTGGTTACGGCTATACCAGAATGTTCCCCCTGGAAAAACTCCTCCGCGATATCCGCCTTTTGAGAATATACGAAGGGACCAGTGAAATTCAGCGCATGATTGTTTCCGCTCATGCCATGCACACGTATCAGCCGGTCATGCCGGCCCTGGAAGACCTGCCGTTGTTCCGAGACAAAAATCCCTTACAGCCGGACAAAAAAAGCAAGATAAAAACAGCCTGGCGCTGCCGCATGTGTGGTCATGTACACTACGGGGAAAACCCGCCCAAGGAATGTCCCTACTGCTTTTTTCCGGAAACCGCCTTCAAAAAAATATGGCCGCTTGAAACGTTGTAGTACTTGCCTTTTTTCATGAAGGCTCGTACGAAGGCTTACGGATACATCAAAACGAAACAACAAGAGACCCTTATAATAATATATGAATACCCGTCCCCAAATCGGTATTGAGCGGGTTAGTTGCTGGAGAACCGCTTTACAAGCGCCTCCAGGTAGCGCGATTTTACCTGTTGGGTGGCCAGGGCCCGGTCGATGGGCGGCAGGCGAAGGATGGCGCCCAGAACGGCAGCCAAGGCCCGGTGATGCCAGAGCACCTGGTTGTCGAAGATCAGATGCTGAAGTTTGCCCCGTTCCAGGGCCATCACCACGGCCCGGTGCGTTCCATTTAAAGGCGTTAGCACCCGTTGCGGTCTGGACAACAGGGAAAGAGACTTGGTTTTCGTGCAGGCTTTCACGCAGATACCGCACCCCAGGCAGCGCGCCGCGTCGACCCTGGCGAGCTTTCTTTTCGGATGATGCGGGTCGTTGGCGGACACCAGGGCTATGGCCTCCACCGGGCACAGGCTCACGCATTTGCCACAGCCATTGCAGGTGTCTTCCTGTACCTCCGGTAAAAAATTGGTACTGTGAATGGGATGCATGACGGCAAATCGCCGCGCCGCGATCATGGCTTCGCAGCAGCAACCGCAGCAGTTGCAGATAAAATTGACCCGCTGGCGGACGTTTTCCCCAAACTGAACCAGGTTGGATTCATGGGCTTGGGCCAGCAAGTCTAATCCTTCTGAAACATCCACTGCCCGTGCGTGACCGTGGCGGATGAGAGACTCGGCCGACGTGTTGAATGTCATGCAAATGTCCATGGGCGCATCGCAGGCCCGTTCTTTGTGCATCATCTTGTGCCGGCAGTAGCACATGCTGATACCGCGGTGGGTAGCAGTTTCGATTACACTGCTGGCCCGTTCATAGTCGAGGACATGCAAGGCGTTATCCGCCGACAGTAAAGGTTCGTGAACAAAGGTTCTACCAAGCTGTGTTTCTCCACAGGTAAAGAGCTCCCTTACAAAATCCTCTTCGACGTTGAGATACTCATAGAAAAGTTCACTCAGCAGTTTTTGATCGATATCGTCGCGGACACGCATCATGGAGAACTCGAAAAAACCTGCCATGGGCGGCGGCAGAACATACTGAATCTCTCCCGCAACGTCGAAATCCACCAGCAGCGCCTTGGAAGCCAGACCATCCAGTATTTTGCGGGTTTCGCTCTCGGTTAGGCGCCATATTCGTGCGGCACGACGTGCGGTAAATGGTCTGATGGGCAGCAGAGATACCCGTTGGGCCTCTTCCTTATCGAACAGCACCATCAGAATTTTCGTCAGGAGTTTGGAAGGGGGCGCCCCCTGGGGAAAACGATTAAGACGCTCGGTCAGGCGCCGGTATGCAGATTGTTCTACTGAATGACCCATGGTTAACGGTGGGGTTATGATTTATAACGCTAACGAAACTATCATGAAGTGAGGATCAAATAGATAGTTAATAAATTCCGCTCTTCTCCCAATCAGTTGGGAGAAAGGGTTCCAGGATCCAAGGATTCCAGGATCCAAGTGTTTGCTTTCCAGAGATTTTATCAACGCTTTCAGCATTCTCTCGACACCCCCAATCTCCCCTCTTAATTTATCAAGTCTCTCTTTTTCCATATAACCCAAGTTGCCTGATATCATGATTTGGGTTTCCAATTCACAGACTGAACCCTATGCAATAGTGTATACGATTTTTACCAAACGTTTAACTCTTTATATTTTTTAAGCATATCACTCGAATCCTGGACCCCTGGACCCCTCGAATCCTTTATTTAGATCAACTCTTTTGGAGATGATCCATAATTTCCGCCTGAAATCCGGCCAGGATTTCAGGCGGAATTATGGGCTTTACTCATAAAAAATGCGCTGCATTTATTATTATTCTATCCATCGCGGCTTCTGGAACGTCGTAGCCGGATACGGTGTCAGCGGCGGATCGGTGAAGATCGGTTGCAGTTCTCCACCCTGCACCTGGTAGTGTACCACGGGTGCACCCGATTGGGCCCGCAGAACATTTGATTTGTCCCACTTGATGAGCCCCATCTCGCCCATATAGCCGTTTTCCTGAATGTAGGCATTCACGGCTTTGAAATCATAGGCATCCCCCACATGGGTCACCGCATTGGCCCATGCCTTGACAGCCGTGTAGGCGATCCAGGCACCGGCCGGAACCTGATGCTTGTTGAGGCTGACGAACTTATCCACCCAGGCTTGTCCGGCGGCATTGGGCGCCTTGGGTCCCGGCAACCCGCTGGGCATTTCACCCACAATACCATCGGCCATCGTTCCCAGGGTGTCCACCACTTCACGCGGCGTAACGCCCCAGCCAAGACTGATAATGGCGTTGGAGGGTTTTTTTAGAAACTGCTGGATGAAGGTGATGTTCTCCTGTCCGCTGGGGATTTCAATGTGAATGAGAGCCGGTTTAATCCTGCGAATCTGGGAAAGAATCACGCCCCACTCATTGGTGCCATAGGGTACCGTCTCCCGTTTGGCCACTTTCCAGCCGCTGTCTGTAAAACTTTTTTCCAGCGTGTCACCGACTTCAAGACCCCATGAATCGTCGGTGTTGATAATGACGACCTTTTTATTGGGGTATTGGTAGGGAAGCGCCATCAAGGCACGAAACATGCTCTTGGCCTGCTCGACGCCCACGTCGGTGGTCTGATAGATATTGTAATATTTGGCAGGGTCTTCATTGAAGATGTCCACAGCCGCCTGAGAGCCATCGTCGGCAAAAAACGGGGCGTCATATTTTCCGTAGGCACGAACATCCTGGCCCCAGCCCGCCCAGCCGGCATGTACCGAAGCCACATTCTTTTGACCGCACAGATAATCGGCCGCTTGCATAACCACTTCAGGCTCAAAGCCCTTGGAATCGAAACGGATAATTTCAAGCTGTTTATTCAACAATCCACCCGATTCGTTGATCTCGTCGATAGCCATTTTAATACCTTTGAAATAGTCTGAGCCGGAACCTGCCGCCCAGCCGGTCATGGGAATCGGAACTCCCACCGGAATGGTATCCGCGGCCATGACCGCGGGACTCAAGAACAGGCAAGCCGCCATGAGCAATGTGAATAGACTGATTTTCTTCATGAATTACCTCCCTTTTGTTGAGATTAAACTAAGAACCTATCAAAGCGACACATCGCAATTCATAAAATCGTTATGCGATTTTACTTCCCGAACGGTTTAGAAAAAGGCCCATAACCCCGTTTGGTAGCGCCAGCACCAAAATCACCACCAAGGCGCCCATGGCCACAGCCCGGTATGCACCCAAGGGTGCCATCAACTCGCTACCTGCGACCACCAGAAAAGAGCCCAGGATGGCACCGGGAAAATGCCCCAAGCCACCCACCAACATCATGACCATCAATATACTAAACAGATCCAGATCCAGCATACGGAAGGAAAGCACCCCGTAAAAATGACCGTAGAAAGCCCCGATGATACCGGTTAAAAAGGATGTCAAGGCAAAGACCATCAGCTTGTATTTAAAGGCACTGACGCCCAGGCTCATGGCAAAATCCTGAGAATCTTTAAGGGCCAGAAACGCAACGCCCCAGTATGATTTAATCATAAACATAATAATCAAGGCGCAGGTGAGGGATACCAGCAGCGTCAGATAAAAGGTCGGTACAATATTGGCCGAACTGAAGGTATAGCCAAACATGCTGATGGGGGGAATGGTCAGAAGCCCGACAGACCCACCGGACCCCAGGGCAATGCCGATCTCGCCCCTTAACGTCGGCTGCAGGGCCATATGAACACCAAAGGTCACCAGCGCCACGTAGGGTCCTGCCAGTTTGAGACAGGGCAGCCCCACAAGAACACCCATGCCGGCGGTAAACAGACCGGCCATCAAAATGGACAGCACTGGTGTTACATGATGATCGATGGCCAGGATTCCGGAACAATAGGCGCCCATGACGAAAAAGGCCACCTGGCCGAAGGAAAAGATACCGGCAAATCCCATCATGACATCCCAGCAAGAAGCCACAACCGCCCAGATGAGACACATGATCAGAATATTCATGATAAAGCGAATATCCCCCACGAAAATGGGCAAGATCGCCATGACCCCATAGCAAACGCCTATCATTATCGCCATTTGTTTTAAGCGCATAAACCTACTCGCCTTTTCCCATCAGACCTTGAGGCCGCAGCACTAGTGTGGCCAGCAAAAGAATAAATAGCGCAATAATGCCGTAGCTCATGCCGAACATCCAGCCCACAAACGCTTCCAGCATGCCAATAATGAAGGCGGCATACAGGCCGCCGCGGATGGAGCCCATACCACCGAAAGCGGTAACCACCCAGGCCTTTATCATGATGATGCCCCCGGAGTTGGGGCTGATAAACCACTTTTGGCTCAATAGAATACCGCCAAAGCCCACCATGACGGTTGAGATAGCAAAGGTGGCTGCAAAAATGCGCGACTGTGGAATACCGACGATTTTTGCCCCTTCCGGATTCTGGGCCACAGCTTGTACGGCCATGCCGATACGGGTGTTGTTGAGCATCCATCCAAAAAGCAGAATACCGCCCAAAGACATGATGAAAATCATGATGTCCTGGTGAGCAAAGACCAACTGACCCACTTCAAGGGTCCCTTCCAGGATGGGTGGCAACGATTTCATCCGTACGCCGAAGACCACCATATACAGACTGGACAGAAAAAGAGACAGGCCCAAAGTAAGCATCATGACCTTGTTTTCCCAGTCTGCGCGCTTTCTCAAGGGCGCCACCAAAAGTTTTTCCAATCCGTACCCTACGACGAACATCAGCGGCATCACAATAACCAGAATCGTCAGGTAACCCCCAAATTGAATGCCGAGCCCGACAATCAGTATCCATGCAAAGTAGCCACCCATGTTAAAAAACTCACCATAGGCAAAATTAAATGCCTTGGTCACACCATAGACCAGGGTCATACCCACGGCCATCAAGGCATATACGGAACCGGTAGACAACCCTGAGATAATCACATCTGTGATTTCATAAAACAACAAAATGGTATCTTCACTAAACATCCGTTTTCACCTTTTTAATAAGGCTAAACCAACTACAGAGCAAATCTATGGATAATCTCACCGGACCCGGTTGGAATAAAATCGAAATAACAAATTACAAAAAACAAATTGCAAAAAAATCTCAAGATACAATCTCCAAATGGTATTTGGTAACGTTTTAACAAAGTTCCTCACCGTTTTAGCAAACTGAAATGTCCTTTCCTCAAGATCATACGGTTTCAATTTTTGAGTTTTGGTCATTGCAATTTGTTTGTTATTTGTATTTTGCTTATTGAATATTCATTTTTCATGGGAGCAAAGCACGCATGAAAAATGCTACATTCCCAAAAATATCTCCTTTAAATGCTCATTGCTCAATGCTTCATCCTTGCTGCCTTCAAACGAGATGCGGCCCTCTTCCATAACATAGATTCTGTCAGCCAATTCGGCAATCTGGGGGATGTTTTGTTCCACCAACAGCACGGTCTTACCCTGTTCATTGATTTGCTTGATGGTGGAGAAAATTTCATACCTCAGGCTGGGCTGCAAACCCAGGGAGGGTTCGTCAATACACAAAAACTCGGCGTTTGACATCAGTCCCCTTGCCACGGCCAGCATGCGGGCCTCACCGCCACTCATGGTGGAAGCAAACTGTTTCTGGCGGGCCACCAGACGGGGAAATAGGGTGAAAACCCGCTTCATGTTTTCCTTTTCATAAGGGCGGGCGTTTTTGGAATAGGCGCCCAGCTTAAGATTCTCCAATACCGTCATGTAGGGAAACAACTCTCGATTTTCGGCAATATAGGTGAGGCCCATGTTGACAATTTTATCGGTGGCCATGCTGCTGATGTCGATATTTCGAAAGATGACGTTGCCATTCGTCTTTTCCACCATCCCGCAAATAGATTTTAAGAGGGTGCTCTTGCCATGCCCATTGGGCCCAAGAATGACCACCACCTGGCCGCGTTCAACCGTAATGGAGACCTCTTTCAGGACATGCGACTGGCCGTAATAGGCATTTAAATTTTCAACTTTTAGCATGCGAATCGCCCAAGTAGCACTCGATAACTTTTGGATTGTTGACAACTTCCTCCGGTGGGCCACAGCAAATTTCAGTCCCGGATTCGATGATCAGCAGCTTTTCGGTCAGCTCGGTCAACACCTTCATGAAATGCTCGATAATGATAATGGTAATACCCAGCTCTTTGTTGATTCGCTGAATCAGCACCATCAGGCTCCTGATTTCGTTGGCATTGCAGCCCCCCATTGGCTCGTCCAACAGCATAATTTTGGGTTTCGTGGCCAAGGCCGCCCCGATCATCAGTTTCTTTTTAGACAGGAGGTTTAATAGACCGGTGCTCTGTAAGCGTTCCTCTTCAAGTTCCACAAAGCGGATTACCTCATCCACATGGGCTTCATCAAGGCCACCAAGTGCCCCGAAACGGCTGCCCACAGAAATGCTTTTTTGCACGGTCAGGCTGGGAAAAACCTGCGGAATCTGGAACGTGCGGGCAATTCCGGCTTTGGCAATTCGATAGGGCGGCAGGCCGGCCATGTTGCGACCCATAAATTCGATGGCTCCCTCGTAGGCGTAGAAACCGGTGATAAGGTTGTAAACTGTCGATTTTCCGGCACCGTTTGGTCCTGCAATACCGAAGATCTGCCCGTCCTGCACTTCAAAGCTAAGGTCGTTGACCGCTTTGAGTTCTCCAAATTTTTTTGTTACATGAATCGCTTTGAGCATCCTGTCATCCGGTGGTACAGCAGCAAGCATGGATAGGGTGGTATGATATAGCTTTTATCCAAAAACTTAAGGTTCGAATTCTCTGTCCGGTCATACGTTGAGATGTTCCAAGAAATATCGATAATACAAAGAGACCCGATATATATGCCATATGACCGATAAAACACAAGCCTTTTTTGGGTTTGCCTCATCGGGCCGGCATTACAAAAAAATTTCTTGACGTGCCCGAATCCATTCTAAATAATCGTTGCCCTCGGCAGCGCTAAGATGGCAGGCCTCCAGTATGGGACGTATCCCGGTCATGGTCCGATTGGCATTCTCAATGTCCAGATCACAATGGGCAACACCCGAGAGCCCATAATCCGGCGGGACCAAAGACGTAATGACATTGGCACCGGCATTCAATCTCATTTTCAATCCCGCCAGACCATCCACGTCGAGGGACGCCGGAATCAAGCGATCCGGAAAAGACAAGCGTAAAATGGCACTGATAAGACACTCACGCGATGATGCTTCTTCGGCATGGTCTGCCATGGGTGTGCCGGGCTGTGGCACAAACTTCATGACCCGAACCTGATCGGCATCGACCGCATGCATCACCTGTATGGAATGCGCGATGTCTGCAGGCGATTCACCAATACCACATAAAATACCCTCTTCAATCAGCAGTCCCAATTTTTTGGCAACGCGTTTTGTTTCCAGTCGATCCTCATACGGCTGCCCGATCCTCAATTTTTTAAAGAGCAAGGGGTTGTGGGTCTCTTGGTAGCAAGCATACCAGGTAACACCGGCAGTAGCCAACATCGCCAGGGTCTCTTCAGAGACAACACCCGGGGATACCATGACAGGTAAACCCGTCTCGGTTTTGATGTCTTCGACCAGGCCTATCAAATCATCCAATTCCCCGTTTTGCGTTTCGTTGAACCGCGGATCTTCTCCCATGGTTAAATCCATGAGATTGACTCCTTCCATGGACAGGTGCCTGGCCACATCCAGAACCTCCTGGGCCTTTTTGCGATAGCGTTGCGGCTGTTCATTGGAATGACGGAAATAGCAGAATGCGCAATCATTGCGGCAGAAGGTACTCGTATAAGCAAACCCGTAGGTAAATATCTTGCTTCCAAAATTCGCTTTACGAACGTTTCTGGCGGTCTCAAACAGCATCTCGAGATCGTCCTGCCGCTCCAGGCCTAATAAATGGACAATATCGGTCGAGTCCAACCTAGCACCTTGTTCGACATCGGATAATATGTTTTTAAATTGTGCGTTTGATAACGCCATAAATCACTGCTTTCCAATCCTGTGAATTGTCGGGTTTCCGCCTTTGCAGACGGGGTCATTTTTTTTTTTGGAAATCGTTTATAGGGTATGCCTAAGCACCTAATAGGGTTGCATGTCATCATTGGGTGGTTGCCCTGTTTCGTCCCAACCCCGTAAGTGATAATAGTCCTTGAGCATGTAGGTGAGCTCATCCTGGGTAAGTTGGTTCTGTGCGCCTTTCAATTTTTTAAACAACCCTGCAGAAAGGAAATCGTCTTCGGGCCGCATTCCCTCCCTGATGTTGAATCGGCGCACCAGTGTGGATATGTCGGCCGCCATTTTCTGCAGCCGCGCCTTGTCGACATCCAGACCGGTGACCATTCGAATGACGTCTGCCAGCGGTCCCCAGCCGTACATGTCACGGTAGAATCTACAGAAGATCAGAGCATCAAATAAGGTCAAGCGATCTTCAAAATCGACAAATACCTCGGCCTTGCCCTGGATCTGCTGCGGTGAAATAATGCCCGAAAGTTCCGGTTTGTAAAAAGTGGCCCGCAGATGGCAAGCGCCCCGATCAGAGGTGGCGTAGGCCAGACCCATTCCCTTGAGAACGCGGGGATCGTAACCAGCCGGCTCCAGGCCCTTGGCATGTACGGCAATCTCTTCAAGATCCCACGAGCTGGCAGCATACCGGATTCCGTTGGCCAGGACGTCGCCGATCCCTTCCCGGTAAGCAATTTTTTTCAGCAGGTCTGCAATAGCGTCCACATCACCGTATTCGATGATATCATCGATTCGGCCTCTTTTCCCGGCCTCGATGGCGAACGCACATAGATTGCCGGCGGAGATGGTGTCCATTCCCAGACGGTCACAAATGTCGTTGAGGTAGATGATCTCCTCGATGCTGTCCACCATGCACAGACCGCCGAAGGCATATATGGTTTCATACTCCGGTCCTTCGATTCGCAGGCCGGTATGGCGTCCTTGCAGGACACGGCTCATCCTGCCGCAAGCCATGAAACATTTGAGGCAGGCCCTGGGTTTGACCTCGCATTGACTGTGCAGGGCGTCGGCGTTTATTTTTTCCCAATGTTCGCATGTTCCCGAGGACCAGTAACGCGTGGGGAATGCCTTGGCATTGTTGAGCAGCTTGACCATCATGGTCGTGCCCATGCTGTTATAGGCTTTGACACCGGGATTCTCCTTGCTTCCCTTGGAAAGTTCCCGGGAAAACGCCTTTATCGCATCCGGATCTGCCAGGGATCGCTGGCAGTCTCCCTGAAACACGATCCCTTTCAGGCGTTTGGCACCCAGGACCGTGCCGACACCCGTGCGACCCGCCGAGCGCCAGTAGTCGTTTTCAATGACACCAAATTTGACCAGATTTTCCGAAGCCGGGCCGATCACCACTGCCCCCGGTCGCCCATAGGTCTCATTGGTCAGCCGAAATCGCTCCAGCAGGATATCTTCGGTGTCATAGGTATCTTTTCCCCAGATATCCTTGGCATCATGAAAGATCGCACCCTTTGGGTGGATGGACAGCACGGTCGGGGCCGAGCTTCTTCCGAAAATGATGACAGCATCGTACCCGGCACTGTCCATGGCTTCGGGCGCCTTGCCGCCCGAATAGGACTCCGAGTAAAGCATGGTCTGAGGCGACTTCGTGAACACACCGTAGCGGCACCCGCCCCAAATTCGGCTCCGCGTCACGGGTCCTGTGGCAAAAACAATATGGTTGTCCGGAGAAAGGGGATCAACACCCGCCGGGTTATACTTGTAGAGCAGATACGATCCCAGCCCCTTGCCCCCCAGATAGGTTTCATAGACAGATGTTGGAATGCTGTTATTCGCTATTTCAAAGGATTTGTTCGTCAAGTCAACTAGTAAAACGCGATCATAGATAGCCTGCATCTAATTCCCCCCTTGTCATTTTTCAATCAACTCGAGATCTTTCTGATACCGGCTTCCATGATATCGAGACCTTTGTTCAACTGTTCATCGGTAATGACAAAAGGTGTCAATACACGAATGACGTTTCCATAGCTGCCACAAACCAGTATGCTCAAACCGTTTTCAAAACAATCTGCGCAAAGTGCCTTTGCCTCTTCCGCGGCAGGTAAGCGGTCGGAACCCTTGACCATTTCGAGTCCCAGCATGGCACCCAGACCCCGGATTTCTCCGACGATGTCAAACTGCTGCTGCCAGGATTTAAAACGGGCATGCAGTTTTTCACCCAGGGCCACTGATTTTTCGAGCATGTTTTCGGTTTCAAAAACGTCCAGGACCGCCAGGGCCGCTTCGCAAGACAAAGGATTGGCGCCATAGGTACCGCCGAGTCCGCCCGGATGTATGGCGTCCATGATCTCCTGACGACCCACAACAGCACTCAAAGGCATGCCCGCCGCCAGGCTCTTGGCCACGGTCATCAGGTCCGGCTCTACGTCCCAGTGCTCGATGGCAAACATTTTGCCGGTACGCCCCATGCCGGTCTGAATCTCATCACTGATGAACAGAATCCCATGCTTCCTGCAGATCTCCACCAATTTCTGGAAATACCCGGCAGGAGGGGCGATAAACCCGCCTTCGCCCTGGATAGGCTCTGCCACTACGGCAGCGACCGCTTCGGGATTGACGTGTTTGATGAAGAAGTCTTCGAGCTTCTCCGGACCGACAACATCGCCGAAAGGCATGCGGTACACCTCCGGTGCAAAGGGGCCAAAACCCAACTTGTAAGGCTTGACCTTGCTGGTCATGGTCATGGTCAACAGTGTGCGGCCGTGGTAAGCATTTTCAAAGACGATGATCGCCGGCCGCTTGGTATAGTAACGAGCGATCTTGACGGCATTCTCAACAGCCTCGGCCCCGCTGTTGATGAAGAGGACTTTCTTTGCAAACGCTCCCGGTGTAATCTGGCAAAGTTTTTTAGCCAGACGGACCGGCGAGCCGTAAGGGTTGACCATGAAACAAGTATGAGTGAATTTTTCCGCCTGAGCCTTGATGGCCGCCACCACCTTGGGATGGCTGTGACCGATGTTCATCACGGCGATGCCGCCGGCGAAGTCAATGTATTCTCTGCCCTCCACATCCTGGATGATGGCACCTCTGGCAGAGGCAACATAACATTTCGTACCGCTGGCATATCCGTCGGAAATGAATTCACTGCGCATGGTCTGAAGTGCTTTGTTGGTCGTGGATTCCGTCATCTCAATCCTCCTCCTTTGCTATAAAAAGTTGAACTGTGCAGTTATCAATCGTGCGGTTCATCAGAACTCGAAACGTTTGGCCCGGAACGCCTGAAGATAATTCATGCAGTAATCGTCATGGCCTGCCAGCGCCGTGGCAGCAATGATGTTGGCCATCATTTTTTTGTCCAGCGGATTGATAATCGCACCGTCGAGTCCCTTGGCAATGGCCATGCTCATAAAGGTCTGATTCAGTAATGGTCGCATGGGCAACCCAAAGGAGATGTTCGACAATCCGCAAACCGTATGGATCCCCTGGAAGGTTTTTTTGATTCTTTCAATGGCTTCCATAAATTCAACGCCAAATGTTTTGTTCGTGGACACCGGCTGAACCAGTGGGTCGACATAGATGTTTTCGATGGAAACATTCTTTTGCAGGAGCCCGTTGACCAGTTTGTCGGCAATGGCCAGGCGATCATCCGCTGTTTCCGGCATACCCTCATCGCTCATGCACAGGGCGACGACCTTCATATCCGTGTCTGCAACAATGGGCAGCAACGTGTCGTAGCGCTCTTTCTCCAGGGAAATGGAGTTGATCATGGGAGTTCCTTTGTGCACCGAAAGGGCCGCTTCGATGGCCTTTGGATCGGGACTGTCGATGCAGCAAGGTGCTTCGACAACAGACTGTACGGTTTTCACCAACCAGGTTAGATACTCGGGCTCCTTGCCCACAAAAACCCCTGCATTTACATCGATATAGTGGGCACCCGCTTCGAATTCATCCTGGGCAACCTTTATGATGGCATCGCTATCCTGTGCTTCGATAGCCGCAGCGATGGCTTTCCGGCTGGCGTTGATGAGCTCTCCTACAATAAGCATCTGTTTTCTCCTTTCGCTGAATAAAATGGAATAAGGTAGGTAATTTTTAACACATTTGTGCCGTTGGCCCCAACATAGCTAAAAGGAAGCTGCGAAACAAGCCATTTATCCATGCAGAGATACTACCATGACAGTTTAGCGCAAACTTTCAATAAAGTCATCCAGATTAAATTGATAAAGTGATGGCTGGTGTTTTTACAACTTGATATACAGCGCCGAATGTTGATAATGTAACGTCATCCTGTTCCAAAACTTCTTCCAACGTACAAGGTGTCTTCTATTGGATTCTAATTATGGAATAGAACTTAATTAACCGGGTCACAGGTGTATCATGAAAAATTCACGTCATTATCTTTATCTGATGTTTATATGCTTGGCCGTTGTCGGTGTAATCTGTGCACTTCTATTTGGTTCATTGAAGTCGGCCTTCATGGCCAACTGGGGTTTCAATTTGATGATCCTTTGCGCCCTGGCTACTGGCATAGGCATTAATATGTACCAGGTACTGAGGCTTGGACCCGAGATCGAATGGATGAATATTTTTCGAACCGGTCAATTGGGAAGATCTGTAGCAGAGGAAAGCCCCGTTTTGCTCAAACCTCTGATAAAACACCTCTCCGGAATTCATAGAGATCGGTTCAAGTTGTCTGCGTTATCGTTGCGTACGGTACTTGAGGGCATTAGGGCTCATTTGGAAGAATCTAGAGAGATTTCTCGCTACATGATTGGTCTATTGATATTCTTAGGGCTGCTGGGTACTTTTTGGGGTTTGCTTGGAACGATTAGTTCTGTAGGCCAGGTAATTGGTGGCTTAAACGTCGGAACCAGCGATTTTGTCGGGACGTTTGAATCCTTGAAAGCGGGTCTTCAAAAGCCGTTGCTGGGTATGGGGACAGCGTTTAGCTCTTCATTGTTTGGTTTAGGAGGGTCTTTGGTATTGGGGTTTTTAGATATTCAAGCCAGTCATGCCCAAAATCGCTTTTTTAATGACATGGAAGAATGGTTGTCCGGTGTTACCCAACTTATAGATAGTAGTGATGACGCAGACATGAATGAGACGATTAGAGAGCCCAGTCTAAATCGTATTGAACATAATTTACATGATTTGATAAAGGAAATACGAAATAATCAGGCAAGCCTTGAACAATTAATTGAAATTAAGAAAAACCAGAACAAGAGCGAATAGAAATAAGTATGATTAACTCTGGTAGACGAGCAATAGGAAACAGTGTTTGGCCGGGATATGTCGATGCCTTGTCAGCCATTCTTATGGTGGTAATATTTGTTGTTCTCATCTTTACACTCACTCAATTTCTATTGAGTGAAATCCTCTCCGGTAAAGAGAGCGAATTGGTGTTACTCCATCGTCGTATGGATGAAATTGTTAGTTTGCTTGGTTTGGAAAAGGAGCGCAATGAAGTACTTACGACTGAAATAGCCAGTTTGTCTGGACTCGTCACTGATATTTCACAGGAAAAAGAGCAAGTAAGTTCACGCTTGTCCGAATTAACAAAACAATCTGGCTTAGATCAAGCCGAGATAAAGAGACAGCTTCTACTCATTGCAAGCCTTCAGGAAGACATCAATGCCTTGCGTGTTATGAGACGTAAGCTGGAAGAAAAGGTTGGTCAGTATGCGGTGGTGCTTTCGGGGAAAAAAATTGAATTGGGTAGTCTGAGGGACAGGACCATGTCACTCGAGGCACGCTTGACCGATGAACAGGAGCGAACTGTTTTGGCTCAAAAAAGTCTTGGCCAACGTGATATTCGAATACAGGCATTATCTGCCCTTGTTGGCGAGCATGAACAGGCTTTGAAGGATGAACGTCAGCTTTCAGTAAATGCGCGAGCGGAGTTGGCATTGCTGAACCAGCAAATCGCAAATTTGAAAAAACAGCTTGAAGAAATCAGTCAGGCTTTAAACGTAGCTGAGTCAGAAAAGTCAGACCAAGCAGCCGAAATTGAGGCGCTTGGGAAACGATTAAACATCGTACTTGCTAAGCGTGTTAATCTTCTGGAGCAATATCGATCGGAATTCTTCGGCCGCCTGAGAGAAATACTGGGTAATAGCCCTTATGTGCGTATCGAAGGAGACCGTTTTGTTCTTCAGGCGGAATTGTTATTTGAGTCCGGATCTGCTGATCTTGGTGAGGAGGGGAAACAGCACCTTGTTCAGATTGCAGTTATTTTACAGCAACTATCCAAAAAATTTCCCAATGACCTCAATTGGATCCTGAGGATTGACGGACACACAGATCGCATACCCATCCACACCCAGCTTTATCCATCAAACTGGGAACTATCAACTGCCAGAGCTGTGTCAGTCGTAAGGTTTCTTGCAAATAGTGGCATTCCAGAAGATCGAATGGCCGCAACCGGATTCAGCAAATTTCATCCCATTGATCCATCTGAAACGCTCGAAGCATACCGAAAAAACAGGCGTATCGAAATGAAGCTTACAGCGCGTTAGCACCATTACACTTTTTCAAACGATTGATACAATACGGGACATCCTATCGCAGCCCTCAGATTCCCTACACTCATTTCAGAAGTTGCCCTGCTGCGCGTCAGTTCAAGATCCTGATTCCTTAATATGTTCCTGCAGGTTGGAAATAGGGTTGGAATGTTCATTTGCAAATAATGAAACAGGGACTTGGAATTGCTTCCAAGTCCCTGTTTTTATTAGTGGCGGGAGCGACGAGACTCGAACTCGCGACCTCCGGCGTGACAGGCCGGCGTTCTAACCAAACTGAACTACACCCCCGGAAAAACTTCGATTTTACCTTCAGCTTTTAACCATCTAGCCTGTAGCTGCTGGCAACGAACTACCGGCTATCAGCCAATTGTGAATAGCCAAAGGTCATTCTTGGTAGGCGGAACAGGGCTTGAACCTGTGACCCTCGGCTTGTAAGGCCGATGCTCTCCCAACTGAGCTACCCGCCCACAGTTTGTTTACCCTGGTTAGCTCTTTAAAGAGCCGTACTGCTACCAGTAAAAATGGTAAAAGTCAAATAAAATCGTGTTACGATTTCATCAAACGTGACCCTGCCGCATGAATGAAGATCGTATTCTAATTGGAACGATTGGTCTTTAACGGTTCAACCGATTCAAATCAAGGAAGTTCGATCTTCAGGTACTTCCGTCGACAGATCGAAGATTATGTCGCTGCGCTGAAAAGTGGTCTCCCCTTCCTTAACAATCAACGCATGGGTCAAGACCTCATCCATGTGTTCCACGGGAACGATCTCGAGCTGCTTGGATATCGACTTGGGAATATCCTTCAAATCCTTTTCATTCTCGATAGGAATCAGGATTTTCTTGATGCCTGCGCGATGGGCCGCCAGTATCTTTTCTTTCAGGCCGCCGATTGCGAGAACGCGTCCCCGCAGCGTGATCTCACCGGTCATGGCAAGATCCTTGTGAACCGGTCGTTTGGCAAGGGTAGAAACGATGGAAGTGCACATGGTGATACCGGCCGACGGCCCATCCTTGGGAATGGCGCCCTCCGGGATATGGATATGAATATCGTAATTTTTATAGAACGCCTCGTCGATCATCAACTGCTTTGCCCTTGAACGAACATAGCTGATGGCCGCCTGGGCAGACTCTTTCATGACATCCCCAAGCTTGCCTGTAATGATCTGTTTGCCCTTTCCCGGCATCATCAGCGTCTCCACTGCCAACAACTCCCCCCCAACCTGCGTCCAGGCCAGACCGTTGACAAGACCGATCTGATCCTTTTCTTCTATCTGGCTGTGTTTGAAAGGCGGCGGTCCGAGCAATTTTTGAACGGTCTTGCCGGTAATCCGATAGGGCTTTTGCGTCTTCGTTTTCAGGATCTCCCGGGCAACCTTCCGGCAGATGGAAGCAATCTCACGTTCCAGGTTACGAACACCGGCCTCACGCGTATAGCGTTGTATTATCGTCGTCAAGGCGCTTTTAGCAAATTGAACCTTCTTTCCTTCAAGACCGTTCATTTTGATCTGTTTTGTTACCAGAAAATCATTGCCGATATGATATTTCTCGTACTCTGTATAGCCCGGCAGACGAATAATCTCCATCCTGTCCTGCAGCGGCAGGGGGATATCCGGCAGGGTGTTGGCTGTCGTGATAAAAAGTATGTCCGTGAGATCGTAATCTACATCCAGGTAATGATCATTGAAGCTGAAGTTCTGCTCCGGATCCAACACCTCCAGTAAGGCAGACGATGGATCCCCTCTAAAATCCATGCTCATTTTATCGACTTCATCCAGGCAAAAAACCGGGTTGTTGGCACCGACTTTTTTGAGGGACTGGATAATTTTTCCAGGCATGGCCCCAATATAGGTCCGGCGATGCCCTCGGATCTCGGCTTCATCTCTGACCCCGCCCAGAGAAAGACGGACAAACTTTCGACCGGTTGCCCTCGAGACTGACTTTGCCAGGGAGGTCTTGCCAACACCTGGCGGACCTACAAAGCAGAGAATTGGCCCCCGGATCTTTTTCATAAGGCTCTGAACCGCCAGGTACTCGAGAATACGCTCCTTGGGTTTTTCCAGGCCGAAGTGATCCTCGTCGAGAATGACCTCCGCACGCTCAATATCATTGTTTATCTTGCTACGTTTAAACCATGGCAGACTTAAGAGCCAGTCAATATAGTTTCTCACCACTGTGGCTTCGGCCGACATGGGTGTCATCATCTTGAGTTTTTGAAATTCCTGCCAGACCTTGCTTGTGGCTTCCTTGGACATCCGCGTTCTCTTGATCCGCTTCTCAAGATCCTTTAGCTCATCGCCGGGGTCGTCTTCCGCCCCCATCTCTTTTCGGATGGCACGCATCTGTTCGTTCAGATAATAGTTTTTCTGCGTCTTTTCCATCTGCTTCTTGACGCGGCCCTTGATGCGCTGGTCCATTCTGAACACCTCGGTCTCCATTTTGGTCAGCGTCATCATGAGCGACAGTCTTTCCACCAGGGACAAGGTATTCAACAGCCGTTGTTTGTCTTCGATCTTAAATGAAAAGTGGGCGGCGATCGTATCTGCCAGTTGCGACGGATCTGATATGGCGGAAATACTGCTGGTCAGTTCCTTTGAAATACTTTTGTTGTGCTTGGCATATTCTTCAAAATTTTCGAGCAGGGCTCTTTCAAGGGCGATGATTTCGGATCTGGGTTCAACCGGTTCTCTGAGTTCTTCAACCACCACTTGAAAAAATGCTTCGTTATGAACAAAACGTTTGATACGGGCCCGTTGTTTTCCCTCCACCAGGGCCTTCACCGTTCCATCAGGGAGCCTCAGCAGCTGCATGACGGTACCGACAACGCCCACCTCGCTGATATCTTTTTCGTTCGGACTGTCGATATTGGCCTTTTTTTGGGTGGAAAGAAAAACCTGTTTGTCACTGCCCATGGCAGTTGCAAGCGCGTTGACAGATTTTTCGCGACCCACAAACAGGGGGGCCACCATATAGGGAAAAATAACGATGTCCCTCAGGGGCAACAGTGGCAACAGGAGCCCGCCTGAGGCGCTATCTTCATTCTTGAACATTTTGGGTATATTGACCATGATTCTCTCTCTCTAAGCTTGTTTCTTTGTCTGCTCGTAGAGCAGAATGGGGTCTTCATTGTTGAGGACAACATCTTCCCCGATCACGCACTCTTTGACATTTTCGATAGAGGGAAGCGTGTACATAATATCGAGCATGCTTGTTTCCATGATCGCCCGCAACCCCCTTGCGCCCGATTTTCGTTTCAACGCTTCCGATGAAACCGCCGAAAGAGCACTGTCTGTGAACCTCAAATTGACGCCTTCTATTTCGAACATGTGCTGGAATTGTTTGACCAGCGCATTCTTTGGTTCTGTCAAAATGCGGATCAATGACGCCTCGTTCAGTTCGTCCAGGGTGGCGATTACCGGCAAGCGTCCCAGGAATTCGGGAATAAGACCGAATTTGATAAGGTCTTCTGGCTGGACCATGCGCAGGATATCCCCGATCTTTTTTTCTTCTTTTTTGACGATTTTGGCCCCGAAACCCAAAGATTTACTTCCCTGACGCCTCTGAACTATCTGTTCGAGTCCGGTGAAGGTGCCGCCACAGATGAAGAGGATATTCGACGTATCTACCTTGACAAAATCTTGCTGGGGATGCTTACGGCCGCCTTTGGGTGGAACACTGGCAGTGGTTCCCTCGATAATTTTTAAAAGCGCCTGCTGGACGCCTTCTCCCGAAACATCTCGTGTGATGGATGGGTTATCGGATTTGCTGGCAATCTTATCGATCTCGTCGATATAGACAATGCCCCGCTTGGCCTTTTCGACATCGTAATCGGCATTTTGAAGCAGGGAGAGGATGATGTTTTCAACGTCTTCCCCCACATATCCGGCCTCTGTCAGGCTGGTGGCATCTGCAATGGTGAACGGCACTTTCAAAAATCTTGCCAGTGTCTGCGCAAGCAAGGTTTTACCGCAACCTGTGGGGCCGATGAGCAGAATGTTGCTCTTGCTGATCTCGACCTCACCACTGCTTTGAGCCTCCAGTCGTTTGTAATGATTGTAAACGGCAACCGCAAGTACCTTTTTGGCAGAATCCTGCTCGATAACGTATTCATCCAACATGGCCTTTATCTCTTTGGGTACCATAAGATTCTGCACATCGGCAGTGTCTTTTTTGGTTTCCTCTTCGATGATTTCACTGCACAGCTGGATACATTCATCACAGATATAAACGGCCGGACCCGCTATCAGCTTGGTGACTTCTTTTTGATTTTTTCCACAAAAAGAACAGAACAGGTTGTCGCTGCCTTCTTCTTTAATCGCCATTATTTGGCCTCCACCGCTACAATTTTATCAAGATCGTCCCGGTTTCTGATCACATGATCGATAATACCGTACGCTTTTGCTTCGGTACCGCTCATGAAATAATCCCGATCTGTATCCTTTTGAATTTGTTTCAAATTTTTCCCGGTATGATGCTTCAAAATATCGTTGAGGGTCTCTTTCATACGCAGGATCTCTTTGGCCTGAATTTCGATATCCGATGCCTGACCTTGAAATCCTCCCATGGGCTGATGAATCATGATGCGCGAGTTGGGAAGTGAGTATCGTTTTCCCTTGGCACCTGCCGTAAGTAGAAGGGCCCCCATGCTTGCGGCTTGTCCGATGCAGACCGTCGTCACATCGGGCTTTATGTATTGCATCGTGTCATAGACAGCCATACCGGACGTCACAACACCACCCGGTGAATTGATGTAGAAGTTGATATCCTTGTCAGGATCTTCGGATTCCAGAAAAAGAAATTGCGCAATCAAGAGGTTGGCCACCTCGTCATTCATGGCCGTTCCGAGAAACACGATCCTATCCTTGAGGAGCCGGGAGTAAATATCATAAGCCCTTTCCCCCCTGCTACTTTGATCTATAACCATTGGAATTAATGGCACAATATGTCTCCTTTATATTGATTCTTTGTCAATCGAGTGATGAACCACGCAACAAGCTACGGGGAATGCGCTCGCTATTGCGGTTCACCCCTTCGATAACGAGCCCGAGCCTTTAATGTCTATTGCGGGTCCTTATCCTCGCTTTTCGCAGCTTTTTCGGGTGCTATGTCTTCGATCTCTCCACTATCAATAATAAGCTTAATCGCCTTTTTTTCAAGGAGTGCATGTTTAAAAAAATCCAGACGGTCTTTGTTTTGGGCGTAGAAACTCTTTATCTGGTCGACAGGCTGGTTGAAGTTCTGGGCCATTTCTGAATAACCGGCGCTTAATTCTTCATCCGACAGCTCAAGCTTTTCCTGTTCGATGACCTTACCCAATATGATCTGGCGACGCACCTGCTGTTCGGCTGTTTCTCGATATTGCTCCTGAAGCTTCTCTCTGCTCAACCCCACCTCTTTCATGGAGCTGTTCTGATAAGAAAGCCTCCTTTCCGTATCGGCGATGATATTTTCAAGCTCGTACTCGATCATGGATTCAGGAAGTTCGAAATCGGTTTTTTCTATAATATTCTTGAAAATCTGCTCATTGAGTTCCTGTTCAATGCGCTTTTCATAACCCTGGGTCAGATTCTCTTTTATCACATTTTTCAAATCTTCTAAAGTTTCAAATTGTCCCAGGCTTTTTGCGAAATCATCATCCAATGCCGGCAACACTTCTTTGCGAATCTCCGTCAGTGCCACATGAAATTGGATGGTGAGGTTTTTAAGCTTCTCATTATGGTAATCTTCCGGGAAGGTTACATCAAAATCGATGCTTTCTCCGGCTTTCTTTCCCATCAAATTATCATCGAATTCCTTGGCGATCTGCGCATCGCCGATTTTCAGGGTAAAATTTTCCGTCTTGCCGGTCTCGTCATACGGCTTCCCATTTTTGAATCCCTCGTAGTCAATGATTACAAAATCGCCCGATTGAACTGGCCGATCTTCTTCGATCTTGACCTTTTTGGCCATATTTTTCTGCAGCATTTCAAGCTGGGCATCGAGTTCTTGCTTTCCGACCTTGTAGTTGGTTCGTTTCAGCGCCAGTCCTTTGATGGTAAGATCTTCTAACTCAGGCTTGACGTCTACAGCGGCATCATACACATACGAGCGGGTGCTATCCAGTTCGGGAGGATCGATTTTCGGGCTGCTGATTATTTTCAGTGCCGTCTCTTTGAGCGCTTCGGTGAAAGAAGTCTGAATCAGTTTGGAAGAAACATCTGCCTGAACATCCTTTTTATATAATCTCTCCAGCACAGATCGAGGTGCCTTGCCCGGACGAAAGCCTTTGATTTTGGCATTTTTTTTCACTTCCCGGTAGGCGCTGTCAATTTCTGAAACAACTGTTTGCTGTGGAATTTCGATGTGTAATATCTTCTTGACACTGCTGACATCTTCTACGTTGACTTTCATGGTATTCCTTTCAGATAACGTTAGTCCTGAGTTGAGCGGCCGCATTTGAAACAGGCAATTAAAGAACCGTTCAGCAATCTGCGAAGAATGTTCTGCCGTTCGGCATTGCTTTGCAGCGACCTAAAAAATGCTGTTAAATTTAGATTCGCTCGCTGTTTCGGTTCGGGCTGGACATTGAACATACCAAGTGCCTGACGTCGTCAAATCGCCATGCACTTGTCCTGGAGCTTTCACAAATCTGAAATATCGAAGGTTCCTCGCAGCAAGCTGGGAAGAATTTTCCACCACAAGGAATTCTGCCAAGATCGGATTCGCTCGTCAACCCTGCCGCAAGCCACGGAGAATGCGCTCGCTGTTTAGGTTCAAGAAAAATAATTGCGTATTGGTGCGAGAGGGGAGACTTGAACTCCCACTCTGTCGCCAGAGCTGGATCCTAAGTCCAGTGCGTCTACCAATTCCGCCACTCTCGCGTCCGTCTGCTAAAATAGATCTTAATTTCGATCCGTTCAATCCGCCTATGTGCAACTTGACATTCCCATCGAAACCAGCCAAAGTATCGTCACCAGGCCGATCTCCGACTGGCGATATGGTCGCTCATTGCGGGTAAATCAGCACCCTGTTCGCGGGACATCCCTGTCAACAAGCGGTCGGAACGACTACAATTTGAAGCCAGCACATACCCGGGCAAAATAATATCAAACCCTGTGAGTGTCAAGAAAAATTGGCTAAAACACCTGTTATGTCTATATATTTCAAAAACATCGCGCATCGATTGGCTGACATACCGGAAGGTCACCCTTTACCTGGCGCAACTCGCGTTCCCATAAATACCCTTCAACAATCCGATAATTCAGTGAGAAACCCAAACCAGCGCCAAGCGAACCCTTGGATTGCGTTGATGCTGGTTTTGGGCATCCTTTTAGGCGTGACGCTTGTACATGCTGAAAAAGCATCAACCGAAAGCCGCCCCATCGGCATCATTGCCCTGGATCCAGGCCATGGCGGAAATGACATGGGCGTCCGCGGCGCCGATAACTTGATCGAAAAGCAGGTGGCCATGACATTTGCCGGTATTATGACCGAGCGGCTAAAAAAGACGTATAAGGTGGTTCTCACACGCAAAGATGATTATCAAATCGATGTGTTCGAAAGGCCGGCCCTGGCCAATCATGTAAAAGCAGATCTGTTTGTCAGTATCCATGCCGGCGGCAGTTTTCGCAGCTATCCAACGGGCATGTCTCTGTTCTATTACGATGGTGCCTCTCAGATTGCCGCAGCTTTCGAGTCACAGACATCTGCCCGGGGGGAATCGCCAAGTGCCATTAAGCGCTGGGAACAAAATCGACCCGAGCTAGTAAAAAAAAGCCGGCGACTTACCGAACTGGTCCAAAACCGGTTGACTCAGGCTGACAAGGATCTCAAACTGACCAGTGCAGGGGCACCACTGATCGTGATGTCGGGTGCTGATATGCCTGCCATCCTGATCGAGATCGGCACCATTACCAATCCCCTGGATGCAAAGGCACTCAAGGACGAAACCCACGTATCGAATATGGTGCATGCCATTTGCGATGCCATTGATGATTTTTTTTCAAACGAACACCATTTATAACCTTGCGTGCCAGCCGAAAGCGTGTTAATTAGCAAACCCTATTTTCACCCAAACCCTCCAAGGGCGGTTTCTTCAAACGCATCGGGGCGTGGCGCAGCCTGGCAGCGCGCCTGCTTTGGGAGCAGGAAGTCGGAGGTTCAAATCCTACTCGCCCCGACCAGTCTTCGTTCGAAACAAAGTGAAGAACGAAGACTGCCACGGCGTAGCATTCATGCGAAGCCGGGCTAGTTACTCTTTTTATTACAATTGTTTCGAACTACGCCTTGGCAAGCCAGAGGGAAAAATGAAGGAATTCACCTATGTCTATATCCTAATAAGTAAAGCAGACGCAACTCACCGATATACTGGATTAACTGAAGATTTAGAAGCCCGCCTCAAATCGCACAACCAAGGAAACAATCCTCATACAGCTAAATACCGCCCATGGAAAATTGAAACGGCTATCGCATTCCGCGCTCGAGAAAAAGCAGCCGCATTTGAAAAATACCTAAAAAGTCATTCAGGGCGAGCTTTTGCCTCAAAACACTTCTAACGCACATTTTTTGTATATTTTGGCCTCCAGGTACCCAATAGGAACCCCACTCCATTTTTTGCTGTTTTTTATAATTCTAACTATCTGAATTTATTAGGAGGGATTTTTTGCTTTTTGATAGAGAATATTCGGATGGATAACAAATATTATAATATTTCATATGGTTAAAGAATTGAAGTCCCGGCGACCGCCTGCCCTTTCAGCAGGAAGGCTTTCGGACAATATTCAACTTTGAAATTTAATTTTTTCATGAACTGTTGGTTGGATGTTTGAAATGAAAGTCTTTTCTAACATGAAGTGAAAATTTTCCCTAAAAACGTGTGTAAGCCGAAGTTACTAATAAGACCATAATTGTTTAGACATAAATTGTGTTTGAAAACGCTATTATTAAAGGTAGATCTTCTCAAGAAGAGTTGATTAAAATGAAGGATTCAAGGATTCCAGGGGTCCAGGGTTCGAGGGTTCGAGTGGAATGTTTTGAAATTATAAAGAGTTAAACAGTAAGGAAAAATTGCATAAACTTTTTTTGGATATATATAAGGACTTCAAGAATTAAGAGAAAAGATCGGGGATAGAGAGAGAATACTAAAAGCGATGATCAAATCGCTGGAAAACAAACACTCGAACCCTTGAATCCTAAACTCCTTGAACCCTTTCTCCTAATTGAGAGAAGAATCTTAAATGATTACAACTGATCGTGTCTAAATATTAACGGCTTTATTAGTATATATGACCTAAACTCAATAAAGAAACCTCAAAATTGCTCCGAGGGTTGCCTGTTAAAGATTTTATAGATTCTATGGCACTTTTTAGGTTCAAAAAAAATTAAGCTTATGCTTTGAAGTCAATGATGCTTTGTGAAAATAGAAAATATGAAAGTCTCTAACTATGCCAATTTTACGTAATTGAAATTTCTAGTGGTTTTCATATTTAAAACCCTCTAAGCAATACAGAGTAACCCTTTTATTATTATGCTATGTTAGCTCTTAAAAGTGTCAGCCCGTCTTCACGGGCTTTGAGGATGGTTTTCACTCTCACGCCTTTCATTTCCTGGCGAGGTAAGACAACATCTTTCAGCACCTGTCGATATAGCAGATATTCATCTTTTTCCGAGATATTTGCTGCGACTTTTGAAGTGTAAAGAAAATTGTCGATCGGCCTGTTTTTTCCGTTTCGATTTCCCTCGGAAAGATCGACACAATGATCCTGATAAACCAGAAAACAGTGCACCATCGGAAGGTAGGGAAGATTATATTTGTCCAGAATTTTTGCCTGTCCCGTAACAATTTCTTCTGTCATCGCGTAGATACCGATGTTCTTTACGATCTTTAAGTTCAGCTCGACCGCCAGGGTTCCGATGACCGCATGTTTGGTCGTGCAGCTCCCCATTTTCTCTTTAAAAAGAATCATCACGTCGTCTCGATTTGAGTTGTAGCCGTAAGGCAGTTCATACACATAGCGGCAGGCATCTCTGGAAATCTCTTATCCCCAGACTCCAAAAAAGTCTCGCGAAATTAAGCCCGTTTTTTCTATCGGTTTATTCGGGAAAATAGTATGCTTTTTCATTGGTTATATTTTTCCTTATATTGCCTCACCGACGCTTCTTCCCAAAAATGATACTGATGTTAAAGCAACATAATGTTATTAAATGATAAGCCAGTCATCCATCATTGATATTCCTAATCTATGCTGATCAGTGCTATTTAAAAAATTAAAAATGTTTCCAAAATTAAGCAAGATGATGGATGGTAAAGGTACTTCCTTTACCGAGTTCACTCTGCACGGAAACCCTACCACCGTGGACGTTGACGATATGTTTCACGATGGCCAGCCCCAGACCCGTTCCCCCCACCAGGGTCCGGCTTCTGGACTTGTCAACCCGGTAAAATCTTTCAAAAAGTCTGGGTTGGTGTTTTAGAGAAATTCCAGGGCCATGGTCAATTACGTGGATGCGCATCTCATGATCAAGCATTTCCACAGTAATGTGCACGGTTTCATTTTCAGGGCTGTAGGCCACGGCATTGTCCAGCAGGTTGATCAATGCCTGCTCAAAGATGGAAGAATCGACTTGAATCATGGTGCCTGGTTCACAGGTGATATCAAACGATATATTTTTTTTCTCAGCTTTCAACTTAACCACATGCATGGCGTTTTCAATGAGATGTTGTAAATCTCTTTTTTCGGTCTTGATTTGTTCTTTATTATCAAATTGTTCAAGCCTGGAAAGCATCAGAAGGTCTTGAATAATGGCATGCAATCGATCCACCTGGCGCATGATGATTTCAAAGAATTTTTCAGCATCAGCCGAAGGCTGGGGCAGACTTTCATGAAGGGTTTCGACAAATCCTTTGATGGCTGTCAGCGGTGTTTTTAACTCGTGGGACACATTGGCCACAAAGTCTTTGCGGACGTTTTCAAGGTGACGGACTTTGGTGACGTCGTTGAGAACCAGAAGGGATCCGATGTGAAGGTTTTTTGCGTCCTTCAGCGGTGCACTGCGGATATTGACAGTCATTTTTTGGTTATCTTCCAGAATCTCAAAATCTTTGTCTTCCATCTTTTTATCGGCAAGCGAATCTGAAACAAACTGAAGAAATTCCGGATTTCGCAGGGTTTCCTGGATGGTCCGGCCCTTGGTTTTTACGATATCCATTTTGAGTATATCCAGCGCAGCCTGGTTTATGCTAAGCAACCGCTCGCCACTGTCCACGGCGATGACCCCTTCTTTCATGCTCGACAAAACCGCTTCGTATTCGTTGCGCTGGCTGATGATGGTTCTGATCCGTTCTTGCAGTTGACCCGCCATCTGATTCATGGCATCGGTCAGGCTGGCAAGTTCCGATGAGACGGGGGTGGGGAGTCTGTGGTCGAGCTCTCCTTTTGCAAAACGCTCTGCGCCTTTCTTCATTTGTTCGATAGGCTGGGTAATTCTTCTGGCGATGAACAGCGTCACGATGGAAGACAAAAGAGCAATAATCAGGCCACCCAAAATGATTTTCAGCTGAATTGATTTCAGCTTTTCGTCGATGGCGGTAACCGGGATGGATGTCCGCAGGACACCGATGAGCCTGCCGGCAGGGTCTTTTAGTTGAATGGCTTCATACATTAGGGTTTGGTCGAGCGTGCCGCTGTATCTTAGCGAAGTCCCCATACCATCATGGATCGCCTGCATGACCTCGGGCCGATCGATGTGGCTGTCCATTTGGCTTGGATTTTTATCGGAATCGCCGACAACCCGTCCGTCGGGAAGGATAACGGTAATGCGTGTTGAGGCCTCGATTCCGAATTCTTTGCATAAATGATCGACGCTCTCAAACTCCCTGCTTATAAGGATTTTTGTAATTTGCGGCTTCAACAGCAGGCTTTGGTTTTGAAGATCTAACTGGGTTCTTTGGAGAAAAAAAGTTCGCGAGGTACTGGACGTGTACCACGTAAGTGAAAAAATGGCAACCAGGGTGGTAATGAGAAACCAGGGATAAAAATGCCAGATGAGTCTGCGATGGATCATGATGTTTTCTCTTTGAATCGATAGCCGACACCACGCACCGTTTCAATATAATGGGCAAAGGTGTCAAATTTTTTTCTAAGACCGACGATTTGAACATCTACGCTCCGGTCGGTGACCGAATAATCGTCACCCTTTACGGCATCCACGATTTGCGATCTCGTAAAGACCCAGCCTGGCCGTCTGGCCAGAAAATAGAGAATTTGAAACTCGGAAAAAGTCAAGTCAATGGATTCGCTGCCTGCCAGAACGTGATGCCGGCGGGGATCGATGGTCAAATGGTGAATGTGAATGATCTTTTCAGGGTTTTCTTCTTCGGCCGTTTGTCTGCGAAGCACGGCTTTCACCCTTGCCATGAGGATCCGGGGGCTGAAGGGCTTGGTGACATAATCATCCGCCCCCAGTTCCAGCCCGGTGACAATTTCCGCTTCCTCGCCCTTGGCTGTCAGCATGATGATAGGTATATGCGAGGTCTTCTGATGCTGTTTCAACCGCCTTGCCACTTCCAGGCCATCGATGCCGGGGAGCATGAGATCGAGGATCATGAGCTCTATGTTTTCGTTTTTTGCTTTTTCCAGCGCTTTCTCGCCGGAAATCGCGCAGATGACCTGGTACCCTTCCCTTGCGAGATTGTACCGGACCAGTTCTAAAATATCTTCTTCATCATCAACGACCAGAATGGTTTCTTTTGCCATGGGCTGCCTTTTTATAAGTCAGATTTTGTTACTCCAGGACACCGTGCCGGACAATATCACCTTCGATCAGGTATATGACCTCTTCGGCAATGTTGGTGGAATGATCCGCCAGTCGCTCCACATGGCGGGAAATCAGCAGCAGGTTGATGTAATAACCCAAATGATTCGGATCGCTTTTCATGGCCTGCTTGATCCTGTCGTAAGCCAGATCTTTTAATTCATCCACTTCATCATCCATTGTGCAGACCTTTAACGCAAGGTCAATATCCAGGTTCACCAGGGAATCAAGACTCATTTTAAGCATCACCTGAGCTTTTTCCGACATGACCGAATAATCAAATACAAAATTTTCAATATCCTGTTTTGCGATGGTAAGGACCCGCTGGGCAATATTTACGGCCTGGTCGCCGATCCTTTCCAGGTCATTGTTTATTTTAATCACAGCGATCAAAAATCGAAGATCCACCGCTACCGGTTGATGCAGTGCGAGCACTTTGAGACATTCTTCCTCCACTTCGACTTCCATTTCATCAATTTCAAAGTCGTTCTTGATAATTTTTTCCGCCAGGGCCGCATCTTTTTCATCGACGGCCGTTCGGGCCATCTGAACCCGTTCTTCCACCAGCGCGCCAAGAGCAAGTATCCTTTGTTTTATCTTTTCCAGTTCTCTATGAAAATGTTTTGTCATGGCTTTTCCTCAAAAACCGTTTATTGTTATGTCCGATTCGAACGGGCTAACCGAACCGACCCGTAATATAATCTTCCGTCTGTTTCAGCCTGGGTCTTGTGAATAGTGTGTCTGTTTTATCCACCTCAATAAGTTTCCCGATGTAAAAAAATGCGGTACTATCGGAGACCCTGGCTGCCTGCTGCATGTTGTGGGTTACAATAATAATGGTATAGCTTTTTTTGAGTTCATGAATCAGTTCTTCAATCTTCTGGGTGGCTATCGGGTCCAAGGCGGAGCAGGGTTCGTCCATCAGCACGACTTCAGGTTGTATGGCCAGCGCGCGAGCGATGCACAAGCGTTGCTGCTGGCCGCCGGAGAGCCCAAGAGCGGATTCATGAAGCCTGTCTTTGACTTCATCCCACAGGGCAGCTTGTTTCAGGCTTTCTTCCACACGTGCTTCAACAAGGGCTTTGTTTT
>CAVOZW010000005.1:0-134740 GCA_963701385.1 uncultured delta proteobacterium
AGTCGGTTGCTTTTTAGGTGCTCTGGACCTACCCTTGTACCAATCCGGGTTACCGGTTTGATAACTTTTCAGTCACCTGAAGAACAAGTTTTTTGAACGGTTAAGCTCCGAATATATGGATTTTGGTGTTTCTCCTTTCAGGTAAAGATTGATAGCTTTTATACGAAGATCTTGTTCCATCTTATACCCTCCGTTTGAAGTAAAACAAAAGTATCAGATACAAATTAAAACGAATAGGGTCACCGATGTCTTGGCACAAATTGACCCTTAAGGTCATCGATGTCCTGACACTTCGGGGTCATAGATGTCTTGGAACTCATCAGTTACTGTCTATTTTACTCCGTCCGCTGATACCTATTGCGACTCCTGTTAAAAGGACGATCAATCCCCAAAAGTTTACTTTCAATAAAATTAATCCTAATCCGAGTAGAGATGTCACAGTACCAATTATTAGTAGCTTCATATCAAATTGTTTTCCTAATAATTATTCACAAGGTTTATTTACTTCCGCTCCATCTCTTAACATGTTTAGTAGTTGGTCAGTAAAAAGATCATAAGGTTTATTAATCGGAAGAATCATTTTGAGCGATTCGTAAAGAGAGTCTAAAATTGGATTGCTGGAATATAGAGAAAGCTCAATTCCAATCGCGCCGGTAGAAATAGCTGTAAAGACTATTGCCGGTATTTGTCCTCCTGGTGAAAGGAAAGAAACCGTAGCTGCGATGCTCGCATATGCAGCCGTATTATGTAAAAAAGGCTGAGCTGACCATAACCCTGTTGGGTCACCTAAGGTTACGGGATCATTCAAGCAATATCCATAAAGATCGGTATCACCGCCCTCGAAAAAAATTGGATCTTTGGCGGTCCATCTGCCGGTATCTGGGTCATAGTCTCGATAACCGAATTTTACGAGGTTTGTATCTCTGTCGTGCAGACCGCCGGCAAAGCCGAATGGAACTTGAAATGTTGAATCCGAATCGCTGACGATGTATCCAAACGAATCGTAGCTAATTTTTTTTATCACATTTCCGGAACCATCTGCAACAGCCCTCATAGAACCCACCTGATCATATGTAAGATAATATCTGATACCGGCTTTTGTCATGGCAATAGGCATCCTGCCATCGGCATATTCGAATCGCATGAGCAGGTTGTCATTGCCGTCATAGATCGCCAACAGTCTGGTCAATCCTTGCCAAAGGTATTTCTCAGTAATAATGCCATTTATCTTTTTGGCAATTCTTCTGCCTGAGGGATCATGCACATATTCAATCAGTGTGCTGTCGGGCATGGTTACGCTTAACAATTCACCACGGGAAGAATAGTTGTATTGGGTTATATCTGTTCCATCGGTTTTTCTGGTGAGAAACCCATCCAGGTCATATTGGTAAGTAGTATTGCCGGCGGTCAGAAGATGATCCTCATCTGAATAGCTAAAGTTTCTGCCTGAGAATCCCCTTAAGCTATTCATTTCATATAAGCGGGAGCCGTTGGTGTTGTACTGATATTCTGCCACCAGAACACTGTCTTTGATTACGGTCAAAAGTCTTCCCATGGCATCGTAGGTGTATTCATAATCGGATGATGTGCCTGCCACGGATTCTATCTTTTGGGTGATTCTGCCATTATTGTCCCTGTCAAGGTTCCATGAGCAGATGGCAAAACTATCAACCGTCAAACTCTCTGAATTTGCCTCACCAAACCCATTGAAGGTCCGATGAAGATTCAGTGTGGGACTGCTCACCGATTCGGGTAGACCATTGTCCACATTTCGGGTAATGGTGAAATTTCCGGCACCTGTCAGAAGTCCATCGTTATCATATGTATATTCGGTTGTCTCTCCGGCATAGGTTAAGGCCGTTACAAAGAAATCATCATTGTAGTCGTAGTATAGGGATTGATTCAGTATACCACTAATGCTTTCAGATGTTAATAACTTCCCATCATATTCATAGGTAATGCTGTCTGTTCCATTTGCAATCGATGTCAGCTTGTCTCCGCAAACATAGGTGTAGGCAATATTTCCTTCAGGTGTTTGAGTTTGCAACAGCCTCGTTGCATCATAGCTATTCATGATCTGGTTTCCTGAAGGAAAGTTAATTTGGGTCAACTGCCTGTCTCTGTCATACTCAAAACGATATCCGCCGCTCAGGGGTGTCTGAAAGACATCATATAAATTTACTTTATTGTACCCGAACCCATGAATTATGGCGTTTGGATTTGTAAGCATAGTTACATTGCCGTTTCCATCGTATGAAAACCAGACCGATGAACTGTCCGATCTGTCAATCCGTGTGACACGTCCGACGTCATCGTATGCATAGCTTGTGGTATGGTTTTCCGCGTCTGTAATGGATTCAAGAAAGCCATTGGGAGTATAACGATAGTCGATTTCTCTGCTTCCTGAAACGATAGAGACCAGCCGCCCCCTGTCATCATAGTCGAAGGTTGTCTCCTGGAGGCCCGGGATTGATAGGCTGCTGATTAATTGTTCCCCAGGGTCATACCCGATTACAGCTGTTCTTCCCTCTGGGGATTCAACTGATTTTATTGATTCCAGATCGTCTTCGAAGGTCGTTACATTACCGTTCACATCCATTGTTTCAGTAATGGATAGAACACCATCCGAGTTATAATCTGGGTGATATATTTTCTCCCTTGTGGTGATTTTTTCCAAACCAGAGGGTGTTGTTTCTGTCATTTCTCTGATAAATTCATACCGGTACTCAGGATCGAGATCTTTTTGGAAAGATAGTGTCATGCCACAAGACAGAGATTTGGTTACACGAAGGCCATCATCCGAGCGACTGAAAAAGGTTTCTGCTCCCGTAGGCTTGGTAATTGTGGACGCATAGGCACCGGTTGATTCAGTAACATCTCGATATGATGTGATATTGCCTTCAGCAGTAGTAACCTGGACGAGACTATCACCATTGGCATATCGGTCCTTGGTGTAAGTCCAATTGCCCCCTTCTTCGTCGGTTACAAGGACAAGTCTTCCATTTGCGTCGAACTGATGCTCAAACCGGTTTCCTTCTGGCTCGATTTTGCTTGTCATCAGGCCTTCAGGGTCATACTCGAAATCATAGGAAGTTCCATCCGAATAAGTAATTCGAGTCAGGTAATTGTTTTCGTCTATCTCAAAAGTTGTTGTCAAGCCATCGGGAGACGTAATGGACAAAGGAACACCATTTTCATCTCTTGAAATAACTGTTTCATTGCCAAACCGGTCAAAAATGGAAACCAAGCGGCCGTTTTCATCATGTCCGAATGCCTGCTGTGTATTCCCCGTATGCAAATCAACAGTTTTTGTATGAAGACCTGCGGTGGAAATAGCATGGCCTTGAAGCGTTTCCTCTGAAAAAGCATTTCCACCAGTCAGTATTGTATCTGTAAATGAAGAAGGAAAAGAGACCTTTTTAACCAGATGGTTGGCATTGTCGGCAATATAAATTTTTCCGTCATCATCGACCGCAATTCCCATCGGGTGTCTTAACTTAGCTAAGGTTGCAGGACCTGTTGCCGTGTCCATATCATATATCCCTGATCCGGCGACAGTTGTGATGATCCCGCTGGTATTAACCATTCTGATACGGGAATTATTATCATCTGCTATGTATATATTCCCGATGTTATCCACAGCGACATCCAAGGGAGAAAAAAGTTGCGCTTCGGTCGCCGGGCCGCCATCTCCGCTCCACCCTCGACGACTTGTTCCGGCAAAAGTTGTGATGATACCGCTTGTGTCGACTCGCCTGATAACATGGTGCCCATAGGTTGTAAAATCAGTAAAGTAGATATTTCCGATTTGATCAACAGCAACTCCGTCAGGGCGGGTGATCTGTGCATTGATGGCCAATCCGCCATCACCATCGTAACCTGTTCCATTACCTCCGGCAAATGTCGTAATCATACCGTTGGGATCGATTTTTCGGATACAATCATTGGCGTTATCTGCAAAATATATATTTCCGATGTCATCAACAGCAATGCCTTTGGGCAAATTCAACAGTGCCTGGCTTGCCGGTCCGCCATCACCGCTATAGCCTCTTGACCCGGGTATACCTGCAATCGTATTGATGATGCCATTGGCATCGATTTTTCGAATACAGGCATTGCCAATATCTGAAAAATAAATATTTTCGTTACTATCAACCGTAATTCCTCCGCAGCCTTCAATTCGTGCTTCGACTGCCGGTCCGCCATCACCGCTAAAACCCCATCCTTGGTAGAGACCGGTAAGGTTATTGATGACACCATTTGCATCTATTTTGTAAATCACACCATAGAAATCTAGTGCTACATAAACATTCCCTTCGGTGTCGACCGCCAGCTTATTTGGAAATCCTAACGGATAAAGGAAACCGGTACCGGCAAATTTTTCAATCGTACGTATATTGTTGAATACTGCCGTGCCGTCTCCTTTATGTAAAGTAGAAGTTTCCTGCAGATTCATACGATGGTAACTGGATATAGTCCATCCTTCTGCAAAATCCTTTGTGCCTTTGCTCCCGGATGGGTGAATCATGAGATCATTGTTTTTTGTCAAAATAATTTCCTGGCGGGCAGGGACTGTTGTGGCAGAAACGCCTGGTTGACCGAATGCCTGATCAAAATCACCTGCAGAATAATATGTGGCATCATAAACAAAACCGACGCTCGTATGTGCCGGAATAGGCGTTTGAATGGATCTACCCAGGTAGTCCAAACCGTCCCAATAGAATTCCGCCATCTGATCAGGTTCCGGCGGCAGCTCTTGTTTTAAGATTCTACCGGCAATGGTAAGGGTTACATCGATTCGTTTGAGAACGTCTGGAATCGTTTCTCCACTAGCTGGAATAGTTATTACGGTGTTGTAGCCTTCTACCCGACTGCTCGCATAATGCAGCGTCATATCGGTCCCAGGGATGGGGATATCCTCGTGAACAATACGCCCGCGCTCTTCGACGAAGGAAGCCGTATACGAACCATAACAAGCATCGTTGTTCGCCAAGTCCTGGTCCGATTCCGGGCTAAAAAGTGAATTTGGTAGCGTTGCTGTCGAAGGTGTTCCGACCGGGAAGTTTTTATCAGCAGTAGAAAAATGGGTGAATTCCGTTCTCCAAAAAGTGGACGCTGGTGAATATTTTTGATTGTCTTCAAGACCTACAACTTCATCTGCATAAACCCCGTCTTCATCGAGGTCATCAGGCTGGTCATCCCCATCTGCATCCAGCGCATCCACAATACCGTTCGCATCTGTATCCAAAAGTTTAACCACTACGCCATTGTCAGATGGAACCCAGACACCCTGATTCTTATCATAATAGCCGACTGGAACTATTTCACCTACCTCGAACCCCAAAAAATTATCCACCCAGGTAACAACCGGTTTCTCGAATTGTATATTTTTCACACCATCCACAGAAAGCTCGATACAATAGGTAAAGGCTGATGACGGAGGCAGCTTTGCCGGCATAGATTCGGGTGTTGTATACTCAGTGGTTCGCGTGGTGATGGTGGTAAGTTCTCTTACAACATTTCCGACCAAATCCATTTCGTAGGCAGCGTTGTCTCCTGTGAAGACCGTGGTGCAGGATCGACTTCCAAAGGCATCGGTCACTTGGGTGCTTTGATGGGCAACGACTGTCGACGGGTTGTCGTCAAACGTAATGGTCGTGGAGAGCGGGTCAGATTCGATCATTGCAATGGTTTCAGAAATCACAATGTCGTTATGACCTGTATTTACCTTTCTTTGACCCGAAAGATAATTCTCTTTTTGATAGACAATTGTCAAAACATCACCGCCTTCGGCGGGGATAGAAAATCGCCCCGTTTCATCTGTTGCGGCCGTACCATACTCAGGATGATTGAGAATCTCCGTAGTTACATCTGCCAATGGGGTGCCGGCAATATCGGTGACTAGCCCGGTTACAACAATAAACCTGTCCATATCATAGGACACCAGGCTGGCGTCCTGCGGGACAAGATCCTCATACTGTTTCCCAAAAGATCCCTCGGGTTGGGGTTCAGGGAGGTGCCCATGCACCTTGACGACGGCTGATAAAAAGATCGGTCCGTCCGCGTTTGTTGCCGATAAAGAATAGGTGGTTGTATACGCTGGCGTGACAACACGGCTGCCGCTGGGTAATTCTTCGCTCACGATAGCGCTGTCTTTTATAAAAACAGTATCATAACCTTCCGCAGACCAGGTCAGGGTTAAAGACTCACCATATTCTATCTCAGTCTCAGATACGACCAAACCGATCTGGGGGATATTAATCACCGCTAGGGTTTCCTGTACTGATATGCTCCCGCCGGGACCTGTGGCAATAAGGGTATAGGTGGTTGTTTCTGTGGGAGAAATAGATAAAGATCCATTTACGGGCACCATTCCAATACCCTGGTTTATTTCTACGCTTTCTGCATGAGTCGTTGTCCACGAAAGCATGGCCGATTCAGTTTGAAGAATTGAATCAGGATTCACAGAGAGTTCGACAGACGGCAAATGTAAAACTGTTACGAGAACATCTTTGGTGATTGTGCCTCCTGAACCTGTTGCGGTGATCGTATATACCGTTGATTCTTTTGGTGCCACCACCATGGATCCATTCATATCAACACTGCCAATATCAGGTTCAATCACACAGGAATCAGCGTATTCGGAAGACCAGGCAAGTATGGTAGATTCACCCTGAAGAATTGCTTGAGGGTCTGCATCAATTTCAATCGTTGGTGGAATCGGATTGTAAACATTACTAATCGTGATATTGATTGATGCTCCGCGAGAACCCTCAAGAAAAACGGACAGATAATTTAAAGATTTCAAGGTAACATCTTTATATAATACAATGTCATCTTCAGCGAAAAAATGTCTTATGGAAATGAAATGACCATTAAAAAAGACAAACCCAGCGTTGATGGTATCTTGAGGCGTGTTTTTTGAAATCGTTATATAGCCATCACCTGGATTTTCTGCTGAAAACGAATACCGAGAAAGATGTAAATGCCAACGACCTATTTCGAGGTCTTTAGGCCCAAAAACGGTTTGTTCAGCTGTTTTTGCTACCGGAGCGATGATGGAAAAAAACAGAAAAATTAAGAAAGAAATTTCTACAATTCTTTTTATCATGACAGCCTCCTTATTTTTCAGGCACTCGTTTTATGATTCTTTTGGGGTATGATGACAAAGCATGGAATAAATACAATCCTAGATAAATACGCATCTATTACCGATAATAATTAAGTATATTGAATAGTAAAACTTCTTTTATGAGGAAACAATTGTCTTTGAATAAGACTTCAGCTTGACAAGCAGGGGAATATCATGGAAATTCCAAGCGGATGTGAAACGCAAGCTTGGGCGCTAGCACTAAAGTTTGATGCGGGGTCAGCGAGCGACTCTAAAACAGACAGAGCTTCATGCGATCGAAGATTTTAAACAGCTCTCTTTGAGATTTTCATAGCTGAAGAGGAGATTTAAACATGGCAATTCAACCCATCGAAACTACGAAAGCACCGGCCGCCATCGGCCCCTATTCACAGGGTATCAGTGCCGGGTCCTGGCATTTTGTGAGCGGACAGTTGGGGATGAATCCGGAGACCGGAGAACTGGTGAGCCAGGATGTGGCCGGCCAGGCGCAGCAGGCCCTGGAGAACCTGAAGCACATCGTCGAGGCTGCCGGGTGCAGCCTGAACCAGGTGGTGGCCGTGGATGTGTTTCTGACCGACATGGGAAATTTTCTGGAATTCAACGGCATCTACGAGGCGTTCTTTGCCGGGCACAAGCCTGCCCGGGCCGTGATCGAGGTGAGCGCCCTGCCCAAGGGCGGATGCGTGGAGATTAAGTGTATCGTCAACGGCTGATCCGAAAATTTCAGGATGAAATTTTCGGATCATAGGATTTTACAGGACGGGAACTATTAGCCGTAAGCGCCTAAATGCCTGCAGCCTATAGCCTCAATCCCTTATCGCTCCGGAACATCAATAAGCTTCATCTCATGACCGGTTATATCCAGAAAGCGGATAAGGTTTTCACGGGTGATTTCCAGGGTGGCAGTGTTGACCAAAGGATGACACTGAAAGGCTTTTGAGGCCCACAGATCCCGGTCCACGAATACTTCCACCGCATGGGCCTTGTCGTTGTAAAGCCCGAGTATTGAGACCGCTCCCGGCTCGATACCCAGATGTTTTTTCAGACGATCAGGCGACCCGAAACTGATCCGTTTGACTCCCATTCGGTCTTTCAACATTTTCAAATCCACCTGCTTGTGACCGGGAACGACCACCAGAAAATGACGCCTGCCCTTGTCATCTCTCAGGAAAAGGTTCTTGGTTTTGGCGGCTGCAAGTTCCGGCACGAGCCGGTCGGCTTCTTCCACCGTATAAACCGCCGGATGGTCGTGGCGCGTGTATTCGATCTGCTTGGCTTCCAGAAATTGATAAAAGGCTTTCATGAAATTTTCCTTTTAAAGTATTCTATAATGATTTGTTTGCTGCTTATACGTATCTAAACATGATATTTCAAGTCTTACCAGCGGTAATATTTATTCTGGCGACCGTTACCAGGAAACGAGTTGCATTTTAATGCGGCCTCCATTAGAAAGAATGCTTGTGTTTAAAAAGTTTGCACCAACATTGAGCGGGTAAGCTTTTAAGGGTCAATGTTGGTTGAACCATCAAGGGGGAGACATGCCTTCGAACCGTCTACTCTATCTATCCCGGCAGGACGTGGCTTCTACCGGCATCACCATGGCGGAAATTATCGATCTGCTGGAAATCGCTTTTCAGGAAAAGGGAAAACATCAAACGGAAATGCCGCCAAAACCAGGGATTCATCCTGGAGGGGGGGACAATTTTATCCATGCCATGCCGGCGTATATACCGGCAATGGAGGCAGCCGGCATCAAGTGGGTCAGCGGGTTTCCGGACAACCTCAAACGGGGTGTCCCCTATATCAACGGACTGCTCATCCTGAACGATGTGAAAACAGGCCTGCCCATCTCTGTCATGGACTGTGTCTGGATCACCGGGATGAGAACCGGTGCCGCAACCGCCCTTTCGGCCCGTTACCTGGCACGAGCTGATTCATCCGTCATCGGTATACTGGGTTGTGGTGTTCAGGGCAGGACCAATTTCGAGGCGTTGAGCGTGCTGTTTCCCTTGCAATACGTGAAAGCCTTTGATGTCAATAAAGAGGCGGCACGGGTTTTTGAAAAAGAGATCCATACCCGTTTCGATGTCCAGGTGGAGATTGCCGAGACACCTGAAGCCGCCGTGACCGGCAGTGATATCGTTGTGACGGCCGGTCCGATTCTAAAAAAACCCCATGCCACTATCCAGGCCGGATGGATGTCGGAAGGTACGTTTGCTTCACTGGTGGATTTTGATTCCTACTGGCATACCCGTGCCATGAAAGAAGTAGCGAAATTCTGTACGGATGACACCCCTCAGATGCTGCACTACAAAACACTCGGGTATTTTCAGGAGACGCCGTCTATTCACGCTGATCTGGGAGAATTGGTGACGGGCGAAAAAACTGGACGAGAGACGAGAAGGGAGAAAACCATGACCGCCAATCTGGGTCTCGCCATAGATGACATGGCGGTGGCGCCCTTGATTCTTCAAAAAGCCAGGGAACAGGGGATCGGCACCTGGCTGACCCTTTGATGCCGATAAACCGAAATGACAAATTGCAAGTACCAAATTTCAAATATTTCCATGCTTCCCGCCAGGCTTTCATAAGAGCGATGAAAGGACGTCATTATTCATGAGGGACAAGCTAGATGTCATCATCATAGGCGGTGGCATTATGGGGAGTGCCACTGCTTATTCACTGCTTCTGGCAGACAACCGCTTGAAGGTGGCGGTGGTCGAAAAGGACCCCTCCTATACCCGTGCATCCACAACTTTGTCCATGTCCAATGCAAGGATTCAGTTCAATCTGAAACAGAATGTCCAGATATCCCAGTATGCCTTTGAGACGCTGGAACGATTCGAGACGGACATGGCTGTTGGGGATAGAAAGCCCCGTATTGCCTACAAGCGGGAAGGAAACCTGTTTGTTGTGGACGAAAAGGGTTTCGAATCAGCACAATCGGCAATACAGCTACAAAAGAATCTGGGCTGCGACATCCAGTGGCAGAATCCTGAGGAGATAGTGTCCCGCTACCCTTTGTACAATATGAAAGCATATATCGGCGGATCTTTTGGCCCTCGGGATGGTCATTTCGATGCCTATGCAGCCCTGATGGGATATAAAGCAAAAGCCCTTGCCATGGGCGCCCGCTATATAGAAGACGAGGCGATAAACATTCATGTGGCAAGCAAGCGGGTGGAAGGTCTTCAGTTGGCATCCGGTAATGAACCAAGGGCAGGTATTGTTATCAACTGTGCCGGTGCATGGGCTGCCCGGATAGCCCGAACAGCCGGTGTCCAACTGCCGGTAGATCCGGTAATACGGCAAGTGTTTGTGCTGGACACAACGGTTAAGCCTGAACAGACGCTGCCATTGACGGTTCTGCCATCGGGACTTTATTTTAGAACGGAAACAGGCGGTCATATTCTGCTGGGAAAATCCATGGATGAGGATCCGGTTGGTTTTAATTTTTCCTGGGACGAAAAACGGTTTTACGATGTTTTGTGGCCGGAACTTGCCCAATTTGTGCCAAGGTTCGACACCCTGAAACTCATCCGGGGATGGGCAGGTCTGTATGCAGTCAACAGATTGGACGGCAATGCCATTCTCGGGGAGTGGCCCGAGGTCAAGGGCCTGTTTCTGGCCAATGGGTTTTCGGGTCATGGCCTGCAGCAGGCACCAGCAGTGGGTCGCTATCTGTCTGAAAGAATCATCGGCAAAAATTCTGTTTTGGACCTGTCCGTGTTTTCACCCCATCGCATTCTCGAAAACAAGCCCCTGACAGAGATGGGACTGGTGTAACAATCTGAATTTGTACTATAACAGATCGATTTGTTCACTTGACACGGGTCAGGTTATTATATATACAGTTGGCTGCTGTAAATAGATTCCCGAATTCTATATCCCAATCTGAACCACAAGTGCGAGCGCATTCCCAAAGACTTGCTACGGGGTTCTTCAACAAATCTCTTAAATGAGGGCTATGCCAAGACTGGATATTCAACATATTACGGTCAGGTTTGGGGGGCTCACGGCCTTGTCAGACCTGAGCTTTGTTGTCAATGCAGGCGAGATCGTCGGTCTCATCGGCCCGAACGGTGCTGGTAAAACTACCATCTTCAATGTGCTGACCGGTGTTTACCATGCCTCGGAAGGGGATGTGATTTTTGAAGACAAAAGCCTGCTGGGTAAACGGCCCCACCAGATTTTCGCACGCGGGGTCGCGAGAACATTTCAAAACATCCGTCTATTTTCCAATATGACGGCTATCGAAAATGCCATGGTCGCCAGACACTCCAGATCGAAACAGGGGGTCGTGGGCGCTATCGCCAGGAGCCGGTCTCAAAAAAGAGAAGAGGCCGAAATTAAAAGAAGTGCACGTGAAGCCCTCGAGTTCATGGGTGTTGATTCGTATGCGGACACCGTGGCACAGAATCTCGCCTATGGACTTCAGCGCAGGCTTGAAATCGCCAGAGCCCTGGCTTCCAAACCCAAACTGCTGCTCCTGGACGAACCCGCAGCAGGGATGAACCCGGCTGAGACCGCAGCGCTCATGAAAGATATTTCCCGGATATCGGAACTAGGTGTCGATGTCCTGCTGGTGGAGCACGACATGAAGGTTGTCATGGGGGTGTGTGAGCGTATTGTTTGTGTTGACCACGGCGTCAAGATCGCTGAAGGAAATCCGGAAGAAATTCAAAGGAACCCAAATGTGATTGAAGCATATCTGGGTCAGCCGGCCGCTTAAACGGTTTGTGTTTCACGAATGGCCTTCTGTAATTCACATTGTTTTATGCATTTTTAAAATAGGGGTATTGGAGTGGCGACATGCCACCGATATGGATAATACAGGTTCAAAGTTGACTGAAAAACATTAACTACCATCAGGGAGGAGTAAAATGAAGAAACATGCATTAAAGGTATTGGTGTTCGGATTGATTCTGGTTCCATTTCTATTTGCCGGGGCCTCTGCCAAGACATTAAAGATCGGATCCATGGGGCCTCTCACGGGACCCTATGCGGCCGACGGAAACGATATCAAAAATGGTGTGCTCACGGCCATCGAGGTATTCGAAGAAGCCGGCGGCATTCCAGGGTATGACAAGATCGAGCTGTATCCCCAGGATACGGCCTGCGATCCAAAGCAGGCTGTGGCATCTGCCAACAAACTCATCAATATCGGCGTGGCAGGTGTTGTGGGGGCCTATTGTTCTTCATCTACCATTCCTGCCTCCGAGACCCTGAATGAAGAGAATATCATCATGCTGACACCTGCATCCACCAATGAAAAGGTAACGGACCGAGGTCTTCCCTACATGTTCCGCGTCTGTGGTAGGGACGATGACCAGGCGCCGGCAGCTGTCCAGTTCATGAAAGAGGCATTAAAAGGCAAAACGATCTTTATCGTCGATGACAAAACCACCTATTCTCAAGGCTTGGCTGAAGGCGTCAACAAAAATTGCGGAAAGATGGGTATCGAGGTTCTGGGGCATGACCATGTAAACCAGGGGGATAAAGACTTTTCAGCGATCCTGACCATGGCAAAAAGCAAAAATCCCGATCTTTTCTACATGTGCCTGCAGAACCATGCTACTGGAAGCCTGATGGCTATCCAGGCAAAACGCCTGGGCCTGAAATCGATCATTGTATCCCAGGATGCCATGTACCACCCCAATTTCATCACGGTGGCAAAAGATGCAGCCGAAGGTATTTATGTAACTTACGGCTATACCGACAAAACCACCGACGCATTCAAAAACTATGAAAAACGCTTTACGGCCAAATACGGCCAGATTGGCGCATATGGAACCTATGCCTATGATGCCGCAACGGCCCTGTTGATGGCCATCAAGAGCGCCGGATCCACCGATCCGGAAAAAGTCAAGGCGGAGTTGATGAAACTGGATTTCCAGGGCGCATCAAAACATATTAAATTCAGAGCCAACGGCGATTCCGGATCTGCTTATATTGCCTACAAGATCGAAAACGGGGACTATCATCCGTACTGGGCACCAGACAAGGGATTCCTGAAATAAAATCGCCGCATCAATTTGCTGATGATCCGCGCTGCAAGCAGCAGGTCGTCAGCAAAGGCGAACCTTCCCAAATGTTCAGCCCAGGATAAAACTTACCCTGCTTTATGGCCGGGTAAGTTTTATCCCCTCAAGACAGTTACCGGGACACATATGGAATATTTTCTTCAGCAGTTGATCAACGGTTTGACGCTGGGTGGTCTGTATGCCCTGATCGCGCTGGGCTATACCATGGTATATGGGGTGATTCAGCTCATAAATTTTGCGCATGGGGAATTTTTTGCGGCCGGCGGGTATGTGGGGGTCATTCTCCTGGCGTACCTTACGGGTTTGGGCTTCATGGAAACCCATCCGATCTTTTGCCTGGGGGGTGCATTCGTCTTGACGATGGCCTATTGCGCCTTTCTTGCCGTGGGGGTGGAAAAAATTGCTTATAAACCGTTACGCAAGCAATCGCGTCTGGCAGCGCTGCTGTCGGCCCTGGGGATGTCGATTTTTCTCTCGAACGGATTGATGTTGACCCAGGGTGTCTTCGACAAACCCTATCCTGGTGAATACTTTAGCGGCGGATTTGAGTTCGGTTCCATTACCGTCAGCTACCTCCAGATCATGATCCTCTTCATGACGATTGTGTTGCTGATTGTCCTGAATATACTGGTATTCAAAACCCGCATGGGCATGGCCATGCGGGCAACCGCACAGGACAAGACCATGTCGGCCTTGGTGGCCATCGGCAGCAATAAAATCATTTCCTATACCTTCGCTATCGGCGCAGGGCTTGCAGCGGCAGCTGGTATTATGGTGGGTCTTTATTACGGCTCTGTGCGGTATGACATGGGTTTCGTTCCGGGTATAAAGGCTTTTGCAGCAGCCGTATTAGGGGGTATTGGGAACATTACCGGTGCCATGCTCGGAGGATTGATTATCGGGATGGTGGAGATTTTTGGGGCAGGGTATATTTCCGGACAGTACAAGGACGTGTTTGCATTTATCATTCTCATCGCTGTCCTGTACTTTAAGCCAACAGGCATCGTGGGTCAGAATATCGATGATACAAGAGTTTAAGAAAATCTGGAAAGGATACACGCTGGGGATGCTCTGGCTTCTGGGTCTTCTCTGGCCACTTCTGGGTATACATCCGGATGGAACGCTTTCCTTTGGAAAGACCCTGACGGTGTGGCTCTATATTTTTGCGGGTACCGCTATCTGTCTGTTTCTTTATCTCCTGAACAAGAGCGGCGCCCTAAATGCGGTGACCGGTCCAATCGCCACGGCCAGGAAAAAAACCCTGGCTTATTCAAAACAAATGCCTGTATGGGCATGGCTGATAGTGGTCTTGGCGCTTGCCCTTTTGTTTCCGGTTTTCACAACCCGGTATGCCCAGGATGTGGCTGTCAATGTCCTGATCTATATCTGCCTCGGTCTCGGTCTGAATATCGTGGTGGGTCTGGCGGGCATGCTGGATCTGGGGTATATCGCATTCTACGGAATTGGTGCTTACTCCTATGCCCTGTTAAACATCCATTATGGCCTTTCCTTCTGGGTATGCCTTCCCATGGCAGCTTTTCTGTCCTGCATTGCCGGCTGTATCATCGGTTATCCAACATTGAGGATGCGCGGAGACTACCTGGCTATCGTAACCCTCGCCTTTGGCGAAATCGTGCGCTTAATACTCAACAACTGGATGTCCCTCACAAACGGACCCAACGGAATTTTGGGCATCAAGGTTCCGGGCATTTTTTATCCTAGTTTTTCTAATGGATTCAGCCTGGAACACTTGTGGTTGAAAAAGCTGCACTATCTCTACTACGTTGCCCTGATGCTGGCTATCGTTACAATTGTTGCCGTCTACCGATTGAATTATTCGAGAATCGGGCGGGCATGGGAATCCATACGGGAAGATGAAACGGCTGCTGAGTTGATGGGTGTCAACACATTTCTTTTGAAGCTTTTGGCCTATGCCATGGGTGCTGTTTTTGCCGGTCTGGCCGGTGCATTTTTTTCATCCAGAATGCGATTCGTCAGTCCGGAAAGCTTCACCTTTCTTGAATCGGCCATGGTGTTGTGTATGGTGGTCCTGGGCGGCATGGGTTCGATTCCCGGTATCATTTTGGGGGCGGCTGCCTTGATTGTGCTGCCGGAGCTGTTTAGAGGGTTCGAGTTGTACCGGATGCTGGCATTTGGTGCCGCCATGGTTATTATGATGCTGTTTAGACCGGCCGGCCTGATTCCGGCCAAGCGTATGGGCACACGATCTGAAGATAGGGAGACCTAAATGCCAGGAGATCCGATTCTGGAATTGAAAAACGTGTCTGCCGGTTATGGCAGCATCAAAGCCTTGAAAGGCATCTCCCTGAAGGTGTTTCCCGGTGAAATTGTGGCCATCATCGGTGCCAACGGTGCAGGGAAATCCACAACGCTCATGGTTGTCTGCAGTATCGTTCCCGTTGACAAGGGTGAGGTGATTTATCAAGGAAAGGTGATCAACAACATCGCCGCCGAAAAACTGCCCACCATGGGGTTGTGCCAGATTCCCGAAGGGCGGAGAATATTTCCCCGACTGACCGTAATGGAAAACCTCGAACTGGGTGCATTCTACCGCAGGGACCGCCGAGTGATTGAAAAAGATCTGGATCGTGTTTTTACGCTGTTTCCCATTCTGGCGGAAAGAAAAAAACAGCAGGGAGGCACCCTTTCCGGCGGTGAGCAACAGATGCTGGCCATTGCTAGGGCCCTAATGAGCCGGCCAAAGGTACTGCTCATGGATGAACCTTCCCTGGGCCTTGCGCCCATCTTTGTCCAGAAAATATTTAATATCATTTCCGAGATCAACAAAAAAGAAGACGTTACGATTTTGCTGGTGGAGCAGAACGCCAACCTGGCCCTTCAAGCCGCCCAAAGAGGGTATGTCCTCGAAACAGGTCAGATTACCTTGGAAGACCGGGCCGAAACCCTACTCCACAATCCTGACATTCGAAAAGCCTATCTTGGCGAGTAAGGATACGCATTGTCCTAACAGGTTGTGAACCAATTGAATGCAAATGGGCGATATTGAAAAGATCCAAGTCTGTCATCATCATCGGCGGTGGCGTCATCGGCGGGTTTGCAGCTTATTACCTGCTGGAAAACGGGTGGTCGGTTACCGTTGTCGATAAAGACCGCTTCGGCCAAGGGGCGTCCAGCGGCAACTGCGGCCTGATCGTCCCCAATCACATCCTGCCCCTCAACTCCCTGGGTACCTTGTTCAAGGCGTTCAGGTGGATGTTGTCCAAGGATTCCCCACTTTATATCAAGCCGCGATTGGACGCTGGTCTGATAAAATGGTTCTGTCAATTTGCACGTCATGCACAGCCAAAGGCTGTTTTGAAATCCGCTAAAGGCCGCCATGCATTGCTGCAGAGCAGTTTTGCGTTGTACGCAACGTTCATGCAGACAGAAAGGATGGCCTGCGACTGGAATGTGGGTGGATCTCTTCACATTTATAGATCCGCCAAAGGGTGGAACGATTTTCATGGAACAGATACCCTGTTGAGGCAGTTCGGAATAGCGGCGCAACCCCTGGACAGGAAGACCATGCTCGGGTTGGTATCGACACTGGGAAACCGAGTCAGCGGCGGCTGGCTGTACAAACAGACCGCCCATTTGCGGCCCGAAAAACTCATGTCCGGGCTGAGGCGGGTTCTTCTCCATCGCGGAGCGCGGATATTGGAGAACAGCGCGGTTCAAACCTTTCGCCAGGCAAAGGGCCATGCTTCTGCCATCGTTACCGAAGACACGGAACTTTCGGCGGATGCCTTTGTCCTGGCCACAGGTGCCTGGACTCCCTCTTTTGAGAATCAACTGGGGTGTAAGCTGGCGATTCAACCGGGAAAGGGCTATTCCATTACCACGGATCGACCGCAATCATTTCCCGAGATCCCATGTTTTTTTGAAGAACCGCGCACGGTCTACACCCCCTGGCTCGATGAATGCCGGCTGGGGGGTACCATGGAATTTTCAGGATTTGACGACCGTTTGAATCAACGACGGCTGTGCGCCTTGGCAAAAGGACTTGATGGTTATTTTGACCCATCGCAATTCAACGGCAGAAAAAAGGAATGGTGTGGTTTTCGGCCCATGACCGTTGACGGGCTGCCCTATATCGACCGTTCGCCCCGGATGAAAAATGTTATTATCGCTGCCGGGCATAACATGATCGGCCTTAGCGTGGGACCGGGTACGGGAAAGCTCATCGCTGATATCATGGATGAAACCATACCTCATATCGATCCACACCCTTATCGCATAGCCAGGCATGATGAAGAAACATCCATTTGAGTGGTTGACCATCAAGGCTCAAAAACGGGCCTTTGTGGTGTTACTCCTAATTACACTGGCTGTCATGGGAGGGCTTCAATTTCTGGATGCTCCCTTGAAAACCAAGGCAGCCCCCGCCGGCATTGTTTCATTCGAGTTCGCCGGAAGTATGAGCGCTGCAAAACATATCCTCGCATCATGGGGGCCTGAAGGAAGTGTCTTTGCCGGATTGAGCCTGGGTCTTGATTTTTTGTTTCTCTTTTCTTATGCCGGGGCTATCGGATTGGGGTGTATCCTGGTGGCCCGTGGTTTGTCCCAACGCATGCCCTCCTTCTCGTTATGGGGAGCCCCCCTTGCATGGGGACAGTTGGGCGCAGCCCTGCTGGATATTGTCGAAAACCTTGGCCTGATTCAGGTTCTGCAGGGCGCCGAAAGTGAGATATGGCCGGTACTGGCCATGTGGTGCGCCCTCCCAAAATTTCTCATCGTTGCAGCTGGTTTATTATACATTGTCGTGAGCCTCGTCCTTTTAATGTTCAAAAAGGCACAGACGTAATCATCTTGATGGAGGATTGTTATTCTGATAAGAATTCCCAATCATCTTTTGACGGGAGCCTAACCCTATGCATCTGTTCTATCGTTTTTTCATCCACACACTGATATGCTTGTCCCTGGCAATAACTATGGGGGGCTATGTTACGTCCTATTCTTTTGCCCAGGAACAAAAACCAGCTCCTCCTGCCGTTCCGGTCAAGGTAGCGCAGGTTATGAACAAGACCGTCAGCGACCAGATTTCTCTGATCGGCACCACACAGCCCTTCCGTGAGAGTGTCGTTGCATCTGAAGTGGCCGGTTTGGTGGAGATGTATTATATCAAGGCCGGTGATTTTATCGTCAAAGGAACACCGCTGGCGGTGTTGGGATCTACGGGTGCAAGGCTGCGATTGAAAGGGGCCATGGCCACCCGTGCCGGTATCCAAGCAAGATTCGTTCTTGCCGAAAAGGAGCTGCAGCGCGTCAGCAATCTCAAGAAGTCCAACAGCGTGGCGGAAAGACAGTATGACGAGGCTTTCTACAACCACAGTGCTCTCGAAAATGAGCTATTGATGAATGCGGCCGATATCGAACAGCTGGAATACGAAATTTCAAAAAAGACGGTTCAGGCCCCCTTTGCAGGTTTTGTGGCGGCAGAACATTCCCAGGTTGGGGAATGGATGCCTGCGGGCGGACCTGTGGTTACGCTGGTGGATATGAACCGTATTCTCATCAGCGTGGATGTTCCTGAAAAGTATGCGGTGGGGATCAATATCGGTAGCAACATACGTGCGGTCATCAACAGCCTGGGTAAAAAACCCCTGTCCGCAACCGTTTCAGCAATTCTGCCAAAGGGAGATTCAAACGCCAGGACCTTCCCTGTACACATTGAGCTGCCAAACAAAGATTTTCAATTAAAGAGTGGTATGGCCGCGACCGTCACATTCAGTGTCGGGGAGAAGCGAACGGTCAAGCTTCTGCCCAAGGATGCCGTCGTAACCGCTGGTGACATACGGCTAGTCTATGTCGTCAACGATGGTCAGGCAGCGCCGGTTCCCATCCAGGTCGTGGGCTACTATGACAATGATGCGGCCATCGAAGGAGACCTGGAACCGGGCCAGCAGGTAGTTGTCCGGGGCAATGAACGCTTGAGACCCGGCCAGAGCGTACAGGTAGTTGACTGATGAAACTCGTCGATACCGCAATAAAAAGACCGGTAACCGTAATTGTGGGTGCCATCCTGCTTGTCCTGTTCGGTTTTATTTCGCTCTACAGAATCCCGATCCAGTTGACGCCCAATGTGGATCTGCCCGAGGTGTCTGTGGAAACCCGGTGGGAGGGCGCCAGCCCGCAGGAGGTGGAACGGGAGATTGTCGATGTCCAGGAAGAGGAGTTGAAAAACCTCGAGGGGCTGGACAGAATGGAAAGTGAAAGCCGGGATGGCTATGCTTACATCAACTTGATGTTCGAGATCGGTACGGATACGGACGATGCCCTTTTGCGGGTATCCAAGAAACTGGACCAGGTAAAAAAATACCCGACCGATGCAGACAAACCCCTGATCAAATCCGGGGGTCGCCAAGAAGAGGCCATCGCCTGGATGGCGTTGGAGGCTACAGAGGGATACCAGGGGGTTGTGAATCAGGAGGTTGATTTTATCAATGACCAGGTGAAACCCTTTCTGGAAAGAATCAACAATATCGGTTCAGTCAATGTCTACGGGGGCCAGGAACGGGAGCTTGCCGTCACAATCGACATGGAAGCCATGGCCGCCCGTAATATTACCATACCCGAATTGATGAGGGCGCTGGATGTTGAAAACCGGAATGTAAGCGCCGGCAGTTTTGATGAAGGCAAGCGAAAATATGTTACACGAACGGTGGGCGAATTCAGGGATGTGGCCGACGTTGAAAATGTCATCATCAAACGGGTCAACGGGATCCCCGTAACAATGGGAGCGGTTTCACGTGTCCAGCTTGATTATGAAAAACTGGATGTGGTGGTCCGACACGAAGGAAAACCTACCATCGTTATGAATGCGGTCCGGGAGCCGGGTTCCAATGTGCTGGTTGTCATGAATCGTTTGCAAGAAGTCCTCAAGGAGCTCAACAACTCGGTATTAAAGGATAAAAAGCTGAAAATCCGCCAAGTCTACGATGAAACCGGCTATATTTACAGTGCCATCAACCTGGTGAAGCAGAACATCTTTTTGGGTGGTACCCTGGCAGTGGTGGTACTGATTCTCTTTTTAAGGAATATTGCCAGTACCGTTATCGTCTCTGTGGCGATTCCCATCAGCATCATCGCCACATTTCTTGTCATGACCCTCCTGGGGCGTAACATCAATGTGGTCAGCCTGGCAGGACTCAGCTTTGCCATCGGTATGGTGGTGGACAACTCGATCGTGGTGTTTGAGAATATTTTTCGTCACCGTGAAATGGGAAAATCGCGTGCCAAGGCCGCCTATGACGGGACCGTAGAGGTCTGGGGTGCTGTCCTGGCCAGTACCTTGACCACTGTGGCGGTATTTCTGCCCATCATATTTGTAGAGGAAGAAGCGGGCCAGCTTTTCCGCGATATTGCCATTGCCATCAGCAGTGCGGTTTTTTTGAGTTTGATCGTTTCCATCACCGGCATTCCCTCTCTGTCGGCCAAGATTCTCGGCCGGGTTCGCATGGCCGATCCCAAAAAGAGAAGCCGGTTTTCGATCAAGGGTCTGGCGGGTGGATTCGTCAACCAGATCACCCGCTTTATCTACTGGATGTGCGGCTATGTGACCGCCAGACTTTTGGTGGTGTTTGTTTTAACCATTCTGGCCGTCGGTTTTACCATTGGATTGATACCCAAAACAGAGTATCTACCCCAGGGGAACCGTGAGATGCTGTTCGGTATTCTCATACCCCCGCCAGGATACAACCAAGCTGAGATGAAGCGTATTGCCACGCAAGTCGAAAGTGACATTCTACCCTTGATCAACCATGAAGGTGAAAGTGAACTTGCTCGAAAACTGAACTTGCCCCCTTTGGAAAGTGTTTTCTTTGTTGCATTTGGACAACAGGCGTTTATGGGAATGATGTCCAAGGTTCAAGAAAGGACACGTGAACTGCTTCCTTATGTCTATGGCGCCTTCAGAAAAATACCGGGCATGATCGCCGTGGTTCAGCAGCCAGGGCTCTTCGCCAGGGGCATCGGCAAGGGTCGCTCCATAGAGGTTGAAATTACAGGTCCTGATCTGGTGCAACTGATCAGTCTCGGGCGACAGATCTTTGGGGGTGCCATGCAGGTTCTGCCCGGCGCACAGATTCGTCCCATACCGAGCCTCGACCTGGGAAGCCCGGAAATGCAGATTATCCCCGACCGGGATCGGTTGACCCGATTGGGGTTGACCACCGCCGATTTGGGACTAACGGTCAATGCCCTGGTGGACGGCGTTCGTGCCGGAGGGTACCGCTTTCAGGGGCAAGAGATCGATCTCATGATCAAAACGGAAGAAAACAGGGTATCGAAAATACAGGATTTAGCCGGTCTGCCGGTGATTTCACGCTCCGGCGAAAAAGTAACGCTGTCGTCGGTGGCAGATATCAGCTTGACGGAAGGGCCCAGTCAGATCAACCATCTGCATGCGGAAAGGGCCATCACCATCCAGATTATCCCGCCAGTTTCAATCGCACTGGAAACAGCCACGCAGCTTGTGGCTGAAAAGATCATCGATCCCCTCATGCGCAGCGGTGTCCTGGGCAGTCTTAATCACATCAACATGGGCGGCACCGCAGACGACCTCACGCGAACCCGAAAGGCGCTCATGTGGAATTTTTTTTTGGCGGTGATCATCAGCTATCTACTCATGTCAGCCCTGTTTGAAAATTTTGTGTACCCTTTTATCATTATGTTTAGTGTTCCCCTGGCAGCAGCCGGTGGCTTTGTCGGTCTTTTCCTGCTCAATCGTTTCGTCATTGATCAACCACTGGATATCATTACCATGCTCGGTTTTGTAATACTGGTGGGCATTGTGGTGAACAATGCCATTCTTATCGTTCACCAGACACTTAACAATATGCGTAACGCCGCCATGGCGCCTCGAGAGGCCATTGCCGAGTCGGTTCGTTCACGAATACGGCCCATCTATATGAGCAGTATCACCACGGTATGCGCCATGACACCCCTGGCACTTTCTCCGGGGGCAGGTTCAGAATTCTATCGCGGTCTCGGCAGCGTGGTCATTGGCGGCATCCTGGTTTCGACGATTTTCACCATTTTTCTAATTCCGGCATTGCTGAGTTTGACCTTGGACACCCTATCCGGTCTCAAGAGAATATGGCACATAAAGAGTACAGACACCTAAAGGAAGGAAACTATGAAAGCGTTTAATTTGAAGGGCATCAAGTCACTGACTTATCAACGACCGAAGATCGAAAAGGGATACGCGAATCAAACCCTTTGCGTGGATATTTCAGATGCTGAAATATCCATCAAACCGGTTTCCGACGAAATGAAGCGGATTTTTGTGGGCGGCAAGGGCTTTGATTTGTGGCTGCTGTGGCATGCTGTAACCGGTACCACCCAGTGGTCGGATCCGGAGAATGCCATCTGTATGGCCTCGGGTCCCATGGGCGGGACCCCATCCTATCCAGGGTCAGGCAAAAGTATTGTGACGTCCCTGTCACCCCTGACAGGATCGGTTATCGATTCAAACGTGGGCGGGTATTTTGGCCCCTATCTCAAGTTTTCAGGATTCGATGCCTTGGAAATACAGGGCCAGGCCACCCGAGAAGTGGTTATCTATGTTGATGGTATCAGCGAGCAGGTAACCCTATTCGAAGCAGAGGGCCTGCCCGAAGATGCCTATGAAACCTCGTCTGTATTGACCCAGCATTTTGGGAATGAAAAACCCAGGGGGATTTCTGTCGTTTCCACAGGCCCGGGTGCTAAACATACCTTGATGGGCTGTTTGAACGTCAGCTGGTACGACCCAAAGCGGAAACGGGCTAGATATAAACAGGCTGGTCGTGGTGGGTTGGGAACGGTGTTTGCCCATAAAGGCATCAAGGCAGTTGTTGTGCGCTGGGATACTGTTTCCATGGACGCCAATAATCCAGCAGACATGGAAACGATGAAAGCCGTCGCCAAAAGTTACTCTAAAGAAATCGTCCAGCTAGACCCGAAACAAAATGAGATGGCAAAGATCGGCACGACCCATCTGGTTCCCATTATGAACGACTTTGATCTGCTGCCGACACACAATTTCAAATTCGGGCAGCATAAGATGGCGGGCCTGATTGGAAAGGATGTTTATAAAGATATCTTCGACCCGGGATTCGACGGGTGCTGGATGGGTTGCACCGTGGCTTGCTCTCATGGTGTAAAGGATTTTGTACCCCTGACGGGCCCCTACAAGGGTATCAAGGTCTTTGTGGACGGACCCGAGTATGAAACCATTGCCGGGTGCGGATCCAATCTGGGTATTTTTGATCCATTTACCATTATCGAAATCAATTTTTACTGTGATGCTTACGGTCTCGATACCATCTCGGTGGGGACCACCCTGGCATTTGCCATGGAATGTTTCGAGATGGGTCTTATTGACGAAAGCCATACCGGCGGACTGAATCTCCATTTCGGCAATCGGGATGCAGCCCTGGAGCTGGTTCATCAAATGGCCAGGGGCGAAGGGTTTGGAACGCTGCTCGGCCAGGGTGTTCGGCGGATGAAAAAACTGTTTGCTTCGGAATTTGGTGCGGATGACCAAATCCTGCAGGATATCGGCATGGAATCAAAGGGTCTGGAGTTCTCCGAGTACATGACCAAGGAATCGCTCGCCCAACAGGGGGGCTACGGCATGGCACTCAAAGGACCGCAGCATGACGAAGCATGGCTTATTTTTCTGGACATGGTGCATAATTACATGCCCACATTCGAACAGAAAGCAGAGGCGTTGCACTGGTTTCCCATGTTTCGGACATGGTTCGGCCTCTGCGGTCTATGCAAGCTTCCCTGGAATGATATTGTTCCGGAAGACAACAAGGACACTGCGGAACCCGCCAAGGTAATCAAGCATATGACGTGGTACGCCCAGTATTTCGCTGCCGTAACAGGGCGCAGCGTCGTTCCGGAGGATCTCGTCACGATCAGCGAGGCGGTCTACAATTTTCAAAGGATCTTCAACCTGAGAATGGGGTTTGGAACCAGAACGCAGGACAGCATCCCGTATCGTGCGGTGGGGCCGGTGACCGAGGAGGAATATGAATCCCGCCGGGAACGCTACGATGGCCAGCTCAAGGAAAAGCATGGCGTTGATGTCGAGGACAAGTCGACAGCCGAAAAGATGATTATTCTACGCAAGCTGCGAGAAGAACAGTATGAACAATTAAAAGATGCCGTGTATGTGCGAAGAGGGTGGACACAAAACGGTATCCCGACAATAGAAACCGTCAAGCGTCTAGGCATCGATTTTCCAGACGTCTTGAAAACCCTCAGGGAAAACGGAGTTACTACGTGATTACACTGGATGGCGAGCAGATGCCCTGGCAGCATGGCATGACCGTATCCGATTTGCTGCAGGAAATGACCCAAGCCCATCAATTCGCCGTGATCAGGGTTAACGGCAGGTATGTATCCCGACCCAATTTCAGCACCTACGTCATACCGGACAAAGCTGAAATATATATAATACCGATGATTGCAGGGGGCTGAACAACGTCGCCTTGAAAGAGGTAACAGCGACAGCAACTGCCATGATTTCCCATTGGACGGGACAGGATTGAACAACCCAAAAAAGATAGCGCTCAATATTGACAAAGCATCTGGATGCATTCTATAAATTCATCTTTTAAGGAGGCGTCATGCTTAAAAAGAATTACACCAAAACAGGCCATTTTTGCAGAGTGACATTCAAGGTCTCACCGGAGGTCAATGCCAGGAACGTAATGCTGTGCGGAGATTTTAATGATTGGAATAAAAAGGCAACCCTCATGAAGCAACTCAAAGATGGGAGTTTTTCGGTGACGATTACCTTGCCTGCAAACCATTCGTATCGGTTTAAATATTTTCTCGGCGGCCAACGATGGGAGAATGACGGGGATGCGGATGGCTATATCCGGAATGATTTCGGAAGTGAAGACTCCGTTCTCAAAGTTTGATAGGAACTATTACATTCAATTCATATCAATTGCGTAATTTGGGTTTTAATTCGGACCTTGGGGATATAAAATCTTCTATATATTCGACTTTTTTTGTCCGCTATACAATATGTTGAACTTGCACGATTTTTGCATACTAATGACTCATTACGTTTGCAGTGGCTCGTTAGATGCTTAAAAATGCAAAACACAGCGTGGTCGTATGAAAGATTATTCAGTTCTCAAATCAAGCAGAGAGGCGCTTCTGAGAAAGGCCGGTTTCCGGGAAGGCCAATATGTTTTCAAGAGCGGCTCTCTGAATTCGATACGCAACATGCAAGTCGAGGGCGATAGGAACGACACGGATTCCCCCGGCGATCAGAATTGATGCTTGGCATGTTCATCCAACCGTTTGCGAATCCTTTTCAGGCATGGGATGCAGCTAAGTGCTAACCTTGACCGTATGGTCGTATAGGTTAGCATCAGACCGGGATACCTTTCACCTCAAAAGCGTACCATAGGCCCTCCCTGCTTTAACTTCTCGATGTGGACGCCCAAACTTGCCATCGGAAAAAAAAGATTAAGGAGATCGAGATCATGGGGCATTCGACGTCACGCTGCCTTTGTGCTTGGCTGTTATTCTGGGGCATTCTCGCACTGAATGGATGCCATGGTTTTCATCGTGTCGGGGAAGAAAGCGATTTAAATGCCACGGAGCCGGACGCCTGGCCCCGACCAGCCTTTTTTTTGGCAGGTGAACCCCCAACGATCCCCGGTCTTTCCGTTGTTCATTTATCAAAGAAAATCAGACATATCGATGAGATGCCGGGCGTCAAGTGGATGGCTAAAAATGGTTTGCCCGGCAAACCAATACAGATGATTGACCACCAATTTGGGAATGGGGATGTGTTCGATAGCGGTAAAAGCCATAGGGTTTGTGTTCAGATTCAGGGCTACGTGAGTTTTAGGGAAAGTGGGAGATACCAGATCAAAGCCAACAGTAACGATGGTATTCGGGTTTTCTTGGACAACAAAATGATTCTCAACGATCCGGACATTCATGCAGACCGTTTTACACCGGCGGCGGAGATTGATATCAAACAGCCGGGCAAATATGCTGTCCTGGTTCGGTACTTTCAGAGAAAAGGAAGTGCGACCTTGGAATTGTACTGGAAAACACCCGGAGCTGAAACATTTGTCATCATACCGGCAATGGCGTATTCACACGCTAGTCCTGTGTCCTGATACTGGCATCGCCTTTTTTGTGGGGTTGGGGGCACGAAAAAGGTTCGCGTGCCAATCAGTCTTCGCTTCGATCCGTTGCAGGCAGGGGATAAATTTTCTGTGCCACGGTATTATTAGTGGGTTCTGATTAAGACAACACCCCCCACCAGCAAAAGTACCCCGCAGACCCGCCAACCATTTATGGGGTGAACCGCGTAACCGATTAAGCCAAAGTGGTCCAGCACCACGGATGCAAACATCTGACCCGATACGACAAGAGCGATCATGGAAGCTGCGCCAAGCCTGGGGGCCAGAACGATCGTGGCTGCAACCAGAAATGCGCCCAGGAACCCGCCCGACCATATCCACCAGGGATATTGCTTCAAGCTCGATATCGAAGGCAGAGGTACACGCAAGATAATGGCATAGACGATAAGGGCTGCCGTGCCCACGGCAAAAGAGATGGCAGCGGCCAGAACAGGTGACTGCGTCCAGAGATTCAGTCGCGAATTAATACCCGCCTGGGTTGGCAGGCAAAACCCGGCGGCGACAGCCAGAACAATGTAGGGAAGGATTGTGTTCATTGGTGATAATTCCAGCAAAAATTAGAAAAAATTGGGGACATCCTTAAATTATCAGTTTCATCGCTTTTGCTATGATGAAATTACGCTTTTTAAAACAGGTCAAACAAGACCACGCATTTGGGATGCATGTATTTTATTCGTTCATTCAGACTCTCAATCGTTTGATGGTGCTTGCTACGACGTCGATGGTTGTGTGGATCTGGTCCGGCGTTGTCATTCGACCGGTGGAAAAACGAACCGTGCCCTTGGCCCATTCCAGGGGAATCCGCATTGCTTTTAGGACGTGGGACAGGGTAACGGTGTCCGAGTGACAGGCGGCGCCGGCAGAGGCGGCCACTTCCAGTCCGATTTCATCTAGTATTCGATTGGCCTCCAAACCCTTGAAAGAGAGACTCAGGGTGTTGGGCAGGCACTTGTCGAAATGCCCATTGTGGCGCATGTTATCTAGTTGTGACGCCAGTCCCTCATACAAATGGTTACGCAAAGCACTCAAATGTCTACCGGCATGATCGAGACTCCGCTCGGCCATTTCACAGGCTTTGCCCAGCCCCACGATCGCGAGTACGTTTTCGGTGCCGGCGCGCCATCCCATCTCCTGGTTTGCCCCGTGGCAAAATTTTTCCGGTAACAAGCCCTTTTTAACGTATAGTGCGCCAATGCCCTTGGGGGCGTATAGTTTGTGGCCCGCAATTGAGAGCAGGTCGACGTTCATTTCTTGAACATCCGTGGAGATCTTACCCGCGCTTTGGGCCGCATCTGTGTGGATGCAGATGTCTTTCTGTCTGGCAAGCTTGGCAATCTCACATATGGGTTGGACGGTCCCCACTTCGTTGTTGGCATGCATGATGGTGATCAACACCGTATCCGGTCGAATGGCAGCGGCTACACTTTCCAGGTGAACCATGCCGGCGTCATCCACATCAACGTAGGTCGTTTCAAAACCTTCGGTTGCAAGATATTGGCAGACCTCCAATACAGCCGGGTGTTCCACTGTACTGGTGATAATATGACGGCCCTTGTCCTTCAGGGCGCGAGCTATCCCCTTGATCGCGTGGTTGTTTGATTCGGTGCCCCCGGATGTAAAGAACACCTCTTCTGCCGTGCAATTGAGAAAGCCGGCTACCTGTTGTCGGGCGTTTTCCAGCGCTCTTTTGGGGCGAATACTATACCAATGGGAACTGGACGGGTTGCCGAATTCGGTCTCCAGGAACGGCCTCATGGCAGCAATCACTTCAGGATCGTGGGGCGTAGTACCATTGTAATCCAGATATATAGGCTGAACCATTTTATTTCTACTGTTCGGGTATCGTAAATCCCAGATCGAAGATTCGGTGGCAGCTAGGACATAGGAACAGCCATTTTATCTTGTCCCCCGATTTCTGAAACATGGAGTGAAAGCCATCTCCGGGATTATAGACAGGACAATGCATGAAAACCTGCTTCATGTCGCAATGTAAAAGCGGCCCGATAAGGTGAAAAAGCCCTTCAGGCGCATCGATTCTCGCTTTTCTTGGCATGCATTTTTACGTAGCATACTTGCCATAGAAGAGAAACGCATAATTGCATAGGCGTCTCTAAATTGGATTCCTCTGGTCATACTCCCAAGGTCATGCTAAATAGAACCCGATCAAGAAAAAGTTTCAGGAGAGTGTTTGTGACTACCAAGATCATTGAAAGTAGCATAAACGCATAGAAATGAGTAATCTGCTATTGGGGGGAAATCATGGCATCATTCATGGATCGGATGATAAGGGCAGCAAAACTGGATGTAACGCTTTATGAAGAAGTCGAGGCAGACAAAGGTGCCATGCAACAAGCTATGGGGGTTGTCATTCTTGCCGGTCTTGCTGCCGGAATCGGAACTGCCGGTACGACAGGAATAAAAGGACTTGTTCTCGGAACTATTATATCCCTGACGGGATGGCTTATTTGGGCGTTTCTTACATATTATATTGGGACCAGGCTATTTCCTGAACCGCAAACAAAAGCAGACTATGGTGAGTTGCTACGCACCATCGGATTCTCAAGTTCGCCGGGAGTGCTGCGCATATTGGGAATCATCCCCATGCTGGGGAATACCCTCAATTTCATAATCGGCATATGGATGTTGGTAGCAATGATCATTGCCGTCAGACAAGCGCTTGACTATAAGAGTACCTGGCGCGCAGCAGGCGTTTGTCTTATCGGTTGGATTGTTCAGCTCCTTATTTTTACTGTATTTTATCGGTTAGCAGGTGGGTTTGGCGCTTCAGCGGCATGATTTATTATTAAATCGTTAGGGTCATGCCCGCCATTGATGCATTTAAAGTTTTAGCAGGAGACATTGGCAGGGACTATTTTTAGAAAACCCACAATCAATTAGATAACAGAAACATTCCTAAAAATCTCACCGAGGTTCATAGAGCGTCACACCGTAAGGGATCTTACCTGGCGCATAATCGTGCGGTTTGGTAAAAAGCGGATCGTCATAAACCTGTTTCAACAATTCATCGCGGAAAGTTGGGTGGGCAATGCTGGCAATGGCCAAGGCCTTGTTCCCGATAGTCAAACCGCGCAGGTCGGCAATGCCGTGCTCCGTCACCAGCACGACCCCGTCATATGCCGATGCTGTCAAGCTGATACCGGGCGGATGCATGCGGACAATTTTGGAGGCACCTTTGTTCGTCAGGCTTTTCATGGCGATAATGGGTGTTCCAATGGACACATTGTTGATGGCGCGAATGAAATCGGGCTGTCCACCGACACCACTGTAGTAGCGGCGGGGGTCGATGAAATCAGCCCACACATTCCCGAACAAGTCTACACCGATAGCCGTGTTGATGGAAAGAAACGGCCGGTTCGCGCGGATGGTTTCAGCCGAATTGGTATAGGAAGAAGGCCGCATCTGTACCCCGGAGCGCATGTGGACATAATCGTACAGGTCTCGGGAACCCATAATCAGACCGGTGGTGCTGTAACCCATGTTGACTTTTTTCTTTAGGTTGGTGACGATCCTTGCCGTCTGAAGGTGCATCAGGCCGTCACCATAGAGTTCGGTCTGTATCCCTAAATTTTTCGGGCTAGCTTCTTTGATGGTTCCCACCACAGCATCCGGTATCTTTCCGATACCGACCTGAAGGGTCACGCCGTCGCGTATAAAGTGGTTTGTTATCAACTCACCAATGCGACGCTCTTCAGGCGGCAGATCGTCAAAGTCCGGGGCGACGAAATCGTACACCGGTTTAATCCCTTCCTCGATCAGGTAATCGATGGAACCGGCATCCACCAGGCTCTGACCAAGGGTGAATGGCATGCTGGCATCCAGTTCCGCCACCACGATTGATGCATAGTCGATGGCGGTGTGCAGGGCCTCCACGGAAAGTCCCAAACTGTATTCGCCGGTATGCGGATGCCGGCTGACCTTCATGATCACCATTTCCGGTTCGTATTTTTGTCCTTTGCCGATCAGTCCGTCCAGATTGGCCAGTGTGCAAGGGAGATAGTAAGCACGCCCTTCATTGGCGGCCTGGCGAACAGGCCCACCCGAAAATATCGAATAGGTCATGATGCGATCCTGCAGCCCCTCAGCGACATAGGGAACAGGCCCTTGTGTCAGCAGGTGTATCATGCGGATAAAAGGGAGGCGCGGGATACCAGCCTCGATGTTGTGCGTTAAAGCCTCGATGGAAGCGGTCGGTGTCGCGGCATTGGAGCCGATGTAGCAGGTAATCGCTTCCCGGTTTTTGAATTTTTCGGCCATTACCTCGGCAAGTTGGCTCAGGCAAAGATGTTTGGGTGTGGTGGTCATTTGTCTTTATGCTCATCGAGCGAGATGTGAACGTAGGTCTTACGGTAATGCATCGCAATATTTTTGTATATTCCGTTTTCAGGCCAATTACAAGTGAACCAGGCTACGATGGTGAAATAATGACCTGTAAACAATTGAAACAAGTATTGGGCTTGGTTTCAAACCGAACACATCACAACATGAGGCGGGAATTCGTATGGAATCGCCTGCCATGTCTTGAGCCTGAAGGAATTGCTTGAACTTTTCCTTGGCCTCCACAAAGAGGGTCTTTTTGATTTAACGTTTTTTTCTTTGACATTGGAATCCTCCTGACACCCTTAACCCTGCAATTTTAAAAATGCTGACTAAACGAGGGCGAATCCATTTCACCTTATCAACAAACAACAGAAAAAACCGGACTTGTGTCAAGCGCTTTGGTTGAAATATCCAATCAATCTATTTATCTGTTTATATCAATATTGAAGCTGTTTTCAGGAAATAATTGACTTGCTGATGAATGAAAAGTTACAATTTCCAGTAACAGGCGAGCGCAAACGACCAGGGGGGCGTTCCTTTGCGTCCCCCTCGGTCACCCCCCCTGCTTCATAGAAGACATTGAACCCTAACAGGGTGCGAATGCCCATTGGTGACTCGGCTTTGAAGCAGGAGCTTCAATCAATTATTTCTGGATCTCACGGTGGTATTGATAACCGTCTCTTATTCCTGTTCTCGAATACACAATCTGCCACAACTGATTCCGTCTTGATCTGAAACTGCCCGCGCATGAAAGAAGATAATAGGTCCACATGCGATAAAATCTCTTATCGTACATGTCTTTGACTTTATCCCAACCTTTTGTAAAATTCCGGTGCCAGGCCAGCAAGGTCTGGTCATAATAGTGTCCAAAGCTATGCCAGTCTTCAAGCACCAGTACTCCCTCGGCTGCCGATGCAATCTGTTTTGCCGAGGGCAACATCGAATTGGGGAAAATATATTTGCTAATCCAGGGATCCACAATATGCACGGTGGTGTTTCCTGCAATCGTATGCAATAAAAATAGACCGTCCTCTTTTATACAGCGGCGGACCACTTTCATAAACGTCTTGTAGTTTTTAGATCCCACGTGTTCGAACATGCCGATCGAGACAACCCGGTCGAATTTTTCTTTTAACTCCCGATAATCCCGAAGCTCAATCTTAACATCAAGCGCTTTGCAGTCTTGGCTGGCGAATTTCACCTGCTCACGAGAAACGGTTATGCCGCGTACCTTGACATCGTATTTTTCAGCTGCCCATTTGGCAAACCCGCCCCAACCGCATCCGATGTCTAAAACAGTCATGCCTGGTTTTAACATCAATTTCTGACAGATTAAATCCAGCTTGGCCTCCTGAGCCTGATCCAGAGTGGTCGCTTTTTCCCAGTAGCCGCAAGAATAGTTCATCCGCTTATCCAGCATAATAGAAAAAAGGCGGTTGCCGATGTCATAATGCCGTTTCCCGATGACATAAGCCTTTGATCTGCTTTGGGCATTGATAACCTTCGCTCTTATAATGGCCGCTAGAATTTGCTTTTCTTTTTTTACTTTTTTATCGAGCCGTGCGTTCAAGATTCTGTCAAAAAGCTGATCGAGGGCTTCACAACGCCACCAGCCGTCCATGTAGCTTTCCCCCAAAGCAAGAGAACCTCCTCCCAAAACCCTGTTAAAAAAATCAGGGTTATCTACCTGTATGTCCCAGGGTCTGTTTCCGTCAATCTGAACGTCCAGACGGGATAACAGTTTCTGAATAATCTGTTTTGAATTGGCATGTTTCTTAAGAATCATTGCCTTCTCCTTTGGAAATTAGAGGGAGGTGGTTAACAATGGGAACCGTTTAACCCGCTTAAATCTGTATGATACTGGTTGACGATGTGTCCGAACAAAGCCTCAAAAAAAACCCGGCCTCTCGATTTGAGAAGCAGGGTTTTTCATCATCACAAAGCACTCTCCGTGTGACAGTTTCAATTAAAAGCAGTTAGTTGATTATATTCGCTGGTATCGCACACAAAAAAAAAGAAATCAAGAAAAGCCAGAATATTGGCAATCACAATTTTCTGAAACGAGACGCTGGGATGGAACATTTAAAAACAAGAACCAGAAACACCCTGTCCGTAAATTCCATGACAGAAGTGTCTGCCATGGAGGGAACAAGGGGCAGGCTGAAGGAGAATACCGTTCTGTCGCGGTGTTTTTTTTGCTCATCAGGATTTGTTGCGGCGTTTCGAGGAGTACGCAACCGCGTGGCGGAGACCCCGCAAGGCCCTCTCGACGTTGCTGAACACGGGAATGCCGTGGGACTGATATGCTTTGCGCATGATACGGGATGTTTTTTCGACATCCACATCCGCAACCGTCATGGCGTGGTTTTCAAAAACGACGATCACTTCTTTGCTGGATTTTTTTTTCAGCCTTTCGAGTACCGGCAGCATCCCCTTCAGATACGCCCCGGGTGGTCCCACCGGCACTCCGGCCATTTCCATAAAACTTCGCACTTCCACTTCAAGGGGTCTTAAGAGAAATACCATGATCAGGACATCAATGGGTTCCGAATCAAGGATAATTTCCAGGGAATTTTCGATGACAACCGCCGGCACCACGGGTGATCCTGTATCGAGCGGGTTTTGCATGCTGTTGCCGGGTGTGGGGTAATATTGTTGCAGCCGCCTTTGGATGAGATGGGATATAGCTTTCCCGGATAACCATATCGGATCAGACTCAAGGCGATGAGGTTGCCGAAGGCGCCGGGTCTGCTGATTCCGCCAAAAACCGCAATTCCCCTGGGGGCGAAGATTCTGTCCAATGGGTTATGTTTTTTTTCGTTCATTTGCATGGCACTGCCTTTTCATTGATCGGGTATCAGCTACCTGGATTTCCGCTTTCGAGGCTGTGTCACAATTCATCATCCCGGTCAAGTCTCATGAAGAGCGGGCAAGCCGGGATCCAGTAATGATTTGTTAACATGACAGGATGAATGTTAGCGAGTACCTATCCACAAATGGTCTTTTCACGCCCTGCCAGTGTTGGAAGGCATCTTCAGTTTATTGAATTATTATGCTATGGTAATTTCCAAATCAGAAGATCCACTTGGGAAAACAGATGCCATCAGAAAAGAAACCATGACAATTCCCCATCGAATCGGCCCGCTATTTGCAGATTTGTACGAATTAACCATGGCAGCCGCTTATTATCAACAATGCATGCAGGGGAATGCCACCTTTTCGCTTTTTGTGCGGGAGTCTGCAGCCCGGAATTTCTTTGTGGCGGCAGGGCTCGAGACGGTTTTGGATGAACTGGCATGTTTCCGGTTTTCTAACCGCGAAATCGCCTATTTAAAGCAGATAGGCCTTTTTGCGGATGAATTTCTCTCTTTTCTGAAATCATTGCGATTCAGCGGGAATATTTCCGCCATGCCCGAGGGCGCGATCTTTTTTGCGGACGAGCCCGTGCTTGAAGTGACCGCCCCCATCATCGAAGCGCAAATCGTGGAAACCTTTCTGCTGAATACGATCGGTTCCCAGACCCTGTTTGCTTCCAAGGGGGCGCGCTGCGTACATGCGGCTGACGGGCGACCCCTGGTGGATTTCTCCTTGAGAAGAACGCAGAGTCAGGATGCCGGACTGAATGTCGCTAGAAGTACTTATATTTCAGGATTTTCCGGGACAAGTAATCTGCTGGCCGGACACCGCTATGGTATCCCGGTGTCCGGCACCATGGCGCATTCCTATATATCGGCATTTGAACACGAGATCGATGCTTTTCGCGCCTACGCATCCATATTTCCGGACCATTCCGTATTTCTGATCGACACCTATGACACTATCGAGGGGGCCAGGCAGGCGGTCCGTGTGGGCCTGGAAATGAGAAAACAGGGACACGCCCTCAAGGGGGTTCGTCTGGACAGTGGCGACATGATCGACCTGAGTTGCAGGGTCCGTGAGCTCTTTGACAAGGCCGGACTATCAAACGTCAAAATCATTGCCAGCAGCGGATTTGACGAGTTCAAGATTCATGAGCTGCTGGCAAATGGAGCCCAAATCGATGCCTTTGGTGTGGGGACAAAAGTGGGTTCTTCCGCAGATGCACCGTATGTGGATATCGTTTACAAGCTTGTCAAAATAAATGACCGGCTTGTGAGGAAACTGAGCCCCAGCAAAAAATCACTGGCCGGCGAAAAACAGGTGTTTCGAAAAATTGATGGTCGCGGACAGTACATGGAAGATATCATCGGTTTGAGACATGAGATCATTGACGGCGCATCACCCCTGCTGTCGGCGGTGATGAATCAGGGCGAGCCCATAGGCACCCGCCCGGTGCTAACAGATATTCAGGCCAGTTTCAAATCGAATTTCCGATCATTGCCCGATAAATACAAATCGATCCACCAAAGACATCGATACCCTGTGAACCTGAGCAAGGCACTTGTGCAGGTCCAGGAAAACATGGCATCAGGCTCGTGAAATATACGGACCAGGCCACGGAGGCACCCTGACGATCAATGAATATTGGAATAGAGGGGGGCTTTTGAAACCGCTTCTGAGCTTAGATACCAAGGTAGGCCTTCTTCACATCTTCGTTGGCTAACAGGTTCAGGCTGGTGTCGGAAAGCGTTATGCGTCCGTTTTCCATGACATAGCCCCTGTGGGCCACCTGCAGGGCAAGGTTGGCGTTCTGTTCCACCAGAAAGATCGTGGTCTTGTTTTCCTCATTGATCTTGCGAATAATTTTGAAAATCTGTTTTACGATCAACGGTGCCAGCCCCAGAGAGGGTTCATCCAGGAGAAGGAGTCTGGGTCTTGCCATCAGGGCCCTTGCAACCGCCAGCATCTGCTGTTCACCACCACTGAGGGTGCCGCCTGACTGGTGACGCCGTTCAGCCAGGATGGGAAAGAGATCAAAGACATATTCCACGTCCTTGCGGATTTCATCGGTATCGTTTCGTAAAAAGGCTCCCATATCAAGATTTTCCATCACGCTGAGATAAGGGAAAATCCGCCGCCCTTCGGGTACCTGGCTTATGCCAAGCGCCACGATTTGGTTGGGAGAAAGTTCCTGGAGGGATTTTCCCATAAAGAGGATGTCACCGGATTTGGGGGGCACGATGCCGGAAATGGACATGAGGGTCGTGGTTTTACCGGCACCATTGGCACCAATCAGGGTAATAATCTCACCCTCCAAGATTTCCAGGCTGATCCCTTTAATAGCCTGGATATTGCCATAATAGGTTTGAATGTTCTCAACCTCAAGCATCCAATTCTTCTCCCAGATAGGCTTTGATAACAGCTGGATTGGCCTTGATTTCCAGGGGTGATCCTTCGGCAATTTTCTTCCCGTAGTCCACCACATAGATACGATCTGACAGACTCATCACCAGCTTCATATCGTGCTCGATAAGCAAGATGGAAATATTTTCCTGATTCCGTATGCGAACAATCAGATTATCGAGTTCTTTGGTTTCCCTGGCATTCATTCCTGCGGCAGGTTCATCCAGAAGCAGGATAAATGGATCCGTTGCCATGGCGCGTGCGATTTCCAGTCGTCGCTGTGCGCCGTATGGAAGGTTTTTAGCGTATTCATTGACAAATTGTTGCAGACCGATTTTTTCGAGCACCTTGTAGCTGTCCTCGACAACCTTTTTTTCTTCTCTGACTGTCGCTGGATTTCTGAAGATGGCACCCGGTATGCCGGCGGACATACGACAGTGACGACCGATCATGACGTTTTCCAGAACCGTCATATTTTGAAACAGACGGATGTTCTGAAACGTACGGGCCAAACCGCTTTCGGTAACATGATTGGGTTTCAGACCTTTGAGATTCTTCCTTTTTCCTCCGGCCGGGATGATGGCAATATCCCCTTTGCTGGGTGGATAGATCCCGGTGATGCAATTAAAGAAGGTTGTCTTTCCGGCACCATTAGGGCCAATCAGCGCAACGATTTCACCTTGCCCGACAGTCAAACTGATGTTGTCGAGCGCTCTGAGTCCGCCGAAATCTTTGGTTAGATTTGTTACTTCGAGAATCGGTTTCATAAACTTATGACTTGGGTGGTGTCCTTACGATTTTATTCCTTTGAACGTATATGTTTTCCGAACATCCGTAATAATTCCCCCTGGACGAAAGACCATCATAATTACCAGTACTGCCCCAAACAGGAGCATCCGATATTCGGAAAATGCCCGTAGATATTCCGGGAGAAGAATCAGAACCAGGGCGCCGAAAATGACCCCCAAAATAGATCCCATGCCACCCAGGACCACGACACATAAAATGATGATCGATTCCCAGATGGTAAAACTGGCCGGATTGATGAAGGTGGTTTTTGCTGCAAAGACCACACCACCGATTCCGGCCCAGGTTGCACCCAGAGCAAAGGCACTCAGTTTGGTTCTGGTTTTGTCAATACCCATGGCCTGACACGCCACCTCGTCCTCCCTGAGAGCGATCCAGGCCCTGCCCAGTCGTGAGTCCTGCAGGCGCTTGACCACAAAAACGGTAAAAAGGACCATGCCGATCATCACAAAGTAGACGTAAGTGATGGATTGAGACAGGGACAGATCGATACCGAAAAAACCGGGCCGGGGAATATTGGCAATACCGCTGGGTCCAAAGGAGAAATCGTTCCAGTTTTCCAGAATGAGGCGGATGATCTCACCAAATCCCAGCGTGACGATGGCCAGGTAATCACCCCTAAGACGAAGGACCGGAAAACCCAGCATAACACCGAAAAGAAAGGCCATGGTGGCCCCGATAGGCAGCGCGGCCCAGAACCCGAGCCCGAAATGATGATTGAGCAGTGCGTAGCTATAGGCACCCACAGCATAAAACGCCACATATCCCAGATCGAGCAGTCCGGCGAGACCGACAACAATGTTCAGCCCCAGTCCGACGACCACATAAATCAGCGCAGTGGTCATGATATTGGTCTGGTACATGGAGAAGATAAAAGGAAAAGCGACAATGAAAACAGCCAGCCCTATGGCGGCGGGGACACTGTATCGTTTATCCTTGATTAGTCTCTGCGTCAAGGTCAGGGTTGAGACTTCCTCTGATTCGGCTTTCTTTTTTCCGGCTTCTTTTCGTTTGATGAGGTAGCGCCAGAGAAAAGACAGAAAAAACGTTCCGATACCCACCATGAACATTCGTTCCCAGCGCCATTCAATGGTCTTGTAGATCGTGTTCACACGAATAACCATGATGGGAAAGGTCAGAAACATCAGCCACAACGCAATCAGAAACGATTTTTTTATTTCATTGAAGCGAAACATAATTCATCAGACCTTATCCGTATCTGATCTGCCCAATATTCCCGATGGCCTAAAGATCAGGGTAAAAACCAGGAAGAGGAAGGCAAAGACATCCTCATAATCACTGGAGATGTAGCCGGTGAAATAACTTTCCGACATACCCAGCACAAGGCTTCCCAGCACAGCGCCCGGCATGCTGCCGATACCCCCCAGAACTGCTGCCACAAAAGCCTTGATGCCGGCGATAAATCCTATGTAGTAATTGATCTGTCCCGTGTGGGAAGCAATCAGAACACCCCCCAATGCAGCGGTGGCGGATCCGACAATAAATGTCATCGAGATGACCTTGTTGACATCGACTCCCACCAGCATGGCCATGTCCCGGTCTTGGGCCGTAGCCCGCATGGCTTTCCCGATTCTGGTGAACTTGATGAGAACGGTCAAGAGAACCATGACGATGGCGGTGGTTACATAGATCACGATTTCGGAAGAGCGGACAATATGTTCAATGGGTTCCAGGAATTTAAAATCCGGAATCAGGCTGGGGAATGGCAGAAAGTTGGACGTCTGGGCCAGCAGTACGTAATATTGCAGAAACATGGACATGCCGATGGCACTGATAAGTGCTGAGAGCCTTGGTGCCTGTCGCAACGGTTTATAGGCTATTTTTTCGATGGTGAACCCGTATGCGGCTGAGTAAACCACGGCCACGATGGAAGCGATAACGAGAATGACGATCTGGTTCCACCCCAGCATCGATAGAATACCGGCAACGATCAGGGCGGTAAAGGCACCCAGCATATAAATTTCGCCATGCGCAAAGTTGATGAGCTGGATGATGCCGTACACCATGGTATACCCCAGCGCGATAAGGGCATAAATACTTCCGCGTGTGAGGCCTCCCAGAAAAAGCTCTAAGAAGTAGTCCATAGTAAGGTTTTAAACCTGTCTATATATGAAATAAAAAAGTCAGGGGCCAGGCTTCACGGCCTGTCCCCCGACATGTTGATATCATAATAGGCTATTTAACTTCAAAGTAGGCACCGTTCTTGACACGATACATGGAAAAACCGACGCCTGTGGCATCGCCTCTCTCGTCAAAGCGGATGCTTCCCAGAGGGGTGTTAACATACTCGGTTCTCAGTGCCTTGGAGACAGCATCGTAGTCCGTGGAACCTGCCTTTTCAATGGCATTCAAAAGCGCCAGGGCTGCAGAATAGGCATTCAGAAAAAAAGCGCCTGGATCTTCGCCGTAAGCTGCTTTATGGGCCGTATTGGCGGCTATCGCCATGGGGTTCGAGGATACGTCCTTGGGGCCGGTGGCATAAACGCCTTCCGCATACACGCCGGCAACCTTGATGAAGGTGTCGTCTTTTACACCATCATCGGAGATAAAGAGGGTTTTCATTTTTTTCTTGCGCATTTCCATGACAATCTTGGATGCTTCCGGGTGGTAGCCACCAAAAATTACCGCTTCCGCATCGGTTCGCTTAATTTTTTGAACCACAGCCGCATAGCTGACAGCGCCGGGTGTAACGCCTTCATACAGCACCACCTCAGCGTCTGGCTCGGCTTCCAGGAAACTTTTGGCAAATTCTGCCAAGCCCTTGCCATAATCACCCTTGTCGTGCAGAATGGCGATTTTTTTCACCTTCAGAATATCCAGAGCAAAGTCGACTTCCAGGCGTGCCTGGGCATCATCTGAAGCAATGGTCCGAAAGAAGTTCGGGTAATCACCGCTTTGGGTTAAAGCAGGATTGGTTGCTGAAGGAGACATGACAACCACTTTAGAGCCATTGTAAATGCCGAGGGCTGCTTTGGTAGCACCACTGCAGATATGGCCCAGGACGACATTCACGCCTTCCCCGACCAGCTTGGTTGCGGTGTTTGTAGCGACCTCGGGCTTGCACACGTCATCTTCAACGATCAGCTCGACGGGTTTCCCCATAACGCCACCCTTGGCATTGATTTCCTTGACAACGAGCTCGGCGGCTTTGACCGTCGGGATACCATAAGACGCCAGGTCACCACTATGTGGCCCTGCAACACCCATTTTGATTGTATCTGCCGCAAGTGCCAAGCCTGACAGGGTCAAGCAGAGAAACATGCTAGCAATTGCTATTGAAAGTATTTTCCGAACATGGTTTTTCATCATTACATTACCTCCTTATGCGTTAGTGAAATTGAAATTTGCTTATTCCCCGTCGCTTACAGCACGAGTCAGAATCAAATTAGAGATAGTACCTAACAAAATTAGATTTTATAAACCCAAGTAGGTGTTGAGTCAAGCTAAAAGAGATCTAATCCGTCTGACTCAATCACGTTTCAGGGGAAATATCAAGAATATGATAAAAAATATTGCTGTTTGGCGTGCTTCCCGGTAAGAAAATAGCATCACTTGCGTTTTCATTTGAACTTTCCCTTGCTTGTCTGGAGCATTGTGCATCTTGAAAAACATCGGATTAGTCGTCAAAGAAGATATGGAAGCCATTCACCAGGCCGACAAATTCGAAGACTGGCTGGTTGCCAAAGGGGTTGTCGTCACTCGCAGGAATATCGAATGGCCGGATCGTGCCAACCTGGAATGCAGCACGTCCTGTGCTTCTCCGGATCTGTATTGTGTCTTTGCTCTGGGGGGCGATGGCACCTTTTTGAGTGCGGTCCGCTGGATCGGTGACCAAAAAATTCCCCTTCTTGGGGTGAAATTCGGTGAGTTGGGTTTTCTTGCGGAGACAGATGAAAACAGCCTTCTGAGCGTGGGGGAGGCTGTTTTGAAAGGTGTCTTCAAAACCAGGCCGAGGATGCGGCTGGAGGTCAAGATAGATCGCCGCGGGAAGGAAATTTTAAAAGAAACCGTGCTCAACGATGTGGTGATCAATCGCGGCGCATCAACGCATCTGGCACACATTCAAACCTATATCGACGAGCATTTTTTAACGGAATACCGGGCGGACGGACTGATTGTTTCAACGCCTACAGGATCCACTGCTTACTCGCTGGCCGCCGGGGGCCCTATTGTTCATCCCGGGGTCAACAGCATTCTGTTATCACCTATCTGCCCGTTTACATTGACAAATCGACCTCTGACTCGTTCCCGACTCTGTGCGAATAAAAATTCAGTTGGCTGAAAAATCTTCAGATGCCATCGTGACCTTTGACGGTCAGGCCGGGTGTGCAATCAAGGAAGGGGATGTGATCAGCATTCAAAAAGGGTGATCATCCTATTCATGTGATCACGCTGCTGGATCATGACGATTATTTCGATTTGTTAAAGACCAAGCTCAGATGGAGTGGGTCGAGAGTTTGAGGGGCAAGGCTTGGCGGTTAAAAGGATTCGAGGCTTGCTGAAAGCCATGAGCCATAAACGGTATCTGGCTTTCTGCTTATCGCTTATGACTTACCGCCGCAGTCCGGCATCGGTGTTTTCGCCCACAGGTTCTGGTGGCAGATTCGGTTTTATGAGGAAATTATTCTGCAGGGATTGGATGACTTTGTCCACATTTTCGATTTCGTCCCTTGCTTCTTGAATAATCCGTGTGACAGATGTTGTGATTTCCGGGACATCTTGGCTCCCTTTTTCAGCGTTTTCCAGAATGGCCTGAATGTTGGGCATATTTTTTTCAACCTCGGTCAGGATGTTTTTCAATAGTCGCCACGCTTTCAACGACCCCATCGGTAATCTCCTTAACATCGGCTCAGGCTGTTTTGCACCTGATCGACCGTATGAGGTGTTTTTGAACTGGCCTCGGAAAGAAAGGCAAGGATTTCACCCACACTTTCGAGTCGAACGACAATGGCGTCCAGAAGTTGTGTCGATGTCAGCAGGTTCCCCAATGGTGCCTTCGCCGGCTTCAATTCCCTCTTGTAATGCTTTCAATGTGCTGGGTGGTTTTGTTGATGTTTTCGAGGGCGGAAAAAAGCGGTCCTTCAGGGTCTTTGAGTGCTTGGGTGAATTCGGCGATATCCTGAATCGCCCTGACCAGCTTTTTGGCGGTTTTTTCCACCTCAAACTCGTCCAGAATGTCGCCTATCGACTTTTTGGCCTTTGAGGGGATCTCGCCTTCCTGTTCCAGCAAAGGGGCAGTCGTTCGTACCCGGAAGGATGGAAATATACTCGGACCCGACAAACGTGGGGCTTTCTACGGTAATCAGGGTGTCCGTGCGAATTCTCGATTCATATTTTGATAAAATGGCCAGTTTGATCCTGACCTTGTTTTCGACGGAAATGGCCTTGACCTTGCCGATGTTGGTTTTGAATAGCTTCACGTCGGCGCCGACTTTCAGGTTATAGCTTTCGTCAAAGGTCGTATAGTAGGTATTGTAATCCTGAAACCAGTTTTTACCGCGCCCCAGAATAATGACGGTCGACAGTAATAATAAACCGATGAAAATAACAAAGATACCGACGATTTTTTCTTTCCTGTTGTAGGTGAGTTCCATATCAATTTAACCTATTCTAGCCTTTAGGTGGTTTCGCCTGCAGGCTATCAGCTGTTTATTGCTTTTTACAGCCCGCCAACCCTTGGCCCCCTGAAGCCTTGAGATGCTTCCTGTAATGTCCCATTTGATATCACAAGTTCTCTTTTGGAGAAAGTTTCAATAAACGGTTGATATTCAGATAAAAATACCATGCTTAACTCACCACCCAGCATGTCGAGCAAGATATCGTTGAATTTCCTCAGGTTTGCTATCCCGATAAATTTTTCTGGATATTCCAGAAGCAATATCTCCGGTGTCTTGATGAGCTCTCTGACCGTAACGGCAAAACGGTAGTCATGATCTGAAAGGGCTGCCGGTCTCAACTCAAGCTTGTCCTCGAGTGAAAATAGCCGGCAGAGCGCCCGGGTGCTTTGATCCAGCTGACTGGAAAGAGAATTTGTATAATAAGCATTCATGAGGAGCAGATTTTCGCGCACGGTTCGATTGCTTATCAGCGCAGCATGTGATGTGATGAATCCGATATTCTTTTTTACGTCGAGAAGGTTTCTGTAGCTCGAAAAATCCAGTACGTTTCTGTTTGTATCGATACTCACCCTGTAAGGGGCGTGTTAACGTTGCCAGCGCTCTTAAGAAAGAGAGGGCGTCATCAACGGAATCCGTCGAGATCGAAACCACCTCACCAGGGGCCATAAAAAAATCGAAAGGCTGAAATGGTCGACCCGATTGATAGGAAATGAACGAATAATCAGTGAGTTCAATGAGTTTCATTTTTCAAAGATAGAATAATACAGATATGGTCGCACTGATGATTAGGCAGTAAATAAAGCACTGCACCGATGCTTTGGAAGCAGCTACGGGAATCTGAGTGATATGTCGTTGCGTTCTGAATCCATGATAAAGACACGTAACGGTAATGGTAATACCGAATAATAATGCTTTGATGATGCCGACGGTAATATCTGCTACAGATATGGCATTTGCGATTTGAAGAAGGTACTCTCCAAGATTGATATAGGTGATGATCCAAACGATTGCATAACCGCCCACGATAGCGACGATGTCAAATACAATAAAAAGACATAAAATGGCTGAGGTGATGCCCACCAGCCTCGGTACACAGATGACCCAGAGTGGATCGAGCCCCGACATTTCCAGTGCGTCCATTTCATTAAAGACATTCATGTAGCTGATTTCTATTGTAACCGCAGTGGCGGATCGAAGAATAATTAAAAATGCCGTTACAATCGGGCCCAAGCTCTCTTACAATAATGAGGACTGTAATTTTCCCCAGATCGTACTGTCCCGAAAACTTGGAAAACTGTACAATAATCATGGCACCGATGAGTGTCGCAATGGGAAGAATCATTGGAAGTGCCTGAACGGCCGTAAAATAGACCTGTTCAAGTGTATTGCGACGAACCATGGCCATTCCCTGTCTTTGGCGGAAACGTGATAAGGCGCAGGATTTTATAGGCAAAGGTGATGAGTGTTGCAATCTGGTTGAATGATTGCTGGGTTTGCCTGCCTATTGAACCGATGATGGTTTGCATACATGCCTTTGTGTTTGCTGTTCTTGATCTGTGGTGTCACAGCCTTCAGAGAGTAGTCCTTGGGCGAGACGCTATCCGCCAGTTTGGCTGACCATGGTACGCGTCCGGGTATTGACATAAAAAATCTTACACTATATAGTCTAAAAAGGTCAACAAAATTAGATAAATATGAAGAAGTTCCGTCAGTCGCAGACCGTCCGATCTTTGGAGGATAAATGAAACGCAGTGTGATGTTGTTGCTTGCCGTTACCCTGTGCTTCCAGGTCGGGTATTCAAAGGGTGCTGAGAATTCTGCTTATATTGAAATTCTGGGACCAGGCCGTATTGATTGGGCCGCCGGTATTTTTCAGTCCAGCGGTATCGGACCGCCACCGGAGAAAAAGAGAGATGGGGATAAGGCTGAACGAGAAAAAGCCTTCAATACGTCCAAGAGCTTAGCGTTAAAAAACATGGTGGCGCTTGTCATGGCAACACGGATCGATGCACGTTCCTCTGTACGGGATATCGCCTCGAGAAACGATAGGGTCATGGCCAAAGTCGAGAATCTCATCAATAGGTCCAAGGTGCACAAGCAGGCGTATCTGTCGGATGGAACCGTTGAAATTACGTTGCAGATGAAAATGTTCGGTGGATTTGCCCAACTGATTCTTCCCGAAGAGATCAAACAGATTGAAACCATTAAAACCGTATCCAAGGGAAAGACCCCTAAACACGGAAGCGATTTTGTTTCACCGCCTCCAATGGCGGAAGAGCGCTTGACCGGTTTGGTGGTGGATGCCCGTGGAACAAAGGCGCTGCCGTCGTTGGTACCGGTAATTCGTAGACGAAAAGGGAAAGCAAGTTTATGGTCCGGCATTTGTCAGTCGAGAGTTTGCTGTGCAGCAGGGTTTGGGTCGCTACATGACCGACACCGAATCAGCCCTCAAGAATCCTCTTGTGGGCAAACATCCGCTGCTGGTAAAAGGATTGCGTGCAGAAGGTAATGACCGGTCTCGGATCGTTATCAGCAATGCCGATGCATCCAGGCTCCTGAGCATGTCGGAGAACCTTTCTTTTCTGAAAAAATGTCGTGTCATTTTTGTAATTGACTGAATCAGGGGGAGGCATGATCGATAGTACCTCAATTGTAATTTTCGTTCAGGGTATGGCAAAAAACACAAAAAATCTCTTTCTTTTTCGGTTTGGACGGAGTCGGAACCTGATCCTTATTTTCTTGGTTGCTTGCCTAATGATCTTGCTGTCATGCGGACCGGAAACCATTTTGCTGCGACCCAGCCTGGATACGCCGTCTCAGCATGTTGATAATGGATACAAACTGATGGCATACGGTAAAATCGACGCTGCCATCAGGGAATTCAAACGATCCATGGAACTCAACGCCGAATATGCGCCCGCATATGTGGGCTTGGGGATCGTCTACGGCATGAAAGGAGATTTGAACCAAGGCAGAGACCTGATGGATAGAGCAAAGGCCCTGGCGAGAAACGAAGAGCAGAAAAAGGAAGTTGAGATGGGGTTCGAACGGTTGGATTACATTGCCCAGGAAGGACTGGAGTGAGGGGTGAAGATTTTGAAGATCGGTGGGCGTGAGGTGTCTTCGCTCACCCCTTTCAGCGACACGCCGACCCTCAATTCCTCCAACCCGCCACCCCCCTTTGCCTTAGGTCCCTATATTCCACGATGCCAAATACTGTTTCTGCTCGCGGGTAAGCCGGTCAATCTTGATACCCATGGAAATTAGTTTTTCTTTTGCTATGGCCGTGTCGATTTCCTCCGGAACCGGGTGTACCTCCAGTTCCAGTGAGTCTGACCGCTTGACCATATGTTCGATACAAAGCGCCTGATTTGCGAAGCTCATATCCATAACACTTGACGGGTGGCCTTCTGCGGCAGCCAGGTTGATGAGTCTGCCGTCACCCAACACATTGATGCACCGCCCATCCGCCATCACATACTCTTCCACAAACGGCCGGATCATTCTTCTGCTTTTGGCCAACTCGTCCAGAGATGCAAGGTCCAGTTCGACGTTGAAATGACCGGAATTGGCAACAATGGCTCCATTTTTCATGAGTGAGAAGTGTTCTTTACGGATAACCTTGATATTGCCGGTTACGGTGCAGAAAAAATCACCAATCCTGGCGGCTTTTTTCATGGGCATAACAGAGAACCCGTCCATAACCGCCTCCAAGGCTGTCAAGGCGTCAACTTCCGTAATGATGACATTTCCACCCATGCCTCTCGCTCTCATGGCCAGACCCCGGCCACACCAGCCATATCCACAGACGACAAATATCGATCCTGCGATCAACCGGTTCGTCGCGCGGATAATGCCGTCCATGGTACTTTGACCGGTGCCATATCGGTTGTCAAAGAAGTGCTTCGTCTTGGCATCATTGACTGCAATGATAGGATATTTCAAAACCTTATCCGCGGCCATACTTTTGAGTCTGATAACGCCGGTTGTGGTCTCTTCTGTCCCTCCCTGAACCCGGTCGATGAGTTCGGATCGTTCGGAATGTAGCGTGGAGACCAGGTCGGCACCATCGTCCATGGTGTACTGCGGCTTATTGTCGATTACAGCGTTGATGTGGCTGTAATAGGTTTCGTTATTTTCACCCTTGATGGCAAAAACAGCGATCTTGTCGTTTTTTACAAGGGAGGCTGCCACATCGTCCTGGGTACTTAACGGGTTGGAAGCGCAGAGATAAACCTGTGCGCCGCCCGCTTTGAGGGTCTGCATCAAAGAAGCTGTTTCCGTTGTCACGTGAAGGCATGCACCGAGACGTGTTCCTTTCAATGGTTGTTCTATTTCAAATCGTGCTTTGATACGATTCAGCACCGGCATGTTTTGATTGGCCCACTCGATGCGCAAGGCGCCCTCTTTGGCGAGCTTTACGTTTTTTACATCATGATTCATTGCTGTTTTTCTCCTGTATATTACTTTTATGTGTTCATGCTGAAAGCCTGCAGAAAGGGAATGCATTGAATTTTTTCTGGTTACAGGCCCGCCTTTTTTCTTATCTCTTCTACTCTATGGGTCTGCTCCCATGAAAATTCAGGTTCGGACCTGCCGAAATGACCATATGCGGCGGTTTTACGATAGATGGGCCGCAATAGATCAAGGTACTCGATAATTGCAGCAGGGCGCAGATCAAAGACGGTTTTTACAATGTCCTCCACCTGTTGCTTGGGGATAACGCCAGTTCCCATGAGATCGACCATAATGGAGACCGGTTCGGCAACACCGATGGCATAGGCGATTTGAATTTCACATTTTTTCGCCAGCCCGGCGGCAACGATATTTTTTGCGATATGCCGACCCATGTAGGAAGCGCTCCGGTCCACTTTGGAGGGATCTTTACCGGAAAAGCATCCACCTCCGTGGCTTCCCTGGCCGCCGTAAGTGTCGACGATAATCTTTCTTCCAGTGACACCGCAGTCGCCCATGGGCCCACCCACCACAAATTTACCTGTCGGGTTGATGAAATATCGGGTATCACCGTCCCGCAATTCTGCCGGAATGGTCTTTTTGATGACCTCCTCGATAATGGCTTCCCTGAGTTCTTCATAAGAGATGTCCGGTTTGTGCTGGGTGGAAACAACCACCGTATCCACCCGCAGGGGAACGCCGTTTTCATATTCGATGGTGACCTGGGATTTGCCGTCGGGTCTCAGAAAATCGAGTGCGCCACTCTTGCGGATCCGGGCGAGGCGTTTACATAAGTTGTGCGCAAATATTATCGGCATGGGCATGAGCTCCGGTGTTTCATCGGTGGCAAAACCGAACATGAGACCCTGGTCGCCGGCACCTTGCTCTTTGTAAAGCCCCTCACCTGTGTTAACACCCTGGGCGATATCGGGGGACTGCCTGCCAATACTGGTAATGACGGAACAGGTCTGATAATCGAACCCCATCATCGAAGAGCTGTAGCCGATGTCGCGGATGGTATCACGAACAATTTGGGGCATATCCACATAACATTGGGTGGTGATTTCCCCGGCAATAAATGCCAGACCCGTGGTTACGAGTGTTTCACATGCAACCCGGCAGTTTTTGTCTTGAGCCATTATTGCATCCAGCACGGCATCGGATATGGCATCTGCCACCTTGTCCGGATGTCCCTCTGTTACCGACTCGGATGTAAAAAAAACTTTATCTTTTTCCATGCTGCATCTCCTTTGGATTTGTATCGGCGAAACGGCTGTCAGGCCTTAAGGCGATATTCAAACAGAACGCGTAACCGTATGCGATTAAGTTGGCGATGTCAATATATGATGGAAGGGTTTTTATGCCTGTCTCTAAATCTATGCGAGCGCTTGAATACGCTCGCCGGGAGGCTGTTTTACTCTGTTGTTGAAGCGACGATCATTTGACAGATCAGGTTTTCGGCCATCTTTAGATCCAGACGATTCATGTTGAGGACCAGGTGGTAAAGACCGGGGTTGTCATAATCTTTTTTGTGTAATTTTCGGTATAGACTTATTCGACGCTTATCTTCGTTGGTGACGACCTGAGTCGCCTTCTTTTCGGAAAATTGATAGCGGTCGACCAGGAATTTCACACGGTTTTCAAATTCGTTCACCAGGAGGATGTGGAATGCATCCGGATGGTCGTTCAGGATGTACTGGCTGCCGCGACCGATAATGACCACGTTATTTTCATCGGCCATCTTGGCAACGATCAGGACCAGGTAGTCGAGATAGATCTGCTCGTCCAGATAGCCCCGTTCGTCTTTAAGGATCCGATCGATCCATTTCTGGGAAACCATGGAAGATATGACCCGCGACAACTTGGTGCCGGCTTCTTTTTCAAAGGCTTCGACCCACTGGGGTGAAACATTCGCTTCTCTGGCAATTTCCTGGATGATTTCCGTATCCGCAAAGGTGTATCCGAGTCTGTTCGCAATCATTTTTCCTAGAGATATTCCCCCGGCGCCGAATTGTCTCGATATGGTGAGGACAGCCATCTATATTACCTCCAATGCTGATTATGTTGCTGGTGGAATCAGTAACGTGGGGATGATCGTGTTTTCCGTCAGGGATCGCGACGTACTTCCGATCAGTTTTTCCTTGAGTGACGGCGTTGAAGAGGTGCCGGCGATAACCATGGTCGCGTTAGACTCTTTTGCCGCCGTTAGTATTTCTTTGGCCGGGGTTCCGACGAAAACCCCAGGCGATGCGTCGATCCCTTCTGCAATGAGCATATCGCACAGGTCATCGAGTTTGCGGCGAATTTTCTTTCTGGTTTTCTGAACACCCATGGCCGATGCTTCTTTCAAGCTCTTCGGGTCAACCACATGGATAATGGTAGCTTTTTTAATAACCTTGTTCATGGGCTTCAAATAGTCGATCGCTAATTGACCGGTCTTGGAAAAACAGGTGGCGAGCAGGGGTCGTTCAAAGGGTTTTTCTACGGCAATAGTGTTGTCGGCTTTATACTTGTAAACCAGCAACGGGGTCCGTGAGCGGCGGATAATTTCAAAGATACCCGAGGACGAATAAAGCTGTTCGATACGGCCTTTTTTTTCATGGCCGACGACCACGAGGTCGATCATTTCTTTTTCAATGGTCGAGAGCACCTGTTTTACCAGGCTGCCCACAACGATATAGGCGCCGACTTCGAGCCCCCTTTCAAAGAGGGTTTCGGCCCAGTTGATAAAGCGGATATTGGCCATCTCCCTCAGGCGGACCTCTTCACCCTTTTGGTAGCCTTTTCCCCTTCTCAAGGCAACTTTGTCGCGTTCGATGACATTGAGAAAAACGACGTGATTTAGGGAGACCTTCGTCAGATCCATCAAAGACTCAACGGCATCAAACCAAAGCTCTTCAAACTTGGTAACGACTAATATTTTGCGGACATCCATAATGGCTATTCCTTCTGAACTCGTATGTTTGAAAGGACGCAGTCACCCAGCGAACCTTATGCTGGGTGGGCAGCCGGCACCTGGGCAAACCGCCTCATTTGATAAACTTATTGATGGCCGCTGAAAGTTCTTCGGGTTCAACCGGCTTTTCAAGGTATATTTCGGGTTCCGGTACACTTTCGCCACCAAACTCGGTCAGGGCTTTCTGCGAACGCAGAAAGGTCTTTTTTGCAATGCCGGAGAGAAGAATCACGGGAATGTGTTTCAGAGACTTGTCGGTTTTCAAATCCCTGAAGAGCCTGATACCACTCTGCCTCGGCATGAGCACATCCAGAATGACAAGATCCGGTTGCTCCTCTTTCAACAGTTTGAGGCCTTCCTCCCCATTGCTGGCTTCAATGGGTGTAAACCCATTTTCCTCTACGACGGTCACATTGAACAATCTCACATCAGGGTCGTCATCTACGACAAGTACTTTTTTGTTCATGGTAAGGCCTCCCAATGCCTGAAGAAATAATATGGCGCGGCGGTGTTGTATCACCCAATTCGGCAACCTTGTAGCAGAGTCGAATTATCCCGTAACATCAGGATGCTCGCTTTCTTTTTGTTTAAAGGGCAATTTCATGATAAAGGTCGTGCCCTGTTTTAAATTAGAAATAACCTCGATGGTTCCATGGTGTTCTTCGATGAGCTTACGGGTGACGAGCAACCCCAGCCCCGTGCCTTTGGCGCCCTTTGTACTGAAAAAAGAAGAAAAGAGCTTTGCCTTGACCCTGTCGGACATACCGGAACCATTGTCTGAAACTTCAAATCGGATGGTGGTTTCTCCTTCCAGCGCCGTTCGGACGTGAACGGTGTGTTTTTTGTCGACACTGTCGTCGAAAATGCATGCATCAATGGCGTTGGATACCAGGTTGAGCAGGCATTGGTGAAGGGTGTTCGGATCCATCATTACTTCATCGATGGACGTCGAGAAATCTTTGAAGACACCGATACCATGGGTGTAGGCATTCTCTTTTACGAGCTCACAGACGTCGTCGGCGATATTGTTGGGGAAACAGTTCTGGTATTCGGGCTCTCTTTCTTTGGAATAGGAGAGGAGGCTCATGACAAGATCTGAGGTTTGATCGATGTTGCGCTTGATCATCTGCCAGCCGTTAACCAGCTTGTCGGTGTTGTTTTTATCAATGCCCAGGTCCACCAGGTAGCGCCCCCCTTTGAAGCCGGCTAGAATGTTTTTGATGCCATGGGCCATACCTGCCACGGTCTGGCCTATGGCGGCAAGGCGTTCTGAGTTGATCAGTTCATGTTCGAGCTTTTTGATCTCCGTCAGGTCTTGAAAAAAGGCCACGCCTCCCATGATTTGATCGTTTTCAAACAGAGGTGTTCCTGAATAGTTAACCGGTATTTGCGCTCCTTTTTTTGACTGGATCGTCGCCTCTTCCCACAGCGTAAGGTGGCGCAGGTCGGGGATGTTTATTTTATCTTCGATGTCCTGGATGACTTTTTCGGGGAGAATCTTTTTGGCGTCCAGCTTTTCGGGGGGCTAGGGCGTGAGTAGCCAAAAAGCCGTTCAGCCTCCGGATTGAAAAGAACGATGTTCCAGTTGGCATCTGTTGCCACGATGGCATTGTTGGAACAGCTGATGAGCTTGGACTGAAAATTGGCTCTGCGACGGACTTCTTCCTGCAAAATCGAATTTTCAATGGCCACACCCATGCGGTTGCCGATAAGGGTAAGGACTTGCCTGTCTTCTGTGGCGAACTTTCTGATCTGCCTGCTGGCGGCCCGGATAACACCGAAGGCTTTTTTCTCTTTGTCCACCAGGGGGATATAGGCCAGGGAGTGGAATCCATTTTCTTTCAATACGACGATTTCGTCGTTTTGAATGTTGGTAATGTCTTCGAAGACTTCAAATTGATTGGACTGGGCCACCTTGAACACCATGCTGCTGCTGTCGGAAAAGTCGTATTTCCCACATAATTCACCATCTTGCCCGTGGCTGTATTTGAGATAAAATCTGCCGTCTTCGGCCAATGCAAATACGCAAATGGAATCAAATGAAAAAATATCGGTGACTTTCTGCAGGGCGTTTTTGATCCTGCCATCCAGATCCAGCGGGGCACTCAATGTTGCATAAATAGAACAGAGGGTTGTCAATTCTCTGTTGCGCCTCTCGCGCTCTTCCTCGGCCCGTTTTTCCTCGGTTCGATCCAGAATGGTTTCGATGGCGCCCACCACGACACCATCCGAATCTGTTATGGGGGCCGCCGTGAAAAAGATCCATTTCTTTTCTTCTTGCCCAAGACCGAAGTATTCTTCGGCTTCATAGGCGCCGTCTATCAGTTCGGATTTTTTCCACTGGGGCCCATAATATTCCCAGAATTCTTCTTCACCGGCCCTATCCAAAACCAGATCCGCCATGGTAGGTCTTTTTTCATCCCAGGAAGGCTTCCAGTGCTGATCGGTGCCGATGATCTCCTGGGCTGTATAGCCGGTTAATTTTTCGCAGGCTTTGTTCCAGTGGGTTACGATGTGCTCTTTGTTGATCACAAAGGTGGGTATGGTACTCCCCTGTATGATCTGGGCCATGGTTTTTTCGCTTGCCTTGAGAGCTTTGGCTCTTTGAGCGAGCTCAACGTTCTGCTTCTCGCGCTCTGCTTCGGCCTTTTTGGCTTCGGTTTGGTCCCAGATAGTTTCGATGGCGCCGATGATGATGCCTTCTTGTGAACGGATGGGGGCAGCCGCGAAAAAGCACCATTTGCCTCCATTCCCCAGTTTGGGAAAAAAGACCTCGGCTTCGTAAGCTTCTTCGAGCAGGGCGGATTTTTTCCATTTCGTTCCATACAGGTGCCTGATTTCCCGCTCACTGACCTGATCCAAAATGACGTCGGCCATGGAAGGGCGCTCATGATTGTAAAAGGGCTTCCATTGATTCTTGGTCCCCACCATGTCCTTGGCGGGCAGGCCCGTGAGAGTTTCTAGGGCCCTGTTCCAGTGGGTAATGATGTGATCGACGTCGATGACAAAGGTCGGAATGGTGCTGCCCTGAATGATCTGGGACATGATCTGCTGGCTTGCGCTGATGGCACACGTTTTTTCCTTCAGGGCGAGGTTGTTCTGCCTACGCTCTTCCTGAATTCTTTTCTCCTCTGTTTTGTCTTGGATTGTTTCGATGGCGCCGATGGTGATGTCCTGCGAGTTTTTAATGGGTGCGGCGGTGAAAAAAAGCCACTTGCCATCATCGCCAAGGTGCTCAAAATACTCTTCGGCTTCATAGGCCCCATCGACGAGGTCCGATTTTTTCCACTTGGTGCCATAGTAGCGCCAGACCTCCTCCTCCTTGACGCCGTCCAGAACCAGATCGGCCATGATGGGACGTTTTTTTGAACGGAAAGGTTTCCATTGCTGGCTGGTACCGATAATCTGATCTGCGGAGTAGCCCGTCAGCTTTTCGCAGGCTTTATTCCAGTGGGTAACGACGTGGTTTTTGTCGATCAGGAATGTGGCGATGGTGCTGCCCTGAATGGCTTGAAACAGGGCCCTTTCACTGTCCAACAGATCTTTTCGGCTTGCCTGGGGTGAGCTGTCCTGTTCTACGGTCGACAGCATAACGGTTTCGTTAAACGGGTCAAGAATATCTTCGATTTCTCTGCTCATGTCTTTTTCTTTAGGGGCCTTTTTCGGGCCCTGTGTTTTTTTTGATCGCTCTATCATGGGTGACTGTTCAACCTTTTTATGGTATCAGCAAAACCGGCAGTTCAGACAGTTCCGCTATTTGATGAGAAACACCGCCCAGCCAGTATTCGCGAAACCAGTCTTTTCCGGTTTTCCCCATCACAATCATGGAGGCATTATGGTCTCTTGAAAGTCTGATAATCTCCTGTACGGTTTTACCGGCTGAAAGGTGATGCTCGGCGTTCATGCCAAACTGTTCGATTTTTCGACAGTAGCCTTGAAGCCGCAATTGGCTTTCCTTTTCAATCTGGCTGAGCCTCTCACGGCTCATGCCTTTGGATAATTTGGCATCGATGACGTGTACCACGATGACGGTTTTTGCGAGGCCTTTAAGGGCTGACATGTATTGACTTGCATTCTCAGATGGTTGCGACCAGTCCGTGGCCAGCATCGGGCGCTCAAAAAAATGTTCGTTGGTTCGTGTGAGCTGCTCCTGTTCCCATTCAAACTGAACCATATACTTGCTCATGAGAACAGGGACGGTGCTGCGGCGCAGGATGTCCATGATGTGTGAACCGACGTATACCTTTTCCATTAAGGATCTTTTTTTCCTGCCGATGACGATCAGGTCGACGTTTTCCTTTTTGGCAATCGACAAAATTTCCGCATTCGGGGCTCCCACTTCGATCCTGATGTGGCTCTCAATGCCGTGTTGGGCGATAATTTCCTGCCAGTCCTCAAACCGCATGCGTGCTTCTGCTTTTAACTGGGTGACCGTTTCTTTCAGGTAGCCGCCATACGGAACGAAAGAAACATCATCTCTTGGAATGATATGGGTTAGGACGATGGATTCCAGACCTGCTTTTTTCAGTTCTAGGATGGTCTTCAGGGAGTTGAGTGCCAGTTCTCTGAAGTGTGTATGAAACAAAACCTTTTTAAACATTATTGCACAACTCCTTTTCAAAAGAAAATGAGCGAGACGACAGCGAAAGTGGGAATTAGAAAGATCACGGAATATTTCAATATATAGCCAAAGAAGCTCGGCATGGGTGTTCCGGTTTCTTCGGCAATCGAACGGACCATGAAGTTGGGGGCGTTGCCGATATAACTACACGCGCCGAAGAAAACCGCCCCGGTTGAAATGGCTTTTAAATAAACTGCGCTTTCAGTCATCATCAGGGGCACGGCCTGGGCCTCGGTGAGGTCGGAATAGAAACTTCCCAGCGCCGTGTTGAAAAAGGTGAGATACGTAGGGGCGTTGTCCAGAAAACTGGACAGCGTGCCGGTTATCCAGAAGTAATGATATGGTTTTTCCACCATGTTGATCAGGAATGCCAGATCGCCATGGGTGCCGGCCTTCAGTATCAGCAGACAGGGTATCATGGTAATAAAAATACCGATGAAGAGATAGGCCACCTCAATGATGGGGAACCAGGTAAATTCATTGTCCTCCCTAAGCTGAATGGGGGTTGCAACCAGGGAAGCGATACCCAGAAGAATCAGAAGGCCGTCACGGAGCCAGTCTTGAATTGCCCGGTGAACTCCCAGGATGTTAATTTCGCCCAGATCAACCATGCCGCTCATCAGGACAGCACCCACCACACCGCCAAGAAATAGAAAGTTGTAAGTTCCTTCGATCTTGAGAGATTCTTTGGCTTCTTCCTTGGGAACCGAAACAGATTCTTTGCGGTAATAATAGGTGTCCATGAAGAAATAAATGGTCAGAAGCAGCACAGACACCACCAGCATGTGGGGCAGAATTTTAAATGTCCAGAAGAAGGTGACGCCATGCAGATAGCCTAGAAACAAGGGCGGATCGCCCAGAGGCGTGAGGGATCCGCCTATATTGGCCACCAGAAAAATGAAAAAAACCACCATGAAGGTTCTGTTCTTGCGATAGTTGTTGGCTCTCAGGAACGGGCGTATCAAGAGCATGGCCGCTCCGGTGGTTCCCATCCAAGAAGCCAGAATGGTCCCTAATATCAATATGATAGTATTCACGAACGGCGTCCCCCTCAGGGAGCCCCGCAGTAGAATGCCGCCTGAAATCGTATAAAGCGACCACAGGAGGATGATAAACGGCACATAGTCCACCAGGATGATATGCAGGATCTCGTACAGGGCGCCGCTTTTGAATACCCATAAAAAGGGGATGCCTAACGTTGCGGCCCAAAAAGCGGAGACCTTGCCGAAGTGATGATGCCAGAAGTTGGCTAGAAGCAGGGGCATCAGGGCGATGGAAAGCAACATGCCGGCAAAGGGGATGCAGCTCCACAAGGGCAGGATTTCACCCAAATTGGCATGCCCGTTTGCATGTGTTGGTGCTGAGGATGAAAAATTGTCAGCCGCATGGTCGTCCGGAGTCTTGGCAGGCTGACTGATTCCGGCTGTATCCGGTGAGTGGGTTTGTGCTGGCACGGGGGCCGTCAAGAACAAGGTGCCTAATAAACAGAAAAGGGTTGCGGTTATTTTTAGGAAACGCATTTACAAGCACCTTGCCTTATAGTATCTTTAAAAAAATGTCCATCTGTTGGCAGATCGTCGATGTTGAAGCACACAGGCTGTTCAATGACACCGGCATCATCATCGGGGTTGAGTCAAGATATTGAAAGCACATCCTATACGAAGTTTCAATATAATTCAACGCACGATCCAAAAACTGAAAAAATAATCGTTGCAATTTCAGATGCGTATGCTAACGAAGAAAACTTGTTTTTTTCTTCCCGGAGCATCTGTTTCTTTGATCGCTGGGGGCCTGCGTGAATCTGGATTATAAAAAGCATCGTGCCTGGGCAGAAAATCTTTCCATCGTTATGCAGATTGGACTGACAATGGCAGGCTGTGTCGGCTTTTGCTTTTTTATCGGCCTGACCCTTGACCGTTGGTTCGGCATCCGGGGACCGTTTACGGTCGTATTTATTCTTCTGGGGATAGCAGGCGGCGCAAATGTCGTCTACCGCCAGATTATGGATATCATCGAGCCGAAAAAGTAAATTGTCATTTTAGGGAAAAATGGAACCTATTCATCAGATACAGAAAAAATATGGATCCAGGGCCATGGTCGCGGCTGTTCTTGTAAGCCTGGTTTTTGTTTTGGTGGGACAAAAAGCCATCGCCAAGGGCCTGGTCCTCGGCTCCATTTTCAGCGTCATCAATTTTGTTCTCATGGGCGAAATCCTGCCCACGATCATTACAGCATCGCGTAAACGATCGGTTCTATTCTCATTCGTCTCGATGTTGTTTCGATTGTTGTTGTTATCGACACCCCTCGTCTTGTCGCTGAAACTGGCCTACTTGAATTTTGCAGCTGCCGCTGTCGGCATTTTTATGGTACAGATCATGATCATGGTAGACCATCTCATCCGTTTGATTTATCGCGAGCGAATGCAAAGAACGTAAATTAGGACTGTTATGGGAGAATTGGGTAGAATACATCAGCTGATCATACCTTTTTACGGGCATGATATCACGTTGAACCTGGAAGTTATCCTCATGACCTGGATTGTGTTTTTCCTGTTGATCATCGTGGGCTTTTTGTTCACGCGCAAGCGAGCTATTTACCCAAGGGCGATGCAGGTCTTGGGTGAACTTTTTATCGGTCAGTTCTACCAGATTACCGAAGATGCCCTGGACAAAAAGATGGCAAAAACTTATGGACCCTTGATCTGCGCGCTATTCATGTTTCTTGTGCTGGCAAACTGGCTCGGTATTGTTCCCTATCTGGAGGAACCCACAAAAGATCTGAATACACCCCTGAGTCTTGGCATCATGGGTTTTGTCATCGCCCATGCGGCCGGCATAAAATCGAAAGGTTTTAGAGCCTATGTCAAGGAATATTTTGAACCGATGTTTTTTATGATGCCGTTGAATGTCATTGGCGAACTGGCTAAAATTGTTTCCATATCCTTTCGGCTTTTTGGGAATATCATGGGAGGCTCGATCATTATCCTGGTAGTCTCTTACCTCACGTACAGCGTGCTCCTGCCGCCCTTGCTCAACGCATTTTTCGGCCTTTTTGTGGGCACGATACAGGCGTTTGTTTTTACCATGCTGACAGTTGTCTATATTTCGGTCCAGGTAAAGTAGAACAATGGTTATAGACGTCCATACGGCTATCATGCTTTCCGCATTCACCGGTGCCGGTGTCGCCATGGGACTGGGTGCCATCGGTGCAGCCATTGGAGAGGGCTACACCGCCGGCGAGGCCAACACCGCCATTTCTAGAAACCCAGATATTTCCGGTGACATCTTTAAAAATATGCTGGTGGGACAAGCGGTGGCAGAATCTGCATCGATCTTCGCGCTGGTGGTTGCGATATTGTTGCTTTTTTTAGATGTGCCGACGGTAAACCTGCTAAATGGCGCTGCCATGACTGGTGCGGGGCTGTGTATGGGTTTTGGTGCGGTTGGCTCGGGTGTGGGCTCCGGATTTCCAGGCGGGCAGGCCTGCCTGGGCATTTCGCGGCAGCCGGCTGCGGCATCCCGCCTGACGACCGGCATGCTGATCGGCTCTGCCGTGTGCCAGACACCGGCCATTTTTTCCATGGTCATCGCCCTGATGCTGATATTTATGGATTTCAGCCATCTGCCGCTGGCCCCGACTTGGGCGGCCATTATAGGTGCAGGGCTGAGCACCGGTCTTGCCGCGATTGGTTCCGGTTACGGTGGTGGACTGGCGGCCGGTGCAAGCTGCGAAGGCATTGCCCGACAACCGGAGTCGGTGGGGAATGTAACCACGGTAATGCTGGTGGGGCAAGCCGTCGCTCAAACACCTTCCATCTTCGGATTGCTGGTCAGTTTTATCCTCATTTTCAAATCGTTCCCTGAATCGTACGCCCTGCAATCATCCATGGCCCTGCTGGGCGCAGGCCTTTGTATGGGATTCGGCGGTATTGGACCGGGTATCGGTAACGGCATGGCTGCCGAAGGAGCCGTCAGATGGGTCGCCCGCAATGTGGAGAACGCCGGTGAGCTCATGCGGATCATGCTGGTGGGTCAGGCGGTCTCTCAGTCGACGGCCATTTATGCCATGGTGGTGTCGTTGGTGTTGATATTTGTTGTTTAGCTTTAATGGGTAAGTGATGAACTTTTATAGCGGCGAAGCCGCATAGGATAAACGTGCAGGGCACGTTTATAAGGAGGTAGGACAATGGCTATTGAAGGTGTTGATATTGTAAAAGCCGCGGCTTTCTTGGGCGCAGGAATTTCCATGGGGCTGGGCGCCATTGGACCGGGCGTTGGGGAGGGAATGGTGGCAGCCAAGGCGTGTGAAGCCATCGGCAAGAATCCACGGGAGGCGGGATTGTTGACCCGGACCATGCTGGTGGGGCAGGCCGTGTCCGAGTCCACCGGCATCTATTCTTTGGTTATCGCGTTGCTGCTGCTGTTTGTGGTTTAGCCCGTCAGGCAAAAAGTGGATAAGCTTTTGGCAACGGTAGCGCCGACATCGCGTTTCAGACTATCGTTCCCAAAAATTTATTGTTTGAGCGTTCCTTTACTTTAATACGCTATCCTATGCAGATAATAAGTAACATAGCACTCATCAGTATCAATGAGACCCTGTTGGTTCAACTGATCTCTTTCTTGATTTTTCTTTTCATAATCAATCGGGTCATGATTCGACCGCTGCGGGATACCATGGCGGAAAGGGACAACTTCATTCAAATAGTCCGGGAGGATATTCTCGATTCAAGGAAAGCGCTCGAGGAGATCGTCGATGAATCACACCAGGAGGAAAAAGAGATTCGCCAGGCGGCTCTCAAGGTTGCTGCCGAGATGGAATCCTTTGGGAATCATCAAGCCCAAGACATCATTGCTTCGGTTAGAGACGAAATGGCCGCCATGAAAAGACAAACACAGGACGAAATTGAGCACCTTCTTGCCCAGGCCATGACGTCCGTAGAAAAAGAAGCCGCGGTCCTTTCGGTTTCCATTATGGAAAAAATCCTGGATCGGAAGGTGATACCATGATTCCGGCGGCTTTGAAAAACAGGAAAAACATTCCCTGGTGGATGCTTTGCATGGTCATGCTGGTGACAGCCTCAGAGGCCATGGGTGCAGATACATCGATCAACTGGCGGCCGACCTACGACCTGGTGATGCGTTGGCTCAACTTCGGGATTCTGATCGTGCTATTTTTCAGATATGCCCGTAAGCCCTTGGCAGCCTTTTTAAATGGAAAATCAAGGCAGATCCAAGAAAACATCAAAAAGATTGAAGAAGAAAAAGAGGCAATCAAGGTACGCATCAGTGAACTGCTGAAGGAGCGCAAGGCGGGACGCGAGCACCTGCAGCGGGTAAGGGAAAAAGTCATTTCCCAGGGTGAGCTGAAAAAACAGGCCATCATCGATGATGCCAGAAATGAGAGCCGTCTGTTATTGGCAAGTGCCCAACGGAAGATCGAGCATGAGATAACGTCCGCGCGCGAGACACTGAAACGTGAAATCGTTGACCAGGCCGTTGATCTGGCTATTCAAAAACTCCCCCAATTGATGACCGATCAGGATACCCAGAACAGTCTCAAGGCGTATCTTGACGGGATTCATTCCCTGTCCAAACCCTGACACTCCCTTTCCGCCGGTTATGGTTAATACAGGCATCCGATGCCTGCATATAGCAGGTTTTTGGGGTTAACGCAGAATAAATCCGTCCTTCAAAGGATCGTTCGGGTCAATGAGAAATTCGTGCTTGCCGGTGATATGAGAGGTGCCTTCCACTTCCGGAATAATGGCTTGATGCGGCCCATAGGGCACCTCTTTCAATACCCTGCCGGAGAATGTCGTTCCGATAATGCTTTCGATCACCAAGGGTTGATCGATACCGACATCTCCTTTGGCATAATGAAGGGCCAGCCTGGCGCTGACGCCGGTCCCGGTGGGACTTCTGTCCACTTCCCCTTCGGCAAAAATGCAGACATTGCTGCTGTGGGCACCATCTACTCTAGGAGGGCCTACAAAGATGGTGCCGTACAAAAAGCTCAGGTCCTTTTCAAAGGGATGGACCACGGAACGGGCTGCCATGATGGCTCGCTTGATGGCCATGCCTTTTTCAATCAGTTTCGTTGCATCCTCGGGTTTGGTCGTTAGCCCCACATCCGCGGCCCGGACAAAGGCATAAAACGCGCCGCCGTAGGCAATCTCATATGGGACGCTTCCCATACCGGGTATGTCGATGGCCTCGCCTGCGCAGAGAACAAAAGACGGCACGTTTTCGAAGCGTACTTTTTGTACAAACCCGTCCTGCACATTGGCGTAGGCTATGATCCTGCCGGCGGGTGAATCGATTACGACCTTTGTTTCCGGCGATTTCATGGGAACCAGGCCTGTTTCCACCACCACTTTGGTGATGCCGATGATACCGTGCCCGCACATGCTGCTGAACCCCTCGTTGTGAAGAAACAGGACACCAAAGTCGGCGCCATCGCTAACAGGCGGCGTTACGATGCAGCCATACATGTCGGCATGCCCTCTCGGTTCCCACATGAGCGAGGTTCGCAGATGATCAAAATGGGTTTTCACATAACGCCTCATTTCGAGAATTGAATTCCCTTTCAGAGCCGGGAAACCAGAGGTGATAACCCGGAAGGGTTCACCCGCTGTGTGGGTGTCGATGGTGGTGATTCTGGTCCAGTGCTTCGGCGGCTGCCAGTCTTTCAAAGGTTTTCTCCCTGATAACAGCGTTCATTGATGTTATTGGCCGACGGTCCCTGCAAAAAAGCAGGATACCCTGTGATCTTTTTCTATTTCGTTGAGGGGTGGTTCCTGGGTAAGGCAGACATCTTTAGCATAAAGACAACGCGTGTGAAAGCGGCACCCTTTGGGCGGATCGATGGGGCTGGGAACATCCCCCTTCAGGATAATTCGATTTCGTTTCATGGTTGGATCCGGCGCAGGGGAGGCGGACAGTAAGGCCTGGGTATAGGGATGCAGGGGTCTCCGGTAAAGTTTTTCACTGTCGGCGAGCTCCACGATTTTACCCAGGTACATAACGGCGACACGATCGCTGATGTGTTCGACAACGCTCAGGTCGTGGGAAATGAACAGGTATGTCAAATTGAATTCTTCCTGTAGATCCTGGAACAGATTGATGACCTGTGCCTGGATCGAAACATCGAGCGCTGATACGGCTTCATCACAGATAATGAGCTGGGGATTGAGTGCCAGGGCCCGGGCAACACCGATTCGCTGGCGTTGTCCGCCTGAAAACTGGTGCGGGTAGCGACGCATGTGTTCTTGTTTCAGTCCCACGACCTCCAAGAGTTCCAACACCCTGGCGTCTCGTTCTCTGCGGTTTCCGACGCCGTGGACCAGGAGGGGCTCTCCGATGATATGGGCAACCGTTTTCCTCGGGTTCAACGAAGAAAATGGGTCCTGAAAGACGATCTGCATCTCACTTCGCAGATTGCGGACCTGTGCAGGACTGTAATCGAGAATGTTCTCATCGTTGAAATAGACGGCACCGGCAGTGGGTTCTTCCAGCCTCACAATGGCGCGACCCAGGGTCGACTTGCCGCATCCGGACTCACCTACGAGGCCCAGGGTTTCCCCCTTGTTAATTGATATGTCGACACCGTCCACGGCTTTGACGGATGCAATTTCCTTGAGAAACACGCCCCCCAGAATCGGATAATGCTTTACCAGACCCTCAGCTCGCAAAAGCGGTTTGGTAGTGGAAGCGGCATCATGCATATTTAAGACACCTCGCCGTGTGATTTTTCCCGACATTGTATTGGTGGGGAGAGATTTTTCGACAGTCGGCAAACACATCCGGGCATCGGTCACTGAAGTAGCAACCTTCCGGGAGGTTAAAAAGAGACGGAACCACACCTGAAATGGTTGCTAGACGCCTGGTTTTCTTTTTTCTTCCTAGAATGGGAATCGACGCCAGGAGGCCGACGGTATATGGGTGTTTCGGGCTCAGAAAAAGGGTCTCGGCACTTGCGTACTCCACAATGCGACCGGCATACATGACCGCTACATTTTGGGCCATCTCGGCGATGACCCCCAGATCGTGGGTGATAAAGAGTATAGAGGCGCCTGTATCGGTTTTAAGCTTGTTCATCAGGTCGAGTATTTGCGCTTGAATGGTTACATCCAGTGCCGTTGTAGGCTCGTCTGCAATCATCATTTTGGGGTTGCAGGCCAGCGCCATGGCGATCATGACCCGTTGCCGCATACCACCGCTCATCTGGTGGGGGTATTCATCCAGTCGTTGTTCCGCGGCAGGGATACCGACGCGGTGAAACATATCCACCACACGGTTGCGGGTTTCTTTTGCCGATATTTTTTTGTGTAGACGAATCACCTCGCCCACCTGGTCCCCCACGGAAAATACCGGGTTGAGGGAGGTCATGGGTTCTTGAAAAATCATGGATATCTGGTTGCCCCTGATTTTTCGCATCTGTCTTTCAGAATACGAAAGCAGGTCTCTGCCATTGAAATTGATTTGCCCACCAACGATTTTACCGGGGGGATCCGGTATCAGTTGAATGATGGAATGGGCAGTCACGCTTTTACCACATCCGGACTCTCCAACCAGACCCAGCGTCTGGCCTGCTTTGATGGTGAGGCTTACATCGTTGACAGCTTTTGCCACCTGGCCCCTGACGAAAAAATGGGTCTGTAACTGAACGATATCTAATAGCGGGGTATCCGGCATTCGATTTAGTCTCTCAGGCGGGGGTCAAGTGCATCCCTGAGACCGTCTCCAAAAAGGTTGAAACCAAGAACGGCCAACAGGATGGCAATGCCCGGCAAAGTCATTACCCAGGAAGCCCTGAGTATCAGGGAGCGGCTTCGTGCGATCATGGCGCCCCATTCCGGTGTAGGTGGTTGCGCACCGAGTCCCAGAAAACTCAAGGCGGCGGCATCGAGAATAGCCGATGCAAACGACAAGGTGGTCTGGACGATAAGAGGACCCAGACAGTTCGGCAAAATGGTTAGAAATATGATGCGCATGTCTCTGGCACCGATGGATCGGGCTGCCGTAACATAATCTTTCCCACACTCCTCCAGGACGCTCCCTCGAACAATACGTGCAAATCGCGGAACATAGGTGATGCCGATGGCCAGCATGGCATTCTGGAGACTGGGCCCCAGGTAGGCCACAACAACGATGGCCAGAAGCAGGTATGGGAATGCCAGAATAATATCCATGATGCGCATGATGATGCTGTCCAGCGTCCCTTTATAGTAACCGGCCAGTGATCCGAGGAATGTCCCCAGAGAAAATGCCAGGCCGACACTGAAAACAGAAACCATCAGCGAGACACGTGCGCCGTAGATTAGCCTGGAGAGGATGTCGCGACCCAGGTCGTCGGTCCCCAGGAAATTCTTTGTTGTCCCGTTTTCGTGCCACAAAGGGGGTTTGAGCTGATCATACAGTGAGGTTTCGTTAGGGTTGTGCGGACTCAGCAAGGGAGCAAAAATAGCGGTTGCAATAAAAAGAGAAACGAGCAGCAGACCAGCCACAGCAGTCTTGTTGCGCCAGAGTTGCGACAATTGGTCGAGAAACGGATGCCGATCCTGGGGGTTTTTTGTAGTTGGCTTATTTGTCATCGAATTACTGGACACTAATCCTCGGGTTAATGATGGCGTAGAGAATATCCACGCACAGATTAATCAATATGAATAGCGCTGCAATAAAGAGTGTGCCCCCTTGAATGACCATATAATCGCGTTGCGTGACGGCATCGTACATCCATTTTCCGACACCCGGCCAGGCAAAAATAGATTCCGTGAGTATGGCGCCCCCCAGGGTGACACCGAACTGCAGGCCAATGGTTGTCACCACTGGGATCAGGGCATTTCGAAGACCGTGCTTAAAGACCACCTTGAATTGCGATAGGCCTTTTGCCCTGGCGGTTTTGATATAGTCCTGACGCAGAACTTCCAGCATGGCCGAGCGGGTCATTCTGGCGATAATTGCCATGGGGATGGTGCTCAGGGTTACCGCCGGCATGATGAGGTGCCAAATTGCATCTCTTAAAGCCACCCAATTACGGGTCAGCAGCGCATCCAGGGTATAGATGTTCGTAATGACCCGTAGATCTACATCGATGCTCAGACGGGCGGATAGCGGGAGCCACCCCAGGTTGACAGAGAAAATGAGCATAAAGACAAGACCGAGCCAGAAAATGGGCATGCTGACCCCTGTGAGAGCGCCCAGCATGCTGACATAGTCGAAAATTGAATACTGCTTTGTGGCAGAAATGATGCCCAGGGTTATGCCGAAGAGGCAGGCAATAAAGAGCGCGCATACCGCCAGCTCAATGGTTGCCGGAAAGCGATGTTTGACTTCGATCCAGACCTTTTGCCGGGTCCAGATGGTTTCACCCAGATCACCCTTCATCAAACGTTTGAGAAACATACCGTATTGAACATATAACGGCTCATTCAATCCCAGGTGTTCACGGATTTGTTGCAGTGCTTCATCTGTGGCCCGTTCTCCCAGCAGCAGTTCGGCAGGGTCGCCAGGCGTCAGGTGGAGCATGAGAAAGACAATGATAGAGACACCCAGCAGGGTGGGTATCAAAATCAGGATTCGTCTGATGGCGTATGCAAGCATAGAAGCGGGTAGCAATACGTTGTAAGCCAAAAGCCGTAAGCAGCTTATGGCTAACCGCTTACAGCTTATGGCTGATTGTTAATAAGGGCAAGCGCCTTTGAAGACCCTATTACCCGTTTTTATTCCTTGATAACGACGATTATTTCAAACTGACATTTTTCATCCGCACAGATCCTGTGGGGTGCAGCTTGAAGTTCTGAACGCTCTTCAGAGAGGGCCAGATGACGGTGGAATGTGCCACGGGAATGACCGGACATTCATCGAACATCAGCTGCAGTGCATCCTCATAGATTTTTGTACGCTGGGCCTGATCAACCGTTTGTTTTCCCTTGAGCATCAGTTCGTGATAGGCCGCGTTATGCCACTGGGTCCTGACCGAAGAGGATGCCAGACCGTCAAACAGAACCGCCAGGAAGTTGTCCGGATCACCATTGTCACCGGTCCATCCCAACTGGAATAAATCCATATCTTCAGGCTGTTCGCGCTGACGCTTGAGATAGGTTCCCCAGTCATAACTCACGATTCTGGCGGTGATACCTAATTTTTTCAGATCTGCTGCCATGGCAACACCGATTTTCTGGCCTTCGGGGTTGTAGGGCCGGGGTACCGGCATGGACCACAAGGTAATTTCTCCAAGACCCTCACCTTCGGGGAAGCCGGCTTTTGCCAGATATTCTTTGGCCATTTCAAGATCATAGACATAGCCCGGGATCGATGTGTTGTAACCCCACATGGTCGGGGGGATCGGATTCTTGGCAACCTGTCCCATTCCCTGATAAATATTATCCACGATGGCCTGCCGATTGATGCCATGGGCAATGGCTTTTCGCAGGTTGAGATTACTCTTCCAGGGTTCCTTGGTGTGGTTGAAGGAAAGATATCCGACATTCATGCCCGGCTGGGTCGGGAGAATCAGATTGGAATCTTTTCTGGCCATATCAATGTCTGCCGGGTTGGGGAACTGGCAGATATGGATATTCCCGGTTTTCAGTTCCAGAAAACGGACGGAGTTTTCAGGAATTGAGCGGAATATGAGTTTGTCGAGATAGGGGCCGCCTGATTTGTCCCAGTAGTTGGGGTTCTTTTCCAAGACAATGCGGTCGTCCTTGATCCATTGAGCAAATTTGAACGGGCCTGTTCCCACTGGGTTACGTAAAAATTCTTTGGGGTTTTTCATAAACGCGGTGGGGCTGATGATATCGGCAAAATCCATCCCCATGTTTGCCAAAAACGGTGCTTCAACCCGTTTCAATTTAAAAACCACCGTGTAATCATCGACGGCTTCGATACTACCGATGGTATCGTCCATCTCCATGGATACCCAGTATTCAGGTGGGCGTTCCTGAGCAGGAAGGTCCCATCCCATACCAGAAAATTTTACGTTGCGCTCTTTCATCATCCGCCCGATGGAAAAAACCACAGCATTGGCGTTAAAAGGTGTGCCGTCATGGAATTTAACACCTTTCTGCAAATGAAATGTATAGGTCTTGCCATCGGCTGATATGTCCCAGGATTTGGCCAGGCCCGGCTCGAGGGCCGTGCTCTCATCGGCATAAGCGACCAATGCTTCGAAGATGTTGTCGCAGACCATGAAAGAGTTACCATCTGTTTCATAGGCAGGATCCAGACCGACGCTGTCTCCGCCACGGCCGAAAACCAGTGTTTTGCTTATGGCGGATTCAGGCACAGCGACAACGGCAAAAAATAAAACCAAACACAGTGAAACTAATCGAACAAGATTGTTATGTTTCATTTCTTCCTCCCTTCCTCTAATAAAGCGGTGCGTGGATTTTGAATACAAGCACCTTGTTGTGTTGTGAACAGACGTGATCGATATTCGTCTGTCTTCGGGTATCATAGCCATTTGAAAATAGTTAAATTATGTCTGCTGCAGCCCGGGAATGGAAACAAGCTTAACTACTATCAGATCACATCGGCTTTGTCAAAAAAGAAGGCAGCACTAAAGTGAACGGGTCATTTTTTCTTGACAAGCTGCCCGACGAATTTGCTTGTCATACGACACAGCGTGGTTCGGAAAAAAAGGTGCTGTGAATGGCGGTGATCGCCTTGGGTAGATCTTCCATTTTTACCAGGAAGTAGAGGGCCGCCTTTGACGGTCCGAAGGAGATCATCTCCACATTCACACCGCAGCCCGCCACTGCCGTAAAACAGCGGGCTGCAACACCTTTCTTTTTAAAAAGGCCCTCGCCCACAATACCGATCAGGGCGACGTGCTCCAGTTTTTCAATCCTGCGATAGGGTTTCGGTTTCAAGGCTTTCAGGGCCAAGCGGGCCTTTTCGACATCTCCCTTTGAAAAGAGCAGGCTGATACAGGTTTGGGACGTCACCACCGACTTGATATTGATACCGCTTTCGGTTATCTGACCGGCAACCCGGGCCAGAATGCCGGGTCGAGCCCCCACCGCCGAGGCGTGTACCTTCAGGATGCCGATGTCCGTGTCGTGGGCAACACTCTTGATGACCGTGCGACGCCTTGGGCTTTTGCTGTTGATGAGACTTCCGGGATTGTCCGGTGCAAGCGTATTCTTGATGACGATGGGAATCTTATTTTTTTGGACAGGCTCCACTGTACGAGGATGCAGAATCCTGGCGCCGAAATAGGACAACTCGGCCGCTTCGGCATAAGAAAGTCTGGGGATCAATTCTGCTTCAGGGACCATCCGCGGGTCCGCGCTCAGGAAACCGTCCACGTCTTTCCAAACTTCGAGGGTTTCCGCCCTGAGAGCGGCCGCTATGACTGCGGCCGAATAATCGCTGCCGCCACGGCCGAAGGTGGTGATCTCTCCCTGGGTGCTAATACCGTAAAATCCGGGCACAACGGCTAGACCCTTCTTTTTCAATAGCGGATCGATAGATTTGTGAAGATTTCTGGTGCTCAGAGCCATGTCAACGGTGGCATCCCCGTATTCGCCGTCGGTCAGGAGACCGATCTGGTGCGGCATGCAGGTGGTGGCGTTCAGTTTTTTAGCACAAAGCAGGGCGGTCAAGAGCTGGGCACTGAATCGTTCCCCAAAGCTGGAGATGATGTCACGCATGCGTGGTGTTATTTCGCGGGTAAAATTGAGCCCGTAATAGAGCCGTTCGAGGTCTTTCAATCCGTCAGATAATTCCTTGTTGAAGCGTTCAAAACGATTGCCTCCCGGCATCAAGACCCCGGCAATTTTTAGATGTACCGATGTAAGGTGGTGGATAATCTTGGGGATGTTTTCTTCTGCGGCCAAGGCTTTTTGCATACCGCCGATGAGCGTGTCTGTAATACCATTGAGAGCCGAAACCACCAGACAGTCACCCTGGCAGCGTTCAGCCACCAATCCAATGATGCGTCGGATATTCGTGAGGCCTTTAAGACAGCCGCCGCCGATTTTGACAACTTTCATATTGTCGATTCCTTGTTCAAAAGGGACCTTCGGATCCGGTTATTTGCTTTGTGAGCTTTGAAATATGTCTTGTCACTCAGATGTTCTTCAGCAGTTGATTGTCCGGATGACCTTCGATGATTTCCTCAAATTTTCTCATGGCCTGGGTAATGGCATTCGCTTCAAGGGTTTGGGGAATCGGCAGCTGGTTGGTCCCGACGCGTTCCAGCGCACCGACAACATAGCCGATGGTGATAAGATTGATATCAAGCGCCGGCTGAAAGGCGGGCTCATCCTCCACATTCGAATCGGTTTCAGAAACGATGTTTGCCACCACCAGGTCGAAAAGGGTCGTTTGAACCAGGCGTAAAGGGATTTCAATGGCTGCGGATATCTGGTGAACGGTATAGGGTTTTTCGGCCTTGGAGAAATTTGTCACCAGAAGGTGCACAATCTGCAGAGCCAAGCGCTTTTTTAAAGAGAAACTGACCTCCTGGGTTAGCTGTTCAAACTCGAAGGTTTCATTATGTTGGTGAGCAAATGCAATCTCAGCGCCAAACAGTACAATCAACCAGCTGGTCTGCAGCCAGATGAGAAAAAGCGGCAGGGCTGCAAAACTTCCATAAATGGCATTGTATTTCGAGAGCAGGAACTGCAGGTTGATGTAAAACATTTGAAGTATCTGATAAATGGTTCCGGCTACCACACCGGCCACCAGGCTGGAACTGATCCTGACCTTCGTGTTCGGCATCATCAGGTAGGTGAAGGTAAAGAGCAGCCATATCAAGACATAGGGAATCAATTTGAAGGAAATATAGATCAACGGGCTGAAAAAGCCGATCAGAGCGATTCTGTCAACGATCAGGGTAATCTGGGTCTTGATGAAAACCGTGGCACTACTGGAAAGGATGACCAGCACCGGGCAAATGAGCATGATGGTCAGGTAGTCACTGAATTTTCGCCACAGGGACCTAGCCTTGGTGACGTTCCAGATATCGTTGAACGACTGTTCGATATGACCCAGAACCTTGATGACGGCCCAGTAAAGAACGATGACACCAATACCCGCAATCAGCCCACCCCTTGTTTTGGCCAGCAGGTTCTTGGCAAATCCAAGTGCTGTGACCAGGACCTCCTGCTGCCCGGGAAAGCGTGTGAGCAGCTGATCCTGCAGGAGCATTTCAAAACCAAACCCCTTTGCAATCGCAAATATCAAGGCTATCACAGGGACGATGGCCAGTATAGAATAGAGCGTCAAGGCGGAGGCCCTCAGCTGAAGCTTATCCTCGGTGAATCCGCGGAAGGCAAGGATGGTGACCCGAAGTTGCCGGAGAAAAAAAGATTTATGCCAGGTGATGTTCTTGAATTCAATATGCCAGATATCGGTGGTGACAAATTGGATAATTTTACGCAACATCGTCATGAGATTTCATATCCTCAGGGGCATTGTTGACCGGGCAGTTAAAGTAGATGCATTGTCGGCATTCAATTCTCCGCACCGTCGTCAGGAATGCAAGCAGGGAAAGAATGAAAATGACCAGCAAGCCCAGGCGGTCCAAGAGCCAGTAAAGAGGAAAAAGAAACACGATGGTCGGGGCGATCAATGCCAAGCATTTGTCGAGAGGACCGAGAGGTTTGGGCCGGCGGCTGAAAAATTTGGGCATTCCCCAGAAAAACATACATTGCGTGGTTCTGCCTTCGCGGGTATAGTGGGGGCAGTGGGAACAGTAGTAGCGATAGATGACGGCAACGGCGGCAATGCACAGGAGGATGTAAAAGACCAACCAACTGTTAGACCGGATTGAAATGGCATAGAACGCCGTAAAAATAGGGATTGCCAAGAGGGTCATATAGTACAAAAAATCGATGAAGGTGTAACGTTCCCTCAAGGATGTTTTTTGTCTGTCCATACCTCCCTCCTTATGCCCCTTTCTTTTGAGTGTCTTAAAATATCCGAACGATAATCAATGAACGGAATGTATTGCGGCCGATCGATAATTCCTATGTAAATACGCCAATTAAGAGCGTCAAGTCAATCCCTCCGTGAAAAATCGGATACTGCTTGAATCTTTTCGGAAACCGATTCACGATGGCTCGGTCCTTGACGAGGACTACGATTTGCCAGTGCCGAAAGTCTTTTTCGAGTTTGTTGATGATCTCATGATAGAAAGCATTCGGTTTGTCATCTGAATACAGACGAACGCCAAAGGGTGGGTTGAGAACCAGTATGCCGGGTTTATCGGTCAAAACATGAGGGTCGAGATCAAAAAAATCACACTTATCCACCTGCATCAGATCGAACCCTTCAACCTTGCGGGAAATTTTTTTTAGCTCTGTGATTCGTTTCAAATCCTGGTCTGAAGCAAAAATTAAGGGCCTATTGATGCGCCGGATACCCTCTTTTGCCTTTTGCTTGAGATGGCGCCACTGAGATTCACGATAAGCCGGCCATTGCATGAATGCAAACGATCTGAAAAAACCGGGTGGGATGTTCCGGGCGAACATTGTCGCTTCTAAAGAAAACGTTCCGGAGCCGCACATGGGGTCGAGCAGGGGCCGTGAACCATCATAGCCGGCCAGCTTCAATATGGCTGCGGCGAGGGTTTCCCGAATGGGTGCTTTCCCGACGTCTTGTTTTAATCCTCTTTTATAAAGAAGATCACCGCTGCTGTCCAGGGAAATGAAAACATGATCGTCGATCACCCTGACATACAGGTGTTGGGTGTCATTTTTTCCCCTAAGATCGGTCTTTTCGAAAGGCATGCGGGTCATCCGTTGGCGGATGCCGGTTTCTATTCGTTGGGCTATGGCCGTTGTATGAAAAAGTCTGGAGTGTCTTGTTTTCACACTGAAACCAAGTTCCGAGAACGGACAAAGGTAGAGTTCCCAGGCAAATTGCCGCACATTTTTTTCGAGTTGCCGGAAGTTCGTGGCCTTGAAGTCGGTCAGGCGCATCAGGATCCTGTTTGGGGTTCTGAGGTGCAGGTTGGCAGCATAGCACCCGGTCAGACGGCACTTGAACACAACGCCGCCTGGGACGATTTCAACGTTATCCATGTCGGTTGGGAGTGCAGAGATTTCCTTGGCGCAGAGGGACTCAAGTCCCGGTGCCGTTGTGGCGAAAAAGGTGTGCGCCCTGCCGATGACGTGCCGCCTGATCCGCTTTTGGATGGGGGTGGGGGTGTCCTGGGGCATCCTGGTCCTATTTACATTGCGCTTGATATTGAATCGTTTGCGTAATATTAAAGGCTATCTCTAACTTTGTAAATCAATTTCAGGAAACAATGGTCGACGTATATTTCAGACATACCCGTTATGATGATTCCGGGCTGAAGCAGATTGTTTTCGACATGATGAATGCCATGGGGGGCGATGCTATTTCCGCCGAAAGCAAGGTAATCATCAAACCGAATTTGTTGCTGGCGGCCGTCCCGGACAAGGGGATTACCACCCACCCCATGATCGTGAGATATGCGGCCGAATTCATTATTGATAAAGGGTGCAGACCTGTCATTTCAGACAGCCCGCCCATCGGTTCCTTTGAAAAGATCTTGTCAAAGGGGGGCTACATCGATGCGCTTTCAGGCCTGAATGTCGCGTTCCGGCCTTTCAGGGAATCCGCTCAAATCGATATCGGGGAACCGTTTGGCCTTGTGGATATCGCCAAAGACGTGCTCGAGGCCGACATGGTAATCAACCTGGCAAAACTTAAAACCCACGCGCAGATGCTTCTGACATTAGGTGTGAAAAACATTTTTGGCTGTGTGATTGGTCTCAAGAAGCCTGAATGGCATTTTCGGGCGGGCGTTGACAGGGACATGTTTGCAAGATTACTGGTACAAATTTACATGGCTGTCAGCCCGGCCATGACCATTATCGACGGTATCCTTGCTCTCGAGGGGCAGGGACCGGGGAAAAGCGGCACGCCCAGGGAACTGAACCTGCTAGTGGGGAGTCAAAATGCCATTGCGGCCGACATGACCGTCAGTAAGGTTCTTGGTCTGGAACCCTGGGATTTGATGACAAACAGGGCCGCCGGGGAGCTGCAGCTGGTTCCGGAAGATATTCATGTGCATGGAGAATTCGTTATTCTGAATGATTTCAATTTTCCGGAGATGGGTGCCATGATCATCGGACCTGCGTTTCTGCATGGATTCATGCGCAGATTCGTCATTCAGAAGCCGGTGTCAGACAACCTGAAGTGCAAACTGTGCGGTGATTGCTGGCGGTATTGTCCGGTCAAGGCCATCGGTCATCATATCAAGGGTGTCAAATTCAAATACAATACCTGTATCCGGTGTTATTGCTGTCTGGAAATATGTCCCTATGGCGCCATCAGCATTAAAAAGCCGTTGCTGGGCAGACTCTTTCAAAAGCAAGGAAAACGCTAACAGGCCCCTTGGGGCGGTTTCATACGTTTCGGAGCGCCGGGGGGTGATATGAAAATACCGATCGCTGGACTGTCGGCACTTGAACCGTCAGCCTTGCTTTTCATCAACTTGTATGTCGCTGCTCGGTGATTGACGCAACATTTGACTTTCAAGAACTTTTTCTGTTAGGTTGAAACGGTTTGATGAACATTTCAAGGGGAGGTATCATATGTCAGGTGTTAATAAGGTAATTCTTATCGGTCGATTGGGACGGGACCCAGAGGTTCGTTATACCCCGGACGGAACAGCCATCGCGAATTTCAGTATTGCGACATCCGAGGAGTGGAAAGACAAGAACACCGGCGAGAAACAAGAACGCACGGAGTGGCATCGGATTGTCGCCTTTCGCCGACTCGGGGAAATATGTGGTGAATATCTTTCCAAGGGCAGACAGGTCTATATTGAAGGGCGCCTTCAGACCCGTGATTGGCAGGATAAAGATGGCAACAAGCGCTATACCACTGAAATCGTTGCATCACAGATGCAGATGCTCGGTTCCAGGGATATGGCTGAAAATTCAGGGGGCTCCGGGTTCAGGAAAAACGATATTCCACCCGAGCCCGGATTTTCAGGTTCCCAGGATGATGATATCCCGTTTTGAGCCTGGACAGCGGCAGCGAGCGCATTCCGCTTGGCGACTCGACTGAACTCGGCAACCTTTCGCTGCGAGATTCTTCAAGGGGAGCCTGCATTCAACGTTAGCAGTTGTGAACTGGAATGTGAATCATCATGGAAATCTATTTTTTCAGATCAGCCGGGTATGCTTGAACCATTCAGATTTCTAAAACGGAGATATGATATGAAAACCATTCGAAATAGATTGAGACCTGTCGGTTTTTTCCTGGTGGTATTGATGGTGACGTCGTCACTGCCGTATCAATCCGCACTGGCAGCAATGATCGGTACGGAAGCTCTGATGGACTCCCGCAGAACCGTGGAAGCCCGGGAATATATTAGCAGTGTGTTTGCACGTGAAGACATTCAACGGGCACTCATTGCCCGTGGTATCGATCCAATAGAGGCTCAGGCAAGGATTGGCACCTTGACGGATCAGGAAGCCATCCAGTTTGCGGACACCATGGAACAGCTGCCCGCAGGCGGCATCATCGCCTACATTGTCGGTCTTTCAGTATTGGTTTTCCTGGTGTTGCTGCTAACAGACATTTTCGGATATACCGATATTTTTCCTTTTGTCAAAAAGACGGTCAAAGAGTAAACCCCATTCGAGAATCTTTGCCATGTTGTTGATGCAAGCATGGGGTAAACGTATGCCGGTCCTGGGCACAGGCTGGTTTCTGTGCCTGGTATTGTTAAGCGTCGTTTGGGGGTGCGCAGGTTCGATGTCGCGGCAATGGTCGTTGCCATTCAATGACATGCCTTCGCAGTACCATATCTCATCGGTCCCCTTTTTTCCCCAGACAACCGATCAATGCGGTCCGGCCTCTCTGGCCATGACACTTGTTTGGAGCGGTGTGTCCACAGATTCTGAAAGGCTCTCCAGCGTGGTGTATACGCCATCTTTGAAGGGCAGCCTTCAGCCGGCGATGATTGGCGCTGCCAGACGCCATGGAAGGGTGGCCTATGTTCTTTCGAGCCCGAAGGCGCTGCTTGCGGAAGTGGCCGCCGGCCACCCGGTTATCGTGCTGCAGAATCTGGGACTGTCATGGGTCCCTGTCTGGCACTATGCCGTGGTGATCGGGTACGATGCCGATTCAGGTATCGTATTCCTGCATTCTGGAGAAACACCCGCAAAAGAAATGGCCCTGCGCGTATTCGACAACACCTGGTCCCGGGGTCGTTACTGGGGATTGTTAACGCTCCCGCCGGGCCGATTGCCTGCCACTGCCACGGAAACAAGCTATCTAGAGGCGGTGTTGGGTCTCGAAAAAGCACACCGGTGGCTGGAAGCCATCGAAGGGTATCATACGGCCTTGAATAAATGGCCGGCTAATCTTAGTGCCCATATGGGTATCGGCAACGCCTACTATGCCATGGGGGATCTACCTGCCGCTGGACAATCCTTTGCAGAGGCAACGCGCCAATTCCCGGCAGAGGGCGCTGCCTTCAACAATCTGGCCCAGGTTTTATTCGAACAAGGGAGTAAAGAGGCGGCACTGACAGCCGCTGAAAAAGCCGTCAGCATCGGCGGTCCCATGTCAGGTGTCTTCAAAGAAACCCTAGAGGAAATAAAATCGAGCCCGAGCCAACCCTGACAGGGTGATGCCTTCGATCTCCCCATACAATCCGTTTGAGGATCCCCGCCTTGAGCCAAGGAATTGTACTTGCTGTCGCGGTTCAATCTTGCCAGACCTCATCCTGGTGCTTACTTTAATCGAAATTTACATCGAACCTATCTCAAGAATGAAATTTGGTAAATAAAATATAAGGTAAGCGATCGTTGATGAATAAACCGAATACAGCCATACGCACCCGAAAAAGGAAAAGCTCGCGGGAACTGGACGTCATCATTGTCAAGGGAGCCAGGGAACATAATCTGAAGAACATCCATATTTCCCTGCCCAAAAAAAAGCTGATCGTATTTACAGGCGTGTCGGGATCAGGAAAATCGAGTCTGGCTCTGGACACTATTTTTGCAGAAGGTCAACGGCGGTATGTCGAATCTCTTTCTGCTTACGCCCGCCAATTTATCGGCCAGATGGAGAAGCCTAAGTACGATACCATCAGGGGTCTGTCCCCCACCATTGCCATCGAACAGAAAGCCGTCAGCAAGAACCCGCGATCGACGGTTGGTACGATTACAGAAATTTACGACTATCTGCGCGTTTTGTTTGCAAGGGTTGGGGATCAGTATTGCTATAAATGCGGCCAGCGTGTTGGAAGGGGAGATGCCGAGAGCATGGTCTCTCAGGCTTTGAGCCTGCCAGAGGCTACCAGGGTTCTCATCATGGCGCCCATCATTGAAAACAGAAAGGGTGAATACCGCGAGCTGTTGAGAAAGATAGAAGGAGATGGATTTGCGCGGGTGCGTGTCGATGGTGTCGTTAGCGATATTCAGGTGGTTCAGAGCCTTGCCAGGCACAAGAAGCATACCATCGAGGTGGTGGTGGATCGGCTGGTGGTCAAGGCGGGGGATTCTTTTCGCAAACGCTTGACCGACTCGGTGGAAACAGCTCTCAAGTTCGGGCAAGGCAAGATCATTCTGCACGTGATGGGGAAAGAAGACATTCACATGAGCGAGGCCCGATCCTGTTGTGGCATCGCTTATCCTGAGCTTGACCCACCACTGTTTTCCTTCAACTCGCCCATGGGTATGTGTCCGGACTGCAATGGCATTGGATCCATGCTCTCCATGGATGTTGAAAAAATTGTCCCTGACAAAACCAAGACCATACGCGAAGGCGCCGTCATCCCCTGGCAGAACTATTTTTCCAAACCTGAGACAGAAAATGGATCCTGGGGGTTCATGCGGCTCAAGGCCATGGCATCCCAATGGGGCATCGATCTGGATGTTCCCTGGTCTCGATTGCCGAAAAAACACCAGGCCTTGATATTGAAGGGTTCCAATGGGATGGAGATGGTCGTCAACTGGCGATCCGAAAAAATTCAGGGTGAATTCACCACCACACACGAAGGGCTTCTCAACAGTCTCATGCGGCGATATCAGCAAACCCGATCCGAAAGCATGAAAAAATGGTATGCCCGGTTTATGTCTTCCAAAAACTGCCCTACCTGCAAGGGACGGCGCCTCAAGCCGGAAGTCTTGAGCGTGAAGGTCAACGAACGTTCTATTATTGATATCACGGAGATGACGATTCAGGAGGCCGCCCGTTTTCTGGACGCCCTGTCACTCTCCGGAAATCGCAAGATGATAGCCGATGAATTGTTGAAGGAGATCGGCAGTCGTCTTGGGTTTCTGGTAAATGTCGGTCTGGGGTATCTGTCCCTGAACCGCAAGGGCCCGACCTTGTCCGGAGGTGAATCCCAGCGGATTCGCCTGGCATCCCAGATGGGTTCAGAACTCACGGGAGTCCTTTATATTCTGGACGAACCCTCCATTGGGCTGCACCAGAAAGATAACATCAAGCTGCTCAACACGCTGTGTCATCTGCGGGACATCGGCAATACCCTCATTGTGGTGGAGCATGACAAGGAAACCATGGAATCGGCAGACTGGCTTGTGGATTTCGGTCCCGGCGCCGGACACCTGGGTGGTGAAATCGTGGCCCAGGGAACCCCGTCCCGGATCATGAAAACGGCTAGGTCCATCACAGGTAGATATCTGGCTGGCAAGGAAAGAATCGGGGTGCCGGAAACAAGGAAAACGGTTCGAAATACCGGCAACCGATGGGTGACGATCCGAAAAGCCTCAGAGAACAATTTAAAAAATATCAACGTTCGCATACCCCTGGGTTTGCTCGTGGCCGTCACCGGTGTTTCCGGTGCGGGCAAGTCCACCCTGGTCAATCAGATTCTCTACCCGGCTCTGGCGCGAAAACTTCATGATTCTCCCCTGGCGGTCGGCAAACATGGCACCATTCAGGGCTTGTCTCACCTCAACAAGGTGATCAACATTGATCAGAAGGCCATCGGTAGAACCCCACGCAGCAACCCGGCGACCTATACAAAAGTGTTTGATCATATTCGGGACTTCTATGCCCTGCTGCCGGAATCGAAACTTCGTGGATACCCAAAGGGGCGTTATTCCTTCAATGTGAAGGGGGGCCGGTGCGAGACGTGTCAGGGAGACGGACATATCAGGGTGGAGATGCATTTTCTGGCGGATGTATATGTGCCGTGTGAGAATTGCAAGGGCAAGCGCTTCAACACGTCCACCCTGGAAATCAAATACAAGGGCCATTCCATTTCAGATATTCTGAACCTTTCGGTTCATCAGGCCCGGGACCTGTTTGCCAGCCACCCGAAGATAAAATCGATTCTCGACACCTTGATGGATGTGGGGCTTTCCTATATCAAACTTGGCCAATCCGCCACGACACTGTCGGGTGGGGAGGCCCAGCGGATCAAACTGGCAAGGGAACTTGCCAAGCGGGCTACCGGCCAAACCCTTTACATTCTGGACGAACCCACCACGGGACTTCATTTTCAGGACATCAAGATGCTGCTATCCGTACTGCAGCGCCTTCGGGATGCCGGTAATACCATCGTGATTATCGAGCACAACCTGGATGTCATCAAGACTTGTGATTGGATCATCGATCTTGGGCCCGATGGGGGCAACGGCGGCGGTACGATTGTGGCCCATGGCCCCCCGGAAAAGGTTGCCAAAGAAAGCAGGAGTTATACTGGGCGTTTTTTAAAGACTGCACTGGGTGAAAATTGATTCGGTTGTCCCCATCGGACATTTGTTGACAGGACCACGATAGTTGATTTAACCAGGAGAGCAGACGTTTGGAAGAAGCGCGCAGCAAGACGTGTCGACAAGTTCGAGTCGAACGTATCCTGTTGCGATGTAAAAAGACTTGGGAACACTAAAGGAGATTTGAAATGATTGACGTTGATGCCGCCATTCAACAGGCGCCCATCCAAATCCGTGAAACCCTTCGCCAGGAGAAGCAATGCTACGAAAGGATTCATAGCACAGCCAAAATGGTTCTGGCCGAAGTCGGCATCGAAACCGGCGCCAAGGAGGTGATCGATATCCTGGAAGCCACCGGGCTCGCCGGTTATGACGCATCCGTCGGCCGCATCTTCCTTCTTCCGGAATTGATCGACCAAAGTCTCGATACTGCCGCAAAATCATTTTCAGGGGACGAGGGCATGAACACCCTGGGCATCGGGGGCATTCCACCGTTTCTGTATCGGGAAACCGACCCCTACCCGATGCCTGCCACCTACGAGGACTTGGCGCGGGTTATTGATATGGTGGGCGAAAACCTGGACGTTGTTCGATTCCTCAGTCAGCCGGTAAAAGTGCACAAGGGAGACCCCCTCGAATGCAACCGCATCATGGATCGGCTCAACAACTGCCTGAAGGTGACCTGCAGCGCCTACATGAACAACGCCGATGCCGTCAAATGGTTCAGCGGACGAGATGACTGGCACGATTCCATCTGCGGCGTCAAGTCTCCACTGACCAGTATGGACAATATGATGGATGCCCTCGTGCGGAGTGCCCGGGCCGGCAACAACCTGCGGCTGACCACCATGCCACTGGTGGGCAGGACAGCACCACAGACACCGGAGGGGTGCATGGTCGTAACCCATGCGGAGGTTCTCTATATGCTGGCGGTGGCCCAGACGGTAAACCCGGGGATGCTCTGTATGTATGGGGGGATGCCTGCCACGACCCGGCCGGACGGTGACCTGGCATATTCTCATCCTGCCATGAATCTGCTGAATGTGGCTGTCGCAAGACTGAACATGTGGGTAACCGGACTGTCTACGGTCCAATCCGGCGGCAGTACGAGCAGGAAAGAGCCTGATAGCGAAGCACTGGCGGACGGCATTCGCGGCAGGCGGATTCTTTGCGAATTCGGCATTCATCATGCCCGCCACTGTTTCGGGGTGCTGGACAATCTGAATTTTTTCAGTGAAGAGGCTTTCTTGGCGGATTGTCAGGCCCAGCGCGACTATTTAACGTCTCAGAAAAAAGATTGCGGACTGAAACCCCTTTACCTGCCCACGGATGATCGGGCTTTTGACGTTATCCAGCGCGTGGCCAGTGCCGACTTTCATGTGGACCAACACACCACCGCCAATTTAAACGCCTTTGACGATTGGGCACAGCTGAAGGACTTGTCTGTTTTCACCATTCCATAACACATGGGTTGTTGGTTGACGATTTTTGCCGGAGCGGCTTTAAAACGTTATTCTGGCAACAATTATAAAATCAAATCTTTTATAAAAGCAATGAGTTGATTTAAATTGCCGCAAGGCCTGACCTCATGGCAGATCTCCTGGTAGGTTTTCATCTCACTGTCGCCTGAATACCAGAACATTTCTGTCTCGGGATTGAGCCAGAGCACTCGCCGACATTTTTCCCGCATCTCGTTCAGAATGCCTGCTTCGGGATTGGTATAATTCGATCGGCCATCACCAATGACGATGAGGGTCGTTTTTTTATTCAGGATATCCATGTAGTCGGCCTTGAATTCACGCAATGTCTGGCCGTAATCGGTGGAAGCGTTATAGGCAATGTCTGCGTCGCTCATAACCCGCTCAATGGCCTGGTCCACATCGTGGTCTTCAAAAAAATGGCTGACCTCGTCGAGACCGGAAACAAAAACAAAAGAGCGCACCTTGGTAAAACATTCCTGAAGCGAATAGAGCATATTGAGCATAAACTTCGCCGACGACCAGACCGAACCGGACACGTCGCAAAGAACCACTATTTTACCCCTTCGGGGCGGTTTTTTGCGGAAAACCAGTTCCAGGGGCAGCCCCTGGAACTGGGCTGCTTTTCTGAGGGTTTTTTTTACATCCAGAACACCTCTTGCATATACGGCATACCGGAGCGTAACGGTGTCTTTCAGCTTTCGAACCAGGGCCCGTATGGCATCCCGCATCTCTTGGACTTCTTTTCTTGTCAATGACGTGAAAGCGGTTTCTCCAAGCTTTCCCAGGTGCCGGTCATAGGACTTACGGACGCGCTGCCGGCTGTTTCCGCTGCTACGGTTTCCGGTCAGGAGCCTAAGGGCACTGTTTAATCGCTGTCGATAATGTGTTTCAATGTCCTCACGGGTTTCCCAATGGATACGGGTGCGGTTTTGGACGAGAAACTGAGAAATGGATATGCTTGTCCGATTGATGGCAAGCATGATCTCAAGCCGTCTGACCATGCCCTCAAAACCGGTGCCGACCCCGCGGGTAATGCCGCTGCCTTGCGATTCGATTTGTCTAAGTCGCTGGAGATAGCTGGCTGGATCGCCATCTATAAAATCGATGATAGATGCCATGGCACCGTCTTGATCCATATTGGCCTCAAGTCGTGTTTTGATTTCTTTTTTGACATGGGAGATTTTTTCGGAACCGCTGAGATTTGTATCATGCCGCAACTCATGGAAGAAAAGGTCGTAAAGTTGGTTGAATAGGTGCTGATCGCGGTGGCTCTTGGCAAAATTGGCTCGCAAAGTCCGCGAAAACTGGGATTCTTTCAAAGGATCGATGTGTTGAAGTTGATTGAGGCAGTCAAGTGTTTCAGATGTCGATATCCGCAAACCCGCCGCCCTTGCGGAAGCAACAAATTTAAGAATAAGCTTTTGCATGTCAACCGGATGTTCGAGATACAAGCATGAGATTTTCTTTTACCATATCGGCATCCGAACGATGTTTTACAATAACGTTCAACGTTTTCAGAATCACATCCCTGGAAAGGTCTTCCACCTGAAGTGCCATGAGTGCCTTGGCCCAATCGAGTGTTTCGGCGATGGCTGGTTTCTTTTTTAGATCTATCGTCCTGATGGCCTGGATCGATTCGACAATCTGGTGGCACAGTTTCTGCTGCAGGCCGGGGATTTTCAGATTCACGATCCTGGATTCGAGATCCTTGTCCGGATAATCGATGTACAGGTGCAAACATCGCCGTTTGAGGGCGTCACTCATATCCCTGTAGTTGTTGGACGTCAAGATGACAAATGGGATGTGGGCTGCCTTGCGTGTCCCTATTTCGGGTATGGAGATCTGGTAATCACTCAGAATTTCCAGCAGAAAGGCTTCGAATTCCGGGTCGGACTTGTCCACCTCGTCCACGAGCAGCACCACGGGTTTTTCCGAAGATATGGCTTTCAACAATGGGCGCGGCTGAATAAATCTTTCTGAAAAGAAGGCATCTTCCTGGTCTGCGATTCTATCGGCGGCTTCTGTGAGCGATAAGGCGCCATCGATGATTTGGTTGATTTTTTCTTTCATCATTTGTGTATAGAGAAGCTGTTTGGCATATTCCCATTCATAAAGTGCCTTGGCCTCGTCCAGACCCTCGTAGCACTGCAGCCGTATCAGGTCCCATCCAAGGCACCTGGAAACGGCTTTGGCCAGTTCGGTCTTCCCGACACCGGCGGGTCCTTCCACGAGAATCGGCTTTTCTGTTGCTGCCGACAGGAAGACGACCGTCGCAATTTCACTGGAACAGATATAAGCTGCGGCCTTTAAGCGAGTTTCCGTTTCCTGGATGGATGTAAACAGCATAAGCTCCTCTTTAAACTTCCTTGATGAACATCGCCACGCCCGGGGATTGTTCTTGTCGGGCTCGATACAGGGTTGTCTTTCGCTTTTCAAATCCAAGACCGCGATAGAGCTTCTGGAGTCGGGGATTGTTCGTGAAAGAGATAAATCGTTTATAGCCTTTGCGGGTCATCCGGTCAACGAAGGCGTTTACTGTAAAATTGCCCACACGCTGATTTCGGAATCGGGCAGAGATGGCAAGCGCCCCGAGTTCAACCGTTTCGGCATCGATGTCGAGTTGCTCCACACAGCCCACGATAATACCATCGATTTTCGATACATAAAAGCGGGATACCTTGTTAAGTATATATTGCAGATTGCGTGGCTTGAGAAATCGTTCACGTTTGTACATACTGAGAATGCCGGCGACCATTTGAGCTTCGTATTCACTGGATACCTTAACCAGTCTTTCCTGGTAGTTGTTCGCAATCAGCGTACCGGATCCTTCGATGGAAAAAAGTTCGTGCTTGATGGTATGTCTACCAGCCGGGAGAATGTGCACCCTGTCGATGCTTCCATGGTCGATTTTCTGACAGATCATTTCCAGATTCGATTTGAAATTGATATTTCCGATAAGATCGCCATATCCGCCAATGGATTGCCGGACTCTTTGGGTCGTGATGGCATTGATTTTCAAACCTTTCTGGTCAACGAGATATTTTCTTTCCAGGAATATGATTTTAAAAACAGGATCTTGATATTCTAGAACATGATGATAAAAATCGACTTCGGGAAGGACTTTGACCGCACGTGTTTCAGGGAGTCGGCTGGCAATTTCACGAAAGTGTTTCTGATTGGAGAAACGATTCGAAATGTTGTGGAAGAGCGTCGTAAAAACACCTTGGCGGTTCAGGAATTTTATATCCGCGATGATATCGGCGAAATGATCTCTTAAAATGCCTTCCCTACAAGCGATGAAGACATGTTTCCCTGATAATGATTTGGTATATTCGTCTACATAGAGTCTTGGCATTGGTTTCGTGGAAAGAAATGGCGGGCAAGATACCTGACGAACCCATGCATCTGACATCCACCTGTTCGTCACCGGCTATTGCAGGGATGAACAATCTAAAATGCAGAGCCGAGGTCGTTTCGGGTGATCAATGAGGCGTATAAATATTTAAAATCAAATAGTTAGTAAAAAAGAGCGGAAAAATTGCCGATATGGATCCCAATTTCGGCACCGAGTGCAAAAATCAGGACTTGTTGTCTTCCTCGATTTTTTCAGTTTCTTCTTTGTCGGTTTTGGAGGTGGCATTTCTGAAATTTCGAATGGCCTTTCCCATGCCACCGCCGATTTCAGGCAGTTTTCCAGCCCCAAAGATGATCAGAATTATTACGAGTATGATGATGAGTTCAGGCATTCCTATTCCAAACATGTACGCCTCCTGTTACGTTAAATCGACTCGCCCTGCTTTAATTCATGTAAAAGCTGGGTAAATTCTTTTGATTTTAGATAGATATCGATTGCGTGCTGATAATGAATCCATTTTTGCCAGATGTCAAGCCAGGCATCGTTGTGCCAGTAATACGCAGGATTCCCGTTGCCCTGCAATCGTGCCACGTAGTCCATGTATTCTTCCAAACAGCCCTCACAGAAATTATATGGGATGTGGGGATGCGGTTTTGTTGCTTGTCCGCTTAGCGGTTCAAGTCCTATTTGTGAGCCGCATTTTTCACACTTGGAGGCGCAGTGCGTACAGTGAAAAATCTTCCTGACCGCCAAAATTTTGTGCATTCGAATCAGGTCGGAATGCTCTTTGTCTTTTATTTTTCTTTTTTTGTCAATGGCGATGACATCAGCCATGGGACCCCCCTTCGCATGCTTCACGAAAAACCAGTCCAAACTATAGCATCGGGGTCTGGTGGTGTCAATCTTTTACCAACGGAGCTTGCGGACGAAAACGTTTGGTAGAAGACATTTGTCGACCTTTCCAAACACGTGGATAGGTGATGACGAGCCTGTGGATTAAGATGCCTGTTGCACTTTGTTCCGACTTCTACTATGAAATGCTTTTTGCAGGCACGCCTGCATTGGCAAGAGAAGAAACAACGCTTGGGATTTACATTGAGGAAAATACCCTTAAAAGCAGACTGTTTGCCTCTATTTCTCGGGAGTCTCCCGGAAATGGATAACGATAAGGCCTTCGACCTCGTTATGACGTATTCGCCGGCCATACCGAATTGGTCGCAGATGCCCGGTGGTGATAAAAGAGAAGGCATGATTGCACAGTTCGCAACTGGCCTGCCCGGGTTAAGAAGACGCAGGGGATCCCTGTATGTCGACAATAATGATGCGGCCTTCGATGATGAAATGCTCCGGTTTTATGAAGCCTATCTGGAGGCGGCACCGTATCCTGCAAGCCTGGACGATGCGTTGTTTGCCTTGTCTCCGGAAACCGCTCGGGGTTTTTTTGCCTTTATGGAACGACTGGGTTGCCTGGTTAGAGCGCCGAAAGCCGTCAAAGGACAGATAACCGGGCCGTTTACCCTCGGCACTGGCATTAAAGACCCTTCAGGCTTAGCGATTTTCCATGATGATGTTCTTCGGGATATGGTTGTAAAACTGTTATGCATGAAAGCCAGATGGCAGGTGGAGCATCTGGCATCAAAAGGATTCCCGGTGATATTTTTCATCGATGAGCCGGCACTGGCAGGTTACGGAACTTCCGAGTTTATCAGTGTTTCACGTGAAGTTATCGTTGACTGCCTTTCGGAGCTTGTCGGTGCAATTCAGGATGTCGGCGGTTTGGCTGGGATTCATGTCTGTGCCAATACAGACTGGTCCATGTTGATGGAGACGGGGGCCGGGTTGATCAGTTTTGACGCCTATTCCTACCTTGATCGCTTGATTCTTTATCAAGATGCCATCGTCGATTTCATGAACGCAGGAAATTGGCTGGCCTGGGGAATCGTTCCCACGGTTCAGACGGCCGACATTGAAAAAGAGACGGTAAGCTCTCTAACAGATCTTTTCAGGAACAAAATAGAAAGCTTATTCGCATTGGGAATTGACCCATCAATTGTTTTAAGGCAATCTTTGATCACACCCACTTGCGGAACAGGCGCCCTCACCCTAAGACATGCTGAAAAGGTCTTGAGGCTGACGAAGGGCGTTTCGGACAATATCAGAAAAGAGGAGCATTATGCTTGATACGAAAAAAGATAAGGTATTTAGCGGGGCAACACAGTACGTGCTGGACGATGAATTGGCTAGCATCGTGAATGTCTCCATGGCGCTTGAAATGCCGCTGTTGTTAAAAGGTGAGCCCGGTACCGGGAAAACCATGCTGGCATACGCGATTGCGGAGAGTCTTCACATGCCGCTCATCGTTCTGAATGTTAAATCGAGCATGAAGCTTGTAGAGGCGCTCTATCAATACGATACGCTCACACGGCTCAATGACAGCAGATTTAGTGATTCAGCACGGGATGTCAGCAATATCGAAGACTATATCAAGATGGGCAAGATCGGGCAGGCATTTACTGCGGAGGTCAGGACCGTTCTGCTCATCGATGAAATCGACAAGGCCGATACCGATTTTCAGGATGATATGCTGGATGTCCTGGATCAGATGGAATTCGATATCATCGAGATCGACAAGGTCATAAAGACCAGGCATCGTCCAGTGATTATCATTACCTCCAACGCAAAGAAAGACCTGTCGGATCCATTTCTGGGAAGATGCAATTTCCATCACATTGCGTTTCCAGACCCAAAGATGATGCGCAGGATCATCCATGTCCATTTCCCGGCGCTTGATTCCGGTCTGATGGATGCCGCCATTGATACTTTCTATCGCCTCCGGGACCTGGATGCCGTGGAAAAACGTCCGGCCACACGTGAACTGATCAACTGGATCCGGGCACTGGACGCCGATCCGGACTTCAAACCGAAAAATCTCCTCAAGGGGGAGGTGCCGTTTCTGGGCGTGCTGTTCAAGAAAAGTCAGGATTACGGCAGGGCGCTGCAGCAGACAGAGCGCCGGCGATTATTCTAACCTAAGTTGAGCGTTTCAAATTTTAGGAATGAATAGTATTCTTTTCAGGTCTCATAAAATTGTGGGGCAATTGTATATGTTTATCGATTTTTTCTACAAACTCAAGGAAACCGGTGTGCCGGTAAGCCCGACGGCCTTTTTGACCCTCCACAAGGCGCTGAAAAGGGGACTTGTCCGGTCGCTGGATGAATTTTATACGTCCGCCCGCACGATCCTGGTCAAGAGCGAGCGCTATTTCGATCTGTTCGACCAGGTGTTCGCCCACCATTTCAAGGGGGCTGAAATGCCGGACCATGACGGTTTTGAACTGGACGAGATGGCCAGGGCGCTTCTGGAGTCCTGGCTCCAGAATCCCAAGGAAATTGCCGATGCACTCGGTATCGATGAAAAAGATCTCAAGAACCTATCACCGGAAGAATTGATTGAATATTTCAAAGAGCGCCTCAAGGAACAGACCGAGGAACACCACGGGGGCAGCAAATGGATTGGAACCGGCGGCACGTCGCCGGTGGGGCACTCCGGTTATCATCCGGGGGGCATGCGTGTGGGCGGTGTGTCGCGAAACAGATCTGCCGTCAAAGTGGCCATGGACCGGCGCTATAAGGATTACTCCCTCAGCGGCCCCCTTACGCAGGCCATGATGGGCGAAGCGCTGAAACGATTGCGCAATCTGGTACCGGTGGGACCCAAGGACCAGGTCAACATTGCCGAGACCATCTATCAGACCATGAAGAATGCAGGTGAAATCGACATCGTATTTGATCGGGATTTGAGGGACCGGTTAAAGGTGATCATCGCCATCGACAATGGCGGCTGGTCAATGGACCCATACGTATCGGTGGTGCAGACGCTGTTTGATTATACACGGGCACAGTACAAAGACTTGAAAACGTATTTTTTTCATAACACCATTTACAGTACCTTGTGGGAAGATGCAGCCAGGTATAAAAAGCCCTTTAAAATCGAGAATCTTTTACGGTTTGATCCGGAAACACGCATCATCATCGTGGGCGATGCCAGTATGGCGCCCTATGAACTCATGGCGGCGGATGGTTCCATCCACCTGGAAGAACGCAGCGGAAAACGGAGTATCGACTGTCTTCAGTTTCTGGCTGACACCTTTTCGCATTGTGTCTGGCTAAACCCCATATCCAAAAACATGTGGGGCTATACCCAGACCATCATGGCCATCAACAATATTTTCCCCATGCACGAGCTGTCCATCGACGGTCTGGAAATGGCCGTCACCCATCTCATGTCCAAATGAAATCGATAGGCGATGGATCACAAAAGCATTGTCAGGCACCAATTTCAAATGTGGGTTCACCCATGGCACCCCACACATCCTTCCAGTTCTTTTTTACTTTTTTCAGATCAGCCTCGATGCTAGCCTGGTGTTGACTGTAGTCAGCCGGGCACTCGTTTTTTAGCTGTGCCGTCTTATTCACGAGATCCTTCATGAGAGCATTGAGCTGCTGCACCATCGGTGCAACAATGTCCTGGTCTCCGTCAGACAGTTTTTCGGCAGCCAGCATGACATCGTAAAGTCTGGCTTTCCAGTTCGTCAGCTCCAGGGCGACGTTATCGCAATATGATCTGGCATCCATATTCGTTTCCTCCTTGTGCGGATAATCCTAATTTCATTTACGTGGAAACCAAATTTTAGCCCTACTACCAAAACTAGTCTCAGATTCAAAGGATGTCAACTTTAAATAAGCGTCGGGCATTGTTGAACGTTACATCGGCCAACGTTTCAGGGTGTTCGCTTAATCGTTCAGCGAGTTTAAGCAGCACCGATTTAACGAAAGCGGGTTCGTTTCTGCGGGTTTTGTTTTTCTGGGGAGCGGGCGTCAGATAGGGAGCATCGGTTTCAATGAGCAGTCTTTCCAAAGGGATATACGCAACCAGGTTTCTCAGGTCGGTTCCCCGTTCTTGTAAGGTTAGAATGCCGGTGATCCCTATGTAATATCCCAGTTCAAGATAGGAACGCAGCTCGGAACGGTCGCCGCTGAAACAGTGAACCACGCCACGGCGATTCTGATTGGGATGGGCTTGCAGTATTTTCAGGAGCCGTCCATGGCTGTCCCGCTCGTGCAGGATAAGGGGCAGCCGCTCTTCATCTGCCGCCTGAATCTGCCGCACAAACCATTTCTCCTGGTCATTTATCGGGGAATACATGCGGTTGAAGTCAAGACCGATTTCCCCCCATGCACAAACCCTGGGGTTTTTGGCCAGGTCTGATAGCGTTTCCATGACCCGGTTTGAACAGGAAGACGCCCGATGCGGATGAACGCCTACGGAAGCGTATACACTGTCGAATCGGCAAGCAATTTCAATGGCACGTTTAGAGGTTTCCTGGTCAATACCCACCGTCATCATACCTTTGATGCCTTGATGTTTGGCACGATGAATGACGGCTTCCAGATCCTTGTGATAGGATTGGTCGTCTAGGTGGCAATGGCTGTCAAAAAGTTTCATGGTTTGAGTCTAATTCGTGTCCTTCCAGAAATAAAGATTTTTTCGTGAAATCAAGGCGGACGACAGATTTAACCCGCAGTAATAGCGTGCTATTTTGAGGCGTTAAATCATGGCGTCCAAGGCCGATATCGCGGAAAAAGACCATTTGTAGATGGGTACTAATTATTGAAAACAGCGCCTTTGATCAAGCAATAACTGTTGCAGGTTTTTTTATCGTTCAAACGCTAACGTTGCAAGCCAATTTTTAAGGTTGCTTATATCAGGCGTATATGATTAGTTTAACGGTCGCACGAACGCACGAATTATTTAACGTCTTGGAGGATATTATGTTTAAAATTGTCAGACGGGAAGAGATGGCCGAAGGTACGGTCATTCTCAATGAAATAGAAGCGCCGGCTATTGCCAAAAAGGCCAAGCCCGGTCAATTCGTTATTCTGAAAGCCAATGAAACCGGTGAACGCATACCACTTACCATGGCGGAAGCCGATCCTGAAGCAGGAACGATTACCGTCATTTATATGGTGGTCGGAAAATCGACGGCTCTTTTCAGGGATCTTAAGGTAGGTGATGGATACCAGGATGTCATCGGTCCACTTGGGAAGGCGACCCATCTCGAAAAAGTGGGCAAGGTCATTTGCGTCGGAGGTGGAACAGGCGTTGCCGTGCTGCACCCCATTACAAGGGCGCTCAAGGATATCGGTAACCAGGTGATCTGTATTATCGGGGCAAGGACAAAGGATCTGCTCATTATGGAAGAGCAGATGAAATCGGCATCACATGACCTGCGTGTTTGCACGGATGATGGCTCATACGGACACCACGGATTTGTGACCGAAGTCATGAAAGAGATACTCGATGAGGGCGATGTCAAACTCGTGGTCGCTATCGGCCCGGTACCCATGATGAAAGCCACATCCAATATCACCAAAGCCTACAATGTCAAAACGATGGTCAGTCTGAATCCGATCATGATTGACGGGACGGGCATGTGCGGTGGCTGCCGGGTAACCGTGGGCGGCAAGACGCGGTTTGCCTGCGTGGACGGGCCTGAATTCGATGGTCATGAAGTCAACTTCGACGAGCTCACGCTCCGCCTCCAGGCATACAACGAAGACGAGAAGAACAGCTATGATCATTACTGCACCGTGAGAGGAACCTGATACCTGATCCGCATTCGCGAGTTAGAACTGATGGTGTTTTAACAGATCGTACTTGCTTGGTTTTTGAGGATGGAGGAGAAAATGGGAGTGACGGAAGAAAAAGTGGTCAAAAAAGAAAAAGTGCCCAGACAACCGATGCCCGAACAGGAGCCGGCCATCAGGGCAAGAAATTTCGAGGAAGTACCTCTGGGTCAGGACCCTGGTGTGGCGATGTTGGAAGCGGCACGGTGCCTTCAATGCAAGAAGCCGGCCTGTGTAGAGGGCTGCCCTGTGGAGGTCGATATTCCAGGGTTTATCAGGCTCGTCAAGGAAGGAGATTTTACAGGCGCGATCAAAAAGATCTGGGAAAAAAATGCGCTGCCCGCCGTTTGCGGACGGGTCTGTCCTCAGGAAATGCAGTGTGAAGGAAAATGCATTGTGGGTAAAAAGGGAGAGCCCGTGGCCATTGGAAACCTGGAACGGTTTGTGGCCGATTATGAACGAAAACATAAAAAGGCAGAACTGCCGGTAAAGGCCGAGCCTACGGGTAAAAGGGTGGCGGTGGTGGGTTCCGGCCCATCGGGTTTGACGGTGGCCGGTGATTTGATTCTCAAGGGCCATGATGTCACAATTTTCGAGGCCTTTCACAAGCCCGGAGGTGTTCTCGTCTACGGCATCCCGGAATTCAGGCTTCCCAAGGAAATCGTTTTTTCAGAAGTGGCAGGACTCGAGGAACTCGGTGCCCAATTGGACTGCAACGCGGTTGTGGGAAGATCTGTAACCGTAGATGAATTGTTTGAAGAGGGCTTTGATGCTGTCTTTCTGGGTGTGGGGGCAGGATTGCCCAGATTTTTGAATGTACCGGGTGAGAACCTGATCGGAATCTTCTCGGCCAACGAATATCTGACCCGCTCCAACCTCATGAAGGCGTACCTTTTTCCGAAGTACGACACACCGGTTATCCAGGGGAAAAAGGTAGTTACGCTCGGCGCCGGAAATGTTGCCATGGACTCGGCCCGCACGGCCCTGAGACTGGGAGCAGAAAGATCGCTCATTGTTTACAGACGTTCGCGGGACGAAGTGCCGGCCAGGGGTGCAGAGGTGCACCATGCGGAACAAGAGGGTGTCGAATTTCATTTTCTTACCGCACCGACCCGATTTATAGGCAACGAAAAAGGCCGAGTGGTGGGCATGGAAGGACTGAAAATGGAGCTCGGCGAACCCGACGCATCGGGCAGACGACGTCCCATTCCCATAGAGGGTTCTGAATTTGAAATGGACTGCGATCTGGTTATCATTGCCGTTGGTGCCAATGCCAATCCACTGCTGACAAGATCTACAGAAGGACTGAAACTCAACCAGTGGGGGTATATCGTAACCGATGAAACCACCGGGAAGACCAGCAAAAAAAGGGTTTGGGCCGGCGGCGATATCGTAACCGGTTCAGCCACCGTTATCCTGGCCATGGGCGCCGGCAGGGCGGCAGCCAATTCGATTCATGATTATCTCACCTGGGGATGGTAAGATTCCACATGCACAACACGTAAGCTTACAGTATCACAAACGGAAAAGCCGGCCAGATGTTGCATCATCGGACCGGCTTTTTTTATATCATCGGTGAGGCCATCCTGCAGCTGTCATGACACGAAAATACTTGACAGGTATATATGAAAGACGTTTAATGGGCGACGTACCAACAAGAGACCTTTGAAAAAAAGGCTAGTCGGGAGCTCGAGAAGTCGGGCTGAGAGGGATCCTGATAGAAGAAAGGATCCGACCGTTGAACCTGATCCGGATAATGCCGGTGGAGGGAAAAATGCCCTGCAGAAAACGCCCTCCACTGAGGGCGTTTTTTAATTCCAGCCCTCAAAACTGGTTCAACCATCCGCCTATAACCGAAACATATTAAGAAAGGAAATTTATCATGAAGAAATGGTTATTCTTCATTGTTTTATTAATCCTTTTATTCATAGTGAGTTTTTTTGTTTTAAGAGAGAAAACGCCAAGCGTTGTAACATTGATGACACATGACAGCTTTGCGGTGAGCCAGGAGTTGCTCGACGATTTTCAAAAGCAGCACGGTGCTGAAATCAAAATTCTCAAAAGCGGTGATGCCGGTGCCGCCCTGAACCAAGCCATACTCTCGAGAAAAAATCCCCTGGCAGATGTTTTTTTCGGTGTAGACAACACGTTTATGAGCCGTGCCTTGTCGGCAGATATTTTTGAGTCCTACGAATCCCCCTTTCTCAGGGACATCCCGAATGCTCTCAAACTAGACCCGTCCAGCAGGCTACTTCCTGTGGATTACGGGGATGTCTGTCTGAATTATGACAAGTCATGGTTCTCAAAAAAAGGCCTGACACCGCCACGCGGGTTGGACGAATTAATCATGCCTGCCTATAAAGGGTTGACCATTGTTCAGAATCCTGCCATCTCATCGCCGGGTCTGGCTTTTTTAATCACCACGGTGGGGAAATATGGTGAGTCGGGTTACCTGGATTTCTGGAGAAAATTACGCGCCAACGATGTTTATGTTACGGCAGGATGGTCAGAGGCCTACTATGGGAAATTTGTGCGTGCCAAAGGTGGGACACGTCCTATCGTAGTCAGTTATGCCAGCAGTCCCGCAGCCGAGGTCTATTACAGTGAAAAAAGCTTGGCAGATTCGCCGACGGCGGGTGTTTTGGGTGCTGGATCTGCTTTTCGTCAGATTGAATTTGTCGGAATTTTGAAAAACACGGCCAAAAAGGAACTGGCCCAAAAATTAATCGATTTCATGTTGAGCCCGGCGTTTCAAAAGGACATCCCCCTGCATATGTGGGTATTCCCCGCAACCCCGGAAACACCCTTACCGGATGTTTTTCTTAAATATGCCAAAAAAGCCGAGGCTCCCATTATGCTCTTGCCGGATACAATCGAGAATGGCCGGGAAAAATGGATCGAGAACTGGACGGATGTGGTTTTGAGATGAAATTCCGCCTACACACATGGCTGGTGTTGCCGCCCCTCCTTTTTCTGGGCATTTTTTATTTTTATCCGCTCATCAGCATTTCTTTCCTGAGCTTTATGCCCGAGGGGGCATTCGATGCCACAAAGTTATACAAGCTTGTCAGCACCGGTTATTACGTCGGTGTGCTCTGGTTTACCATCTGGCAGGCGGCCCTATCGACCCTCTTGACGGTCATGGTCGCCCTGCCGGGAGCGTATATTTTCGCACGTTACGATTTTAAAGGGAAAGCCCTTCTTCAAAATCTGGCGACCATTCCCTTTGTACTCCCGACAGTTGTCACAGCGGCTGCTTTCCACGCACTGCTGGGACCCAGAGGACTGGTCAACATGATTCTCATGCGTCTTTTTAATCTGGAAACCCCAGTGATTCATATGGATCAGACCGTCTGGTTTTTTCTTTTGGCACATGTTTTCTACAACTACACCGTGATTCTGCGGATCGTGGGCGGTTTCTGGTCTCGTTTGCCAAAAAATCTTGCGGAATCAGCGCGAATGCTCGGTGCTTCAGAAACCAGGGTGTTTTTTAGCGTCACCCTGCCGTTGCTCAAGCCGGCAATCCTGGCGGCGTCTTTGCTGGTGTTTGTTTTCTGCTTTACCAGTTTCGGTGTCGTTCTGATTCTGGGGGGACCCCGTTTTGCAACGGTTGAGGTGGAGATATACCGCCAGGCGCTTCATCTTTTCAATCTGCCCATGGCATCGGCACTGGCATTGATTCAGATAGCCTTTACTTTCGGCTTGATCGCCGTGTATACCCGGCTCGAACGGAAGGTGGCTGTTTCCTTGACGCTGCCGGACACCCACAGCCTCGGTCAAAAGATACAGACACCCCAGGAACGGTTTTTTGTGGGAGTCAATATTCTATGGATGACTATACTGCTGGGCGCGCCTTTAATGGCACTCTTTCTGCAATCGGTATTCACTGAAGAGGGCCCAAGCCTTGTCTACTATGTCGGTCTGCTGGAAAATAAAACCGCCTCCATATTGTATGTCGCACCGATTGCAGCCATTGCCAACTCCCTGGGATATGCCCTTGGTGCCACACTGATTGCCCTGATACTGGGCTGGTTCTCGGCGGCGTTTCTCGTAGGCTCAAAAAAACAAGGGGCGCTGTTGTTTGATCCGCTATTCATGCTGCCTTTGTCGACATCCGCCATTACCCTGGGTTTTGGTTTTGTTATCGCCCTGGACGAGCCGCCGCTTAACTTACGGTCATCCCTTTTTCTTCCCGCCATAGCCCATGCCATGGTGGCATTTCCTTTTGTGATTAGGAGCCTTCTACCGGCTTGGCGAAGCATTCCCCAGAACTTGAGAGACGCTGCAGCATTGTTGGGCGCTTCCCCGCTTAGGACCTGGTTTGTGATCGACTGGCCGATCCTCAGGCGTGCCCTCCTGGTGGGGGCGGTTTTTGCTTTTGCCATCAGTATGGGCGAGTTTGGTGCCACTGTTTTTGTCGTGCGTCCCCAGACACCCACCCTGCCCCTGGCTATTTTCCGATATTTGAGTCATCCCGGGTCCTTGAACTATGGCCAGGCCATGGCCATGAGCTGCCTGCTGATGATCACGACTGCTGTGGGGTTCCTGTTTCTTCAAAAAATCCAATCGCGTTACGGAGATTTCTAAAATGGCGCACCTGGAGCTGGCAAATCTGAGCCGAGCTTATGGATCCTTTGCAATGACCCAGGTTTGCCTGACCTTAAAGCGTGGGCAGATTTTGTGCCTTCTTGGGCCTTCCGGCTGTGGAAAAACCACCTTGCTGCGGCTTGTGGCAGGACTTGAAAATCCGGATTCCGGCGCAGTTTTGTTGGAATCTCGAGATGTGACCGGCATGCCTGCACATAAACGTCAGTTTGGTATGATGTTTCAGGAGCTTGCCCTGTTTCCCCACAAATCCGTTTTCGAGAATGTCGCCTTCGGTCTGCGCATGTTGCGGCAGTCTTCGACAAAAATCATGGAAAGGACGCAAGAAATGCTGTCACTGGTGGGTCTTTCCAATATGGCTCAGCGGGATGTGGGAGATCTTTCGGGTGGCGAACAGCAGCGTGTGGCACTGGCTCGAAGCCTGGCCCCCCGGCCAAAACTGCTGATGCTGGACGAACCCCTGGGCGCTCTGGATCGTTCGCTCCGTGAACACCTGTTGCAGGAAATCCGATCCATTCTGAAACAACTGGGTGTTACGGCTATCTTTGTCACACATGACCAGGCAGAAGCCTTGACCATGGGAGATGTCGTGGGGGTCATGAATCAGGGTCGGCTCATTCAGGTAGATGCCCCCCAAGACCTATACATGAAACCGAGGCATCCGTTTGTTGCCCAATTCCTGGGATTTCAAAATCTTCTTTCGGGCGTGGTCATGTCTCATGGCGGCATTGACACCGATATTGGAAAACTGGATAGGTCAGACTACCATCTGAAGGCTCGTGAAATCGTTACGGTCGTCATCCGTCCTGAAATTGCCAAACAGCATATGGACAGATCGGACATGTCACGGCATCACAAAATCATCGGCACGGTTCGAGACCGAATTTTTTCAGGCCAGCAATATCGTGTCAAGATGGTGGTTGGCGAAGAAACCGTACTCGTATTCGACTTACCGAACACGGAACCACCTCCGGGCATTGGTGACAAAATGGTTGTGTGGATCGATGTCGCAGAAATCATTTTAATCAAGGAAGGACAACAACCATGAAGGCTGTGATCTTTGCAAACGGTATCATGAACCAATGGCCGCTGGGATTTGAACTGTGCGTGGAGAGGGATCTGATCATTGCGGCGGATGGTGGTTTCAACCATTGTCGACGATGGAATGTGATACCGCATATTGTCGTGGGTGATATGGATTCTGTAAATTCATTGGAGCTGACGGCACCGGGCTATGGCGAAATCGAGTTTCATCGGTTTCCTGAAAGAAAGGATGAAACAGACTTGCATCTGGCACTCCAGGTGGCAATCGCTCAGATTGCCGACGAAATCATCATTTTGGGAGGGTTGGGGGCCCGCTGGGACATGACCCTGGCAAATATTCTCATATTGACAGCACCCTTTTTACGTGGTGTGGATGTGAGAATCCTGGATTACCAATGTGAGCTTTTTTGTCTGCAGGGTTATCAGAAAATCAAGCTGAAAGGAAAACCAGACCGTGTCGTATCACTTATTCCACTGGCCGGACCTGCGACAGGCATCAGGCTAAGTGGATTTGAATTTCCCCTTGATAACGAAACCCTTCCTGTGGGAACCACCCGGGGCATCAGCAATCTCATTCAGGGTGAAAGCGCTGAGATTGAAATCGAGGGGGGACATCTGCTGGTGGTTATTGATCGAAAATACTAACATCACGGCCAGGCTATACGGATCCGGAATCTGATATGAATCGCTTGCACGCTGAAAAAATACGTCACACAGACCCTTACATTATTTGTACCCGCTACAAGGGAAACCCCAAAAAGCATATCGCCGTCTGTCGCAGGTGTAGGTGGCACAAGTCATGCCTGGCATTCAAACACTATTGGCAGCCCGAACTTCCCTTCCGGTATTCCCTCTGAGGTCATTTGCCACAACATCATGGGGGTCTTCAAAGTTGAAGACAATACCGATCAGTTTCCATTTTGACCGCCGCCACCGCTACCACCACCGCCGTTACCGCTGGAGCCCTCGGAACCAGCCCCTCCCTCGGAACCGCCAGAACCGCTGCCCCCGGCATTGCCTGACCCGTTCTCCGATCCACTCGCACCTTCGGAAGTGTTTCCAGACCCACCACGATCGCCATGGTTACCGCTGTCTTGAACGGAACCTGAGTTTGCATGCTGTTTCGCCTGTCCTATTTTCTGCGCAAACTGATTTGCCAGTTGATTGGGAGGCATTTGTTGAGATCGGCTTTTGAAATTAGAACCCAACTGCTGCATTTCCATGGCGGAAAATTGGTTTTGAAGTGCCTGCGAAACCACATTGGAAACCTTGTCCGGGTCGACACCCAGGCGGGCCATGACCCGTGCAGTCAGAAATGTCTGCAGGGACAGCTCATCGGCCTTGTTTTGTGACATATGACGGTTGCGGGTCTGTAATTGTGCCATGAGAAGCTCGATGTCCTTGTCATGAAGGCCGGCGCCCATGCCCTGGGCAATGGACTTCCCGATGATCTTTTGACTTTCTTCATCCGTCGTCACTTCCCGTGCTTTCCGATATGCATAGGCATACCGCGACTGAATATTCTTCATTGCCTGGACAATGCGTTCATCTGGCTTGTTTTTGGCGATACCTTCATACGCTTTGTTGATGACCGGATCAACCGGAAGGCCTGACCGCATCGTTTCCATGAGGGTGTTCTGGGCCTGGATTGTGTGTTTCTCCTCAAAGCGATGCTGCAGCATCGAGCGGGTCAACTGGGTTGCATCGTCCTTGGGAATACCTGTCTGAATCATTTGGCGGGTGTTGTTTCGTATTTGGAGACTGGTGTTCTCTGGCAATGCATCGTCTATTTCGTCAGCCAAGACAGGACATGTCCAAAGCATCAGTGCCATCAGTATTGAAAGGGTTTTTTTCATTGTCATTGTGTACCTCCGTAATGGATGTGACGTCTGACATTACAACGGATGGGGCGGCAAAAGGTTACAAATCCGGCACAAATATGCAGTTTTCAAATCCAAAATCATCTTTCTCTCTAGACGGGCAATCCGGTATAAACACCTGATTGCCCTTAATATAAAAGTATATGAATTCCTGATCGGCGGGAAGGTTTATGCGCCACATTTCATCGGTATCCCTGGTCAATGGGTGGCGTTGAAATCCGTCCAGAGAACTCGCGAAAAAAACCATCTGACTGCTGGCATCTTTCAGATAGAGAGAAACCAGATTCCCTTGTATTTTTTGAGAATGCGTGGCACACCCCCCAAGAGCCCATACGGTGAGGATCATAAAAAGGCCGAGTCTGTTCAAACCGGGTCTCCCACGAAAATAACCGAGTTTTGGCCCCCGAAGTCATCCTGCTCCCTGGTTAAAATGGTAGGGTCGGGAAAACTATCCTGTCCGTTCAGTACATAACTGAAGTGGTGTTCGCCCTCCGGCAGCGCCAGTACTATTTCCCAATATCCGCTGTTCCCTACCGCATGCATGGGAACTCTTTGCCAGTCTGTGAAACTCCCGAGAATTTCTGCACGGGTAATATCCGGCCGATAAATGACAAATCGATTCGACTCAAGCACAGGGGCTTGAGAAAAAGACAGGACAAGAATCAGGACGGCGGCGACTGCCGCCAGAGATGCCGTTACCAGGCTTTTGGGTTGTATCATAAAGGCTCGTATTCTTTCCCAAGCCGTTATTCTGGCAAAGGTGCATTCCGGTATGTGCGTAACGACTTCTCCTCGAAGAAGAATTTCCTGTTCTAATAAAAGCAGTGCTTCATCCGCAGTCGAGGGGTTTTTTTTGAACTGACGAATAAAAGAAATTTTATCGTCCATGTTCATTTCGTCATCGATGAATAGACTGGTTAAATGATCCATCTTATACCTCGTTATTCAGGATTGATTTTAATTTTATCCGCGCACGATGAATTTTAATTTTTATGTTCGCTTCACTGGTTCCGACGATCCCGGCAATGTCCCGATAGGTTAAATTGCTGCTAATTTTTAAGTTCAGGATATCCTGTTCCATGGGGTCAAGGCGCTGCATGGCTTTCAATACATCTCGGTATGTTTCTCTAATCAATAAATCATGCTCGTGATCTTGAACACCATGGACGTCTGTTAAGGCCTGTTTTTTTCCATCTCGACTTTTGCGTTTTTCGTCGATCATTGCATTTCTGGCAATTTTGAAGAGCAGGGCTTTGCACCAGACACGCGATCGATATCGATCCAAAAGGCGTGTAAAACTTTCCTGTAGAATGTCCGATGCCAAATAGTAGTCACCGCTCATACGCATGAGATAAGCAAACAAGCCGTTCTTGTGTTCGATGTAAAATTGATTGAAGCGCTTCATCTTGAATACAATAACGTTTTGGTGATAAAAAGGTTACAGAAAAACAAGAGGTCGGGTTTCCTGGAAACCCGACCTCTTGTTTGAAAGAGGATCTGTGCCGCCAATATGCTGAAATGATGTAATTTTGGGACACTACTACGTTTTGCGCGACAGCAGGACCTTCTCGATGAAAGGGTCAATATCTCCATCCAGGACAGCGTTGACGTTTCCGATGTCGAGATCCACACGATGATCTTTGACCAACTGATACGGATGCAGTACATAAGACCGAATCTGGTTGCCCCATGCAATGTCATCCTTGTTTTGGTGAAGTTGCTGCTTTTTTTCTTCCTGCTTCTGCTTTTCAGCCTGGTAAAGCCGGGCCATCAGCACTTTCATGGCCATTTCCCGGTTGCGGTGCTGAGATTTTTCCTGCTGGCACTGGACCACAATTCCCGTGGGCATGTGTGTAATGCGGACAGCGCTGCTGGTTTTGTTGACGTGTTGCCCCCCGGCGCCACTCGCCCGGTAAACGTCGATTCGCAGGTCTTTGTCTTCGATGTCGATGGAAATGCTACTGTCTATTTCCGGGTAGACAAAGACGGATGCAAAGGATGTATGACGCTTACCACTGGCATTGAAGGGTGAAATACGAACCAACCGATGCACACCGCTCTCGGAACGCATGTAACCAAAGGCATATTCTCCCGTCGCTGTAAACGTGACGCCCTTGATCCCGGCCTCATCCCCTGGCTGGTAATCGATGACATCTAGTTGATAGCCCTTTCTCTCGACCCAGCGTGTGTACATTCTGAAGAGCATTTCAGCCCAGTCTTGTGCTTCCGTGCCACCGGCACCCGCGTTGATGGAAACAATGGCGTTCTTTTCATCGTCGTCCCCATCCAGCATAAGTTTGAGGGAAAGCGTCCGGGCTCGGTCCTGTATATCGGCGATGGACCGGGTAACCTCCTCGACGGTATCTGCATCCGATTCTTCGATGGCGAGATCCATCAGGATGTGACTCTCTTCCAGATCTGATTTCAGTTTGGTGTAGACCGCTACTTCATCCGTGAGGGAAGTACGTTCTTTCAATATGGCAGTCGTGCTGTCGGGGTTGTCCCAAAAACCATTGCCTGCAAAGATGCTTTCGATTTCCTCGAGGCGTTTTTCTTTTCCTTCTATGTCAAAGATAGTCTTTCAGGTTTTCCAGCTGCAGTTCAAGATCTTTGATGGCCTGTTTTATTTCAAGTGACATAATTATTTCCTCCTGACTTTCTTTCTGATCGAACTGATTAAGGATAACTGCCTTCTAAACAGGATAACCAAGACAGTGATAATACATGAAATGGCAAATAAATCTCCAAACCGGACATAGGCTGTCTGTCCACGCATTAAAGGGACATCTTCACCTAGCACGGCATCCTTGAAAAGAGGTGTCTTTGAAACAACCCTTCCCAGCGGATCGATAAACCCACTGATACCGGTATTGGCGCTTCTTACAAGGGCTCTTCGCGTTTCAACCGCCCTGAAAACCGCCATGGAAAAATGTTGATAAGGGGCACTCGTCCTGCCGTACCAGGCATCATTGGTGATGTTGATAAGCAGTTCGGCACCATTTTGCACGGCGTTTCGGGACAGTAACGGAAATATGAGCTCGTAGCAGATCAGTGTCCCAATCCGATGTTCGCCCCAGTCGAGGGTGTCGCCAGCAAGCCCTTTGGAAAAATCCCCCACATGTTCGACCATCTTGCCCAGAAATGGAAGCCATCGTTTCAGAGGAACATATTCGCCAAAAGGAACCAGGTGCGACTTGTCGTATTCGTCGGCGATGATGCCATCGGAATGGACCAGGTATGCACGGTTGTAGTATTGAACCTTTTCCGCTTCCCGTCTATAAGCCGGACTTCCGAGCAGGGTGTCTGTTGCGCCGGTCTGAATCCCTTCGATAACCATTTTTGTCAGGGGTTCATGACTGAGAAAGTAGAACGGCATTGCCGTCTCTGGCCAGACAAGGAGGTCCGGTCGATGAGCCGAAGCTGTTTTCGACATTTCAAGATATTTTTTTATGGTCGATATCTGAAATGCCGGATCCCACTTCTTGGTCTGGTCTATATTCCCCTGAACGATGGCGATTCTTTTTTGGGTTACCCGCGGAATCCTGTCTTCAATGGTGGAAATTCGCCATGCACCATAGCACCAGGCAGCACCCATCATGACCCCGACGAGGAGAACACAGGCCAGTACTTGTTTGTTACCTGTTTTTTGCCCCTGCCAGGTCTGTTTGGTAAGGTGCTGAAAAAGTAAGAACAGTAGTCCATTTACCAGTAATATCAGAAAAGATATCCCGTAAACACCTACTATATCTGATATCTGTATGATGTGCAACGCGTTATATTGTGTGTAGCCAAGAAGTTCCCAGGGAAATCCGCTGAAAAGGTGAGACCGGATAAATTCGAAGGAAACCCATAGTGTCGGCACTGTAATAAGAAGGACGCTAATTGACATGCCGGTCCATGCGATGATCATTGAAAAAAGTCCGACATAAATAGCCAGGTAGGATGCCAAGAGAAAAAGAATGCCGATACAGATGACAATCGGAAATGGACCATACGTGTTCAAGAAGGGAACAAACCAGTACAAAAGAGTTAGATAGTGGACGATGCCGGTTAGGAGACCAATTCGAAAGCCATCGAATGCAGACAGGTTTCCCAAGGCCGTCAATAAGGGTACCAGAGCAAACCAGGCCACAGCGCCTTCTCCGATTACAGGAAAAGAGGCGGTCAGCAACAAACCACTCAAGAAGGCGTATGCCAAACGAGTGGTACCGATGGGTTGTTTAATAGCGGTCACGCTATCCCGCACTGATTCTTTAATTTTGGCTGCTGCCTATCGCAGTGGAATAGGTTCGAAAATTTCCTGAGAACACCCTATCTTGGCGATGTTTTTGAATCCAACTGAACACTCAGATACATTCAATCATGAAAATTATCAACACTCCTCTTGACCTCTTCGGAACAATAATTTAAAATTATCTTACGATTATATTCTTTAAGGGGGTTTCAGATGATGAATTCAGACGAAGAATTGGAACGATATCGTAACATCGGCCGCCTTGTTGAATTGATTCATAAAATGTCCGAAGGTCGCATGAAGAAGCTTCTCGGGCAGTTGGAACTAGAGCGGCCAGAAGAAAATGTCAGCGAGGGTGAAAGAAAGCGTGTTCGGGTAGATTGTTTCGTCAGTGTCGACTACGCTGATTCGGAAAGGGTTTTTAAAGACTATATTGAAGACATCAGCACAAGTGGTGTTTTCATTAACACCCGAGAAGCCTTCTCTGTTGGGGAAGAGATCGTTCTGTCCATGTCGCTTTCCAAGGACGGGAGTGCGTTTAAGATACCGGCTATCGTTGTCCGCGCAGCACCTGAGGGCATTGGTGTCAGATTTAAAACCACCAGCCAGGTGCAGGAAGCCATTATTGAATCATTGATAGAGAGCGTCAACGCACAAAAATCTCTTAACGCCGGAAAATCCATCCATCCATCCTGATAAGAAGAATTTACTATGCCAGAAAGAAAAAACAAATCCCAGACAGATTTAGACTGGGAAAACCGGACCTTGTGTTCAGATGAGAGTTGTATCGGCGTGATCGGTCCGGATGGCTTATGCAAAGAATGTGGCAAGATATACGAAGGCTTTGAATATCAGGCAGCTGCACCTCAGAAAATAGAGACTCTCGATGAAAGCGATACTGAGCTTGAAACCCCGTCTGTCGCCGAGCCTGATACAGACTGGGAGAACCGGACCTTGTGTTCAGATGAGAGCTGTATCGGTGTGATCGGTCCGGATGGTCGATGTAAAGAGTGTGGGATGCCATACGAAGAAAGCGAATAGAACGCTGTTTTTAACGTTGTGCCGTCAGGGATACCTTGTTGTAAAAAGGAAGGTGGTTAAAATGCTCAGACTGGGGGCTAAACCAGAGCGTATGAGAGAAATGGAATTGGACGATATCTTTCTCTCAAGGCTTCAACTTCTTGTCATCATGACCAAAGCATATTTGAACAAATATCCCCTTGGCAGTTTTCGTGAACGCAGCATCATTGAGAACGCCGAGTTTGTAAAAGTCGACGCTGTTGGACTGGCTGAGGACTTAGACTATTTTGGGTGGGATGAAAATTCTCAGAACGGCTTGAAATTGGAGCCTGTTTTTTACCAGAGGGTCAAGTTGCTGGCGGTCATGGCTGAAGCCTTTGCCAAAGGGCATTCCCTTGAAGATCATAAGCAGGAGGCTCTCGAGAAAAACCTAAATAGGATTTGTGAGATTATCACCTTTAGCAAAACGATCAGTGATATGCAATTTCTAAAAGTTGCGTGAGGCTACCATCATAGCAAACGTCAAAATAGCCGTTATCGATGAAGACGTCATCGTCAGAGATTTTATTGTCAGCACGTTAATGTACAGTGTCAATAGGGACGTTCTGACGTTTGACAACGGATTTGATGCCTGGGTTTATTTTGAGGAAGCAGGCTTTCCCGATATGATCGTTGCAGATGTCAACCTGCAGGAGATTGACGGTCTTGCGTTGGCGTCCAAGGTAAAGGAAGCCAGTTCAAGAACAGCCGTCGTGCTTTTCTCAGATTCACCGATAAACGAAACCAAGGCGAGAGAACAGGGGGCTGATGCATTTTTAGCAAAGCCTTTCGGCGTCAATGAACTTTTTCATCTGGTCCAGACCTTTGTGGTCGAACAAGACCCTGCCAGAGACCGCTCCACGCCTGCTTAACAACCGAACGGAACGTTTCATATTTTAACCTGAACTGAGCGATTTTTATCTCGATCTGCACCAATCTCTTCGGGAAAAATCGCTCAGTTCAGGTTAAAGAATTAGGCAACAACGAGGACCATGCATGCGCCCTCTGGTTTGCCGTCCATTTCTTAATGAGGGAACTCATGTTTGCGTTGCAACACGAAGACCCGAAAATTGCCGATCTGGTTCACAAGGAAGCCCGGCGTTTGGAAGAGACGCTCGATCTTGTTGCGGCCGAAAACCATTCTCCTCCAGCCATCATGGAAGCCCTCGGGTCCGTATTCAACACTAAAACCATTGAAGGGTATCCTGGCAGGCGATACCATGCCGGTTGCGTCAATGCAGATGCTGTAGAACGGCTGGCGATTTCCAGGGCAAAAGCACTTTTCAACGCGGAACATGCCAACGTGCAACCGCATAGCGGGACATCTGCCAACCTTGGGGTGTATTTTTCGGTTCTCGATATCGGCGACAGAATGCTGTCCATGACGCTTTCGCACGGAGGCCACCTTTCTCATGGTCATTCCACCTCGATTGCCGGAAAATGTTTTGAGATTCAACATTATGGCGTTGACCGAAATACGGGATTAATTGATTATGACGCCCTAAGCACTCTCGCAAAGGGGTTTAAACCCAAAATGATTGTTGCGGGTGCCAGCTCATATCCGCGATTGATAGATTACGAAAAAATGGCTGAGGTGGCGTCATCGATCCACGCATTTTTTATGGTCGACATGGCGCATATCGGAGGCCTGGTGGCCGCCAAAGCGATTCCGAACCCTGTCCCCGTAGCCGATTTCGTTACGCTGACATGTTACAAAACAATGATGGGCGGAAGGGGTGGCATCATCCTATGCAAAAAGGGATTTGCAAAACAGGTCGATAGGTCTATATTTCCCGGTTGCCAGGGAACCAGTGCCGTCAACAGTATTGCAGCCAAGGCAGTGATCTTGAAGATGGCTATGCGCAACTCTTTTGTGACCATTCAAGAAAAAACCATCGCGACAGCCCGAGCCCTGTCTGAAAGCTTCATCAAGAAAGGATACCGTGTTTTAACCAACGGAACCGATACCCACCAAGTGATCCTAGATATCGCTTCAAGGGGGGCGGATGCAGGTTCGGTGGAAAAAGCACTCGAAAAATCAAATATTATTCTCAACAGGAATATGCTTCCCGGGGACGAGCAGAAACCGGGCACGATCAGTGGTATCCGCATGGGCACAGCTGCCATGGTGTCGCGGGGTATGGGAAGGGCGGAAGCAGACATCGTCGCAGCTCTCGTGGACAGAGTGATTGCTCATCTTACACGACCCGATGTCATACAATCGGTCAAGAAAGCGGTGACTTCGTTGTGCCGCCGGTTTCCCGTCTATCCGACACCGTCATGACGAGTTCCAGAACAGGTTTGTGCACTTAGCCCGCATATTAATAAAATGTTCGGGTTCACTTCCTGGTTGACTAATGGGCCGGTCTTTCGTAGTGGTAACATCATTCGGGTTGTTCGCCTCAATTGTTAAGAATTGTTTTCCCGCTAGTCTCATTCGGATCAAATTGGTAAAAGGAAAAAGAATCAATGACAGCGTCTGTCGAAGCCCTGAGAGTCGAAAACCTACACAAAAGTTTTGGACAACATACTGTCTTGAAAGGGATTTCCTTCGAGGCAAACGAACAGGACGTTATTTCCATATTAGGCAGTAGCGGATCTGGAAAGAGTACACTCCTTCGATGCATCAACCTGCTGGAGACGCCGACCTCGGGAAAGGTTTACGTGCATGGTGAACTGATCAACATGCAAGATCTGAAGTCAGGCGAGCGAAGGCCTGCGGACCGAAGCCAGGTGGAGCGTATTCGATCGAAACTGGCAATGGTCTTTCAGCAGTTCAATCTGTGGGCCCACATGACGGTGATGCAAAATGTAATCGAGGCGCCTATTCATGTGCTGCGGCTGCCCAAGCAAGAAGCCAAAGAACGGGCTGAACGTCTTTTGAACCGGGTCGGGATGTACGAACACAGGGATTATTACCCAGCGCATCTTTCCGGAGGCCAGATGCAGAGAACCGCCATTGCAAGAGCGCTGGCGATGGAACCGGATATGCTGCTTTTCGATGAACCAACCTCAGCCCTGGATCCAGAGCTGGTGGGAGAAGTGCTCAAGGTTATGCGAATTCTGGCAGAGGAAGGTCGCACCATGCTGGTGGTCACCCATGAAATGGGTTTTGCGCGTGACGTGTCCAGCCGCGTGATTTTTTTGGATGAGGGGTTGGTGGTGGAAGACGGTTCGCCGGATAGCGTGTTCGACAATCCCAAGTCTGATCGTTTCCGCCAGTTTCTCACCGGAACCTTAAAATAGGTCGGGACACCTAATTATGTCAGAGATCATTGCCTATTTTCCACTCATTTTGAAAGGCATGCTGCTTACTGTCGAAGTGGCGCTACTCTCGCTGATGATATCGGTGTTGCTGGGGATGCTCGGCGCGATTGCCAAGCTTTCCAAGTCCAGAATCGCCGGATCTCTTGCCGGATTATACACGACCATTATTCGTGGCATTCCTGATTTGGTTCTCATGACCCTGCTTTTTTTCGGCGGCCAAATCCTGCTGAACAATATCGGAGGGAAAATGGGATGGGACTATATCGATGTCAGCCCGTTTATGGCCGGAGTGATCACCATTGGCTTTATTTTTGGGGCTTACATGACGGAGTCCTTTCGTGGGGGTATTCTGGCGGTGTCCCATGGTGAAATTGAGGCCGGGTACGCTTTCGGCATGAATCCGATACAGGTGTTCTTACGTATAACGCTGCCGGCCATGGTCCGTCACGCATTGCCCAGTTTTGGCAACAACTGGTTGGTCTTGACCAAAACAACGGCCCTTATTTCCGTGATCGGTTTGCAGGACATGGTATACAATGCTGGCCTGGCAGGCGGATCTACCCGTAAGCCATTTACTTTTTACTGTGTTGTGGCATTCTTATTCCTGATTATAACGGGCATTTCCGACGTCGGTTTGCGCCGGCTAAATAAACGTTACAGCGTCGGGGTCCGAAAAGCATAACCCGGGGAGATGGCCCGAACATTCGAGTGCAGCAAGACAGCACTACTTGTCCGGCGAAACTCGAAGAGCGAAGACGGAAGAACGGAAAATTTTTATTATTAATACCTACGCTACAGGAATCAGATGGACATACAGGTCATCATAGACAACCTGCCGCTCTATTTTAAAGGGCTATGGACGACGATCCTGCTGGTCATTTCCTCCCTGAGCATTGGGCTCTGCCTGGCGATACCCATTGCCCTTCTGGCAACGGCTAAAAGTAAATGGATCAGTTTTCTACCCAAAGCCTATATTTATTTTTTTCGCGGGACCCCGTTGCTGGTACAGATGTTTATGATCTATCACGGCATGGGGCAGTTTGAACTGATTCACGAGAGTTTTTTATGGACCATTTTCAAAGAAGCCTATGCATGCGCACTGATTGCCTTCGCCCTCAACACCGCTGGATATACAGGCGAAATTCTACGAGGCACCATCGAACAGACCCTCTTTGGTGAAATAGAAGCCGCAAAGGCATGCGGCATGTCTGTACCGATGGTCTACCGGCGCATTATTCTTCCGAGTACTTTCAGACGGGCGTTGCCGGCTTATGGTAATGAGGTCATTTTTATGCTTCACGGCAGCGCATTGGCGGGGGTCATAACCATCGTCGATTTATTTGGTGCCGCAAAAATTGTAAATTCAAGAAACTTTGTGCCGTTTGAGTCTTTCATCACGGCGGGTCTTTTTTATCTATGTCTCACTTTTTTGATTGTCTGGGGGTTTAAAAGAGCCGAACGTCATTTTCATGCCTACCTGCGCCCGCGCGAAAACTAGAAGTCCTCTTAAATATGTCTTATCGGCACATTTTATGATTTATCCTTGACAGACTTATGTTTTTTTTCTAAATAATCTTTATAAGTTGTATGAAATTCTCTCTCGCGCCGCATGGCATTCGACCTTTCTGGCAGCGATGCAACGCTTGTGCTCAGTCCAATCACAGTAATAATACCTGCATGTTATTTGCTCAGACATTGAGTGCCAACTGTTTCAATTTTTGCTTTTTGTGTGTTTGTTTTCTTAACAACCTAACATTTCTAGGAGGAGGTAATACTTATGTCGACAAGAAGAATACACCCCGGCGTTGAACAAATGAAAAAATCTCTTATAGACGGCAAATGCTCGCGGCGTGAATTTCTACGCACGGTCACGTTGCTGGGCGTATCCGCAACCGCTGCTTACAGCATGGCTGGCAAGATCCTGGGCAAGAATATATTGCCGGATATGGTATCCACGGCCCATGCTGCTCAAAAAATGGGCGGGGTATTAAAATATGGTATGCAGGTGCAGGAGATGGCCGATCCGGCAACCTATTCATGGACCCAGAAATCCATCGTTTCCCGCCATATTATCGAGTACCTGGTGGAGACCGGACCAGATAACATTACCCGACCAGCCTTGGCAGCCAGCTGGGAAGCCTCCGACGATCTAAAGAGCTGGACCTTCCATCTGCACAAAGGGATCAAATGGTCCAATGGCGATGACTTCAATGCCGATGATGTGGTGTTTAACTTTACCCGCTGGCTCGATCCAAAAACCGGTTCGTCCAACCTGGGCCTTTTCGACGCCATGCTGGAGGAAACCGGAGAAAAGGATGCCAAAGGGAATGCGATCAAGCGCATGAGCAAAAATGCGGTGCAGAAACTGGACAATCATACGGTCAAGCTCAACCTGAATTCACCCGTGTTGTCGATTCCTGAAAACCTTTACAACTATCCCACGGGAATCGTCCACCGCAATTTTGAAAAAGAAGGCGGGGATCTATCCAAAAACCCGGTGGGAACCGGTCCTTACACCCTTACCCAATTCAGGGTCGGTGAGCTGGCTGTCCTGAAAAAACGCAAGGCACCCTATTGGGGCGGAGAGGTCTTTCTGGATGAGATTCGCATTGTCGATCTTGGAGAAGATGCCGGAGCTTATCTGGCTGCCATCGCTTCGAAGCAGGTGGATGTCATCTACAATCTGGACCTGACAACACTGGAAGCGGCCAAGAATATTCCGGGAATCAGGATTGTCGACATTCCATCGACCCAGACCGGTGTTATTCGCATGAAGGTTACCGAAAAGCCGTTTACCGATATTCGCGTGCGCAGAGCAGTGCAGAAAACCTGCGATGCCCAGAGACAGCTCGACATCGCACACCAGGGCTTAGGGGTCGTTGCGGAGCACCATCATGTCGCCACTATCCACCCCGAGTACTTTGCCCTGCCCCCGTTCAAGCAGGATATTGCAGGGGCCAAAAAACTGTTGGCCGAAGCCGGCTATCCCAACGGCATTGAATTGACCTGCAACGTGGGCAATACGGATGGCGTCTGGGAGCAAGACTCCGTGGCTGTGCTCAAAGAGGACGCTGCCAAAGCTGGAATCAACATCAAAATGAATGTGATGCCAATGGCACAATATTGGGATGTCTGGACAAAGGCACCCCTGAGCCTCACTTCCTGGACCCATCGCCCTCTGGCCGTTATGGTACTTGGCCTGGCCTACCGAACTGGTGTCCCCTGGAATGAGTCCAGTTATGCCAACCCTGCGTTCGATGCCGCTCTGACTGCGGCGGAGTCGACGTTGAATGTTGAAGACCGCCGGGTCAAGATGGAAAAGGTCGAGAAAATTCTGCAGGACGATGCCGTTCTGGTACAGCCGTTCTTTCGGTCCGTCTTTACCGCCGTCCGTGAAAATGTGGTCGGCTTTGAAATGCATCCAACCCGATACTACCGCTTTCACAAGGTGTCACTGGCATAACTAAAGTTTCACGCTGGGGTGGGGAGCGTTGCTGCGCTCCCCACCTTGTAAGTTCCGCATAACCTATATGTTCTATCAGGAGGCTTAAAATGGTCACCTTGGTGGTAAAGCGTTTCGGCTTCATGGTTTTTACCATGATTGTCGTATCGCTGATTCTTTTTATGTTGTTGGAGACAGAACTTACGGGTGATCCGGCAGCCAGGGTGCTGGGCCAATTTTCAAACGAAGAACAACGGGAGATGTGGCGGGAGCAACACGGGTACAATCAACCCGTGATGTTGCGTTATGTAAAGTGGCTGGGCAATTTTGCCACCGGCGACCTGGGGGAGTCCATCCGATTTAAAGGACCTGTGGCGGATGTCATGCTGCCGCGGCTGTGGAACACCGCCATTTTGGGTTTTTGGACCTTTGCCATTATGATCCCCTTGTCTTTGACTTTAGGCGTTTTGTCGGGAATGAAGGAGGGTTCCAAGCTCGATAGAAGCATATCGATATTTGGGATCCTGACGACTTCCGTACCGGAATTTGCCAGTGCGGTCATTTTCTCCTCTCTCTTTGTATTCGGTCTGAAATGGCTTCCGGGCACCAGCAGCATGTCGGGTGGGTTCGAGTTTAAACAGATGGTTCTGCCGGTTATGGTGCTGATCGTTTATGACTTTGGCTATGTGGCCCGCATGACCCGGGCATCCATGGCGGAAGTCATGACCTCCCAGTACATAAGGACTGCCACTTTAAAAGGATTGCCTTACAAATCGGTAATAGTAAAACATGCGTTGCGCAACGCACTCATCGCACCTTTCACCGTTATCATGCTGCAAATCAACTGGCTCTTGTCCGGGGTTATCGTCGTCGAATTTTTCTTTGCCTACAAAGGTTTTGGGGCCCTGATCCTCGAAGCTTCCCTTAATAACGATATCGCTCTTCTGGAAGCATGCGCCATGGTGGCGGTTTGTGTTGCGGTTACCACGCAAACCCTGGCCGATATCGGTTACACATTCCTCAATCCCCGCATCCGGTTCAGCTAAGGAGGTTTTTTCTCATGACGACATCTATAACAGAAATGCCCACCGCAGGACTCGGTGCGGCTTTCTTGCGTGCATTGAAATCGTTTGCGCTCTTGCGCGAGAGCTGGGTCGGCATGGTGGGAGCCTTTCTCGTAATATTCTGGGTGTTGGTGGCGATCCTGGCACCCTTGCTGGCCCCGTTTGATCCCAACTCGTCTATCCAGCCGTTTGCCAAACCAGGTATGGCAGCGATCAAGGGTGGCGGCACCTTCTGGCTCGGTACCGATCATATCGGGCGGGATATTCTTTCACGCATTATCTGGGGTTCGCGAACGGTGCTGATTTATGCGCCCCTGGCAACCCTTTGCGCCTACACGGTGGGTATTCTGATGGGCCTAGCGGCCGGGTACCGCGGCGGCTGGGTGGATGATGTTCTATCCCGTATTGCAGACATCATTCTCTCCTTTCCGGTCCTGGTTCTGTATATTATCATCATTGCCACCATCGGGTCATCCGGAATCAACATCATCATTGCCATCACCTTTGCATCCTCGCCGGGGATCATGCGTATCGTACGTGGATTGGTGTTGGATCTTCGTAATCGCGACTATGTTGCGGCAGCACAGACCCGAGGTGAATCAGACTGGCGCGTAATGCTGATAGAGATCTTACCCAACGCGCGTGGCCCGCTGATTGTCGATGCCTGCCTGCGTCTGGGGTATGTGATTATTACCATCGGCGTGCTCGGTTTTCTTGGCCTAGGTCTGCCCCCACCGGACCCGGATTGGGGCGGCATGGTAAATGAAACCCGGCAGATGGCCATGGCGTTTCCCCACATGACGCTCTATCCCTGCATCGCGATTTCTTCGCTAATTTTAGGGTTCAATCTGATGGCGGACGGTCTGCGTGAAATCTCATTGCGTGATTAGGAGGTAAGCGACAAATGAACGATGATCAAGCACCGATACTGGTCTGCAAGGATCTCTGTATCTCCTACTATACCCGGGCGGGCGAGATCCCGGCGGTCGTCGATTTTTCCTTGACGGTGAAGCCCGGCGAAACCATCGGCATAGTGGGCGAATCGGGTTGCGGAAAATCTACGGTTGCCATGGCCATAATGCAACACATGGGCGCCAACGGCGGTATCAAGAGCGGCAGTATTACCTTTAAAGGACGCGATTTGACCCAACTGTCGGATGATGAACTGCGCCGTATCCGCGGGTCGGAGATCGCCATGATTTACCAGGAGCCCTTTGCTTCGCTTAATCCTAGCCTCAAAATCAGCACTCAGCTGATGGAGGTACCGTTAGCGCATGAAAACATTTCCAAGGAAGAGGCCCGGCAGAGGGCCATGCAAATGCTGTCGGATGTTAAACTGCCAGACCCGGAACGGCTGATGGATGCCTATCCGCACCAGTTGTCGGGTGGACAGCAACAACGGGTCGTTATCGCCATGGGGCTTTTGTCTAACCCATCCCTGCTGCTGCTGGATGAACCCACGACCGCCCTGGATGTTACCGTTGAAGCCGGCATCGTCAAGCTGGTGGCCGAGATCAGCAAGAAGTTTGGCACTTCTCAAATCTATATCTCTCATAATCTAGGGTTGATTTTAGAGACCTGCGACCGTGTTTTCGTGATGTATTCCGGTGAAGTGGTAGAAGAAGGCACCATTGACTCGCTGTTTACCTGGCCGAGACACCCCTACACGCATGGGTTGTTTGCCTGTATCCCGTTGCCGACGGCAGATAAACATGCCGCCCCCCTGAAACCGATTCGGGGTCAGCTCCCCTTACCGTTCGAGCGCCCCCAGGGCTGTTACTACCACCCGCGCTGTGATCATTTCAAACCCGGGCTTTGCGACGTCGATCATTTTAAAATGGCGCATGTTGAAGCTAGCGCTCCCGACCACCGCGTACGATGCTTGCGCTATAAGGAAATCGATAACCGTCTTCTGACAGACGTTGAGGAAGTCAAAGAAGTACTCAAGCTGGGTAAACGGGTTCTCAATGTCGATCACATGAAAAAATATTACGAGGTTCGTGACAATTCCCTGCGAGCGATGATTAGTGGCAAACGCATTCGGTATGTAAAAGCCAATGAGGCGCTGAACTTTACTGCCAGAGAGGGTGAAACGGTAGCGATTGTGGGTGAATCGGGCTGCGGCAAATCAACCTTTGCCAAAGTGCTCATGGGGCTCGAGAAAGGAACGGATGGCGAGGTGCGGCACATGGGCAATGATATTTCAAATATTGCCGTTCGTAACCGCAGTGCCAAACAGATCAGTTCGCTGCAGATGGTATTTCAAAATCCGTTTGACACCTTGAATCCAAGCCACAGCATCGGTGGACAGATATCACGCGTAATCAGGAAGTTTGGGGTCGAAACCGACAAAAAGAAAGTATTTGATCGCGTGATGAAACTGTTGGATACTGTCAAACTACCAAGGGATTTTTACTTTAGAAAACCCAGACAGTTATCGGGTGGTCAGAAACAGCGCATCGGTATCGCCCGGGCATTTGCCGGAAACCCCAGTATGGTCATTGCCGACGAACCGGTTTCTGCACTGGACGTTTCAGTCGCGGCAGCTGTTACAGAGCTTCTGATGGATATTCAGCGAAAGCATAGAACCACGCTGCTTTTCATCAGTCACGATTTAAGTGTGGTTCGCTATCTTTCGGATCGTATTGTGGTTATGTATCTCGGACATATACTTGAAAGGGGAACGACGGAGCAGATTTTTGATCCGCCCTATCATCCTTATACAGAAGCGTTGCTATCGGCAGTGCCCATTGCCGACCCCGAAGTGACCAAACGCGAAATTGTGCTGGAAGGCAACCTTCCCAGCGCCATGAATCCGCCCAAGGGTTGCCCGTTTTGCACTCGCTGCCACCGAAGAATGGGCGACATTTGCGATAATGAGATCCCGCCGGAACAGGTGGTGGCAGATCAACATGTCATCAAATGTCATATACCATTAGAAGAATTGAAAAAGGTGGCACCCGTTATCCACGTGCCGGATGAATCAGAACGTCTGCACGCGCGGCAGGGCAAATAATCGCTAAATTATTGCCGTTCAAGGTGTGATTTCTGAACCCGGTTACCCCCACGCCAAAGATAAAGTGCCAGTAAAGGCACGGTTTCAGTTCGCATGGCATGCGGCTCCAAGGAAGCATGAACCCTGTTTTCGATCATTATTTAACACTCAGAACCGGGCAGGACGCATTTAGGATGACAAATTGGGCAGTGGAACCGAATACCAGTTTGCCGACTTTTGATCTTCTTTTGACGCCAATAATTATTTCCTCGATATCGTTGTCTTTAGCAAATCGGACGATATCTTCTCCAGGAGACTCATAGCTAACAGATGTGTGGGCATTACAGACAATACTATCTTTTCTAAAAGGTTTTCGAAGGTTTTCCAGCTTGCTTTCGGTTTTGTCGATCGTTTCTTTTTTTAATGTAGGACTTTGTTCCAATGAGGTCATAATATAAATGTCGGCCTTAAATGCAAGCGCATGTTTATGGGCCATCTTCAGTACATCTTCGGCCACCTTCGAGCCATCATAACCCACAAGTATTTTCATGCTGCCCTCCTTTTTATAAAAAGTTATTGCTAAGGATAAGGATAAGAGAACCTATCATGGTACAAAGATCAAAGTAATAAACTAAAGGTTGCCTGTCAAGACACCCAAGACGCTATTTCTGATTCTACCCGAACGGCTTTTGGAACGAATGCTTGAGGGGGTCGGTCCAGGCTTTGGCACTTAATAACGTTTTTGATCGGAATGAACGAGCAAAAAAGTCGGTCTTGATCTTTTCCGCTTTGGTTAGACCATAAACACGCCATGGCGTAATTAACCGTTGAATATCGACAACCAATTGTCTATACGATGAATTAAACCCCCAAGGAGGACGCATGATACTGGCCAATTCAATTGAAAAACAATCCGTTCTGTTTCGCGTACTCACCGATGACCAGGTGGCTGAAATCAAGCGCGCCAGCTATGATGTCATGGCCAAGGTTGGTTTCAAAGTACTTCATCATGACGCCCGGAAAATGCTCAGACAAGCCGGATGCCACGTCAAAGACGAACGTGTGCACGTTCCTGAACATGTGGTCAACGCATGTCTGGGTACCACACCTAAGGGATACACGATTTACAGCCGCGATGGTCGCCGTGCCATGGAGGTGGAGGGACGTAAAAGCTATTTTGGCACATCCACGGCAAGCCCCAACACAATGGATGCCCTGACAGGAGAAATTCACCCCACGTATGTAACGGATATCGCCAACGGTGCCAAGGTGGCCGATGCCATGGAACACATCGACTGGGTGATGCCCATGGGATCGGTTCAGGATGTTCCACCGACCGTAGCTGACTTATATGAATTCGAGGCGGTCGTCACCAATACCACCAAGCCGATTGTGTTTATCGGTTATACACCCAAGGGCGTAGAGCTGGTGTATGAAATGGCGGCAGAAGTAGCCGGGGGGCTTGAAAACCTTCAGGAGCGCCCATTCCTGATTTTCTACCCTGAACCCATATCACCACTCGTTCATCCGGCCGATGTCATCGAAAGAATTTTTGTTTGTGCCGACTTGAATCTACCCCAAATGCAGGGTCCATCGATCCAGTTCGGGGCGACGGCCCCGGTAACGCTGGCCGGCGGAATCGTCCAGGGAACTGCCGAGGCGCTTATGTGCGTCGTACTGGCCCAACTCAGAAATCCAGGCTGCCCCTGTAGCATGGGATGCAATTTCGGCGTATTTGACATGTCTGCAGGTCTTTTATCTCTGGCGTGCCCCGAAATGAGTCTGGCCCTGGCAGCTCAAGCAGAAGTAGCACTATCCTTTGGGTTGCCCACATGGGGCCTGGCCGGATCTACCGGTGCCAAGCTGATAGACGCCCAAGCTGGCGCCGAGTCTGCCTTTTCGATTCTGGCCCAGGGTCTTGGCGGTCTCAACCTGATCCACGACGTGGGCTACATTGATAACGGAATGATTTGCTCGACAGCCCAGTTGGTTTTGGGCAATGAAAACATTGCCATGGCCAAACGCTTTATCCGTGGAATTGCCGTCAACCGTGATACGCTGGCACGCGAAGTGATCGATAACGTTGGACCCGGCGGTCATTTCTTACAGGAAATGCATACCCTGAAACATTTTAAGGATGAGCTATGGGTACCAGGCTTGATGACACGAGCCCCACGCGAAACTTGGCAGCAGTCAGGTTCCAAAGATCTTGCAACCGTAATCCAGGAAAAACTGCAAGGAATTCTAGAGACCCATAAGACCCCTGAATTAGACGGCAAAGCCCTGTCGGCTATTCGAAAAATCAGAGAAAAAGGAGAAGCGCTACTGGCCAAAAAAGAATAAGGTGTTTTGCTTTGCTTAAAAATGGTCTCAACTTGCTTGATGCCCTTCGGGTCGTGGAAAGATATCGTGCTTTGGACCTCAATTTTTTAGAAATGTCTCCTGAAGCTGGGCGATGCATTCTTCTTCGGAGCCGCGCGCCACTTTTTTCCCATTATTCAGCATGGGATCCTTCAGTTCCGGGTAATATGCTTTTCTCTTTCCGGCCTCGGCCAAGACTTTATGCCATCTGGAAAATGCATCCACATGCTGAAGGGTGTGATTCGCGTTTTTAGCGCCGCCTTTCTCTATGATTTCTCTAATCCCCGAAACCGCATCAGGGTCTACCGGTACGTATAGCGGAACAACAAAATCATGCCGGGTCTTGAGCCAAATTCTTCTGGTGTTTCTTTCACGTTCACAGTCCTCGATAAATTTTTCGAGACTGAAAAAATTCAGGTTTCCCAGGGCACCCATGGCATGGCGCAGGATGTGTACACCATAGAGCCTTAGCGTATTCCTGGAAATTTCCGACTCCTCGACCGCCGCCGATATGTCGTTGATGATACTGGTGCTGCCTCCTGATTGTGCTGAAGGATACCCCGTTACCCACAGATTAAGCCGTGCCATGGCTGAATTGATGAGTGGCTGTCCCGGATCGCTGTAATCGAGATCTCCACCCATACCCAGGACATCCGGAATTCCCCCATGAACACATCCGATACCCGGATGGATGGTCTGGGCTATCATCATCATAAACAACACCTGAGCGTGTATCTGGGTGAGCAAGGCTTCCGGGCTAGCCGGACCGGATGCCCCGGCAATCGTCAGGTCCAACAGCAGCAAATTGTTGCCTACCCTAGCGCTTCGCATAAATGGCTCCACCATGTTGGGCATGACGGTCATGGATGTCATCAAGCTGGTGCCATCTATCCAATCCCCCCTGCCACTAAAATAGGCGGCCTCGCGGTCTGACATATTTCGAGTGTACGTCATTTTGAGATCCGGGAAATGACGTTCCATTAATTGTGAACATTCAAAAACGGAAATCGATCTGTCGGTTGCCACAGGAATGGAAAAAATACCCAGTGTGTCGGTGTAGTCGGCAGCGGTTCTGACAATTTTTTCGAATTCTTCTTGATTGGCGGAAGCGAGGGAGTCACTGCCGGGACGAAGCAAAAAAGGTGGTGTGGCACCAGTGCCAAAAGCGTTTTCCCCTGGGTCCTCCGGCATATCCTTGGGTACCCTTTCCAGGCAGGATTCCAGGTAATCGGCCTTGATGGGAATAAAGAGCGCCTCATCACTTTCCGTATCGATGGCATCGACTGTTAGGAGAAGATCCATCAATACAGGGCTGAATGCGACATTCATCCCTATTTCGGTCAATATTCTTTTGGCATTATGGTGAATCCGCCGATAGACCTGCTTCTCCATTGAAAGGGTATCCATATCCCGGATCCTTTCCCTGGCAATGTCCGCTTCGGGGCTTTTGGGATGCAGCGCAGCGACTTTTTGGTAGCAGTGCTTGGCACGCTGAAACTCGTATTGCTTCTCCGAAGAAACGGCATCATCAAACAGCTTGATGAGTTTTTTATTTCGTTGTCTCATCAGTTGTTCGGACTATATGCATTTGGATGGGTGTATAGCGGCTCATATGCAAACACCTCACAATCAATCTGTTGTTGTTCCAGTATGCCAACAATTTTTTCATGGAAGGCATCCCGTTCTCAATTTCTATTTCCAATGCGCTTGCATACGATCCAGTTCCTTAACGATTTCGGGAGCCAGGGCGGCCGGTTTATGGGCCATGGCCTCCTGGGTATGCTCGCTTAGCCGGTCTTCAAAGCTTTTAGAACCGGCCGCTTCCCATTCCTGACGGATCATGCGTTCAAACAACGTGGAGTATCGAACATTTCGGAAGTTATCCAGCGTGTGCTGCTCCATCAGGTAATTCCCGCCCGGTCCGACGGCATCGATGAGATCCAGTGCCATGCTGTCCTCGGTTACTGGCAAACCATTCATAAAATATTTTATATTACCGAGAATTTCATTGACCAGTACCATGAAACCCGGAGAAACCACTGATCCGTGATCGATCCACGAACTGCAGTCATGCACCAAGCCGGAGCCGACGGTTGCGGCGGTCATGATCTGCTGGGTGGCTTCTGCAGCGGCCTGGGCATCCGGGAATTTAGCATCGGTTGCGCCAGCGGTGCCATAGAAGGGAATCTTCCAGTGCTGGGCCAGTTGGGCTAGGGCTCCCACCATGATGCTCATCTCGGTCGCACCGTATGAAAACACCGTGGTCTTCATATCCATGACGGTAACAAAGGCGCCGAACACGAAAGGCGCCCCGGGGGCAATGGCCTGGGCCAAAACCGCACCACTGATCGATTCGGCTGCCCCCTGAATAATCGCGCCTGCCAAGGTGGCTGGGGCCGTTCCACAGGCCTGGACACAAGGAAAATTGATCAACGGAATGTTGTTTTCCACGGAATATATCATCTTGTCCACTGCAGGACCATAGTATAGTAATGGAGAAATAGGCTCGGAATAATGAGCCACGATGGGTGCTTTGTCAAAATTTTCCTTTCCGCCGCAAATCAGCAGCGCCATCTCATAGATGTCGCGCATGCTGTTGGCGTCTTTACAGCAGACGACAAGCGGCTTTTCACAATATGTGAGGGTCTGACGAGCAATAACCCGATCGGCGATGTCTGCCGGTTGATCGGCAGCCATACCAATCGTCATGACCCAGTCGAAGTTGGGACAATAATCGGCCACCGTGGCAGATATTCGACAATGATCGCTGGTAAAACGCATGCGCTCATTGGTGACGGGATCCAGATAATCAATACAATCGACACTGGGGCCGAACCAGCTCTTGTCACCTTCAAGGGCCACTGCACGTTCACCCCTACGGTTGCCCAATACCAGACGTGAAGGTGTCTTCCGAATGGCGTCTTCTAAAAGCCATCCTGGAATTCGGACCCGGTCCCCCACTACCCTGGCACCGGCGCCGGCGAGGATTTCGAGTGCTTTGGGATGTGCAATTTGCACACCGGTGCGTTCCAGTACCTCAAAAATGGCCATTTCAATTTTTTTTAGCTGTTCATCACTGAGGATACGAAGTTTGGGTTTGAAGAATAATTCGTCGGTGGTGATGCCCATATCTTGCTCCTTTGGTTAAAGGTTAGCAGTTGAAGATGAACTTTTTTTCCGTCTCTTACGAAAGTGTTTCTTGGTTAGCGGCATTGGATAACAGTGAATTTGGAATGTCTCTCTTCCCCACTTCATTGCGCACTATCAGGCTCCTTCTTGAGCAGATTAAACAGTACATCATTTTCACGGTATATTTGTTCTAGTGTCTCCTGGTGACGCTCGAGTTGCTTGCCTCTGCGGCTGGCAAGTTCCTGCACCAAGTAGTTGATGATACATGAAATGGTTGTTGGGTTCCCGATGAAGGGGATATTTTTCGTCGGCGCCACCAGCGGCAGATGGGCAAATTGCGTCAGGGGGCAAAGGGCACTGTCTGCAATAACCAGCAGTTGATATCCCAGGCGTCGCACCACTTTGGCCAGCTTGATCAATTCGTTGGGGTAACGGGTTGTGGCGATGATTACGATCAGGCTATCGGAAGGGGCGTTTGTAAGCCAGTCGATCGCCGCACTGTCACTGCCGTTTAGGATGTGTATCCCTTTGCGCACCTTGGTCAGAGACCACCCCAAATAATATGCAAACGTATAAGACAGGCGGGATCCGATGACGTATACCCAGGGGCTCTCAGCAATCGCTTCCACGAACGCGTCCATGATATTCATATCGACCGATTCGTAGAACTGTTTTAAATTGTTCATCTCGTCAAAAATGACTCTGTACAAGCGGTTGGTTCCCGGTGCTTTCATCGCCGGAAGATCGACTCTGTCCTGTAAGGTCAACCCGCTGTCGACATAATCCCGCAGCGCCTGAAGGAATTCACCATATCCACCGTAGCCCAGCTGACTGACAAATCTGACAACGGTGGCTTCACTAACGTCACAGGTTTCGGATAGCTCACGGGTGGTCATGAAAACCGCCTTACGGGGATTTTGCATGATATATTTTCCGATAATCCGCCCTTTAGGCGTCAAGAACGCCAGATCCGTCATGATGCGCTTGATGACTGTCAATGATTGGTTTTCTTTCATGTTTTATTGTTCTGCTGAACAATTGAAAGGGATCTTTCATTTTAGGAACAAGCCCCAACCTATAAGATATAATTATAAATAATCATACACAATAAGTGATGTCAATGGATTTTGAAATTATTAATGCAAATTTTCTTTTTTTCTTGACATGTTTTCTTACATTGGCATAGTGCTAATAAATCTTTCATTGTTCAGCACCACAACAGCCCATCGTAATACGACGCGACACCTTAAAGGAGAACAGATCATGCTTTTCAAATATAGCCCCCTGTGGGGAAAGCGGCCTCGGTTGAAATCCAACTATGAGGCGGTGATCATTGGCGGCGGGTTGCATGGACTTGCCACGGCCTATTACCTGGCCAGGGATCATGGTCTGACTGACGTCGCAATCATCGAAAAACGATACATCGGGTATGGTGCTGCCGGCAGGAACACTGCCATCGTGCGCGCGAACCAGCGAACTCAGTACAATGTCCCTTTCTATAAGGAGGCCCTCGACCTCTGGCCGGTGCTAACCAAAGAACTCAATTTTAATTTGATGTTCAACAACTGTGGAAATCTGAACCTGATGCATAGTGAGGCCGCCATGAAAGCTGCCCGGATGACGATCGCCACAGCCCAGTTTCACGGTGTAGAGAGCCACTTGATTGATGCCAAGCAGGCCAAAGAGATGGTTCCGGCATTGAACATCTCGGAGGATATTACCTTTCCGATACAGGGTGCCATGTATCACCCTCCTGGAGGTATTGTTCGCCATGACGCTGTCGTATGGGGTTTGGCCAAGGGGTGTACGAAACAGGGCGTCCAGATCCATCAGAACACAGAGGCCACGGCCATCCACACCGATGGCGGAAAAATAACCGGGGTCGCCACCAGCCGCGGTACCATCCATACTCCCCGGGTCCTGGTCTCCGCCGGCGGATACAGCGCGGGTATCATCTATCACATGCTGGGTATCAAACTTCCCATCAGCGTATTGACCATCCAGGCCATGGTCACACAACCCCTGAAACCCTTGCTCAATCATGTGGTATCATCCGGCGCCTACCACTGCTATGCCAACCAGACCCTGAAGGGTGAAATTGCCACCGGTGCCCACATGGACCCGTGGCCCAATTACACAACCCAAAACACAGCCCACTATATAAAACATCAGGCAGAAGCCCTGTCGGACTGGTTGCCCTGCCTGCGGGGTGTGAGATTCATGCGTATCTGGGGCGGCTTGGCTGACATGACCCCGGACATGGCACCGATTCTGGATGGCAACGACCCTGTCGAGGGTTTTTACATGGACTGCGGTTGGGGGTATTTCGGGTTTAAATCCTGTTCAGCCGCTGGGAAATACATGGCCCAGTACCTGGCAACCGATTGTTGCCCCGACATGCTCAAACCGTTTAATCTGCGTCGATATGAAAATCACCAACTGATGGGCGAAACAGCGGCCCTGGTCAGTTATACACCAGACAATTGATGGGCCTGGCAAAAAAATGGCGTACACAAAATTCCGACTCAATTTGAATACAGGAGGAATAACAATGGCTTTAACCCTCACCTGCCCCATCTGCGGCAAGCGCAATGGATATGAATTTCGTTATGGTGGAGAGGATAAAGGACCCCGTCCAGACGAAGAAGGGCTAACCCCTGAAGCATGGTGTAATTATGTTCACATGAACACATGCACGGCAGGGGTTCAAAAAGAGTGGTGGTTTCACCGCGATGGATGTGGATCATGGTTCAGCACCTATCGTAACACCATCAGCAACCTTGAAGTGGCTCCACCGGAGGACAGCAAATGATCAGGCTTCATGATTTACCCACCCTGCGAATCGATACCGATGATATCCGCTCACTGAAATATCGGGGAAAATCCTACCAGGGCTTTGCCGGAGATACGGTGGCCACTGCCCTTTATGCCAATGGTATTCGAGTATTTGGGCGCAGCTTGAAATACCACCGGCCCAGAGGTCTTTACAGCCTTGACGGAGAATCAAGCAATACTTGCATGGAAGTAGATGGCGTCCCCAATGTGCGTACTGAAAACACCCTGCTTGAGGATGGAATGGTGGTCAAAGCCCAGAACGTCAAAGGGTCCGCAGATTTTGACTGGATGGCATTCATGGACAAATTGGACTGGGCCATGCCGGCTGGCTTCTATTACAAAACCATGCACAAACCACCGGTCCTCTGGCCCTTTGCCATAAAAGCCATCCGTAAAGCAGCAGGTACAGGCACCATCTCTGCAGACTATCAGGTAACCGGCCACTATGATGAAATTTTCTTGACAGCCGATGTCTGTGTCATCGGCGGCGGTGCAGCCGGCATGATGGCGGCCCTGACTGCCGCCGAATCCGGTGTGCGCGTCATACTGCTGGAATCACGTCCCTGCCTGGGTGGTTGCTGGGATTACAGGGCAGGCAAGTATGATGAAAACAAACCCCTGTATGCCCGTGCCAGAGACTTGGCCGAGCAAGTGGAACGTGACTCCAATATCCGGGTCTTTAAACATGCCCCTATGGTAGGTGCCTACAACAACAACCTGATCACTGCCTTTCAAGTGGGAACTGTGGACGATGTCTTTTCAGAGCGTTACATCGAAATTCGTTCAGAAAGCGTGGTGGTGGCCACAGGCTGTATCGAACGCCCCCTGATTTTCGACCATAATGAAAGACCCGGCGTCATGCAGGTGGCGTGTGCCCATCGCCTGGCCCGAACTTACGGCCTGCTGCCCGGCAAGGAAGCGGTATTCAGTGTGGGCCATGACTTAGGGCTTGAGGCTGCACTGGACCTGATCGATCTGGGTCTGAAAATCCGATGTGTAGCCGATATTCGAGAGGATGGCCAGGATCCTGAGCTACTTGAGGCTCTTGTCCAAAAAGAGGTGACCGTACTCAAGGGTTGGGTTGCCGCCAAAGCTCACGGCTGTAAACAGGTTACCAACGTAACGCTTTCAACGCTGGAGGGAACGGTCAAACGTCAAATGCCCTGTGATTTGCTGGTGGCTTCGGCGGGATTCACACCGGTGACCGGCCCGTTGAGTCTGGCCCAAGCCAAAATGGTCTATGACAACCACAGCGGATATTTCCTGCCAAAAAAACTGCCAGAAAAAATGTTTTCAGCCGGCCGGGTGACTGGCCTTCACCATCCCCAGGCCATCGAAGCTTCGGGACGATTGGCCGGCCTGAAAGCGCTAGCGGCAATAGGCATTATTGATGATACGTTTGTTTGCGCTGCCGAAAAGGTGTCGAGGGAGCTGCCCGGCGTGGAACGGGGTTGTAAGCTGGTTACCGCCCCGGTAAAAGGGCGAAAAAGCTTTATCTGTTTTGACGAGGATACCACCATCAAGAACATCAAACAGGCCGTCGATATGGGTTTTGATGTTCCAGAACTGATCAAACGATTCACCTCAGCAGGTACCGGGCCTGGTCAGGGGGGCATTCCGGGTCATAATCTGCCGCTATATGTTTCAAAATATACTGCCTCTGCTGACACGCCGGTGCCAACAACCGTTCGTCCACCGTTGATCCCAACATATCTTGCTACGTACGCAGGCGCTCATCATCACATGTTCAAACGAACCCCGCTGCACGCGTCCCAGAAAAAAGAGGGCGGCATTTTCCGCAATATTGGCGTCTGGCAACGGGCAAGGTATTTTTCCAATGATGTTGAATGCCGGGACGAAATTCTCAACGTACGCAATAACGTGGGTATGCTGGACAGCTCAACCTTGGGAAAATTTCGAGTTTTCGGCCCGGATGCGATCAAGGCCCTCCAGCGCCTGTATGTGTCTGACATGCACAGCCTGAAAAAAGGGCGTATCAAATATTCGGCCATGTGCAACGATGATGGCTGTGTCATCGATGACGGGGTCGTGGTTATGTTGGATAACAACGACTACTACCTCACCACCTCCAGTGGCCGTGCCGGCAATACAGTGGAATGGTTTCGGTTTCACACACGCTACGATGGGTGGAAATACCACATGGTCAACCTTACCGATGCCATGGGTGTCATCAATATTTCCGGGCCCAATGCCCGCAAGGTTCTTAAAAAAATAGTGACGGTCGACATCTCCAACAAAGCCTTCCCTTTTGCCGGATATCGCGAGTTCAACATCAATGGTGCGATTCCCTTACGGGTAATGCGCCTCGGTTTTGTGGGCGAACTGTCTTATGAGCTGCATGTGCCGTCTTCCTACATGCAGTGCGTCTGGGATTTGCTGATATCGGCGGGGGCCGAGTTCAAAATTCGGAATTTTGGCCTTGAAGCCCAGAATGTGTTACGCATGGAAAAGGGCCATATCATTCTCGGTCAGGAATCGGAACAACGGACCAATCTCCTGGATCTGGGTCTTGGTTTTCTTTGGGACCGCAAAAAATCGGACCTTAAAACCGTCGGCGCTGTTGCGCTTCGACAGGCTGAAAACGATCCCGGGAGATTAAAACTGGTGGGACTCCGCATGGATGACGATGCGCGGGCGCCCCGGGACGGGGCCCTGATCGTAGATACCCGCGTCCGCGGATACGTGGCCACGGCCAGGAAAAGTTTTAGCACCGGAGAAGCCATAGGCATGGCCCTGGTAGAATCACAACTCAGCGAACCAGGATCAAAACTGGAGATTTATGAAGATGAATGCGACGGTAAACGGCTGAGCGCCCGGGTCGTTTCCATGCCTTTCTATGACCCTGAAGGTAACCGAATGAAAATGTGAGGAAAACGATATGGCAGGCAACCAAAGACATTCACCGGTGACGTTTGAATACGACGCCTTAAAAACGGAAACATGGAACGATTGGCAAATTGTGCTGACCTATTCTGAAGAGGGGTCCGGCCCATGGCTGGTAGACCTGAGCCACAATACACGCTGGGATCTTCAGGATAGCCAGATCGATGATCTATCACCCAATGGTCTGAATATACCATCTGCTCCCGGTATGTGCAGTTTTTCGAAAGACACCTTGGTCAATCGTATGAACAGAACCCAGGCCGCTATCTGGCATCTGGGCACCAAACACATAAAACCACCCGATTTATCGGGTTGCACCGATGTGACCGAAGCGACCTTATTTGTTGCCCTTTTTGGACCGGACACATTCCATGTCGCCGAAAAACTAACAGCCCTTGATTTTATGAATCCCACTAGAAAAGCGCCCTTTTTGCTGCAGGGTCCTTTCTGCCATGTTGCCTGTCAAATCGTGACGCTGCAGAAAAATGCAGACATGTCGGGTGGCTTTCTCCTGACCTGCAGCCGGGGCTACGCTGAGAGCATGGTCCATGCTGTTCTCGATTCAGGAGCAGAATTTGGGTTGCGTCCAGCCGGTGAAACACGATTTTCAGATTGGATGAAAAAATGGAAGAGCACGGTTATATAATCTAAAAAAAGCCCTTTGCTGGCAGCCATTAGATTGCCTATTATCGAGGATATCTCGCAGCAAGCTGCGAGGAATGTTCTGCCGTGGGGCAGTGCTTAGCAGCGACCGAAGGGAATCAATCTAATTTAGAATAGAGCCATCACTTGAAGTTGAATCGAAGAAAAACAATCGATACAGGAGGAGAACATGAACAAAGCATATGACGCCGTCATTATTGGAGCGGGAGTCATCGGGGCCCCCATCGCCTATGAATTATCCAAAAAAGGCTACCAAACATTGAGTGTGGACAAAAGGGCCGATGCCGGTGAAGGCTCGACTTCCGGATCGTGTGCTATTGTAAGGGCCCACTATTCCACGGAGGATGGTGTCGCCTTTGCCTACGAAGGATTCAAATACTGGTTGGACTGGGAAAATTATCTGGATCATGCAAAAGACGAGAAAGGCCTTGCAAGGTACATGAACACTGGCTCCATTCTGATAAAGTCCCAAGGCCATAAATGGCAGGACGTCAAAAGACACTATGATGCCGTTGGTGTAAAATACGAAGAATGGGACCGCGATCAGATTCTGGAACATGTACCCGTACTGGATCTGCATGAGTTCTGGCCGGTGCGACGTCCCGAGGATCCAACATTTTTTGACGAACCCGATAAAATGATCGAGGGTGCCCTTTTCTGTCCGGAAGGTGGCTATGTGAACGATCCTGCTCTGTCGGCCCATAACATCATGCGTGCCGCCGAGGCCAAGGGTGCAACGTTTATGTTCAACGCCGAGGTCGCTGCTATTCGGAGTGCCGACAAAAAGGTACAGGGTATCACGCTGGCAGACGGCACCCAGATCGACGCACCGATCGTTGTGAACTGTGCCGGCCCCCATTCTTACAAAATCAACCAGATGGCCGAGGGTGTCTGGGAAGGCTGCAATATCAAAACCAAAGCCCTGCGGCACGAAGTCATGTATTGCCCAGCCCCCGAAGCGTATGATTATTATCACGACGGCTACCACCAGAGTGACGGGGATATCGGTTGTTATGTGCGACCGGAAACAGGCAATATGTTCCTCATCGGCTCGGAAGATCCGGATTGCGATCCCCAGGAATGGGTCGACCCGGACGAGTTCTATGCCGGCAAGGGCGGCCATGGCCGCGACAACCAACTTACCGAAGCGCAATGGAAAGCCCAGTGTTATCGGCTGGGCCGACGTGTTCCCACCCTTCAGGTGCCAAACCAGCCCAAAGGTGTCGTGGACCTCTACGATTGCTCCGATGACTGGATCCCGGTCTACGACAAATCAGATTTAGGGGGATTTTACATGGCCGTCGGAACCAGCGGCAACCAATACAAAAACGCTCCGGTAGTGGGAGCCTTGATGGCGGAACTCATCGACGCCTGTGAAAAAGGCCTGGATCACGACACGGAACCGTTTAAATTTACCATGAAATATACCGGTCGAACTTTAGAGGTCGGTTTTTTTTCACGCAAACGAGACATCAATTATAATTCCAGTTTTTCCGTCAATGGATAGATAAATGAAGATCTACGTGTGTGTCAAACACGTTCCTGATTCGGCTGCCAACATCACCATTAAGGGAAAAAATGAGATCGAAGAACATATTACGTTTCTCATGAATCCCTATGACGAACACGCCGTAACGGAAGCGCACCGCCTAAAGAAAACCTTTCCCGAAACAGAGGTGATCGCGGTCTCTTTTGCCAAACCAGAGGGCCAAAACAGCCTGAGGTCGGCGATAGCCATGGGTGCCGACCGCGGTATCCTGGTTACCAATGGGCATCGACATGACCCGATCATGACCGCCCGGGTTCTGCAGGCCGCCATCGCACAGGACGGTCATCCCGACCTCATACTCACGGGAAGAGAATCCATCGACCATGAGGGAATGCAGACCATGTTTCGCCTGGCACGTCTATTTGACATGCCGGCGGCCACCAATGTTGTCGATGTAAAGATCGAGGGCCATGAGGCGATCGTTAGCTGTGAGAAGGAGGCCGGTGCCCGGGAAATACTGAAACTCGGAATGCCTTGTGTGCTGGCTGCAGGCAAAGGTCTCAACACCCCCAGGTACCCGACCTTTCCAGACATCGTCAAATCACGCAAAAAAGAAATAAAGATCATTGATTTCGGAACACTCGACCTAGCGGAACCAACCGGTCTTGTAGAGTTGGTGCATCTGGCACCGGCACTGGAAAAACGAAACCCGAAAGAGATATCCGGAACGGCGACATCCATAGCGGAACAGCTCGTCACTGTCTTGAAAAACGAAGCCCGGGTGATTTAACTGAATATCTTCCATCTCCTGGGGTCGAAAATATAAGGAAATCCTTTCCATCACATAAACAAATGAAAAAAATCTGTCTCCTCATTGAGCTTAAAGATGGTTCGTTGAAACCGGCGAATCTTGGTATGATCACCGCCGCCGCAGGAGAGGATCGTCAGGTTTCTGCCATTCTCATGGAGCAATCGTCCGCGGATATCCAGCGGCAATTGGCCCAATATGGCGTCGACCAAATCGTCAACGTTGCCTCGAACCGGCCGGAATGGCATCCCGACCACTGGGCTCAGGCAGTGGTTACCATCATGCACGCCCTTGGAACTCAAACGCTGATGGGATTAACCTCGGCCAGGGGCAGAGATCTTCTGCCACGAATCGCTGCGATATGCGACGCGCCGCTTGTCATGGACTGCGTTCAGGTGGATATTGAACGGCAGGTGGCTAAAACCTCCCAATATTCCGGAAAAACCATGGCCACGTTCCGCTTGACCGGAGAAACGATTGTCTATGGTATGCGGCCCAATGCGGTCACAGCGGCTGTTCGGCCAGTCACACCAAAAATCATAGAGCAGGTGGTGAACCTTTCGGAAAAATCGGAACTGCTAGTGATGGAATACATTCCAGAAGAAGCAGGAACGCAGAATCTGTCGGAAGCCGATGTCATCATTTCCGGCGGGCGCGGTCTCAAGAATGGAGAGAACTTCAATCTTCTTTTCGATTGTGCCAAAGCAATCGGAAACGCTGCCGTGGGAGCATCCCGGGTGGCTGTCGACGAGGGCTGGGTGCCCTATGCCATGCAGGTAGGCCAGACCGGCACCAAGGTCAATCCCAAGGTCTATATCGCCTGCGGTATCTCAGGATCTGTCCAACACCTGGCCGGAATGAAAACGGCCGGCTTGATTATCGCTATCAATACCGATGCTACTGCTGCCATTATTGATCACAGCGACTATTATGTCATAGGAGATCTGTTTACCATTCTGCCAGCTTTAACCCGGCAGCTCAATCAGCTATAAAATAATCTGGGTGCCAGCGATTCCGCCGATACCGGTCCGAATCGCATCCAGGCCTGTAATCACCGCCCGACTGCCGCCACTTTCTAAAAAACGGACGGCCGCTTCGATCTTGGGCCCCATGGAACCCTTGCCTGCATTGTCATGCTTCAGGAAATCCCTGGCATCTTTCACCGTCATACGCCGAACCAATTTCTCCTGCGGGGTACCAAAATCGGCCAAAACACCTGCCACGTCCGTGGCGATCACCAGCAACCCCGCCCCAACTTCCCTGGCCAAAAGAGCGCTGGCAAGGTCCTTGTCGATAACGGCATCCACGCCGCTGAAGGCGCGCCCTTTTCGAACGACCGGAATGCCGCCGCCGCCGCAGCAAATAACGATAAAACCAGCTTTTATGAGGCGTTGAATTTCTCTTTTTTCAATAATGGTGACGGGATTCGGGGATGCAACCACACGACGAATTCCCTTGGGCGTCTGCATGGTCGGGTAGGCCAGTTTTTCGGCTTCGGCGGCTGTGAAGGTTGGCCCGATCGGTTTTGTTGGGTTGAGAAACGCCGGGTCCTTTTTGTCTACGACGACATAGGTGATCAGTGAAACAAGGGGATGAAAGTCCGCGCCTTGTTCCATAAGTGCTTCGTCTAGATACGGATTCGATCATGTACCCGATCTGTCCCTGGGTCTGGGCTACAAGAATCTCCAGAGGTAGTTTGGGAACGGCATCGCAAGACTCCTGCTGCAGCAACAGATTCCCGACCTGTGGTCCGTTCCCGTGGGTAATGATGATATTGTATTGACGGATAAGCGATGCGATTTGGTGAATGGGGGTCCGGAGATTCTTGAACTGCTCGGAGATCGTGCCCTGCTGTCCTTTCCGGATAAGGGCATTACCGCCTAGCGCAATCAGCAGGGTGGGTTTCGAAAGGCTGACACCATCCTGGTTCATCGTACCCCTCCGCAAAGGATTAAAGTATTATCCTGGACGTTACCGATTGAAATTATAGGCTGAGTTTCTCCATAACGAGTTCACCCAGGGTAGGTTCGCCGTGGTCTCGGTAGTTATAATGTACCCGCAGAATCGGTTTATCGATTCTCACCAGTCGGGTCAGGTCTATCGGGGTAGCGGACACAACCACATCGCATTCACAGGCATTAATGGTTGCTTCCAGATCCTTGACCTGTTGCTCACCATACCCCATGGCCGGGAGCACGCTACCGATGTCCGGATATGACTCAAACGTCTTCCGGAGGGCTCCCACCAGGTACGGTCGCGGATCCACCATTTCAGCCGCCCCATAGTGTTGAGCCGCGATGACGCCGGCACCGAATTTCATATTTCCATGGGTAAGGGTCGGGCCGTCCTCTACAACCAGGACGCGTTTGCCCTGCATGCTTTCTCCATTCTCAGCGCTGACGACTGAGTCAGCCAGAAGAATTCGGGCCTTGGGGTTGTGTCGGGCAATCGTTTGCTTCAGTGTTTGCACATCCTTGGGATCCGCGCTGTCCACTTTGTTGATAACGGCGATATCGGCCAACAACATATTGGTTTCACCGGGGTGAAAGGTTGTTTCATGACCAACGCGGTGCGGGTCGAAAACCACTATGTGCACATCCGGCTTGTAAAAGGGTGTATCATTGTTGCCGCCGTCCCAGACGATGATTTCCGCCTCTTCTTCGGCCCTGCGAAGTATTTTTTCATAGTCGATACCCGCATATATAACGGCACCCATATCAACCACCGGTTCATATTCTTCCCGTTCCTCAATGGTGCAAGCGTGTTTGTCAAAATCGTCATAAGTAGCAAATCGCTGAACAATCTGTTTTGTCAAATCACCGTAAGGCATGGGGTGGCGAACGGAAACCACTTTTTTACCGGCATCCTTGAGAACCTTTACGATTTGTCGACTGGTCTGGGATTTTCCGCAGCCGGTCCTGACGGCACAAACCGAAACGACCTTTTTTGTGGACTCGAGCATGGTGTAGGATGCACCGATAAAGATAAAATCTGCACCTGCGGCAATAGCCTGAGAGGCCTTGTGCATCACCTCTGTATGGGGTACGTCGCTGTATGAAAACGCCACGAGATCGACCTTGTCCGCTTTGATCATGTCCATCAGGTTCTTATCACCTTTAATGGGAATTCCTTGCGGATACATGTCCCCGGCAAGTTCCGGCGGATACTGGCGTCCATCGATATCGGGAATCTGGGTAGCGGTAAAACAGATGACATGGTACCTTGGGTTGTCTCTGAAATAGACGTTAAAGTTATGAAAATCCCGACCGGCAGCTCCCATGATAATGACTTTTTCCACCATTTCTGTGTCCTCCACTAAATTCGCAGGAATAATATTTTAAAGGTGACCTTGTCGCTTTTCAATGAATCGCTCAGGCGTCCGTTGTTCGGGAAATGACAGTTCTATTCATAGCGCTTATATTATGTTTTTGCTTAGGCTTCAATCCGATCGTTTCGGCTTATTTATTGCTTGGGTAATTTTTCCCAACGCCCATTCAACCTCCGATTGGGTGATAATCAGCGGCGGTGCGAAACGAATAGTATCCACATGGGTTTCTTTGCAGAGCAGCCCCTCTTCCTTGAGCCTTATACAGTATTGGCGGGCGCCACCTGCTTCCGGATAAAACTCCATGGCAATCATCAGTCCTTTTCCACGAACATCTTTTATCAGTGGATTGGGAATCTGTTTCATCCCGTTTAAAAAGATGGCGCCCATTTTTTCTGCGTTTTCGATCATCCCTTCGTCAATGAGAACTTTAAGGGCTGTTCGCGCCACTGCACACGCCAGGGGGTTTCCGCCAAAGGTAGAACCATGCTCGCCGGGCTGCAAAACATCCATAACCTCGGTGTTCGAAAGAACTGCCGATACGGGATAGAAACCACCGGACAATGCCTTGCCGATAAGGGTCAGATCCGCTTCAATCCCTTCATGTTCTTCGGCCAGAAGCTTTCCCGTACGACCGAGGCCTGTTTGAATCTCATCCAGGATAAGCATGACATTCTGACGGGTGCATATTTCTCTGACTTGTTTGAGATAGCCTGCCGGCGGAATAATTACCCCGGCTTCCCCCTGAATCGGTTCCACAAGAAAAGCAACGGTGTTCGACCCAATTGCGTTTTCAAATGCAGATGCATCACCATATGGGATAATCTTGAAACCAGGGGTAAACGGTCCGAATCCGCTGCGGGAATTGGGATCCGTGCTGAAGCTGACGATGGATATGGTTCTACCGTGAAAATTGTTTTCGCAAACGATGATCTCGGCCTTGTTTTCCGGAACACCTTTTACGGTGTAGCCCCATTTTCGTACGGTTTTGATGGCCGTCTCAACAGCCTCGGCGCCGCTGTTCATTGGCAGGACCTTGTGGGAGTGGGTCAGTTCGCACAGTTCCTTGTAAAAGGGTCCAAGTTGATCGTTCCGGAATGCCCTAGACGTCAAGGTCAGTTTCTGTGACTGCTCGATAAGCGTCTGCACAATTCTCTTGTGGCAATGTCCCTGATTGACCGCAGAATAGGCAGACAGGCAATCCATGTAGCGATTTCCTTCCGTATCCCACACCCAAACCCCTTCCCCTTTGCTGAGAACCACATCCAAGGGCTTGTAGTTGTGCGCGCCATATTGCTCTTCCAATTGAATGAACGTTGATGCCATGCTAACCTCCCGGTCCACCCATAAGTAGCTCTATTGTTATCATTTGTATAATGATTATATAATTAAATGTTTTTATGTCAAGTCTTTTCACGTCTGCTCGTCGCAACGTAAAGGCGTTACGAATCGATATGCCCAATCATTATCGTTCTTTTCACCGGCAAGTGTGAAATCTTCGTGCTGAATTGACAGCCAAACCACAATTAAGATATAATGAATGAATTATTTAATGATTCAATCAGATCTTAAATGGGGCGACAAGATGCATGCCAATATATACCACCGCAAACTGTATCAGTATATCGTTGACGAGATCGGTCAACGAATTATCAAGGGAAAGTACCGCACAGAAGATGTACTGCCCACTGAAGATCAGTTGAGCAACGAGTTGCATGTGAGTCGCGGCGTTCTGCGCGAAGCCATCAAAGTGTTGACCCAGAAAGGCTTGATCCAGACCCGTCCCCGGGTGGGCACCCAGGTTCTGCCGCGTGAAAACTGGAATCTGTTTGATCCGGATGTTCTGGTTTGGCGATTACAGATCGAAGATAAAACCACCTTTTTAAAAAATGTAACCGAAGTGCGTCGGTTGATCGAGTCAGAGGCAGCCCGCCAGGCTGCCCGCAGAGCCACCAATTCTGAAGTGTTAGACATAAAAGTCACCCTTGCACAAATGCAGACCCTGTTAAGCGACGACGATCGATATGTGTATGATGACTATCTGGCCATGGATATCCTCTTTCATTCAAAGATCCTCAAGGCCAGTCACAATGATCTATTGTCCCAAATAGGCAGCACCGTGCGGAATGCGGTGCACAAGGCGAGAGAAAGCGACACAGCCGATATCGTAATCCAGAAAGAATCCTTTCCGTTTCATGTCGCCATCATGGATGGTATTGGTGATAAAGATCCCGATGCCGCTTACAAAGCATCCCAAGAGATGTTCGATAACGTGTGGCATCACCTTATCCAGAAATAAAATTGATTCTATGATGTGTTGAAAAGTGACAGTATTTTAAATATTATAGATTGATTAGAAGCTATTTCAAAAGCTATTCGATTATGGATTATTTTATCAAAACAACTATATGCAGTATAAACAATATGTTGTTGATATAGTCTTTTGCTGTGTTTTTGTGTATTAAGCTATTGGAGGTGACCCAATGGTCGAATACACTCGATTCATAGATGATGATCAATGGAAACTGTTCGAATCGCTGCTTCCGGGGCCCAAAGCAAATCCAAAAGGAGGACGGCCTCCCATAGACAACCGGGAAGTCTTGGAAGGCATATTATGGGTTCTGCGCACCGGTGCCAGGTGGCAAGATCTACCGGATCGATATCCTAGCCCGGCCACATGCTGGAGGCGACTACGCCTTTGTGAAGACCAGGGCGTGTGGCTCGATGTATGGCGTAAATTTCTGTCCATACTTGATGCAGATGGGTGACTGGACTGGGAAGAAGTCTTATTGATGGCCGCTTCGCACCGGCAAAAAAAGGGGCGAATGCGTCGGAAAAACCAAAAAAGGTAAAAGCACGAAGTGGATGGTGGTGGTCGACGGCCAAGGTATTTCTCTGAGAAACATTCTTGCCTCGGCATCCCCGGCGGAAGTAAAGCTTGCTGAACGAACCCTTGATTCGGTTAAGGTTCCACGTGCTGGTCGAGGCCGACCCAAAAAGCGCCCCAAAAGGCTTATAACCGATAAAGGATATTACAGCGATCCGCTTCGAAAGCGTCTTTTCCTTTGAAAATTGATATGATTGTGCCACATAGACGCAACCGAGTTAAGAATAAGATACAAGATGGCAGAAAATTGAGAAGATACAGAAAACGCTGGAAGATGGAGCGTACGTTTGCATGGCTTGATAATTTTAGGCGCTTGGTAGTTCGCTATGAGCGCCATATTAAAATGTATCAAGCTTTCTTTCACCTTGCCTGCCTTATGATTGTGTTAAATAGGTTTTGAAATGGCTTATAGTCATTAGGTTTATATTATATCGTAAAAAACTTAGCAGGATCGCCAGATTGCCTTCAGCCTATTAAGATGCTGGAAGGTTGTTGGGCTGCCAGAATATTTACAGATTGATAATGAGTTCAGTTTTCGGGGTAGTAACCGGTATCCCCGATCACCCGCCTTGGCAATAAGACGTTGGCTTTACTTTGGTGCTCAACCGGTCTTTTCCCGATTGGCGAACCCTCGAGAAACGGTGCTATTGAAAAATTCAATGATACCTACAATAAAAAGTTTTTCCGTCAACAATGGTTTCCAAGTTATTCAGCGCTAAAGCGGCAGAGTAAAAACTTTCAATGCTTTCACAATAAACATAATCGAGACAGCTAATTGAAAGGTAAAACACCGATAGAAACTATACAAAGAAATGGGTTTGAGTCTGTTAAAATAGGAGCAAATACGAAAGTACCCGTCCTTGATACCATTCATAGTGGTAATATTGTTCTCATTCGATTTATCCGAAATAATCGTATACTCGACATATTGGAGAATAATTTAAAGTTTCAAAGAGCCTTGTATATTCTTACGTCAAAGCAGTGATCGTGACAGAAATACACAGACTACAGTTATACCTTGGCGAAGAACTTGTTGATTCATTTGATTATCAACTGAACACCGAAAAATATGTTTAAGAAAACAATACTGACCATG
>CAVOZW010000006.1:0-214371 GCA_963701385.1 uncultured delta proteobacterium
GAGGACCCGGCCGAAGCGGCTGAGTCGATCGATCAGTTTTATCTTGAACCCTAAATCGAAACCGTGCTGCCCGATGTCATGGGTCGCTTTCCAGGCTACGAAGCGCAGGATGATAAAAGGTTCTTTTTCACCCAGGCCCAGTTCTTTCAAAACACCCGGATCGGGCTCAAACTGTTTTGGGTGCAGGTAGGCGAGTTCGTGATAGCCCCTGTAGCGCAGGTGACGACCCTTTAATTCACGCAAAAAGCAATCCGGGGTACAAACCAGGGTCGCAAAGGGATAGGTCAGATAGTTGTCCAAGGGGACCGGTTCGCTGTCGGTAAAGACGATGGCGGGCTTGCCCAGGATCCGTGACGCCGGCGCGATAAAAAGCCCACCGATGGCAGTAACGACATCCGGGTCAAAGGATTTGATGATCTTTAGCAATCGCCATTCGCGGACAAGAAATTCCCATGACAAACCCAAGGTCCCCTGGCCCATGTTGGAGAGCACATGATAGGGAAAATCGTAATGATTCAGTAAACGAAGGGTGACATCTTTGTCCCGCGCACAGATCATGAGCTCATGCCCCCTGCGTTCCAGTTCCCGCAGGGCATGGCGATAGAAATGCACATGACCGGGATGGCCCATGTCGACGAGGATGCGCATGATTATTTTAAATCCTTGTTGGCTTCCATATCGAACCACATGGCAAAAAGCGTGAACAGGCTGGCGCTCATGAAGGAGAACATGGCGGCAAGGGCATTGATGGGTGGGATGTACCCCATAAAGATCCAGTAGTAAAAGACCCGCACAAACAGAACAACCGTAACAAGGCTGAAAAAAAATCCAAAAAAATAAAAGAAAATCAACGGATGGAAATCTTTGATGACATACTTGAAGAACAGCCGTTTGCCGAATCCTTTGATCAGCAGTAAAGAGATTCTGGGGATAACCCTGCTGAGTCGGATCCCCGATCTTTCACCGATGTGGTAGACCGGTCGGATGTGGATGTCCCGCACGCGAAAATCATATGTATTCAGTTTGATGAGCATGTCGTTGGGCATACCGTAGTCCTTGTAAATGGCATCCAGGTCGATCCGTTTAAGAGCTATCAGTGAAATGGCGGTGTACCCGCTCTGGGAGTCGGCAATATGCCAGTACCCGGATGCCGCTTTGGTGAAGAGCGACAGGAAAGAATTGCCCAGGTAGCGGTAATGCGGAATCATCTGCCAGGCGTCGCCATAAAAAAGACGATTTCCCTTGGTGTAGTCCGCTTCATTGTTGACGATGGGGGCGATTATCGATTCCAGATCCGCCGGGTCCATCTGCCCATCACCGGCCATGACCGCGGTTACGTCGCACTGGTTTTCCAGGGCCCACTTGTAGCCGCTGGCAATAGCACCGCCCACCCCCAGGTTACGGCCGTGTTCAATGAGTACGACCCGCGCGTCGCTCTTTAAAAAGGGTTTGACGACTTGAACGGTCCCGTCCGTGCTGGCATCGTCCACGACGACAATCTTGTCGACAAACAGCGGCGTGGTTTTGATGACGTTTTCAATCTGTGTTTCTTCGTTGCGTGCCGGTACCACGATGCAAATGGATTTTGACTGATACATTGGGAGAACTCCCCCTATCGATTCAGGGTTGACTGTCTGGTTTCGCGACGAGGCGATACAGTCCATGGCCCAGCGCGGTGTAGACCAGTTCCGTGTTTTGGGCCAGGAAACGTTTGATGGTAGCCTTCTCCGTGACACTCAAAACACTGCTGTTGACCCACTGGTTGAAAAGATCATATCGGAACAAGAGGTGGGTGATGCCCCTCGCCTTGAATTCCCTGTAAAGCTGATCCGAATTGTCCGACACCTTAACAAATTTTGGCATGAAAGAGAAATCAAATATCATTTCCCGGTCGCTGTAGTAACCACGGCGACCCAGAAAAAAAGCCAGAATCTTGCTGTCATGTGCCAGGTGGGTGTTGGCGTATTGAATGACTGCAAATTCAGGTCGATACCTTGTAATGTATGCATTCCGGTCTATGCGGCCCATGATGTAATGGAAAAGGGTTTACCGTTGAAAATTGCCGGATGAGGTAGGCACCGTTAAAAAAAAACATGCTCCCGATGACCAGCGGCCAGCGATAATTGGACGACCGGCCTGTTTTTTATCGGGAATCGGGCATCGAGCAGGCCCTTTAGTTTGAAAAGCCCAAACATGGACAATAAGACCAGTGGCGGCAGAATCGGGGTCACATAACGGATGCGCATATCCGCTTGGAGGTAAACGATCATCAAATACAAAAAAGAGAAAGACGCCAGGAATATTTTTTCTTTTCGAACAGCGGCAGTGTCTCTGGACGACCCGAAAAAAGCCATCAAGGGTAACAACAGGAGAAAAGGATTCAGTTTCCCGTCAAAATATTTTGGCTGGTCGTCCCGGCCCTGAAAAAAAATGCGTATGGGGGTTGTAAGGGTCTCCCAAGCGGACTCCTGATAGATATATCGTCTGATATTGAAATGCCCCCAGGCGCGTTTTCTTTTGGCGGTGAGACGCCTGCTCTCCGGCTCGCTGGGGTCATTCAGATCATGAGATTCAAGCTCGGACGGTGTTGTTTCTGAAAACCAACTGCTTGAAAAGGGGATGCAAGGGATTGCCTGTCCAGGCAGCGTTTCTCAGCATCCAAGGTGAAACAGACGATCAGCGCAGAAATCACGAAAACTGCGGCGTACACCAGCGGCCTTGAGCTGGTTGTTTCCGCGTTGAATATGGGATCGTAAAAAAAACAGGGGCGTAAACAGAGCCATGAGGAGAAGAACGATGAGTCCTTGGTATTTGGTTCCCACCGCCAGACCACACAGAAAACCGGCCAAGATGAGATGTTTTATGCGGAAATCATCTGCCATCCATTTGAAAAAATAGAGCATTGCAGAAAATGAGAAAAAAATCAGGCCCAGATCAACATACACGGTGATACACAGTTTGATAATAATGGGTGTCGACAGGAAAAATAATGCACCAGCCAGGGCGTAGACCGTGTCGATACGGGACCTAAGATACCGATACACCAATACGGCGGTCAGTAGACCAAATAGGAAATGGATATATTTGGGCAGGATGTCGTTATGGAAAAACAGGGGTATCAGATAAAGTAGATCCAGGTTCATAGGGTAATAGGAAAACGGCAAATGGGGTAATTCCAGCATCCCATGGTTGAGAATCCAAAGTTTTGGTACGGCCAGATGGTGGGTCAGCGCATCGCGGCTTACCGGCGGCACCCAGCAGAGAACCCCGATGGCTAGAATGACAAGCAGGAGTACAACCATCAGAACAGCCTGAAAACGATTTTTCGAGTCAAACATAGGTATTAGCCGTTCCTTGATTTCAAATAGGGTTTCAGGATTTCAGGCGGTATTTGAGCCGTATAGACGGTGCCGTCAATCAAAAATGCAGGCGTACCGCTGATGCCATGCGACAGGCCTTCCTGGATGTCTTGCAAAAGTTTTTTGACGGATGCAGGCTGCCCAACCTTGCGCGCCAAGTCTTCTGTATCCAGGTCACATTTTCGGGCCAGTTCTCGCATGTTGATCTGCTTGCTATCTTTCTCGAGATTGAAAAGGGCATCGTTTATCTGCCAGAATCGGTCCTGGGACGCACCATATATGGCCAACAAGGCCATCCTGCCCGCGCCGGCGTGAACTTGTTCTTTGACCAGGGGGTTGAAAGCATGATCCATGGGAAAATGCTTGTGAACGAGCCGTAATTTGTCGGGCCGTTCGGCAATAATATGGCGGAGAAAAAAATGCATTTTTCGACACTGGAAACAGCGATAGTCGGTAAATTCCACAATGGTCAACTGCGGGTCGATGGCACCAATCCAGGGATCGCCATTCATCGTAAAACCTGTGGCAATATCTGTGGAAGGACCTGGCGGTTCGAACAGCCAGTATTTCGGAAAACTTAGCCAAACGACACTGACGCATAACAAAAAAAGACCGATCCATGACATACGTCGCAGGGGTTGCCGAGCCACAAACAGCAGATCGTCTTTGAGTCCCGCGAAGATACCGTCGCTGCCAAAACGTCTGTGGATCAACCAGCTGTAAAACATCAGCAGAAAATTGACGCAGTAACTGAGAATACACATGAGGCAGTAGCTTTGAATGATGAAGCTGGAAATATAGGCCAGAACCAGGCTGTGAAGACTGAAGGCTGCCGAGACAAAAAATATCGTGGGCCACATGTGTTTGTTGTTACCGTTTCCAGATCTACCGAGTCCGATTAAAATAATGACGAAGGCATACCCAATAACACCCCATGCAGGCAGCGGCAGGCCAAGCATGATGGCATAGGGACTTTGGGAAACCGTGTCACAGTTGATAGATTTGGTCACCGCACAGAAGCTTCGATAGGTCATGTCCGTGTAGACACGGTAGTGGGAGATGGACAGATAGACAGCGTCCACCAACCCTGCAACGGCGATGCCCATCAATGTCCAAAAATATACCGCAAAGGGATATGGGATGATTTTTTTTGTTTTTTTCACTTGAAAGTACTTTTTAACTTCTTATGGGACTCAACTTTCGGGTTTCATCGTAAGCTAGAGCGAAATGGGTGATTCATTTCGCGTTCGCTTAATCCAGATCACCGGATATCATCGTCTGCGTTTCCAATAACTCTTTATAATTCTTAAGCATTCAGCTGATGCCTCACTTCATCTCACTCGAACCCTGGACCCCTGGAATCCTTGAACCGCAACAGCGAGCGCATTCCCCGTGGCTTGCCGCGGGTTAGCGAGCGATCAATCCTTAATTTGGATCAACTCTTTTGGAGATGATCCAAATCGAATTAGATATAATGATTTATTTCAGATGCGTATATCATATTAGTACGGAAATAGCGAGGGCCTTTCGCCGTGTTTGTTGACGCGCAGAGGAAAGCCCCTTGTTGGAACCGAAGGGAAATGCTTTTTGCGGGGCTGAACTGTCGATCATGGTTTGTCGGATCTGCCGTTAGACTTCATTCTTCTTGCTCTGAAAAAACAGGCCACTTGTCATAACCGCCGGCCAGGAGTCGTTTTAGACGCTCATTCGAAAGTTTGCCCAGAAACAGTTCCAGGGCGCATGGATGGCAATTTTCAGAAACCATGATATCTGCAAGGTCATTCCGTGCTGGATAAAAATGAGCGTCGAGAACAAGGACACGCTCAAAGAGATATCCAGCCTTGGTCAGGTTCCCTGCAGCGGCTGCCTGCCGTCCCTGCTCGTATATGTCACGCAACTGACCAGACCTGTCGCCGCTCTTATGGATCTCTCTTTGATAGTGCGGGTGCAGACGGAAACCCTTTGCTATGTGCACCAGTGCTTCTTCATATCTTTTTTGGGCCGTGAGCATCAACCCAAAGGTGTAGTGCGCCGCACCATAGTCGGGTTTTTCCCTCAAAAGATCCTCTAAAATCGTTGCGCTTTTCTTGAAGCTGCCCTGGTACGCCAATACACGGGCCAGGTCCTTTTTGGTTACATTCCGATGGGGGTTGATCTTCAGGGCCTGTTCAAAATGAGCGCTGGCTTGACCGAAATCGCCGCTTTGCAGCATATATGTGGCCAAGACTGTGATGAGCAAAGTCATTATTCTGGGTAACCCTTGCCGCGTGGGTAAAAAGTGCAATAGCTGTCAGACCAGTTTTGCAACTGAAGCGTGGTGTTATAAAACAGACCCACGGCCACTAGACCGATCATACCCGCCGACAAGATACGTCGATGCGGAAACCGTTTCAACATGTCCAACAAGCCCCAGGACACCATGATAAACAGTCCAATGAGCGGTATGTAGGTATATCGATCCGCATTGGCAAAACCACCTACCTTTAAAATACCCAATACCGGCAGCAATGTGACGACATACCATAACCATCCCGCGATGAGATAAGGGAATTTATGTCTGAAGCGAAAGCATAAAACCGTGATGGCAGCAATGATGCCCAGCGAAGCCAACACCTGAATCAAAGGGGTTTGGATGGGAAAGGGATAGAAAACAGCCAGGTTCTGTGGCCAGAATGCCCGATAGATATACACCAGGACGGAAACAAGGGCATTCGACACCCTTTCTCCGAGTGTAAATTCATTCATGACAGCCAGGCCGCCACCCTTGTGCTGAGCGATGATTGCCAATACGGCTGCACCTGCGGCCAAAATAAATAAAAACAGTTTCTCCTTGACCAGGCGAGTAGATGTTTTGAACGCTATTTCCTGTTTCTGAAGGATTCCGTCGATGACGCCCCAACGGCCAGTAGTCCAATACCAGCAACACGAGCGGCAGGGTGACCAGCATCGGCTTTGCCATGAGCCCTAGCAGGTAGGTCAGATGAACGACAACATAGCGACCCCTGTGCGGCTTGTTTACGTAGGCTTATGTAGCACCAGAGGGTCAACATCCAGAAAAAGGTACTCAAGACGTCCTTTCTTTCAGCAATCCAGGCAACCGATTCGATGTGCAACGGATGAATGGCAAACAGCAGGGCCACAAAAAAACTCGCCAGCGGCAGATGGGTCATTTTCACAAAAACGGCCAACAGGAGCAGTGAGTTCAAAACGTGCAAGATTAGGTTGGAGGACAGATATCCGGCGGGATTGACACCGTAAAGATCTGTATCCAGCATCAGTGAAAGCCATGTCAGGGGGTGATAAAATTCTGCATGCAGGGTGGAAAAAGCCCATTGCACGCTTTCAAGGCACAGACCGTTCTTTACATAGACGTTGTCCGTGACATAGACAGGATCGTCGATGTTTAAAAATTCATGACGCAGCATGGGCTGAAAAGCCATAAACGTCACGATGACGATGAGCAGCGCCAGGATGGGTTCCTTATGGCGAAATAATGGCATGCGGACACCTGTGATGATCGGCAAACAGACCTTATCGGCCGGCTTCTAAACTATACGCCCGAACAGCTGCGGAAACAGCCGGAACAGAAATCGGAGGCATGTGATTGTCATGCAGAAGCCGGTTCATAAAGACCTGGATATCTTCGCAAAGGAAACGCCCGAAACAACTGGCCAAGGTAGCCCTGGACAGCGCTCGTGTTGGCAGATTTGATTGCGTTGTCGATGAGACAGAAGAGCGCCAAGGGCTTGTCTTTCGATATCGCCATGCCGCGTTTTAAAAAGAAATCAGCTTTTTCGTGATATCCGAGATCGTTGAATGCAACGCCTAAATATATCAAGGTCCTCCAAAACCCGGGCGCCATTTGCAAGGACTTTATCCAACATCGGCAAGGCCTCGGCTGCCCTGTTCTGGTGCAGCAAAATCAACGCGTTTAGATTGAGATAGCCTTCGTGCATCTTGGGGTGTTCCACCAGAACTGTCACGGTCTCCTCGGCATCCTGCCACTGCCCCAAGGTCACATATACCGATGCCAGGTCAAAACGTGCTTTTAATCCGGATGGATTTTGACGTAACGATTCTTTCAGCAGGTCGATGGCCGTCTCGATAGGCCTTCTTTTCATAGTACAGTCCCGCCATGTTGTCTAAAATGGAGGGCTTCACCCCCTTGCGTACTTGATACAGATCCAATGATTTTTTGTACAATACCAAAGCATTGTCATAATTTCTCGGATGCGCATTCTCGCCATAGGCCATGTCCCAGGCAAGGCTGGTGAGGGGTCTGGCACTCCCGGGGGCCTTGAGGGCGGCATCTTCCCACAACGATTTTTCGGTTGCCCAGGTGCGATTGCGTATGAACGTACCCATTGAAAACCCCAACACCAGCAGGACGACAAATGATCCTAACACCAATCGCATAAAGGGTGATGCGATGGCCATAACGGCCAAACAGCCATTGCAGTCCCAGCGCCACTGGGACGAACATAAAAAAAGACGGCAGGTAATTGCGATGTTCAAAAATGAGCTCAAGGGGGATAATGCTCGATTCGACGACGTGGTTGACCAAGAAAAACAAGATGCTGAAGCCTATCAGGGGTGTTTTTCAAGGAAGACAACACCCGTGATGGTCAGCGCGATCAGAAAAAGACCGGCCGGAAGTGTGGTCCAGGGATGTATGAGGGACGTGGAAATGACGATATCATGGTCAATGGACAAACGCGTGGGCACGGGGTAGAAGAGTTGCGACAGATAATGTGACCAGGACCCTCATTTCGGTCAGCAGACGCTCGGTCATGCTGAAAGGGACGAGAAGCATATCCGTTCAAAATGGCCGAGCGGCATGCCCGCTCAGAAATAAATGAATGCCCGAGCAGTCCCACAACAATGACCAGAAGAACCGACAGGCCTAGACAGGTATATCGGACCTTTTTCTGATGCAAATCCCGAAAAAAAGCGAACTCAATCAGGATCAACGACAGGGGTAGGACAATGGTATTCTCCTTGGACCCGAGAGCCAGAATATAGCACACGAGGCAGGCTCCGTAGCCGACCAGGCGCGCACGGGCTGTGTTGGAAAGTCTTGCCTTTAGAAATGCATAGAGACCGACCAGATAAAAGAATCCGGCCATAACGGCCATCCGCTGTACGATGTAGGTGACCGCCTGGGTATGGATGGGGTTGACGGCCCAGAGGGTTGCGGCCAGCAGGGGAACAAACCAATGCTCCTGTAAAGATGCCCGGCGCAGAACCGGGGTTGAATAGAGCGTCTGGATAAAGCGGATAGAGAACAAATGCGGTCAGAATATGCAGGGCGATATTGACGACATGAAACCCGAATGGGTCGTCTTGACCGACATACCAGTTCAAGGCAAAGGTCAAACAGGGGACGGGCCGGTACATCTTCCTGGCGGGCTCGTACGGATTTTTGGGGTTTGAATAGAGCGTCGAAACAAGGGTTTTAGGCCGCAGGTCCTGGATGTGCAGTGATGGTTGTTGAGAATATTGGGTTGGTCGTCAAAATGCCAGGCAGCATGAAACGAGTTGGCATAAGCACTCAATATCAATACGCAAAATAGAATGAAAACCCCTGTCCTGTTGATTCTCGACATCCTGCCGTCCATGTCCCTGTCTGCCGTGCTCATTGATCGGGTTGAAACTGTGCTGCTGTCGCCCAATAGGGCTTGAGATAAGTTATTCTTACCACCCTGCCGGTGGTTGAAAACGCTGATTTTATCGGGGTCGATTGCGCCGCTCCACAGAAGCGAAACCGTCTCGTATCCAAAATTCGCTCCTGGATTTTATTATCAATCCCTGTTCACTTGAGCAATAAAAAAGGGAGAATCTTCATTCTCCCTTTTTTTTCAATCCAGCATCGAATGCAGTCGATCGATATGTTCGCTAATCCGCTTACTGTGCCATATATTTGGTGTATATCTGCCCGGTCCATCCATTGATCGAGTTAGCAGGATCAGCAGGCGCGGCATTCCGATAATCGTCAGGACAGCGGCCACTCATATCTTGTACCCGAATAGTGATGGTCGTATTGGGGTTTCCACCGAGGAAGGCGTTACCGGCAGCGGTGTTGTTGTCGCCTGACAGGGTGACATTATTGCCGTTGTTGAGATCGCCAAACGCGGCAGATCGATGTGCGCTGGTATGGCAAAATAATCCGCCACGGCTGCCGCGATGGTGTTGGCATCCGATTCGGTCCGGCTGCAGAAACTTTTGTTACGGTAAGAGATGAAGTTGGGGATCGCAATGGCTGCCAGAATACCGATGATGGCGATAACGATCATCAGTTCGATCAGGGTGAAACCTTTTGTGTTACTTCTCATTTTCTGAAACATGGTGGTCCTCCTTTTATGGGGTGGTGTGTATGTTAAACGAAATTCGTGTTAAATCCTTCCCTGGTGCGGTCAATCTATTTCAAACGAGCCGAATCTCACCTCCTTTGTCTGTTTTTGCGTTTGATTAGGATCAAAGCAAAAGGTGTACCATCTTGAAAATAAAATGTGAAAATAAATATAAGATATTGTATTAATTTGTTAAAATAAATATATTCATACCATGGACAGCGAGGCGCTTGCTAGAAGAGCGCCTGACAATGACACATTTTGGCACAAAATGCCAAAATACGTCACTTATCGATGTTCAATTTGTCCAATCGGTAGCGGATCGATCGGAAGGTGATACCGAGCAGTTTTGCAGCGTTGTGTTTGTTGCCCTGGCTGATGTCGAGTGCTTTTTCAAGGTACGCCCGTTCAATTTCAGCCAGTATGCTGTCGATGGAAACGCCGTGGGCCACCTCGTCCAGATCGAAGCGGCGATCCTTGATTCCCTCGATCCAACGCTTTTTATAAATCGACAGCTCGAGACTGTCCGGCAAGAGGATGTTGGTGTTGGTCAGGGCAACACTGCGCTCCAGGAGATTTTCGAGTTCACGAATATTGCCGGGAAAGTCGTACTTTTTGAGGAGCTCGATGGCATAGGAAGATATTTTGGTAATTTCTTTGCCCATTTCCTTTGAGTATTTATCCAAAAAATACTGCGCCAGGGGCTTCAGGTCGCCCATGCGTTCGCGCAAGGGCGGTATCTTGATTTCGATGACGTTCAGACGGTAGAAGAGGTCTTCCCTGAATCGTCCGGCAATGATCTCTTTTTTCAGGTCCTTGTTGGTGGCCGACAGGAATCGGATATCCACGGAAATGTCCGATGTACCGCCGACACGCTTGAACACCTTTTCCTGTACAGCCCTGAGCAGCTTGACCTGAAAACTGGGGCTCAATTCACCTATTTCGTCCAGAAAAACAGTCCCCTGATCGGCAACCTCAAAAAGGCCCTTCTTGTCATTGGATGCGCCGGTGAAGGCGCCTTTTTTATGCCCGAAGAACTCGCTTTCCATGAGCGCCTCAGGGATACTGCCACAATTGATCACCACAAAAGGGTTCTCTTTTCGATCACTCTGGTCATGGATAGCCCTGGCAATAAGCTCCTTTCCGGTACCGCTTTCTCCTGTGATGAGGATATTGGTCTTGGTTCTGCCCACTTGACGAATCATGTCATATATATGGAGCATTCTGGGACTGCTGCCCACAATTTTATCGAAATGGATGGTCTTCTCACGGTCCAGGTTAAGTGATTTTTTCTCCTGATCGATGGTTCGCATGTCCAGTGCGCTTTTAACGGTATATTTCAGCTCTTCATTGTCAAACGGTTTTGGAACATAGTCATAGGCGCCTTCGTTCATGGCTTCGACGGCATTTTCGGCCGATGAATAGGCGGATATCATGATCACGACCGTTTCTGGATTTTTTGCTTTGGCGTGTTTCAATACCTCTATACCATTGATGTCTCCGAGTTTGATGTCACAGAGCAGCAGATCGTATGAACCTTTCTGAAGCAGTGAGATGGCTTGTTTCCCGCTGTCGGCACACGTAACCTGGTAACCTTCCTTGTTGAGTATGATCTCCAGCAGTTCCAGCATGCTGAGTTCATCGTCGATTACCAGAATGTGGGGCTTGGTCACATCCGGCATAGGTATATCCTTTCAGTTGTTGCGGCCATTTATGTTTGTTGGTGCATGATCTTGCCATCCACAATGGTCAATACCGGTCCACCTTTCAGCGTCCAATCATCAAAAGGGGTATTGCGGCCTTTGGACTGAAACGCTTCAGCGCGGACCCGGATAGGTCTAGCGAGGTCGATGACGGTGATATCTGCTGATGCCTGCTCGTAAATTCCGCAAGGGATATTCAATATGTTAGAGGGGTTGACAGACATTTTTCGTATCAATTCAGACAGCGTCAGATGGCCCTGTGCCACGAGGGTTAAACTCAGGGATAGCGATGTTTCTAACCCGACAACCCCGTTGGGGGCTTTTTCGAATAAAACCCGTTTTTCATCCGGGTGATGCGGCGCGTGGTCTGTGGCAATCGCATCGATGGTACCGTCGGCAAGTCCTTCGATAATGGCGGTTCTGTCTTTGGCTGAACGGAGCGGCGGGTTCATTTTTGCATTGGTCCCGTATGTCCTGACAGCCTCGTGCGTGAGCATGAAATAATGGGGTGCTGTTTCGGCCGTAACGAAAAGGCCTTCGTGTTTGGCGGCCCGTATGGCTGCCACCGATTCTCTTGTGCTGACATGGGCTATGTGGACTCTCGCTCCGGTGAGACCGGCCAGAGCAATATCGCGTTGGACCATGATGCTTTCAGCGGCGTTGGGGATACCCCGCAGTTTGAGTTCTTCTGCAACCGGCCCTTCATTCATGACGCCCTTCCCTGCCAGATCAAGGTCCTCGGCATGTGAGATCACCGGAAGATCAAAATCACGTGCGTTTTCAAGTGCCTTTCGCATGAGTTGGCTGTTGGTGACCGGCATGCCATCGTCCGACAGTGCCACAACACCGGCTTTTTTTAAGTCACCAAATCGGGTCAGCCTGGCTCCTTTAAGGGAATGGCTGATGGCGGCGCAGGGGTAGATCTTGGTCAAACCTGCTGCGCGAGCCTTTTCCAGGATAAATGTGGTGACGGAAGGTGAATCGTTGGCGGGGTCGCTATTCGGCATCGTGCAAACGCCTGTAAAACCGCCATAAACGGCAGCCCGGCTGCCGGTAAGAATGGTCTCTTTGTGTTCTTGGCCGGGTTCCCGGAAATGAACATGCATGTCGATAAAGCCGGGCGCCACGACCTTGCCGGCAAGGTCGATAACCTTGAGGTTGTTCGGGGTATTGGACACGTCCGGCATGCTGCCGGCATTGGTTCCGAATGGTATGATGGCTTCGATACGGCCGTTTCGAATCAGAATGTCCATCCGTGCGTCCAGATGACCCGGATCGATGACGTGCCCGCCTTTTAGCAGTAAGTCCATAGACCTATCTTAAAATATCAAAGAGTCTGTCCCAGCGCACGTAATTCAACAGGGTTCGAGCGTTGTCCTTGTTCCAGGACCAGTAGATCATGAAAGCCTTACCCTTGACGGCTTCCAGTTTGACAAAGCCCCAAAATCGACTGTCCTTGCTGTTATCCCGGTTGTCACCCATGACGAACAGGGAATCCGGAGGAACGATCACCGGTCCGAAATTATCTCTTTTGTTGTAGACCGCCGGTATGATGTGCGGGTCTGTATGGATGGCAAAATCCTGATCGATCAATTTGTCGTTGACATACAGCTTTTTATTGCGGACTTCGACGACATCACCATCGACACCCACAACGCGTTTGATAAAGTCGAGCTTGGGATTTTCAGGGTATCGAAACACGATAATATCATCTTTACGGGGCTCCTTAATGGGAATAATCGTCTTTTGCACAAATGGGAGCTTGATGCCATAGATGAATTTGTTGACCAGTATGTGATCACCGATCTGAAGGGTTTCTTTCATGGAACCAGAGGGAATTTTAAAGGCCTGGACCACGAAAGTCCGGATGAAAAGCGCCAGTAATATGGCGATGGCGATGGCTTCGATGTTTTCTCGCAGGCCGCTCTTTTTATTGCCCGGTTTCATGGCAGGTTTGGGATCTGTTGTTTTCTTCAATGATAACACCTATTATCTTTATATATCAATAAATTGAAGTATAATCCTTAATGTTAAATTACAAAAAACACCCGCTGCGACATCGTCCAATACAATGCCGGTTCCGCCTTTGAATTTCCGTTCCAAAAAAGAGATGGGGAACGGTTTGGTGATATCGAAGGTTCTGAACAAGACAAAACCGAGTCCTACCGTTGTGACATTGAAAGGCAGACCTGCCAGTGTCAGGAGCATGCCGACAATTTCGTCGATGACGATAGCCCCGGGATCCTTCTCATCAAGGATCTTTTCGGCTTCACCTGCTACACAAATGGCAAAGGGTATTGTCAGTGCTATCAGGGCCAAAGAAATCCACAAATCTATCCTCGACAACATCCAGCAGATGGGCAAAGCTGCCAGTGTGCCGAATGACCCCGGAGCAAACGGAATGTTCCCCAGCCAGCAAGCGCTCGAAAGAAACAATATCGTTTTCTTCCGCAAAGTCATGGCACGTCTCTATAGTCTGGGTTGGGTTTTGTCAAGGGGATGTTGCGCCTTATAACCCCATCGGGTTGTTCAAACCTATTGGCTGAAACGTTTTGCTGGCGAGGCTTCCTGGTCAATCAGCTGATACACTGTTTTTATTGGGAGCTTGCGCGCAAGGGCAATTTTTTTACAGGATTCATATTCGGGCACCAAACGGGAGTTTCCATCCAGGTCGGTAATTTTTTTCATCAAGACATCCCCGAAAGTGGTGCTGATGGTGATGACTTCCCTCAAGAGCCGGGTCCGCTGAATCGGGTGAAATCGAACGCCTGTCGACGTGGTTTCGGATAAAATTCTGTTGATAATGGCCGATTTTGCCTCCAATCCACACAAGACCTGGATCAGTGTGCCAGGCCGGTTTTTTTTCATGAAAACAGGAATCCAGTACACATCCAGTGCGCCGTCATCAAAAAGTCGGTCCATAAGATAACCGAATATTTCCGGGTTCATATCATCCACGCAGGTTTCAACCACAGCCACGGTGTCCCCCAGCGGATCTTGGGTGTTCTGGCCCGCTAGGGCATCTACCTGACCCGTCAGCACCCGTAGAAGATTGGGTCGTTTTTGCAAATGGCGCGACCCAGCACCGTAGCCGATATTTTGAATGATCATGGGCGGCAGGTCCAGGTAATCCTGGGCAAGTGCCTTTATGATAGCCGCCCCCGTGGGGGTTACCATTTCTTCAGATATTCCCGTGCCATAGACTGGAACATTTTTCAGTATCTCGACTGTTGCCGGCGCAGGTATGGGCAGGGTGCCATGCTGACAGTCCACAAATCCTTTCCCCAGAGGAATTTTAGAAGAGAAAATGGTGTCGATATCCAGATATTCCAGGCAAAGAGCGGTTCCCACGATGTCGATGATGGAGTCAACTGCCCCGACTTCATGAAAATGAACCTTGGCTTTATCCAGGCCATGAATTTTGGACTCTGCATCGGCAATCAGATCGAAAATGGCCAGACTGGTTTTTCGCACAAGGGGCGATAGGGGGCTTTTTTCAATGATGAATTGAATATCGCAATAGTGTCTGTGTACAGGGGGGCCATGCAGACTCACCTGGAAATGACGCGCCTGAATGCCGCGGCAGGAAACGGCTTTTGCGGACAGAGAATACCCATCCAAGGACAATTTTGACAGCTCTTTCTGGAGCCACGCCAGTGGAACCCCGATATCCAGCAGCGCCCCAACCGTCATATCGCCGCTGATACCCGAGAAGCAATCAAAATAGGCGCTGGTCATCCTTTTTTTCCTATTGAATGCAAGCGGATGATTTCCAGGAGAAGTTCGGCGGTTGCCACCATATCATCCAGTTTGACCGTTTCCTTGACCGTATGCATGTCTTTCATGCCGGTACCAAGCACCCCGAGATCGATGCCGTGTTGTGAAAAAACATTTGCATCGGCACCACCACCGGTGGATTTGCAGGTCATCGTACGGTTCAAATTGGCAGCCGCCTCGTTGGCGAGGGTTACGACGAGGTGGTTTTCCGGGATATTCGTACGGCTGAATTCTTTTTCAACCGTATGTTCCAGCAACGGCAAGTTTTCTTCGCTGGACCGGGTGCGCTGGTCTGAAACCGATCGTTGAAAGGAATCCACCATGGCCTTCGTTACCGTGTTCAGTTTTTCTTCATCGTGGCTCCGGGCTTCTCCTTCCACACGGACACGTTCGGGTACGATGTTAATGGCCAGTCCGCCCTCGATAATGCCGATGTTGCAGGTGGTTTCGTGGTCGATGCGGCCCAGTTTCATGTCCGCGATGGCCTGGCATGCAATCTGGATGGCATTGATCCCGTTCTCCGGTCTGGCGCCGGCATGGGCAGATTTCCCGTGGACCGTAAAAACAAGGTAATTGGCAGAAGGGGCTCGGGTAATCACGCCCTGGGGGTCCGTGGCATCAAGCGCAAAACCATATGTTGCTGATATCATGTCGAAATTAAGGTTTTTGACTCCCAGGAGGCCGATCTCCTCACAGACCGTAAACACCACTTCCAGGGGGCCGTGTGGCAGCTGGTTTTCCTTTATTACCCACAACACTTCCAAGATAATCGCCAGGGCACTCTTGTCGTCGGCACCCAGTATGGTGTCTCCTTTGCTGGAAAAGACGCCCTTTTCTAGAACGGGCTCTACCCCCCTGCCCGGCTCGACCGTGTCCATGTGTGCATTCAGGATCATGGGGGCAACCGATGTATTGCCTTTAAATTTGGCAATGATATTTCCGGTTTGGCCACCGATTTTCTGACCCGCATCATCCTGGGCAATGTCGGCTTCCATGGAGGCCAATATCGCACAAAGTGCTTCCGAGATGGCTTTCTCCTCCTTGGAAATCGAGTCGATGCGTACCAGGCGTGAAAACGTCTGGGCCAATCTTTCTCTGTCGATCATGTGTCCGCTCCTGTGTATGTACCTGTGTAACGATTTTAAGTTGACAAAAGAGACAATGCTTATATGATAGGCGCGTTCTTGTCCTAACCCTGAAGGAAGTGCGCAGCTTACTGGTGAGGCTCCCGGACTTCAAATCCGGTGTGGGGCGCTAAAACCGTCCCGGGTGGGTTCGATTCCCATGCACTTCCGCCAATCGTTTGCAAAACCAACCTTCCAATATGTATATAGAAAAATATACTGCCGATCCTTCATGTCCGTACTGATGGGAACCTTATTCTGGCAAATGCTAGAGTTCCTCAACGTTCATGCCGATATCTACCAAGAAACTTTTAATGTCATCAATGGTATGCATCAAGCCAAATTCCATTGTTCTGAAGATGCTATTCCTTGATGGTTTCGCCTTGGCCTCAACCGCCGAGCGTGAAAAGACTTCAATGTTGGTTTCCCTATTCCCAAATAACATACCGGCCAAAACGCTTTTATCCCCCAAGAAAACGGGTGCGCCACTAAAGCCGGTCAATGATGGAAAACTCAGTTCACATACGGTTCGACATCGCATCGAAGCATCAGGCTTATTTCCTATAAAAGAAATATATCCTTTAAAATACTTGTCCTCGAGCCGCAAATCGAAACCGACCCTTCCGGCATTGATATAACCGAAGGATGAAACGTTGGTTCCCAAAACAAGTGGGCGCTCTTTGGTGCTCAGAAGCTTGAGAAATTTATTGTCTTTGACATCGATACGTGCGATCGCAAAATCCATATAAGCGTGACAATGGATGCTCTTTAATTCAAAGAATTTTTTTTGATGAATGCTGTATGCCATTAGCATTTCATTGTTTTCTAGGGGTGCCATGATATGCGAACACGTTGCAACCAAGCCACCAACACCGATAAAGAATCCCGTACCAGCAAAACGATTGATTCCCGCGGATACGTTAGAAGAATCTTTTTTACCGACCACCAAGGGTAAGATATAGTCTGCAGCATTAATCGGCATCGCCACCTCGAAACATAGAGACCTTTGCAAAACACCCTCTTTCGCTCAATTTCGGTGTCAGGCTCAAATTATAATCCTCAAAATACACAATGTATTCCTGCGGTTAAAATTTTCGTCTTCCTTGAACTATAACGAAATTGAGCATTTTTCAAAGGTCTCACGTGGTCAACATGGGGCCACCCATGTGACCACCACCTTGTTCGACATCTGCGGAATGAACAAACTCAACCCCTTGGAAAGTAATGGAAAGCATAAGCGCTGTTGCGGTTCGGGTTTGTCATTCAGCCATTTTATATATGGATCCGTCGCTTTTGTCAAAACGTTATCGATTGGCAGTTAATTGAATGCGATCCAACAATAATAAATTTTTTTCTTGCACACCCTTCCACGATTATATACGTTTGACCGAGCGACCGAATTGGAGACGAGATATGGGCCAAGATAGACGTTTTGAACTAAACCGCAGGTCGTATCGTGACCGGCGATACGGCAACGGCAGCACGGGGTATAACGGCCCAGAAAGAAGAAGCATCCACGATCGAAGAAGTTATAGTGAAAGAAGGCAAGCCCGATACATTTCTTCCAAAACGGATCTATTCCAAAGCGCCTATTAGAAAAAAAACGATCCACCCAGCCGCTGTTCAACCGTTTCAAGGATTCTTAAACCTGAACTGAGAGATTTTTTCCGAAAAGATGTGCCGAGGTCTTGATGGAAGAGGGTTCGCAAAAAACGTAGTCATACCAGTGGATCTGTCGATGTTTTTTGCGAACTTTTGATCCGCAAGAGATGGGTGCAGATCGAGATAAAAATGGCTCAGTTCGGGTTAACTTCAATTTCCACCCACTGCATGTTATTTTGCGCTTCGGTTGTTGGCGTATTGGCATCCGACTGGTCAATCCACATCCCCATCGTTTCGATCCGACGCGCTGAAACGCCTTTGCCCACCAGATAGCCCTTTGCAATATTGGCCACAAACTCCGACATTTTTCTGTTATAGTGCTCACTTCCCTGGCTTTCCGAATAACCTTTGATGGAAATTTCCAGATCGGTGTAACGTTGCAGCTCAACAGCCAAGGTGTCGAGCACCGCAATGCCATGCATACTGATCTCATTGTTGTCGTCAAGTTCTACTCGGACAACCGCACGCTGGTCGAGCATCTGAAGCTGTTTTGGTTTGTCGTTTGGATCGGGTGGGGCATCGAGACGGTTTTCTGATGTGGCTGTCTCAGAAGGCGGTTCTAGTGCTGCTGGTATCGATGCAGGCTTCATCGGTAAGCTTGTCTGTTCTCCGGATTCAATTCGGCTCTCTTCGACGGCGGGCGTGCTTGGTTTGGTCTTCAGCGATGTCGAAGCATGCTTAAAAAAATGCGGATAATAATAAGAAAGTGCAACAGCAAGCCACGATGCGATCAACAATACCAATATCGCATATAAGGCCTTTTCAATGCGAAGGCTGCGGGACCTTGTGGCAGTTTGTTTTCGGTCTGCTAGCAGGGCTGTTTTTTCTGGATCTTTTTTCTTTTTAAACCGACTTTTCTGATTCTGCAATTTCAGCTCTTTTGCGCATTCCTTGATTATTTTGGAGCCGATTTTTTTCGATTCACGGGTAAAACCGGTCACAAGCGCCCGGTCACAAATGATGTTAATGAGACGCGGATAGCCATTGGAAAAGCGGTACACCTCCCCTATGGCGGCGGCGTTGAAAATAGATTTGGCCGCACCAGCCACTTGCAGGCGATGATGAACGTATTTACCCGTCTCCTTGGCAGAGAGGGGCTGCAGATTATAGTTGACCGAAATTCGTTGACGTAAGGCACTGTTTTTAGGTGCCAGGATAATGCGATTGAATTCGATCTGCCCGACAAAGAAAATATTGATCAGTTTGACGGCCTGCTTTTCGATATTCGAGAGCAATCGAATCTCTTCCAGCAATTCCTGGCTGAGCCGCTGAGATTCATCGATGATCAGCAGTACTTTTTTTCGTTCTTCGTGGGCTCGATTCAGAAAGTCGCTGAAGGCATGAACGAAGGTTCCCTTGCTGGAGAATTCCTGCGCCAACTTGAAGGCCTTGCCGATGTACGCAAAAAAATCATCCCTTTCAATCCCGGGATCGAGCAGGGTCGCGACGACAATCTCTTCCCCCAGGCTGTTCACCAGCGCATTGATCAACGTCGTCTTTCCGGTACCCACGTCTCCGGTCAGCAGAAGAAAGCCCTTGTTGTCCAGCAGCCCGTATCTCAGAACCGCCAGTGCTTCCTTGTGCTTATCGCCAAGCCACAGGAACTCCGGGTTCGTGGTGATCTGAAAGGGTTTGCGCTCAAGTTGGTAATAGGATAGATACATTCAAAGTTGATCCAAAAACGTCAAGTCTTTTGCCTGTGTGTGTTTGGTGCCGATGGAAACGATTTCCACCTTTTTGTCATGCGTGTTCCGATAGTATAATCGACCCTTGTAGGAAAACAATACTTCAAAAACCGTCTGTCTGTTTTTTTTGCCGAAAACCTTTCTCTTGACCGGCACGCGCCCGGGATCATCATGGAGTTGCAACATAATTTCTTCGGCTTTCAATTGCAAATCCGGCGTTAGTGAGACAAATCCGCTCACAGCCCGATCATGAACCAGGAGATTCTTGTAAAGCGTTTTAAAGCGTTTTTGGACGGCTTCTGAAGCTTTTACTTTTTGTTTGTTGCTTTTTAGCTCCCCTTTTTCATAGGCCGATATTTTATCCTTGAGCGCATTGATCTCTTCTTCCTTTGTCTTTCGAAGTAAAAGGTTTTCTTGCATGCTCTTTTCTAATGCTACTATTTCATCGATCATTTCATCTTCGGTTCTGCTGGCCTTTTCCTTGGCGGAGTCAAGTGTTTGCTTGGTGTTTTGCAAGGCTTCCGAAAGATACCTTCTTTGCTCGCTCAAGGTCTCGAGCTTGGTACGCTGGGTCTGTTCCATTTGCGACAGGCGCTGGATTTCATCCTGTATATGGCCACTTTCTTTGGCAGCGATGCGGTAGCTCCTTCGATAATAGAAAGAAAACACCATCATGGACAGAATGATAAATGTCGCCAACATGGCATAGGAAATGAACTGATCCAGTGCGACGTGGACATCCACCATCACGCTGAAACCCTCGTTTAAAGCGGCGTAGTTCTCCTTGGCGATCTCTATGGACGGGGTGCCTGAATGGGCGATCCCTAGCTGGCTGAAAACGCCTGGATATATGATGGTATTCGAGGGTGTGGTTACGGTCACGGAAACCTTGATACCCCAGGAAATCAATGCTTTGGACTGAAGGTAGCGGTCGATATTCTGGGTGATGGCGTCGGCAATGGTGAGACTGCCTTCAAACAGGGGTCGCGTGTCTCCGATATAGATGTCTTCGATTTCATCGCTGTACAGGGTGTGGAGTTTCTTTTCCAGCATCTGGACCGAAGCGATATATAGCACCGGCGGTATGAAAATGCACAGGATCAAAATCTTGAATGGAAAATACTTCATAAATGTATACCCTGCACGATTTGACTGCTCAGGTTCTTAAGACGGTAGGTTGTTAATCACGATTTTATAAGGTGGACAAAACCGATCTTGCTTCGTCGGCCCCATCAAATGCCGTATCGATATTGATGGCCTTTTCGAGCTGTTCTTTCGCGCGCGTCTTATCTCCCTTTTGATAGTAAGCCATACCAAGGTGATAATTGACGGTCGGATTGTCCGGCAGTTTTTCCAGACTGTCTTCAAATTCGCTGATGGCACTGTCATAGAGACCTTTCTTGTAGTATACCCATCCCAGTGTGTCCATGACACTCGGTTCTTCAGGAAGTTGTTCTTTGGCTTTTCGGGCAAATTCCAGGGCTTCATCGATATTCTTGTCCTGGATAGATAGCAGGTAGGCAAGATTGTTGGCTGCCGGTGCAAAATCAGGCTGGATGCCAAGGGCGGCACGATAGTGTTTTTCAGACAGATCGAAGCGTTTCTTGAGGTCATAGATGGTACCGAGCATCATGTGGGCACTGGCCTGCTTGGGATTTTTCTCTATAATGGACTCATACTGAGCGATGGCCTTGTCGGGGTTGTTTCCGGAAAGGTACAGCCTGGCCAGCGCATAGTAGGATTGGAGGTAATCCGGATTTGACTGTAGCGCTTTTTCAAAGGCCGATTCGGCCTCATCCTGCATGTTCTGGGAAAGATAGAGCCCGCCTTTGAGGTTGTAGACAACTGTCTGTGCTTTCGGCAGGTCACCGAGGGTCTTGATCTGTTGGTCGCATTTATCGAGGGCTGTTTGAAACTCTTTCTTCTCGGTGTGCAGGAGAACGACATTGGTGAACACATCCATCAGCTTTGGATTGATGGACAGGGCCTTCTCAAAGTTGGCAAGTGCCGTCTTGTATTCTTTGGTCAGGCGTTGCAACAAGCCCATGCGAAAATACCCGGTTGGATTCTGGGGGTCCAAGGTGATGAGTTTCTGAAAATTGCTTTTGGCACCCTCTAGATCTTTTTGAAACAGGTTCGTGTTTCCCAATACCAGAAGTGCCTGGTAATTGTCCGGTGACATGTCAAGTATTTCAAGACTCTCTTTCTTGGCGAGTTCGAAATCACGCTGCCGCAAGTAGATTTCGGCCATGAGGAGTTTGGCCTTGAGAAATCGCGGACTGGTCTCGATGGCTTTTCCCAGGGACGACTTGGCCATATTGGTGTCGCCTTTAGCGAGATAGGAGACACCAAGAAAGTAATGCGCCCTGGATGCTTTAGGCTCCTCTTTCACCAGCTGGTTCAATATCTCGATGGCATTGTCGAACTGCCTTTTTTGAACCAACAGCTCTCCTTTCAACAAGCGGGCGGGAAAATAGTTGGGCCGCTCTTCGAGTATGCCCGCGATGGTCGATTCAGCCTGGTCCAGGTTTTTATTCTTGAGATAGAAAGCGGCAAGAGTGTTCTTGACGCGAATATCATCGGGTTGACGTTCGAGGGCTCTGGTATAGAGGTCCAGCGCCTTTTCGTTGTTGCCCGTCATGTCATAAAAACCGGCCGCGACCATGTAGGATCGGACCTTGTCTGGCTCTTTTTCAATGGCGGCCGCATAAGAAATTTCGGCCTTGGAATTCATTTCGCGCTGGGCATAATAATTTCCCTGGTGGAGCAACAGCTCGGCATTGTCCGGATTCATCGTAATGGTTTCATCCAGGAGTGCTTCCGCCTTTTCAAATTCACGTTTGTTTACCAGGAAATTGAAGAGAACCAGACGCGGTTTGATGTCCTTGGGGTTGATATCCGCGGCCTTGGTGAGATATTTTTCCGCTTGGTCGAGTTGCCCCTTTCTGGCGAGTATCCGGGAAAGTCCCATATACGCTCGTGTCTGTCCAGGATCGAGCTGGACAATATCGCGGAACACTCCCTCCGCTTCATCCAGTTCGTTATCCAGATCAAAAAGTCCTGCATTCAAAAAGAGGGCATCGATATTTTTGGGATCCCTGGCAAGAATCTTATCCAGAAGCTCTCTGGATTTCTCTGTCTGTTTGCCAAGCATGTAAAATGTCGCCATTTTCAACTGGGCGTCGGTGTTGTTTTCGTCCAACTGGACAACACGGGCGTAGGTTCTGAAGGCCCCTTGCGAATTTCCCAACTTAAGGTAGGTTTCACCGAGCTTGGCATGTGCGGCGACATATTCCGGATCGATCTGGACAGCGTTTTTAAATTCCAGTTCGGCACTCCGGTACTCACCCTTTGTAAAATAGGCATTCCCTTTTTCAAAGTGCGCCAGCTTTTTTTCTTCATCGGATGAACACCCCCATACGATTGTGAGCAGCAGGGCGATACCCAGTCCGACATGATTTAAGCGCTTCATATGCTACCTCCAGAAATACTAACAGCCGTCTCAAAAAAAATTATTGTTAAAATTCGTATAGCATCAATTTAGCATGAAATGGCGGCCGAGTCAAAATTTGCTATCAGAATCGGTACGCTTATTGTGCCAATTCCAGGCGGTCTTGATGATGGTCTCCAGGTCTTCGTATTCAGGCTGCCACCCAAGTTCGCGCTTTATTTTTTCGGAACTGGCGACAAGTGCGGCCGGATCGCCCTGTCTACGACCCGATTCGAGAACGGGAATCCGTCTGCCGGTGACTTTTTGTGATAGCGCAATGACCTCTCGGACAGAGTATCCTTTGCTGTTTCCCAGGTTGTAACAGGTGCTGGCGGTTCCTTTCAGGAGTGCTTCGAGGGCCAGAATATGTGCATGAACCAGATCGTTGACATGTATATAATCCCTCACCGCCGATCCATCGGGGGTGGGATAGTCCGTACCGAAAATACGAATAGCCTCATGGCCTGAAGCGGCGGCCTTCAACACCAGTGGGATAAGGTGGGTCTCTGGTTCGTGCAATTCACCGATGTCTCCGGCATCGTCAGCGCCGGCAGCATTGAAGTAGCGCAAGCTGATGGATCGAAGACCATAGGCACTGCTGCATGCGGACAGTATTTCTTCAATCACATGTTTGGTTTCTCCGTAGGGGTTTGTGGGCCGACAGGGATGCTCTTCGGCTATGGGAATCTCTTCGGGTTCGCCGTAAACGGCGGCAGAGGAAGAAAAAATAAATTTATCGAGACGGTTTTCCAGCATGGTCTGAATGAGTCCGATGGTCTGAGCGATGTTGTTTTGATAGTATTTGATCGGCTGCTGGACCGACTCGCCCACCAGTGAAAATGCGGCAAAATGCATGACGGCATCGATTCGATGGTCGCGAAAGAGACGCTTCAACAAGGGGCCGTCACCTAAGTCGCCTTGAATGAATACCCCTCCCGGCAAGAGCGCCTGATGACCTGTCGACAGATTGTCCAGGGTGACCACAGCATAGTTCCGGCTCAAGAGCTGTTTCACCATATGGGTGCCGATGTATCCCGCACCGCCTATCACCAGTATGGTCGCTTGCATAGATTCTCCTGCCGCCAGGCCTATGGATCTTGATCTAGCGGTAAAATCGTTTGATATTTTCTACGACGTATTCGAGCTGTTCATCTGAAAGTTCTGGGTATATCGGAATGGCCACCGAGTGACGGGCCGCTTTTTCGGCAACGGCAAAGTCCCCTGGTCGATAACCCAGGTAAGCGAAGCATTCCTGCAGATGCAGCGGCACCGGGTAATAGACTTCGCTGCCGATGCCGGCCTGCGCCAGAAAATCCCGCAGCGCATCTCTTCTATCGGGAACCATGATCACAAATTGGTTATAGATGTGACGGCTTTCCTTTTCCCGCGGCAGTTGGATTGTGCCATCCAGCCCTTGCTGGGAAAAAAGGCTGCGGTATTTGGCGGCGTTGTTCTGCCTGGCCTGGGTCCAGCGGTCCAGATGGGTCAACTTGACCGAAACAATGGCAGCCTGCAAGGCGTCTAGCCTGAAATTCCCGCCCACGATTTTGTGGTAATATTTGGGTTTGGACCCGTGGCCTCTCAGTATTTGCAGTTTTTGATAGGTTTCATGGGAGTCTGTTGTCACCACGCCGCCATCACCAAATGCACCCAGATTTTTAGATGGAAAAAAGGAAAAACATCCGAATGCGCCCATGGAGCCGGCTCGGCGGTCATGATACTCTGAACCGATAGCCTGGGCGGCATCTTCGATGATCACCAGTTTATGATGCCGGGCAAATTGCACAATCGGATCCATATCGGCACACTGACCGTATAAATGGACCGGAATAATCGCTTTTACCTGCTTTCGTTCCTTAGCCGTCAATCTCTCCATGGCAGGGCCAAGCGTTTCCGGTGAGATGTTAAAGGTTTGCGGGTCTATGTCTGCGAAAACGGGCCGGGCTCCTAAACGGGCTATGGCACCGGCGGTGGCAAAAAATGAATAGGGGGTTGTCAAGACGATGTCACCCGCTGATATCCCAACGGCCATGAGGGAAATAAGCAAGGCATCGGAGCCGGAAGAGACACCGACGGCATACCCAGTGCCACAATAGCGGGCGATGGATTCTTCCAGTGCTATAACGCGTTCTCCCAGGATAAAATGCTGTGATTCATAAACAGCTTCGGTTGCAGCTAGAATATCTTTTTTCAGGAAGCGGTATTGTTCTTTTAAATCAAGCAGGGGAACTTTCATTCGAATCAGACCTCCTATTCATGCGTGATAATTGCCAATAAAAGAGCATTGCCGGCATTCTGTATCGTGACGTCACCTTGCACGTCCAGCGAAAGGGAATTTCCTGCCTGCAGTCGATGCGACGTTCCGGTATGGGTGATCCGGGCGTCGCCTTCCAGCAGACAGACATGCCATCGTCCAGACCCGTGTGGGACCGTGCGACACGTGGCAAGTGGCTTGATCCGCAGTTTCGCGACGATGAGTGGGTCGGCTTTTTCAAGATATTGGATAGATCCCCAATCAAAGGTTTCCTGGAGATGGACCCGGTATTCCCTCCGCTTCTGTCGTTTCAATAGCGCTACGATATCTTTGACCTTGCGACTTGTCGCAAGCTTGGAAACGAACACGGCATCGGCTGTTTCGACAATGGCGGTATCGGCAATGTCATTGGCGGCCACCAGACGGCTCTTGGCGATGATCAGGCTGTTTTTGACATTGTTCGTAACCACATCCCCGGCAACAACATTGCCGTCGGCATCTTTCGGCAGGTAGGCATGCAAAGCGTTCCAGGTGCCGATGTCGCTCCAATCGAAGTCTGACGGCAGGACCACCCCTCTGGATGTTTTTTCCATAATCGCTACATCAAAGGATATGCTTGGAAGCTCCTCATAGTCCGCTTTATGGATCGGGTCGCCCTTTTTTATGATTGCCGCCATTTTTGCCAGCATGCCGGGTTCAAATTGTTTGAACTCGTTCAAGATGGTGGATGCCATGAAAGCAAACATGCCGCTGTTCCAGAAAAAATTCCCGGTCTCGATATAGGATTTTGCGGTCTCGATGTCCGGCTTTTCGACAAACCGTGCAATGCTCAGTCCCTCTCCGTCAACGGGTTTCATGCCCTCGATGTAGCCATATCCTGTCTCTGGATAATGCGGCTCAATACCGAAGGTGACGATATTCCCTTTGCGGGCCAGATCGAGGGCTTTGCCGATCCTTTCGTGAAATCGGACAACATCCCCGATGACATGATCCGCCGGGAGCATTAAAAAAAGAGCGTCTTTCACGCGCATCTGGTCCATGATTTTCAAGACCGCCAGGAGAATGGCTGGTGCCGTGTTGCGGCCGACAGGTTCACTGATAATTTTATTGTCGGGGGTCAATCCAATGGCGGCGAGATGCTCTGAAGATTCGTCTCGATGCGCTTTTCCGCAGACCACCCGAACATTGTCGAGGCAAAGCGTCGAATGAAGCCGCTGGATTGTTTCCTGAAGCAGGGATCTCTCGTTTCCTATTTGTGCCAGCTGTTTGGGCATCTGTGCCCTGGAAATCGGCCACAGGCGCGTTCCAGAACCACCCGCCAGGAGTACAGGAAAAACCGGCAGTTTATCGGGGGTCATCTTTTTGATTTCCATCGGTTCTGTTGGTCGTTTCTGTCTTTGAGCATCCCTGCCTTGCTGCAGACACTCTCATAGGCCTGATAACCCAGGCAGGCGTTGACCTCTTTTTTCAACGAGGCGCACGGATTCAGTTGAAAGGATTTCGGCAAGGCAATCACCGCCTCCGTCATTTCCGGACCATTCATATGCATATAGGCTTCGCAGGCGCCCGGGTGCTTTTTGAGGACGCTGTGAAGCATTTCCAACTGTTGTCTGTCCAAGTTGGTCAGATCCAGATTGAGATGGATGCTTACGGTCCAGCTTTCTTCCGCTTTTTGGATCGGAACGATCAGGTTGGAAAGGATGTTAATGGCTTTTTCGTCTTTCTGCACCTGGCCCTCCAACAGAATGGCCGTACCCTCGGTCAGCAAATGATGGGTTGTGGCATATAGGTTGGGAAAGACCGTAATTTCAAACGAACCGTTCATGTCTTCCACGGTCACAAAGGCCATTAAGTCGCCTTTTTTGGTGGTAATCACCTTGGTGTTTCGAATAATGCCGGCCAGCCTTGCAGCGCAATTGTCAATCAATTCCTTTACTGAGATGGCGTCGGCGGTGGCATATTTTTCGATTATATCGTTAAAGCGATTTAACGGATGTCCGGTGATATAGAAGCCTAACGATTCCTTTTCAAACGCCAGAAGCTGCTTTTCATCCCACTCACCGATCTCGGGCAAAGATGGCAGGTTGATGGCCGGTTGATCTTCACCCGCCCCAAAGAGTCCCATTTGAGGATCGGACTTTTCACGCTGGACCCGTTGCCCATATTCGAGAATATCTTCCAGACCGGCAAAAAGCTGCGAACGTTTTAACCCGAACGTGTCAAAGGCACCACTCTTGATCAGGCTTTCAAGCACCCGTTTATTGACTTTTCGAAGGTCCACCCGCTCACAGAAATCAAAAATGGATCTAAAGGGCTGTTCGGATCGGTATTCGAGGATCGATTCAATGGCACCTTCGCCGACGTTCTTGACCGCGGCTAGTCCAAAGCAGATTTTCGCTCCAGATACAACAAAGGCCTTTCCACTCTCGTTGATGTTTGGCGGCAGGATCGGAATCTGGTGACGTTTGCATTCTGAAATATACTTAACCACACCTTCGGAGGACTGCATTTCGCTCGTTAGCAGTGCAGCCATGAATTCCACAGGAAAATGCGCTTTCAGATAAGCGGTTTGATAGGCAATCAGTGCATAGGCGGCACTGTGGGATTTATTGAAGCCATAGCCGCCGAATTTGGATATAAGACCAAAAATTTCGATGGCTTTTTTGTGAGGAATATTGTTTTCTTGGGCACCCCTGACGAAGCGTTCTTGATGTTTGGCCATGATCTCAAGGTTTTTTTTGCCCATGGCTTTTCTGAGATCATCTGCCTCGGACATGGCATACTTTGCCAGATCACCGGCAATTTTCATGACCTGTTCCTGGTATACGATGACCCCGTAGGTCTCCTTCAATATCGGTTCCAGCTCAGGGACCAGGTAGTTGACTTCCTTTCTGCCATGCTTTCGCTGAACAAAATCGGTCACCATGCCACTATCCAGCGGGCCGGGTCTGTACAAAGCCACCAGGGCAATCACGTCATCGAAGCATTCCGGCCGCAAACGGGTCAACAGATCCTTCATCCCGGCACTTTCTAACTGAAACACACCGGTGGTATCTCCGGAACATAAAAGTGCGTATGTCGCGGGATCGTCATCGTCGATCTGGTTCATATCGGGCGGTTTTTTGCCCTGGAGGGCGATCAGCTTCAGGGTGTTGGCAATGACGGTGAGGTTTCGCAGTCCGAGAAAATCAAATTTTACCAGTCCGATCTTCTCGACGATTTTCATGTCGAATTGGGTTACGATTTCATCTTTTTTGCCCTTGAAAAGGGGCAGGTACTCCATCAGAGGTTTGTCGCCTATGACAACGCCTGCCGCATGGGTTGAAGCGTGTCTTGGCAAGCCCTCCAGAATTCGGGATATCTGAATCAGTTCTGCAATTTCCGGTTTTTGTTTTGCCAGCTCTCTGAGCCTTGGTTCCTGCCTGAGAGCTTCATCGAGACGGATGTTCAGAACGTCAGGAACCAATTTCGCGATGTTGTCCACTTCGTGGAGCGGAATGTCCAGAGCTCGGCCCACATCTCTGATGACAGCGCGCGTTTTTAGTTTTCCAAAAGTGATAATCTGGGCAACCCTCTCTCCTCCGCCGTATTTCTCGACCACATATTTGAAAACCCGTTCTCTACCGTTGATACAAAAATCGACATCGATGTCAGGCATGCTTTTGCGTGCCGGGTTTAAAAAACGCTCAAATATCAGGCCGTATTTGATGGGATCGAGATTGGTGATTCCCATGGAGTATGCCACCAGGCTGCCCGCAGCCGATCCCCTGCCGGGTCCAACAGGTATATCGTGCTCTTTGGCATAGCGGATAAAATCGGCCACAATCAGAAAATAGCCGCAAAAATCCATCTCCTTGATCATTTTTATTTCATATTCGATCCTTGTGTCATAGACAGACACGTCTAAGTCGGGATTCTGCTTTCGCAGGTGGTTCATGATGCGTTTATAACCGTCGCGCACCTCTATTTCGAACAGATCGGATTCCGCCTGGTCTGCTGCTGTTTCAAATTTGGGGAAATGATAGGTTTTGAAATCAAAATCGACGTGGCATCTGTCTGCAATACGGACGGTGTTGGCAATGGCATCGGGATGGTCCTGGAAGTAGCCGACCATTTCAGATTTGGATTTATAATAAAGCTGGTTGGTGCCGAACTTGAGCCTATTGGTCATCTGTACGGTCTTGCCTGTCTGGATGCATAGGAGCACATCGTGCGCCTTGACATCGTCACGATTCAAATAATGACAGTCATTGGTGGCCACCAGGGGGATGCTGAGACGCTGGCTCATATCGAACAAAGCCTGGTTCACGGTTTCCTGGATATCGATACCGTTGTTCTGGGCTTCAAGATAGAAATTATCTTCTCCGAGGATTTGACAGTATTGCCTAGCGGCAGCATCTGCTTTTTCCATGTGTCCTGCCTTGATCAGCATCGGTATTTCACCGTGCAGACATGCCGATAGGCCTATCAAGCCCTTGCTGTATTGTTGCAACAAGACCTTGTCGATGCGCGGCTTGTGGTAGAAACCGGAAATTCTAGCGATGGATACCAGTTTACAGAGATTCCGGTAACCTTCATTGTTTTCGGCCAGCAAGATCAGGTGGGAAAGTCCCTTGTGGTCCAAGGGGGTTTTGTTTGACAGACGCCTGGGCGCCACGTAACACTCACACCCGATGATGGGTTTGATCTTTGCCTTGATGGCCTTTTCATAAAACTCGATACAGCCGAACATGGTCCCGTGATCGGTAATGGCAACGGATGTCATGCCGAGTTCGGCTGATTTTTTAAACAGCGCGTTGAACCGGATAGCCCCGTCCAGGAGGCTGTACTGGGTATGAACATGGAGATGTACGAAGTTGGCTGAGTTGTCGGTCATAATCTTTTATCAGTCGAGTCGATAGTTAGGCGCTTCCTTGGTGATAATGACATCGTGGACATGACTTTCACGCAATCCTGCGGCGCTGATTTTGATAAAGCGCGCTTTTTCTCTGAGTTCCTGAATGGTTCGGCAGCCCAGGTATCCCATACCCGCTTTCAAACCGCCGATCAGCTGGTGGATGTTTGCCGTCAATGTTCCCCGATAGGGGACGCGCCCGACGATTCCTTCCGGAACCAGCTTGTCGTCTTCTTCGTTTTCTCCCAGGTAATAGCGATCGATGCTGCCTTTTTGCATGGCCTCCAAAGATCCCATCCCCCGGTAGACCTTGTAACTTCTTCCTTGAAAAAACACGGATTCTCCGGGACTTTCATCGGTGCCGGCAAAGAGCCCCCCGATCATGACGGCATGCGCACCAGCCCCGATGGCCTTTGTAATGTCTCCCGAAAATTTAATGCCGCCGTCCGCGATCAGCGGAACATCACTTTTTCCGGATGCGGATCGACAGTTCATGATGGCCGATACCTGCGGCACACCGACACCGGCAACGATGCGGGTGGTACAGATGGATCCGGGGCCGATACCGATTTTGATACCGTCGACACCGGCCAGGATCAAATCTTCTGCGCCTTTGGCTGTTGCGACATTCCCCGCAATGAGCTCGATATTCACAAATCGTTTTTTTAATTGTTTAACGGCTTGAATGACGTTTTCCGAGTGCCCATGAGACGTATCGATGAGAATGATATCAGCGCCTGCCTGCAAGAGCCTTGCAGTCCGTTCCTCCATGTCATCACCCACACCGACGGCAGCACCCACACGAAGACGTCCCATCTTGTCTTTGCAGGCATTGGGAAATTTCTTTATTTTTTCAATATCCTTGATCGTGATCATACCGGTAAGACGACCGGCCTTGTCCACAACGAGCAGTTTTTCGATTCGATGTTTGTGAAGCAATTTTTTGGAATCTTCCAAAGAAATACCTTCCGAAACCGTAATCAGGTTTTCCTTTGTCATTACATCGGATATTTTCTTCTCCAAATCGGTCTCAAACCGCAGGTCGCGGTTGGTTACAATGCCTACCAGTTTATCACCCTTGGTAACCGGCACACCGGAAATGCGGTAGTCTTTCATGAGCTTGAGAACTTCAAATACCTTCTGGTCAGGGGTTATAGTTACGGGATCCACGATCATGCCGCTCTCCGATTTCTTGACGCGATCCACTTCTGTGACTTGCCTTTGTACGCTCATATTGCGGTGGATAAATCCTAGCCCCCCTTCCCTGGCCATGGATATAGAGGACCTGGCTTCGGTTACGGTATCCATGGCAGCGCTTACGATGGGAATATTCAGGGTGATGTTGCGGGTTAGGCGCGTACTGATATTGACATCTTTCGGCAACAGATCAGAGTAGTTTGGAATCAGTAGAACGTCATCGAAAGAAAAGGATTCCTCTAGAGGTGTTTTCATGGGTGGTTCCTCCACAATCTGTTATGGTTTCACAATAGGGTGTATACACTATTTGGTGTTTTCGGGTTTGGATTCGAATAACAAATGGAACACGCTTTAGCAATCTTTTATTTCGCAGCTTGACAGGGTATTAGGTCCATAGTAAGCATCTGCCGAGATTTCTGCTGCTAAACGGCTGTTCATGGTCATCTTTAGCCCGGAAATTACACAAACCAGATTGGCGCCGGTGTAAGGCCATTCACCTGAAGTCGCAGCGTTACGTGACCGGCATCATTTTGATTGACTGCAATATCATCACAGTCTGTCAGGATAAAGAAAAGCAACAACTGGCTTGTCACGTTTCACAAAATTTTAGGCCCGAGTGAAGCATGCTGCTCAAGATTAATCCCATAAATCCCCAGGAACGACTTATTAAGCACGTCGTCGAACATTTGAAAAGAGGGGGTATCATCGCCTACCCCACCGACACGTTCTATGGGATCGGTTGTGATATCATGAATAAAAAGGCGATCGAACGGGTTTATCAGATCAAGCAACGCCAGAAAAACAAACCGTTTAGTTTTATCTGTTCCAACCTGAAGCATATAAGCCTTTATGCCAAGGTTTCCAACTATGCTTACCGAACCATGAAAAGACTTCTTCCGGGGCCCTATACCTTTATTTTGGAAGGTTCAAAACTGGTTCCCAGGATAATGCTCACCAAACGAAAAACAGCCGGAATACGTGTCCCGGACCACCGAATATGTTTCAGTCTCACCCAAGCACTTGGCAACCCGATTCTGTCAACCAGTGCGACGCTGCCCGATGGTGCGGTTTTAACGGACCCGTCTCTGATCCACGACAGACTCAATTCACATCTTGACATGGTCATCGACGGTGGCAGCACGCCTGGTCGTCCGTCCAGTGTCATATCGCTGATCGACGATTATCCTGTTGTCTTGCGGGAGGGGTTGGGGGATGTCAGTTCTCTGGAATAGATGCTGGGCTGTACAGATACCCGCCCGATAGCTCCTGCCGGGTTAAACGGTTGGCAAGATCATGAAAGACTGATTCCATGATGAATTTCAGAAAGGAAAATTTTTCTTTTTTCTTGTAAACGGTGGAAACACTGCCTTGAATGCCACCCAGTTGACCGGCCCATTCAATGGCATCTTCAAAATTACCCAGGCGATCTACGAGACCCTGCTTTACGGCTTCTTCCCCGGTATATATTCGACCGTCGGCCAGTGATTTGACACGTTCGATATCCATGTTCCTGCCTTCGGCGATGGCGGTGACAAACTGTCGATGCGCTTGATCGACAAAGGCCTGCAACACCTCTTTTTCTTCTTTGCTCATCTCTTTTGTCGGGGATCCCATATCCTTGAATGGACCGCTTTTTATCACCACAGGGACCATGCCTATTTTATCGAGAACCGCGCGAAAATTCGTGTAGGCCATGATAACGCCGATGCTGCCGGTAATCGTTCCAGGGTTGGCGACAATCCCGTTGGTTGCAGCGGCAATGTAATATCCCCCGGATGCTGCAATGGATCCCATGGAAGCGATGATCGTCTTTTCTGAAATTGTTTTCCGGATTTCTCGGTAAATTTCCTGAGACGGGCCGATGACACCACCGGGTGAATCGATCCGGATGACAATCGATTTGATGTCGTCATTTTCTCTAAACCGTTTGATTAAGTTGAGGATATCTTTGGATTCAGTGATAACTCCCTGGATTTCCACGACACCCACTTGGCCGTCACCGGGTTCGACCACCAAGTCCGTCAAACCCGCTCGCCTCAGCGTTGTCGACACCACCACCAGCATGCTGACAACGAATATCGTTACCAGCGCGGAAAAAACAAGCAATGCAAAAAGATATGGGTGCCGTCTAGAAAACATAATATGCTCAGAAAGGAAATGGCAAATCCCGCCTTAAGGGCGGGATTTGCTGATATCATAAAATCGCTCAACGATGTTAATCATCGTTGAGCTTCTCTTGTAGATTTTCACGCAGGATTTCGCCAAAAGATGAGGTGGCCGGACCGATATTGTTCACATATTCGGTCAGCAATTCTTGTTCGTCCTCTATCTCCATGCGTTTAATGGACAGGCCGATGCGACGCTCTTCGCTGTTGATGTTCATTACCCGCGCGGTAATGACATCGTTGATGGCAAACATTCCAACGGGCGTTTTTATTTTTTCTTTGCTGATTTCAGAGACATGCACGAGGCCTTCGATACCCTCTTCAAGTTCGACGAATATGCCGAAATCGGTTACATTCGTGATAGTACCGGTGATTTCCTTGCCGACCTTGTAACGTTCGGCGACCGTCTCCCAAGGATCGGTCTGGAGCTGCTTGATACCCAAGGAGAATCGTTCGTTATCCTTATCGATTTCAAGAACGATGGCCTGGATAACATCTCCTTTTTGATACATTTCCGAAGGGTGTTTGATCCGTTTTGTCCAGGATATGTCCGATATGTGAACCAGGCCATCGATGCCTTCGTCGATTCCGACAAACAAACCAAAATCCGTAATGTTTTTGATCTTACCCTCGATGGTGGTTCCTACGGCATATTTTTCGCTGATAACGTCCCATGGATTGGGGGCCACCTGTTTCATGCCGAGTGATATTCGTCTGCTTTCCGGTTTGATGTCGAGAACCACCGCTTCGACCATTTCGGCTGCCGAAACAATCTTGGAAGGATGCCGCACTTTCCGGGTCCATGACATTTCAGATACATGAATCAGCCCTTCGATACCTTCTTCAAGTTCTACAAAGGCGCCGTAGTCGGTAAGGCTGACAATTTTTCCGGTGACCTTGGATCCAACGGCATATTTATCTTTTGCGGTCAACCACGGATCTTCGGTCAACTGCTTCATGCCCAGGGAAACCCGCTCTTTTTCGAGATCCAGGTTCAACACCTTTACGGAGATCTGGTCCGCTATGGCAAAAAGTTCCGATGGGTGCTTTACCCTGCCCCAAGAAATGTCCGTAATATGGAGAAGGCCATCAACGCCGCCCAGGTCAACAAATACACCGTACTCGGTAATATTTTTAACAACCCCATCGACAACCTTGCCCTCTTCGATTGAAGACAGTGTCGCAGCCCGTTTTGACTCACGCTCTTTCTCCAGAATGGCGCGCCGAGAGAGAACGATATTGCTTCTTTTTCTATTATATTTCAAAATCTTGAATTCATAGGTGTTTCCTACCATGTCGTCAAGATTCCGAATGGGACGCAAGTCGGCCTGTGAACCGGGTAGAAAAGCCTGAACACCGATATCTACCGAAAAACCACCCTTTACGCGGTTTACGATGGTGCCTTGCACGGTTTCATCCGCATCATGGGCCTTTTTGATCTCTTCCCAGACCTTTACCTTGGTGGCTTTTTCTTTGGATAGAACGACCACCTCGTTCTCGTCGTCCCACCATTCCACCATCACTTCAACGGGGTCATCGATACTGGCCTTGATGTTCCCGCTGTCGTCCATAAATTCATTGATGTTGATCTGGCCTTCGGATTTATAACCGATGTCAACCAGGACATGATCTTTGTCGATGGAAATGATTCGACCGGTGACGACCTCGCCCTCCGCGAAACGCTTAAAGCTTTCTTCATACATGTCCATCATGCTTTCCATGTCATTGTCTGACACTTTTTTGGCCTCGACCTCGGATGTGTCCGGTGTATTTTCATTGTCTGCGGCCGGCTCAGATTCGTTTTTCAAATCACCCTCGTCGATGTTTTCTGCTGCACTGTTGTCTTTACGTTCTTCCATTAAATGTGTTACCCCCTTAGCCATTTTTATCGGCGTCCTGAAGCCGTATAACCCATAATCACTAACAGACTACATAAGACAATACAATATTTAATTTCATTATTTCGTTTATCTACCCAGATATTAGCTGTGGCTTACGCCGCAAGAGGTCAATATGTGATCCAGCATCACTTGGACAACCTCTTCAACGGATCGCTGGGTGGTGTCGATGGTGATAGCGTCATCGGCAGGCATTAGCGGGGACAATTCTCTGTTGCTGTCATTGCGGTCACGCTTTTTCATGTCCTCCCGGACTGCCTTTAATGTTTGGGAATTGTGAGGTTTCAGCTCGCTGTATCGTCGTTGAGCCCTGATATCGATCGCCGCATCCAGATAAAACTTGACATCCGCTTTGGGAAAAACCACCGTCCCCATGTCCCGGCCTTCAAATACAACCGACTTCTTTTCTCCCATTTTTCTTTGAATCGTCAACAGGTGTTGTCGTACGGCCGGCATGGCCGATACAACAGATGCCAGCATTGTCACCTCCGGTGTTCTGATGTTATCGGTGATGTCAATGTCGTTTGAGAAAATCCGGGATGTCCCATGATCGCTTCGAAACAATATGGAGAGGCCCTGACAAACGTTTTGCAATTGCCTGTTATCCGTTGGTTCAATCCCGGCTTGGTTGACTTCGTACGCGATACAACGGTACAGCGCCCCTGTGTCCACATATTGATAGTCGAGTCGTTTGGCAAGCAGACGGCTCACGGTTGTCTTTCCGGATCCAGCCGGTCCATCGATGGTGATCAGCAACGCTTTTCCCGGTACACAGGATCTGGCCTTTTTAGATTCCGGCATATTATTCAGATTTGTTGGCTGCCCTGACACCTTCCTCGACAGCCTTCATGTTCAAGGGAATCAGTTTCTGCTTGGATGCGAATTCCGCTTCAATCGATGCTTTCAGGGAGCTGATGCGGACGATGTTGCTTTTTGCCACAAAAGCCGCCAATGCGACGATGTTTGCTGCCTTGACCGTTCCAAGGTCCCTTGCAATTTCAATAACCGGGACGATCAGTTCCTGTACGTCATCACGGCCGCTTCGAATGGATACGAGTGAGCCGTTGATGAAAACAATCCCTCCAGGTTTGATGGTGCCTGCGAATTTTTCCAAAGATGGTCGATTCATGGCAACCAAGTGAGTGGGATTCTTGATAACGGGTGACCCGATGGGCTGATCGCTCACCACGACGGTGCAGTATGCAGTGCCACCGCGCATTTCCGGACCATACGACGGAACCCATGACACCTCGAAACCCTCCTCCATTGCGGCATGAGCGAGAATTTTTCCCATTAGCATGATACCTTGTCCACCGAAGCCGGCGAACTGAACTTCCATCTGCATTGCTCCTCCTCTTCCAAAGGATCAGGACGCCTCCGGTGTTTTGTATTCGCCCAAGGGATAGTAAGGCAACATGATGTCTTCTGCCCATTTGATTGCATCGACCGGCGTCAATCCCCAGTTGGTTGGACAAGTACTGATCAGTTCCACCAGGCTGAAACAGCGCGCTTCCATCTGATACTGAAAGGCCTGCTTGATGGCTTTTTTGGCCTTGACGATATACTTGGGTTTCAATACAGCTTGCCTGACGATGTAGGCAGGCGTCTGCAGTGCGGCAATCAACTCAGCCATCTTGATGGGCATGCCGACCTCCTCGACATCACGACCGAACGGCGATGTCGTGGTCCGTTGATTCGGCATGCTTGTGGGAGCCATTTGTCCACCGGTCATTCCATAAATGGCGTTGTTCACAAAAATGGTGGTAAATTTTTCCCCCCGGTTGGCAGCGTGGATAATTTCACCCATGCCGATACTCGCCAGGTCGCCGTCCCCCTGGTATGTAAATACCATCAGATCCGGTCGGACTCGTTTGATACCGGTGGCCATCGCCGGCGCACGACCATGCGCCGCTTCCTGGAAATCGAATGTAAAGTAATTATATGCCAGCACGGCGCATCCCACCGGCGCAATACCGACCGTACGCCTTCGAATGCCCAGTTCATCGATAACTTCCGCCACCAGCCGATGAATGACGCCATGTGTGCACCCCGGGCAGTAATGAGTTATCTGATCGGATAGGGCCTCGGGTTTCGAAAATGTTTTTCCCATAGTGTCAACTCCTTTTACGATAACAAAGTGCGGACAAAGTCCGTCACCTCTTCGGGTGTGGGAACGTCACCGCCGCACTTGCCATACCAGTGCACAGGCCTTTTCCCCTGAACCGATCGTTGAATATCTTCAATCATCTGCCCCATGCTCATCTCAATGCTCGCCACGGCCTTGCAGGATGGTTTATCAGCGGCTGCCAGCACCTGTTCTTCCGGAAAAGGAAAGAGGGTTTGGGGTCTGACCATACCGACGTCAAGTCCCTCCTTCTTCATGTTGTCGATGGCGGTCCGGCAGACACGGCTCATGGTGCCGTAACTGACGATGAGCACCTGGTAGTCCGAGTCGGTATGGTAGGTATCAAAACGAACCTCCTCCTGTTTCATGCGATCGTATTTGGCCTTCAAGTTCAGATTGTGCTGGTTGAGGGCTTCGGGATCCAGAAAAAGCGACTTGACGAGATTCCGCTGATTGCTGCCACGGTGATCCATGCCATTGGTTGCCCAGGCGTCATTGTTGGAGGCTTCTGTTTTCAGCTTGTCGGGAAATTCTACCGGTTCCATCATTTGACCGATGAGTCCGTCTCCCAGAATCATGACCGGGTTTCTGTATTTTTCCGCCAGGGGAAAGGCCTGCATCACCATTGACACGGCTTCCTGAACGCTTGCCGGTGCCATGACCAGCAGTCGGAAATCGCCATGTCCCATGCCTTTGGTTGCCTGGAGGTAGTCTGCCTGGGAAGGCAGAATTCCTCCCAGCCCCGGGCCACCGCGCATGATATTGACAAAAACGGCCGGGCATTGAGCACCGGCAATGTAGCTGATGCCTTCGCTCATCAGGCTGATCCCCGGGCTTGAAGAGGTGGTGAAAACACGGGCACCGGCTGCTGAAGCGCCGAAAATCATATAGGAGACAGCCACTTCACTTTCACCCTGCAGGAACACGCCGCCGACCTCTTTCATCCGCCTTGCAAGATATTCGGCCACTTCCGATTGGGGTGTGATAGGATAAGCAAAGTAGTTCAAGCACCCCGCCCGAATTGCCGCTTCACCAATTGCCTCATTTCCTTTCATTAAAACCTTAGCCATATTCTCCTCCGGATTCCGTCAATCGATGCTGTTCTCAGCTGATTCTGTAATGGTTATGGCGACGTCAGGGCACATCCGGCAGCACGTTGCACAGAATATACAATCTTCGGGTCGTGCCTGATAGGCGGGAAAATAACCTTTCGGGCTGACATCTGTTGCAATTTCCAGAACGTTCTTTGGACACACGGTTACGCACAACGCACATCCTTTACAGCGCTCTTCATCGATTGAATAATGATAGGGCATCTTTCCAACTCCTTCATGTAAGATCTTCAGCTTGCAGCCACGGGGGCACCAGCTGTCGTTTTATGGTCAGCAGAGGGCATGCAAAGCGGGTCAAGTCGTTTGCCTTTTTGAGCGCATCCGGAACGGTGATAAACTCAAGCGGTAAGCCGCTCCGTTCCGCCAGGCGCAAAACAAAATCATAGCCTTGCTGGATATGTTCCATTGTCGTATCCTGCATCATATTGGCATTGCTGACGATGCCGGTAATTTTCATCTTGGCGGTCATCTCAATCTCGGCTCGAATACTTTCGCAAGCTTCGACTGAATGGCTGTAGGGTCGAAAAGGGTTGACAACCTGAAGCACCCGGACCGGCCTGTTTTTAAATGCCTCTGCCAATGCTGATAAAACGGTTGCGCCAACAGCATCTCCCCCGACATCGAGAATGGCCAGAATGTCTTTTGTCCGGATCATTGCACCAACGCCCGGGCTGAGTATCGGCAGGTCAGCACTCAGGTACTGTTCTTTGGGCAGAACCACATCAATACCCAGCATCCGCAGTTGGTGGCGGGCCTCCCTGGTTCTGAAATATGGGTTTACCAGATCAAGATCAGCCACCTGAACCGCTTTTCCGGCCTGCCTTTCCGTCACGGCAAGATTTATGGAAACCTCGGTTTTACCGCTGCCGTAATTGCCAACAACAACAACGATGTCGTGGTAGTCGATATGTTTTTTAGGGTTAGAAATCATAAAAATAGCTTCAATATTCAAAAGACTCTTTTTCTTATTTTCAAATGCCTGGCGTGTCAAGGATTTTAAAGAACAATGCCTTTTCTCTTTTTATAAAATTTCTGATATGTTAAGGCCTGAGATATGAAACGCGTTCAAACCGGTCTGGAGACTTTTTTATCAGCGCCCCCCCACTGGATCAAGGGCCAGCGACTGGGGCTCTTGTGCAATCCAGCCTCTGTGGATGCCAACTTTCGGCATTCCCGTTTGTTGATCGAAGACCGGTTTCCGGGTCAGATCACGGCACTGTTTTTCCCCCAGCATGGGCTGTTTTCCGAAAAACAGGACAATATGATCGAATCGGAGGATAGGGTCGACCCCCGCTTAAATGTGCCCGCATTCAGCCTGTATGGCAAAACCCGTTGTCCGGACCAATCCATGTTCGATCGAATCGATACACTCATTGTCGATCTACAGGATGTGGGCACGCGGGTATATACCTTCACCTCTACCCTTTCCTACTGCATGGAGGCCGCCCGTCGATACGGAAAAAGAATACTCGTGCTGGACCGGCCAAATCCCCTGGGGGGCACCAAGATTGAGGGAAACTGCCTGTTAGAAAACCTTCGATCGTTTGTTGGACGTTACCCGATTCCCATGCGTCACGGATTGACCATCGCTGAATATGCCGCAATGATCAACGATCATTTCAGTATCGGCTGTGATCTTCACATTGCTCCCATGAAAGGCTGGAAAAGACCGATGCTTTTCTTGGATACGGGGCTGCCTTGGATTGCGCCTTCTCCCAACCTGCCAACACCGGTGTCTGCCATGGTCTACCCCGGTCAGGTTGTTTGGGAAGGCACCAATGTTTCAGAAGGCAGGGGCACCACCCAGCCATTCGAATGTTTTGGTGCGCCCTTTATCAGACCCGACAAACTGTTGTCCCATGTCGGCATCAGCGATTTACCCGGTGTGATGTTGCGCGAAACAGCCTTCGAGCCTATCGCCAATAAATGGCAAGGGTTTCTTTGCAACGGGCTCCATATCCACATCCTCGATGCCGAGGTCTACAAACCTTATGAAACAACCTTGTTGCTTCTGCAAGCGGTTATTACCTATCACAGGGAATCGTTTCATTGGAAAGCCCCGCCTTATGAATATGAATTTGAAAAATTGCCCATCGATATGATTGTCGGTGATTCAGGCCTCCGAAGGCAGCTCGAAGGTCTGGATGATCCAATAGAACTGTTTGAGGCTTGGAACCCGGCCCTGGAACAGTTTAGAATCTTGAGCAAGCGCTATTATTTATACCTGAACTGAAAGCGAACGTTGACGCCGGAAGTGAAAACGTGGAAAGGCTCGCTGAGGATGCCATTGCGCGGTAGCGTAATAACAACCAAGAGCACTGCCTTTTAGGAACAGCGCTCTTGGTGGTTGCAGAAAATTTATTTCTTGTCCGATTTTAGGGTATCGATCTCTTTTTTCAAATCCTCGATTTCTTTTTTGTAGGTTTCTGGATCCCCGGTGTCGGCATCCAATGATGAGTCGTCTTTTTTCCAGTTATCTTTCATTTCATCAAATCCCAGATAAATAGCCAAGCCACCCCCCAGCAAAAGCATGACGGGAATAGCGCCTGCTAAAAGCTGCAGGAACTCGCCGAACCACACTGAAAGACCGATAAGTCCCAAGACAGCTGCTACTGCACCACCGATTAATGTTTTCATGAATTATCACCCTCCTTTAGTATCCATTGGTTTTCGCTTCAATCTGTTTTAAGGCCTAATTTAAACCAAACTGCAAGTAATAATTGACATAGTTACTGTTTATTATGAACGTATTCACGCTATTAAACGAGCCGAAAGTATCATATCAAATGGGGTTACGCAAGGGTATTTTTTAATTATGTCGCTGGACAAGCCTGTGACATACTCTTTTTTTTGATATTGCAAAGGTTCACCTGTTTTGTTATTTTTACATTTCTAAGTTCAGGTAAACGAGACAGGCAAACCCGAACAGCGCGTGAATATTGAAGAACCTCGCAGCAAGCTGCGAGGAATGTTCTGCCGTGCGGCAGAACCCACGGGGAATGCGCTCGCTGTTGCGGTTCAAGGCCGTTATCGTCGAATACGTACACCCGCCAGGAAAGAAAAAGGTGCTATGAAAAAAGGACCTTACAAAACCAAATCACATTCAAGATCCAGATGGCGCCGGATGGTCGATATCCTTCTTAAAGGCACCCATCATCATTATCTGTGCTACCTCCCCTCGCACAAAGGCTGGTTTTCTTCCTGGCTTTTGAAGCGTTTTTTTTCCGGTATCAAGGACGATGCACAACAACTACAGGCATTGAAGGCTATCCCGAAAGATGCCACGGTCGTCTATCTGAACAAGTTTCAGAGTTATTTTGAGTTCTTATTCTATCATACACGTCATATTGAAAACAGGCTCCCGGTTCCGGAACTGGGGTTCAATTACCACGTTCTGATTCTTCAGCCCCTATCACGGTTGATGCGTGTTCTATTGGCCAGGTTCGATTTCCTGATCCTGAAATGGAAGCGACCCAATCCGTATCGAGACGGGTATTTTCGGGCAGCGTTGTCCCAAGGAAAAAGCGCTTTTCTGTCTCTGGTGGACGAAAAGGGTTTTTATAAACGTTTTGTCAAAGCGCAGGCCGATCCGATCCATTACCTGATCGAATTGCAGCGCACATCGGATCGGGAGATCTATTTGGTGCCGCTGTTGATGTTTTTTGGCAAAAAACCGACCCGCTCAATTCCGTCGATCATGGACATTCTTCTGGGACCCGAAGCCAAACCCGGACTCACGCGTAAGCTGACAACGTTATTTAAAAACCCACACAAAATATTTTACGAGGTTTCCAACCCAGTGCGCCTGAGACAATTTCTAGAAACCCCGGACATCAAAGAGATGTCAACGGATTACCAGACACTCATACTCAGACGAAACCTTCTTCTCCAACTCAACCGGCACAGACATAGTATTACCGGTCCCATGAAAAAATCCATGGAGGAATTGAAAGAAAGCATCCTGACGAGCGATCGCCTGAAAGACTACATTGACGAGCATGCCAAAAAACGTAAGCTCCCGATCTCAAAAGTCCGCAAGCAGGCGGATGCCTATATCGACGAAATTGCATGTAAACAAAACCCCGCACTTATACGATTTGCTGAAATCATTATCGGTTGGGTCCTGAACACGATGTTTCAAGGGGTATCCTACAACGAAGAGGGGTTGCAGCACATCAAGGCGATATCACAAAAAGGGCCCATCATTTTCGTTCCCTGCCACAAAAGCCACATCGATTACTTGATGTTACCCTATTTGATGTACCGCAGCAACATGGCGGTACCATACATAGCGGCAGGCGCCAACCTTGCATTCTGGCCCATTGGGCCCCTTTTCAGAGCCTTGGGCGCTTTTTTTCTCAGGCGAACTTTTCGTGGAAACGTTCTCTACTCCAAGGTATTTTCCGAATATATTTATCGCTTGCTCTTAGAAGGTTACAATATAAAATTATTCATCGAGGGTACCCGGAGCAGGACCGGAAAACTCATCATGCCAAAGCTCGGATTTCTTTCGATCCTGATGAACGCTTATAAAAACGGGGCTTGTGAAGATCTTGTTTTTGCCCCCATCTATATTGGATATGACCGTGTTTTGGAAGAAAAATCCTATCTGCATGAAATCGAAGGCGGTAAAAAAGAACCCGAAAATTTTCTACAAGTTGTCAGTGCCAGAAAATTTTTAAAAAACCGTTACGGCAAAATATATATCAAGTTCCATCCGACCATCTCCCTCAACAACCTTCTTGAAAAGGAAGGCACACGTTTCGATGAAATGCTGACCAAAGACCAGAATGCGTTGTGCCGCAACATGGGGCATCGCATTATCAATGCCATTAACAAGGTGACCGTCATCACCCCTCACGCATTGGTGGCCAGCGTACTGTTGAACAGTTCTAAGGACCGACTGTCCTATGAGGATTTGCTGCGACACGTTGAAATCTACCTCCAGCATGTCACCCTCCAAAATGCAGATATCGCAGACACCCTGGTGATGGATCACGTCCATGCGGTAGAGAATGTTCTTGAAGATTATGCCAGTCGAAAGTTGATTGAAAGAATCGACGAAAACAAGGACGGCCCCTTTTCTGAAGCCATTTATAAGATCAATGTTTCCCGGCGCCCTGTGCTTGAATACTACAAAAACAACTGTATCTCCTTTTTTGTGCCGGCAGCTTTTACCGCTCTGGCTATTCTGGAAAAAGACGCTTTCCAGTTTTCAGCCTCGGACCTTCAGGAAGTTTACTTGTTTTTACAAGATTTTTTCAAATACGAATTCGCCTTTGACGTAGACAAGGCCACCGATTTCTATCTTCGGAAAACCATTAAATCCTTTATTGACGATGCCGTTATCATCCCGCACCCAACACTCCCCGACACGTACAACATAACCTCGGCCGGTTTTCGTAAGTTGAAACATTATTCTCGCTTTTTAAGAACCTATTTTGAGTCCTATTGGATCGTACTCAGTTACTTCCGCAAAAACCCCCAAAGTGGAGAACCTATCAAAGAGAATCTCAAGAAAATACAGATATATGGTACCAAGCTATACAAAAAGAAAGCGATCGAGTTGATTGAATCGTTGTCAAAAGTCAATTATGCCAATGGGATCAATTTTTTTACCACCCATAGCGTAAAGGGTTCAGAGGATCGTGAGGGAATCAAATTCTATGCTGGCATCATTCAAAAGTATCTGGGCCGTATCAACCATTAGACAGCCAACATGAAAGCACTGATACTCGCTGCCGGATTTGGCAAACGACTCGAACCTTTTACGCAGCGCACGCCCAAGCCGCTTTTCACCCTCTCGAACCAGCCCTTACTGGACAGAGTGGTCAGGGAGCTGGTTTCTGCCGGCATTTCGGCCATTGTGGTGAATACCCATCATCTTCACCAACAGATCGAAGAATACCTGTCATCCCAAACGTATCCGGTCCCTGTCACGACACGCTATGAGTCAATGATTCTCGGAACGGGTGGTGCCATAAAAAATGTAGCTGATTTTTGGAATGACGAACCCTTTATGGTCGTCAATAGCGACATCCTGTTCGACACAGACCTTGAAGCCTTTTGCCGCTACCATATGCACGCAGGCGCCACGGCAACGCTGATGTTGTTCAACCATGAGCGGTTCAACCAAGTAAGGGTGGACCCGCAGAATCGTATTCTTGGTTTTGATTCTGAAACGCGTCTTTTTGAAACCCAAACGACCTTACTGACCTTTACAGGTATTCAGATCATTCATCCGGAGCTCCTGGACTTTATTCCAGCAAATGGATTCTACAGCATTATCGATGCCTATAAAACAGCCCTGTCAGCCAAAAAAAAGATCTTAGCCTACATCCCGGACAGACTTACCTGGACAGACATCGGATCCCCGGAGCGATACCGGAAGGCCGCTTGTCAGGTCATGGCCCGGGAGGCTTTTTTTCGACTAACCCACCAACGTCATGCGCGGAAAATAGAGATGCAAAAACTGGCAGGAGACGGATCCGATCGATTGTGGTATCGCATGACGTCCGCGAACGCCAGCATCGTCATGGTCGACCACGGCATTCGGACAGGTCCTGGAACAGAGGAGGTCGATTCATTTATTCGAATCGGTCATCACCTGTTTGCCAAAGGTGTGGCCGTACCGGCCATCATCCTGTCAGATGCCTTCGCGGGTCTTGTCTTTCTTGAAGATCTGGGAGACCTTCATCTTCAGGACGTGGTGCTGCAGAACAAAACAGACCCGGACTTCATCTTGTCCTTGTATCGCTCGCTCGTGGACCAGCTTGTTCACATGGCTTTGGCCGGGAGGGAGGGATTCGATCCCAAATGGGCTTGGCAGAGTGCCACCTATGACCATACGGTCATTGTTGAAAAGGAATGCCGCTATTTTGTGGAAGCTTTTCTGAATCGATACCTGGACATGGATGTCTGTTTTGAGACGCTTGAAAGCGAGTTTGTGTTCCTTGCAGAAAGTGTTGCCGCCAATACGGCGAATGGGTTCATGCACCGGGATATGCAGTCCCGCAACATCATGGTTCGGCAGAACCATTGTTCGATTATCGATTTTCAGGGCGCAAGGACAGGGCCCCTGCAATATGATCTGGCATCTTTGCTGCTGGACCCCTATGTGGGGCTTTCCAAAAAAATCGTGACAACGCTCTATAAGAATTACGTCAAGCGCGTGTCGGTGCATGGAGATTATGATGAATCTCTTTTTCGAAAAGGATTTGAAACCTGTGCCATAACGCGCAACCTGCAGATTCTGGGCGCTTTCGGACATCTGTCTAGAAACCAGGGCAAACGCTATTTTGAAGCCTACATACCCGGGGCTCTGCAAACGCTTTTAGAAAACCTGCATAGCCACCATGCGCGGGATCGGTTGCTTGGGCTGAGCAAGATGGTTCAAAAGGCGCATGACATATTAAGCAGCAAGCCGGCCTAGCCCGGGCATTTCCTTAAACTTGACCAGAAACATTTGATTTGTTCTTATCTATCAAAAGATAACGTGAAGGAGAACCTCATGTCCAAGATCCATGTTATGCTTAACGGCTTGCCCGGCAACGTTGCCCAGGTGACTGCCCGGCATCTTGCCGCCGACGCACGCTTCGCACTGCTCCCTTATTCCCTTACCGGCCCGGAAATCAACACAGAAAGTTATCGTGTGGGCAAAACAACGTTTAGTCTTGTCCGTCCTGATTCGCGCGCGACCGTAATGGATGACATCATCGCATCGTATGGCCCTTTCATCTGCATTGACTTCACCCACCCGGCCGCGGTCAACAGCAATGCACAATTTTATTGTGAGCGCTCTATCCCTTTTGTGATGGGAACCACCGGCGGAGATCGCGCGGCACTCCTGGCGACAGTGGAAAACTCCGCCATAGCGGCAGTGATCGCTCCAAACATGGCCAAACAGATCGTCGGGTTTCAGGCCATGATGGCCTGGGCGGCGGACATGTTTCCCGGGTTGTTCGACGGGTACGCCATTACCGTTCGGGAGAGCCACCAAAAGGGCAAGGCCGATACGAGCGGCACGGCCAAGACCATGGTGGGATATTTCCGTAAACTTGGCATCATGTGTGATGCCGAAGATATCGAGCAGGAACGTGATCCAGAAAAACAGGTCAATCTATGGGGAATTCCAAAAGAACACCTTGCAGGCCACGGCTGGCACACCTATACGTTGACGTCCGATGATCAGACCGTTCAATTCCAGTTCAAGCACAATGTGAATGGTCGTGAGATTTATGCCCGCGGTACCCTTGATGCGGTGGTGTTCCTACACCAGCGCATCCAAGAGGGCATTTATGGAAAGGTGTACAGCATGATGGACGTCATAAAAACGCAGGGCGAGAAAACCTGAACGGAACGATTTTTATTCGGAAAAAATGGCTCTATTCAGGTAAAAGATTCGTCTACGATTTCATTGCGGCAACAATGTCGACCGCCGCCGCCATGGCCTTGTCCAGGTTTTCCGGATTGGGACCACCGGCCTGCGCCAAATCGGGTCTTCCACCGCCACCGCCACCGACGATCACGGCCAGTTGACTGATAATTTTACCCGCATGAAATTGACCGCTCAGATCACGCGTGACTGCGGTTAGAAGAAGGGCTTTTGAACCTGACCGACTTCCCAAAACAACAATGCCCGATTCAATCTGTTCCTTGAATCGATCTGCCAGGTTTCGAAGAGCGGCCGGGGAATCTGCATCTACTTTTTTAACTAATAATTTTATATTGTTAACTTTTATAATTTCATCCTTAACTTTAGAAGTTGATTGGCCTAACAGCCTCGTTTTTAGCCGTTCAATTTCTTTTTCGCTCTGCTTGAGCTGCTCTAGCAGTTTTTGAATTCGCTGGGGGACGGCATTCGGCTGGTCTCTCAGCAATCGGGCGGCCTCCTGAGCCAGGTAAGCCCTTTTCTGCAAATGTTTCAATGCCGCCTCACCGGTCAGTGCCTCGATTCTGCGGACACCGGAGGCAACACTCGATTCACTGACAATTTTGAACAACCCGATATTACCGGTCCGAGTTGTGTGGGTTCCGCCACAAAGTTCCATGCTGAAGTCAGCCAACGAAACCACCCGGACCCGGTCGCCGTATTTTTCTTCAAAGAGCGCTGTCGCACCAGATTTGAATGCATCCTCCGCATCCATTTCTTGTGTTAGAACCGGAACGTTATCACGGATTTTTTTGTTCACGATAGACTCTATTTCATCGAGAAACGCAGGCTCAACCTGTTTAAAATGCGTAAAATCGAACCGAAATCTGTCGGCTGCAACAAGCGATCCCGCCTGTTTGACATGCTCCCCCACGACCTTTCTCAGTGCATGGTGCAGAATGTGAGTGGCGGTATGGTTTAAGGCTGTGGCGTTTCTTTTTTTCATGTCTACCGTTAAGGTCACCTTTTCGCCTCGTTGAACGTTTCCCGAAAGAATCTTGCCTTTGTGGATAATGAGACCGGTGGGGTCTTTGATGGTATCGCTTACCTCCATCAAAAACGTTTGGCCGTTGTTCGATGCGGTGATGGTGCCGGTGTCACCGACCTGACCGCCAGATTCACCATAAAAGGGGGTTTTTTTCGTTACGAGCTCTATTTCCATACCCGTTTCAGCCGATGGCACTTCTTTGCCTTTGGAAACCAGGACCAGGATAGTGGTGTCCAGGGAATTCTGATCATATCCCAAGAATTCGGCTTTGACACCTTTGGCGGAAAGATCCCGGTAGGCATCCCCGAGTTTCGAAAAGGATGTCACGGAACGTGATCTTTCCCGCTGGGTTTGCATGGCAGTCTCAAAACCATTCATATCGATTGTCATCTTTTCGTCTCTCACGACATCCCTGACGATGTCCACAGGAAACCCGTAAGTGTCGTAGAGCTTGAAGATAACACTGCCCGGCACTCGGTCGCTCCCCTTGGCGCGCAAATTCGAGAGCGTATCATTCAATAGCGTTAATCCGAAATCGAGTGTCTCTGAAAAACGGATTTCCTCGTTCCGGATGACACTGCTGATAAATGCCTTGGAGGCCATGAGCTCTGGATAGGCATCCCTCATTATTTCGAAAACCACATTGGCGGTAAGGTCCAAAAAGGGTTTGTCGAGACCCAGATTCCTGCCGTAACGGATGGCGCGCCGCATGATACGCCGCAGGACGTAGCCCCTGCCTTCGTTGGATGGCAGGACACCATCACCAATCAGAAAGGCCGCTGCCCGGCTATGATCGGCAATAACCTTCATGGCAACGTCATCCTTTGCCGATTGGCCCATTTTTTTTTCGGACAATTCTTCTGCCTTTTGGATGATCGGCAGAATCAGGTCCGTATCGTAATTGGTGGGCACGTCCTGAAGAAGGGTCGCCATTCTTTCGAGTCCCAGACCCGTATCGATGCTGGGTTTTGGCAGGGGCGTCATCTTTCCCGAGGCATCCCGGTTGAACTGCATAAAAACCAGATTCCATATCTCCAGATAGCGATCACATTCGCACCCGACACGACAGTCAGGCCGACCGCATCCGAAAGGTTCGCCCCTGTCCAACAACAGCTCTGAACATGGCCCACAGGGGCCGGTATCTCCCATTGCCCAGAAATTATCTTTTTCACCGAACCGCACAACACGTTGTTCGGGTATACCGATATGTCGATGCCAGATATCGTAGGCTTCGTCGTCATCAAGGTAAACGGATGCGTAGAGCTTTTCACCGGAAAGCCCGTATCCGTTGGTCAATAAATCCCAGGCAAATTCAATAGCTTTTTCTTTGAAGTAGTCGCCAAAGGAAAAATTTCCCAGCATTTCAAAAAAAGTGTGATGACGAGCGGTGTAACCGACATTTTCCAGATCGTTGTGTTTTCCTCCCGCGCGAACGCATTTCTGGGATGTCGTGGCGCGTTTATATCCCCGATTCTCCTCACCCAGGAAGGCCCGCTTGAATTGCACCATACCGGCGTTTGTGAAAAGAAGGGTTGGGTCGTCCTGAGGGACGAGGGAGGAACTTCGAACCACTTTGTGGCCTTGTTTTTGAAAGTATTCTAAAAATTGACGCCGTACCTCATTACCGGTCATGATCAACTCCTAAACTGTACCGTATGAATGATGTCTTCTCGCATGGTATTTGATCTTATGCTTGGCCCTCTTTGGAGGCATCATTAACAACCTTGGTATTCTTTTCCTTTTTGAGACCCAGAGACTCCCGAATGGCGGCCGACAATGTATCCATTAACTCCTTGTTATCGGTTAAAAATGATTTAACGTTTTCGCGACCCTGCCCTATTCTTTCTCCATTGTAGGAATACCATGAGCCACTTTTGTCGATGATACCCGTTTCGACCCCCAGGTCGAGAATTTCGCCTGTTCTGGAAATTCCCTCGCCATACATGATGTCGAATTCAGCACTCTTGAAGGGCGGTGCCATTTTGTTTTTGACGACCTTGACGCGCGTTCGGTTGCCGGTAATCTCCTGGCCGTCTTTGATGGCGGTACTACGCCTGATTTCGAGACGTACGGAAGAATAAAATTTGAGCGCATTTCCTCCCGTAGTGGTCTCGGGGTTGCCGAAAACCACACCGATTTTCATGCGTATCTGGTTGATGAAGATCAGGGATGTCATGGTTTTGCTGATGGAGCCGGTCAGTTTTCGCAGTGCCTGAGACATGAGCCTTGCTTGGAGACCCATGTGGGAATCACCCATTTCCCCTTCAATTTCCGCACGCGGTACCAAGGCTGCCACGGAATCGATGACAATTACATCGATGGCACCGCTTCGAATCAGCATGTCTGCAATTTCAAGTGCTTGTTCGCCCGTATCCGGCTGTGCCACCAGGAGATCGTCGCAATTTACCTTTAGTCTTTTGGCGTAAGCCGTATCGAGTGCATGCTCTGCATCGATAAATGCGGCAATCCCTCCCTGCTTCTGGGCGTTGGCGACCGCATGAAGTGCTAGGGTTGTCTTTCCCGAAGATTCCGGTCCATACACTTCAATGACCCTGCCTCTGGGCAGTCCTCCGATTCCCAGGGCGAAGTCCAGGGCAATGGATCCTGTTGGAATGATGGGGACGTCAATAATAGGCTGGCTGCCGAGCTTCATGATGGATCCTTTTCCAAACTGGCGCTCTATTTGAAGCATCGCTGTGTCGACAGCTTTTTCCTTGTCGGGCGAGATGGTCATTTTATCCTCCTACTTGGGTTATCCACGGGGCAAACAATACGTTGCAAACATGTTTTCAGTATTGACAACTATCCTTTCAGGTTCCAATGATCAAGCACCAATTGCAACGGTTTATCCTGAACAGGTCATGAAACGGTTCTGATTTCGAGAGGCATCTGGCAAAGTTTGGTGTATTGGGGCCCATGGGGATGCAATTCACTTTGGAACATCACCAGGTCTGGCACTGAAAACGCCTGGGAAACGAAATCCTGCTGGGCCCGCAATGCATCCACCAGCTGACTTTGATCGATGCGGTCCTTGATACGTCCCAGGGTCAGATGGCTTCTGTAGGGGCGCTTTTGTGTTGAAAAACCAAGGGGAACCAACGCGTTTTGCACAGATTCCTGCATAGATCTGAGGATATCGGTCTGACCTGCGATACCGGTCCAGACGATTCGGGGTCGTCGCAGGCTTGGGAATACGCCCACGCCCCGAGGAACAAGTTCGAAAACCGGATAGGCTGCAACCGTTTCTGACAATACCCTGGCAACGATCTCGATATCGGAGGGATCGACATCGCCCAGAAACGATAAGGTCATATGAAGATTTATCGATTTAACCCAGCGAATGTTGAGCCGATATGACTTAAAATCATGCTGCAGTTCATGAAGATCCGCCCGTATGTTTTCAGGCAGTTCGATGGCGATGAATGTCCTGATTTTAGGCTTCATTCCAAACGTTCCCGGTTCTTCTCCCCCACGAGCGGTTACAGCGCTTGCCAACCGTAGGGTGCGTTTGATTTTTCTTAATAGCGCCGCAGATGACGCCAAACAGCCGGTCGTATGTTGCATGAAAAGCGCTAGCGGTCGTTTGAGGGTAACGTGGACGACGTTCGCTTGGCCCCTAGTCCTTTATCGACAGGGCAGCGTAAACTGCGGCTCTCCCAACAAGAATTTTGCCGGCGGATATTCGTTTTTTTAGCAATTCGGCTATTTCACGCGCTCTGACCAGACTGGAAAGGGGTACGCTGGGGATCGATTTGCCCTCCACCTCGATCGTGCCGCTCTTAAGTTCCGCATAGCTGACCTTGCCGTAATGCCTGGCTTTTCCCTGGGGATAGTCTTTCCCGTAGTCAATGACATGCGTGTACAAATCCTGCGTCAGAGATAGATGTGTATTGTGCCATTTCTTCATTCAAAATCGGTATGGGGATACCAAGCCCCACGGCAAGGGAGCATCCATATCCCTGAATACTGACGCCGATAAGCCATTTAGGATGACATCTTCTTGAGATCTCCCATGACAAACAACGTGCCGGCAGGTGTTTCAGGAACACCCTTGCGTGTTCGCTTGGCAGACGGTTTGTGTTGGGTTCCGTTCCAGGTGACAAACCCCTCTGCACCCCCCAGGAAAATGCGTGTCCCCAGACCGATGGTTTTATAGTAGGGATCGTTGAAAAGGGGACTCAACTGACCGGCGGAACAGTAATTGGCATTCCCCATTCGCGGTTTGAGTGCGCCCATGTAGGTATAGACTGTCTTCTTGGTGGTGTTGATGGCACAATTATAGTTTTGATAGGCATTTCTGGGATTGCACAACATCGCGTTGGGCAGGGTTTTAAGCGTGATTTGCTTTTCAATTTTTTTGTTTGGGTAGCAGTCCGTCCCATACGAAGATGCCTTGAGATGAACCGTTTTACCGGCCACCAGATCGTGAATGACATGTCCGCCCCCGTAGCTGAATTCTCCGGGATAGACTTTGTTCAACGGGTCATCCTCGCACGCTTCCGTTGCACCGATGTAGCAATCGACCGCCGCGATGCCGGCATAGGCGGGTACGTTGTTCAGCCAGACCTTGGAGGCCTTGATCCCAGGCGTGGCATGACCGAAATTGATAAAGGCGCCCGACGAGCACATGGGTGCAAAGGTCCCGGTTGTTACCACATCGACATGGCTGGCAGCATCTACGGGTCCTTCACGCTTGACCAAACCGATCATCTCTTCGGCGGTCACCACGACAGCAGTCCCCGCCTTTATCTTTTCGTTGATCTCTTGGTATGTTTTGTTTACGGTAAATGCTTTCATCCCGCCTCTCCTAGCGCTATCGATTTTATCTGTGATGTTATTTTGAATCCATGAAGCATCCCACCATTCAAGCGGATCGACGAAGGTGCCGTTTATCAGAATGCTGAAAGTGCAAATGATCTCCCCCGGCCAGACCGGAATTCCCGGTGTTGCCGATGATATCCCCCTTTTCAACCATCTGTCCCACATGCACATTGAAGTTGCTGAGGTGAGCGTACATGCTAAAAAGACCGTACCCATGGTCAAGAACGATGAGGCGTCCATAAATTCCCAGGGTTTCGGCATAGATCACTTTGCCGGAATTGGCAGCCGGGACCGGCGACATGGCCAACGATGCAAGATCGATCCCCAAATGGGTCTGCTGATCGATGGTTTTGCCGTTATATTGATAGGTGCGTTGATCCCCGAAACCGGATCTTGTGGCGGATTTGGGTAGTCGCAGAAAGGGACCCTTCCAATACATGGCAGCGTCACTTTGTCGCATCAACTGATTGAGGACGGCTTTGTTCTGCACACGCATCTCCCTGTTGACAAATAGAAATTTATCCAAAGGCGATTCCAGGTTGAGACCGGCCAGATCCTTTTGGAATTCCGGCAGTTTGTCCAAAATGAAGCTATCGCTAATTCGAATGCTATCCTTTTTAAATTTTTTCGTTTTTATGTAATGCGGAAAGCCTGTTTTTGTCTGATTGCCTGCGCGATCCTTGGCCATGATGACGATTTCGGTTCCGGTGTCCTGCAGGTGATTCAGCGCAAAAAAGGCGATCTGAATCTCATTTTTGGTGCCTGAATCAGGCATGATCCCGGATAAAACTGATCTGCCACCTGGACACCGTTGATCTCGCAAGGTTCAGACAAGGCATAGGCAACCACGTTGCTGCCGCCGGGTCTGATGTTGTGAGAACGGGTCAGCACCCTGACGATGGGCGCCTCGGTGTCGATGATGATTTCCCTTTCAGTCATAAGTCCGATTTCCTTTCCCCCACGATTTCCAGGAATAATCGATCGGCCATCAGTCGCAGGACGGCTTTGCCGTCTTTTAAGGCGTTTTTTTTGGGCTCTACCTTGATACGAATGGATTCGGACTTGACAGAGCCCTTATGCAGGAGACCGGAGGCTGGAAAGTGTTTTTCCAGGAGGATCGTTTCCTTCCCGTCCTGCAAAATGGCAACCCAGAATCGTTTTAAGCCGCTCTTAGGGTCTTCAAGAACGATTTCCAGTTCTTTATCCATACCGATGAACATGGATGGCAATTCAAGTTTGACACGGGGCTGCTCGCTCTCCATGCGCACAATGACCGTGACCAACAGTGGTAGAAAAACCAGGCCGCAGACGATGATCACGCCCAAGGGTCCAAATCTTTTATTTTTATCTTTCAATAGCTTATGACTCCTTTCAGCTAGATTAAAACGCCGCAACAATACCAGTTAAATTGTGGCTTATCAAGGGCTCTTTTTCGATTCTTGACTTTTGGCCCCATGCACGTTAGACATATCTCATGCGATACCAAAGTGTCCCTAACCACAATCAACACAAGCCATATACATATGAACATCTCTAATTTTTTTTCCGACAAAGCATTCCCCCTTCTGCTCATTTCAGGCCCTTGCGTGATCGAAAATTACAGCATAACCTTCGAAATCGCTTCATTTTTGAAAGAGCTGACCCAGGAGCTGGGGATTCCTTTTTTGTTCAAAGCTTCATACGACAAGGCCAACCGGACCTCCATCGATGCCTACAGGGGACCCGGGATTGGAAAAGGATTGGATATTCTGGCCCGCATCAAGTCAGAATTGGGGATTGAGATGCTTTCAGATGTTCACAGGGTCAGTGAAATTGCCGATGCGGCGGCCGTTCTTGATGTCATCCAGATACCGGCATTTCTATGCAGGCAGACGGATTTTATTCTTGAAGTCGCCAAGACAGAAAAACCGGTCAATATCAAAAAAGGGCAATTTGTGGCCCCCTATGGACATGCAAAATGTCGTGGAAAAAATTCGATCGACAGGCAACCAGCAGATTCTGTTGACCGAAAGGGGCAGCATGTTCGGCTATAACAACCTCGTCGTCGATATGCGCGGCATCCCCATGATGCAGCAGACCGGCTGTCCGGTTATATTCGACGCAACCCATAGTGTTCAGCTACCGGGCGGCCAGGGTACCCGTTCGGGGGGCCAGCGGGAATTCGCACCTGTGCTCGCCAGAGCTGCCGTGGCTGCCGGTGCAAACGGTGTCTTCATGGAGGTTCATCCGGATCCCGACCATGCGCTGTGCGATGGCCCCAATTCCCTAAAGCTGGATAGTGTCAGACCCTGGTTGCCGAGCTTGGTCGGCATTAAACGCTTGCTGAACACCCCATGAATGGTCACCCATGCCTGAATCGAAATTAGCCCATATCAAACTGTTGCTCCTGGACGTCGATGGCGTTTTAACTGACGGAAGTCTTTATTTTGACCACAAGGGCGAAGAAATCAAAGCCTTCAACAGCAAAGATGGACTGGGCCTGAGACTATTGATGAAGGCCGGTATCCAGGTGGGTATCATCACCGGCAGAAAATCAAAGGCGCTGCAGCACCGCTGCGAAAACCTGGGCATTGACCTGATGTTCGAAAATATCCAGGACAAGGCTTCGGTTCTGGATCAGATCGCCACCCGCTCCGGTATTGGACTGCAAGAGACGGCCTTTGTGGGTGATGATTTGTTGGATTTGGCCCTGTTCGGAAAGGTGAGTGTCGCTATTGCCGTGGCAGATGCCCACCCTAGCGTTCTGAAAAGGGCAGACATGATCACAGCGGCAAAAGGGGGCGCAGGTGCCGTCAGAGAAGTCTGCGACGCCATTTTGAGAGAAAAGGGTCTGTGGGATGGGATTGTGATTGTTTCATCAATATGGCATTCGTCATAGAGCGGCCCGCCGCGATCGATAAATTCGCCTAGCGAATTTTATTTGGAGACCTTGTTGGCGCTGAATCATTCACAACAGAGAAGCATCAAGCTGTTGCTGCTGATCACCATGTTTCTTGTTTTTGGGGTTGTATTAACCGTTTTTATCGGTTATCGAACGGTTTCAAATCCACAGGAAATGTTCTTGTCGTCACTGGTTCAGGATGACGCCACCATCTCCATTGACAGGGTTCATCAGACATCGACAAAAAACGGTATCAAGGAATGGAGCCTCGATGCAGCGTCTGCCCAATTTATTGAAAAGACCGGCAGGCGGTTTTTGACCCATTTGTCGGTGACGTTTTTCATGGAAAACGACACCTCGGTCAAGCTTGTCTGCCGACAAGGGCTATCTGAACACCGATACCAGAAATATTCACATCGATGGCGATGTCATCGCCGACGACGGCGAATTCAAAATCCAGACAGATACCCTTGACTATGAACACGAACGGCGTGTTCTGGTGGCCACAAAACCAGTGCGGATTTTTGGCAACACATTTCGTTTGAACGCAGATTCGGCTTCATACGATTTGACGTCTCAAAGATCGATCTTTGATGGAAACGTAGAGGGAACCATTTTTGACAACATCAGGTTATAATTGCCCGATCCGGTTTTTCCTCCCTTTTGCAGGCCTGTTTTTCCTGATCCTGTTCGGCGCCCTGTCCTTGCCTGTCCTTGCCCAGGACGTCGCCTCCGGGAAATCTTTGCCTGCTGCTGAAAACCCCATTCGCATTACAGCAGACAGCCTGATTACGGACACCCAGGATAAAACGGCCGAGTTCATCGGTCATGTTTTGGCAACCCAGGGTGATACGACAATTACATCCGACAGACTCAAGGTGTATTATCGGGAAGGGTCTGAATCAGGACCCACCGCAGGTATGGATGCCATCGTTCGCATCGTTGCCCAAGGAATGGTCAAGATGACGCTTGACGATCAGGTGGCCTATACCGAGCATGCTGAATATATTGCTGACCAGAGAATCGTGATCCTTACCGGGCCGAACTCAAAAATTGTCAGTGGGAACAACTCCATTTCCGGCCAAAAGATTACCCTTTACAGGGAGGATGGACGTATCCATGTGGCGGGGACTACGAAAGCCCCCGTGGAGGCCTTTTTTTATTCGGATGAAAATGGTTTGGCCACCCCAACAAAGAAGAATTGATGGCAACATTAACAGTTGAAAACCTGGTCAAAACGTATCGAGGCAGAAAGGTCGTCAACGCCATCAGTTTGAGCGTTCAAAGCGGTGAGGTCATCGGTCTGCTGGGTCCAAACGGTGCCGGCAAGACAACCACCTTTTACATGACCGTCGGGATGATAAAACCGGATGGCGGCAAGGTGTTTCTCGACCAGCACGATATTACCCGAATGCCCATGTATCAAAGAGCCAGAAATGGCGTCGGCTACCTTCCCCAGGAATCTTCCATTTTCAGGAAGTTGACGGTGAGGGAGAATGTCATGGCAATTCTTGAAACCCTTTCGATTTCAAAGGAAAAACAAGTGGAACGCGCATCCGTCCTGTTGTCAGAACTGGGTATCGACCATCTTTCGGACCAGAAGGCCAGTGTTCTTTCCGGCGGGGAAAGAAGGCGTCTCGAAATTACGCGTTGTCTTGTCACCGATCCGTCTTTCATTCTCCTGGATGAACCGTTTGCCGGCATCGACCCATTGGCGGTGATCGACATAAAAAAAATCATCGTTCATCTCAGAAAAAGAGATATCGGCATTCTGATATCGGATCATAACGTGCGTGAGACCCTTGAGGTTTGTGATAAAGCGTATATACTAAACAATGGTGCGGTTATTGCGTATGGCACGCCGGATCACATCGCTTCCAGCGAAGTCGCCAGGCGTATTTATTTGGGGGACGAATTCCACCTCTAGCATTTGGGGTTGCCCTCTAATTTATGGATCATCTCCAAAAGAGTTGATCTAAATTAAGGATTGAACCCTTTCTCCCAACTAAAAATTGGGACATCGAGCAAGATCAAATTCGTGAAACGAATTTATTATGGCAATTGAACTCCGACAACAGCTGAAACTGACGCAGCAGCTTATCATGACACCACAGCTGCAGATGGCCATAAAGCTTCTCCAGCTTTCAAGGCTGGAACTCGTCGAAAAGATCAAACAGGAACTGGAAGAAAATCCTGCCCTCGATGAGGTTCAGGAAACCCTGTCTCCGGAAACCGCCGGTGAAAAGACAGAGACGGATACCGAGGTAACTGAACAGACCAAGGAAGTCACCTTTGAAGAAAAATTAAATGAAGATATCGACTGGAGTAACTATATCGAGGAATACAACGCCCCGGGAAGAATGCCGGTCGAATCCGATGGGCAGAGAGACACCGCGCTATGATTCGTTCATATCAAAGAAAGAATCCTTGAGCGATCACCTGCTCTGGCAGTTTTTAATGACATCTCCGGATTCAGAATCCGAGAAAATAGCAAGCCTCATCATCGGAAACCTGACCAAAGACGGTTACCTGGATATTTCCCTGGACGAAATTGTCGAAACGAGTGGATCATCCCGCGAGGGAGGTGGAACACGTCTTGGCCGTGCTGCAGACCTTCAATCCCATCGGTGTGTGTGCCAGGGATCTCAGTGAATGTTTGCTGATTCAAATCAGGCACCTGGGTCTTGACGACAACACCATTCTTACTGAAATTGTTAAAAATCATCTGCATCATCTGGAAAATAAAAATTATCGGGCTATCTGCAAGGCATTGAAAGTTAGAATGGATGATGTGATTGCCGCCGTTAGTGTCATCAAGGGTATGGAGCCGAAACCAGGCCGCGAATTCAGTGAATCGGATGTACAGTATATAACGCCGGATATCTATGTCTATAAATCCGAAAACGATTTTGTAATCGTTCTCAATGACGACGGTCTACCGAAACTCCAGGTCAATTCATTCTATAAAAAAGCCATGCTGCGGGGTGAAAAAATATCCGATGAAACCAAGGAATACCTGCAGGACAAGCTCCGTTCCGCTGCATGGCTTATCCGCAGCATCCATCAGCGGCAGAAAACCATCTACAGGGCCATGGAGAGTATTCTGAAATTTCAGCGACCTTTTTTTGAAAAGGGGATCGCCCATTTGAAACCGATGGTTCTCCGCGATGTTGCCGAGGATATCGAGATGCACGAATCAACCATCAGTCGGGTGACAACGAATAAATACGCCCATACGCCCCAGGGTATTTTTGAATTGAAGTATTTTTTCAACAGTTCCATAAAAAGAATCCATGGAGATGCTATTGCCTCAGCCAGCGTGCAGGATAAAATCAAAAAAATCATTGAAGGCGAGAACCCCAAAAAACCATTCAGTGATAGTAAAATGGCAGATATGCTAAAGGATCAAAATATCGATATCGCCCGTAGGACGGTTGCGAAATACCGTGAAATGCTGGGTGTGTTGTCATCAAACAAACGCAAACAATTCTAAGGAGATTTCATATGCAGACATCTGTTACCTTCAAGAACATTGATTCCTCCGAAAACTTGAGAACCTATGTGTCCGACAAACTCGACCGGTTTGACAAGTATCTCTACAACCCTGCCGAAGCCAGTGTGGTTCTTTCGGTAGAGAAATTCAGGCATATTGCAGAAATCAATATCAATGGAGACAGACTGAATATCAATGGGAAAGAAGAAACCGAAGATATGTATTCGGCCATCGACATGGTTCTGGACAAGCTTGAAAAACAGATCAAGAAAAGTAAAGAAAAACTAAGCGAAAAGCGATCCGGATCCAAATTCAGAGCCCGGGACGCCAAACAAGCGGAGCCCTACCAGAATGAAGATGATTTCGAAAAACAGGTTAAAATCCAGCATATTGAATACAAACCCATGGATATTGACGAAGCTGTTATGCAGATGGAGCTGGTTGACGACAACTTTTTCGTTTTTACCAATGCAAGGGACAACCTGATCAATGTTCTGTACCGACGCAAAGACGGTCACTACGGACTGATTCAACCCAATAATTGAACGGGATACCCGTTCCCTGTAGGCATCCGGCACCGATTCCACCCTTTCCGAGGGCAAACCAGGTGATTGCGAGCACATGATGAGGATCCTTGAAGCGCTAAACAAAAATGCCATTATCGATGACTTAAAAGCAAAAGACAAAAAGGGTATTCTGGAAGAACTCGTCTATCCCCTTGTCGAGACCACGGGGATCGATCAGGAAACCTTGGTCAAGGTACTCATCGAAAGAGAACGACTCGGAAGTACCGGAATCGGCGGCGGTGTCGGTATTCCCCATGGAAAACTTGACAGCCTGCAATCGATTGCCTTGGGTCTTGGTGTCAGCAGAAGCGGTGTGGATTTCGAATCCATGGATGGCAAGCCAACCCATATCTTTTTTCTTTTACTAACGCCTGAAAATTCCACAGGGCTGCATTTGAAATTGCTGGCAAGAATATCCAGGCTGTTGAAAAAGGGTCCGTTTAAGGAAAAACTCCTCCAGGCTCTGGACAGAGATGAAATTTTTCGTGCCCTCAAAGAAGAGGATGAAGAGTTCTAACTCGATGGTCTCATTGTGGAAAAAAACAAAATATATATCATTACAGGACGATCAGGCTCAGGGAAGAGTACCGCCATTGCAGCGTTCGAAGATGCCGGGTTTTATTGTGTCGACAACATGCCGGTGGCCCTTTTACCCAATTTCCTGAGCCTGCCCATTGAAAACGCTTCCGAGTTTTCCGGTTTTGCTTTTGTGATGGACCTCCGCGAAAAGGGGTTTCTCGCCAAATACAGACCGGTCTTCCGATCACTGGCCCAGAAAGGATATGTGTTTGAGATCATCTTTCTGGAAGCGAATGAAAACGTGCTCCTACAGCGCTATTCACAAACACGTCGAAACCATCCACTTGCAGGTGGCAGAGACCTCCTTGATGGCGTACGGGCCGAAGAAATTTCTCTGGGCGATTTGAAAAGAGAAGCTGACAGGATTATCGACACGACCCATTACACGGTCCACGAGCTCAAATCGCGCATTTTCAACATCGTAAAGGAAAATGCCGACATTGCGGCCATTATCATCAATGTGCTTTCCTTTGGTTATAAATACGGCATCCCCCATCATGCTGATCTGATTATCGACGTGCGCTTCCTGCCGAACCCCTATTTCATAGAAAACCTCCGCGACTTGGACGGTGAATCCGCTCGTGTGAAAAAATTTCTCTCTGAGAAACCAGAGACAAGCGCTTTCCTGAAAAAATATTTAGATCTGCTTGACTATTTGATCCCTTTGTACGAAAAGGAAGGCAAAACGTATCTAACCATTGGCGTTGGGTGCACCGGGGGGCGACATCGATCCGTCTTCATTGCCGACAAAATTTTCGATCATGTCCTGCAAAATGGCAGGGACGTCAATGTTACCCACCGAGACATTGTACAAGAACAATCGACAAACTGAAACGCAAACAAGTTTCTAAATTGGATATATTATGATCGGTATTCTTATCGTGACACACAGGCAGCTCGGAGATTCTCTTATTGATGCTGCTCAGTTTATCGTTGGTTTCAAGCCAGAATCGATGGAATCAATTTCCATTGACCTGAATGAAAGCGTCGATGTGCTCAGGGATAAAATCGTCAAGGGAATCAAAAAAGTCAAGTCTGACGAAGGTGTCGTCATTCTGACCGACATGTTCGGTGGAACACCATCCAACTTGAGCTATTCTTTTCTTGAAGAGGGGCATGTCGAAGTCCTTTCCGGCGTCAACCTGCCCGTTCTCATCAAAGCCATCAATTCTCGTTCCGACATGGAACTCACCCAACTGACCGAATGTCTTGAAATGTATGGCAAGAAAAGCATATCGATGGCCAGCAGTATTTTAAAAGGCAAGTCTCGCAAGTAAAACCATCTTTTGAGAATAATTCTCGAATAAACATACGTGTACAGGAGGAAATTATGAAGATAAAAATAGGTATTAATGGGTTCGGCAGAATCGGGCGGCTTGTGTTCAGAGCGGCATGGAAGCATCCCGAGGTAGAGGTCGTTGCGATCAATGATTTAACAGACGCGGCTACCATGGCGCATCTGCTTACGTATGATTCCGTGCACGGTAAGTTGGATCTTGATATTCGAGCGAAAGATGACGCCATCGAAGTCGATGGACGTTCCATCACATTTACATCCATCAAAGACCCGGAGCAGCTGAAGTGGAAGGAACTGGGCGTGGATGTCGCCGCAGAATGCACCGGCCTGTTCAGAGACCGGGAGAATGCGGCCAAGCACCTTACCGCAGGGGCACGAAAAGTGATTATTTCCGCACCTGCCAAAGATCCGGACATCACTATCGTCATGGGTGTCAACTCCAGCAAGTATGACCCCAAGCAGCATCACATTATCTCGAACGCTTCTTGCACGACCAACTGTCTTGCACCGGTAGCGAAGGTGCTCCTTGAAAATTTTGGTTTGAAATCCGGTCTGATGACAACCATTCACGCCTATACCGGGGACCAACGTCTGCTCGATTTTCCCCATAAGGATCTCCGCCGAGCGAGAGCCGCTGGCCTATCCATGATACCCACGACAACGGGTGCCGCCAAGGCAGTAGCTCTGGTGCTGCCTGAACTTGCCGGAAAGCTGAATGGGCTTGCCATCCGTGTGCCGACGCCCAATGTGTCGATAGTGGACCTGGTGGCAACCATCGAAAAGACCGGCGTGACGGCATCTGAGATAAATCAAGCCATGAAAAAGGCTGCCGAAGATGAACTGGCCGGTATTCTCGGCTATTCCGAACTTCCCCTGGTTTCAGCCGATTATAACGGTTCCAGTCTCTCTTCGATTGTGGATGCCGGGACAACTTATGTCGTCGATGACATGGTGAAAGTTCTTTCCTGGTATGACAATGAATCCGGGTATTCCCACCGCATGGTCGATCTGGCTGCCATGGTAGGCAATATGCTGTAAGGAGACAATTATGCCGTTACGCAAACCGTTGATCGCCGGTAATTGGAAGATGTTTAAGACCTGTGCTGAAGCCGTAGAAACTGCCCTTAGCCTGAAACACCTCGTCAAGGACGCTTCCGCGGTCGATATTATGATCGCTCCCTCGTTCACGTCGCTTTCTCCGGTATCGGAAGCCCTTTCGGGAAGCAACATTCACCTGGGTGCTCAAAACATTTCCTGGCATGAAGAGGGTGCCTTCACCGGTGAAATATCACCATCCATGGTGGTGTCGGCCGGTTGTAATCATGTGATTCTCGGGCATTCCGAACGGCGACAGTATTTTCATGAAACTGACCAAACCGTGAATAAACGGATCGTTGCCGCCATTAAGCACGATCTGGTGCCGGTATTTTGCGTTGGGGAAACCGAAACCGAGCGCGAATCAAAGATTACCTTTTCTGTGCTTGACAAACAGGTCACAAGTGGTTTACAAGACATCGCTCTGGAAGATCTGTCGACCTTGGTAATTGCCTATGAGCCAGTCTGGGCCATTGGTACCGGCAAGACCGCCACCACGGAACAGGCCCAGGAAGTTCACCAATTTTTGCGGTCCCTGCTTGAAAAAGCCTACGGTTCAGCTTTTTCGGAAACCATCAGGATTCTATACGGTGGCAGCGTCAAACCGAACAACATCGCTGAATTGATGTCCATGCCGGATGTGGATGGAGGGCTCGTGGGAGGTGCCAGCTTGAATGCTGAAACCTTCAGTAAGATCGTGTTATTTTAATCAGGTATAATCTACTACCTAAAACGTAAAAGTAAAAAAATGTCCTTACTCATTGTCGTTATACACATTGTTGTGTGCATTGCACTGATTATGATCGTGCTTCTGCAGACCGGCAAAGGCGCTGACATGGGCGCAGCATTTGGCGGTGGTTCAAGCCAGACGCTTTTTGGCAGCACGGGTGCATCTACCTTTTTAAGCAAAGCCACCACGGTTGCCGCTGTCGTGTTCATGCTGACATCACTGATTCTGGCTTATATGTCGGGAAACAAAACCGGTAAGTCGATCGTTATGGATTCACCGGCGCCCATCGAACAAGCGCTACCGGCCTCCGAAGTACCACCGGTCGCCCCTGCGCTGCCTAGTGAACCCGCTTCGAGTGAGCCGGATAAAACAGAGTAGCCCATGCATCGTGCCGAAGTGGTGGAACTTGGTAGACACGCTATCTTGAGGGGGTAGTGGGGAGACCCGTGCCGGTTCAAGTCCGGCCTTCGGCACCACACGTCAAATCTGGTTTTACGGGCAGGCCCGTGGTCTTCTGTGAAGGCGTATAGAGCTGCAATCTCAATGAGTTGTGGCTTTTTTTCGTGGCAGAATATAGGGTACGGTTTGGGTGCGGATAAATCAAGACAATTGATCCAGTGAAATGTTTTGGACCCTTTTTTCGATTGACTGAAGCGTGTTATCGTATTAGTGTTGTTGTGAAAACAGGAGAGAGCATGGCTTCTAAAAAGAAAAAGCACGTTTCAATATTTGACACGATGGTTTTAACCGGAATTGGTCTTGGGATTGTTTACTGGATCATCGATACCATTTACGATGTTCTCACCCTTGACAATGCCGGTTTCTTAAGTGGCTTGTTCGGCGGCGGGTTATCCGGGATAGGAACCAGAATTATCGTTATATGCCTTTTTATCGTTTTTGGGGCGCATGCGCAATACAACATGAACAAACGCAGGGCGGCCGAATCCCAATTGGCTGACCTCAAATCCAAAGTAGAAAGCTTCAAAGCGGATATAGATACCGCTTCATAAAAATATTCCTTCCCTCGTTGAAGTCGCTGATCATCTCGTGCGCTTAAAAACGATTGTGGATGCATACTCATTAGCTTTTCTTGCCCCGAGCATTCCTCCTTTGCTCCGAACCCTATCGTAAACCCAATTTAAACACAAATATCGCTTGACAAACCCACTCATTTTCCCTAAAAGATTTGTTGTATATACATTTATAACTCTATACGATCGAGTTCATTCAGTGATGATCAAAACCCCCGCGTTCAAAAAGGAGGATGCCCATGCAGTTTCCGCTCAATTTAGAGGCTTACACCCCTGTTAAATTCGATCTTCGCCAGAAGGAGCCGACAGCCGATCAGATGACTCAGCTGCGAGGGAATATTCAACTGATCCGGGACAGCATCGTATTTTTTACAGCCTATGCCAATACCAAGGGGCTGGGCGGTCACACAGGCGGTGCCTATGATATCGTCCCTGAAATGTTGATCCTTGACGGTTTCATGAAAAACGACGCTGCCATATACCCTGTTTTTTTCGATGAGGCCGGCCACCGTGTTGCGGCCCAATACCAGATGGCGGTCCTCAATGGATACCTGCCGATTGATTCCCTGTTTCACTACCGTGAATTCGAAAGCGGTCTCTATGGTCACCCGGAAAGAGACGACGCCAAGGGAATCTTTTTCAGTTCGGGTCGCCTGGGTCACCTGTGGAGCTACGTCAATGGCATTGCCACTGCCAACCCGGACAAAACCCTGGTTATGTTCGGCAGCGACGGGTCCCAACAGGAAGGCGGTGACGCAGAAGCTGCTAGATACGCCGTGGCACAACATCTGAACGTCAAACTGCTCATCGATGACAATGATGTCACCATCGCCGGCCATCCGAGCGAATATTTGAAGGGCTTCAGTGTCGCAACCACGCTCAAGGGACATGGCATGGCAGTGACTACCTGCGATGGCGAAGACCTTTCAGCATTATATCGCAGCATTCAGAAACTAATGTCCATCGACGGCCCCATGGCCTTGATCAATTATCGGAAAATGGCTGTCGGTATCAAGGGTATCGAAGGAACGCCCAAAGGGCACGACGTCATAGCGGTGGATCTGGCCATCGATTACCTCAAGGAGAAAGGACGAGATGCGGCCGTCACTATTCTAGAAAGCGCCAGCAAAAAATCAGCCAGCCGGGTTTATCTCGGTAGTTCCACAGAAAAAGCTAAAAACAGGGACAATTTCGGCAAAATCATCTGCGATATACTCCAGGAAATACCTGACAGGAAATCGAAAGTCCTGGTGGTGGACTCGGACCTTGAGGGATCATGCGGGCTTCACCATATTCGCAAGACCTTCCCCGAGGTCTACGTTCACGGCGGCATCATGGAGCGCAACAATTTTTCTGTCGCGGCCGGGTTTGGTGCGACACAGGGTAAACAAGGTATTTTCGGCACATTTTCAGCCTTCCTCGAAATGGTCGTTTCCGAAATCACCATGGCCCGCCTGAACCATGCCAACCTTCTGGCCCACTTTTCTCATGCCGGTGTGGACGATATGGCCGACAACACCTGCCATTTTGGAATCAACAATTTCTTTGCCGACAACGGCCTACAGGAAAACGACACCACCCGTCTCTATTATCCGGCGGATTCCCATCAACTGCGGGCGCTTCTTAAAAAAATATTTGAAGATCGTGGATTGCGTTTCGTGTTTTCAACCCGATCTGCGGTACCTTATATCCAAGATGAAGAAGGGCGAGCGCTCTATGATGGGGACTATCGTTTCATCCCCGGAAAAGACGAGATCATTCGCCAAGGTGACCAAGGGTACCTGGTATCCTACGGTGAAATGCTCTACCGATGCCTGGACGCCGTGGATCGATTGCGCAAAGAAGGTCTACGGATCGGGTTGATCAACAAGCCTTGTTTAAATTTGGTGGATGAGGAAATGATGACCCGCCTCGGTTCAACAGGTTTTGTTCTGCTGGTGGAGACACAAAGCGTTAAATCGGGTCTGGGGGTCAGATTCGGCACCTGGTTGCTTGAAAGAGGTTATTCAACCCCATATGCGCACCTGGGTGTTACACGGGAGGGTCATGGCGGCATTACAGAACAGATTCCTTACCAGGGGCTTGACCCCGAAGATATCCTGAAAAAGATTCGATCCATGATTCAGAGCCAGGCCTAACACGATAATCGAACAAACAAATGCATGTGCGGCAACAAACAGCATGTGCCCGCACATTGAGATGGATGACATATGCAAATAGTCGACCCCAACAATCCGATACCCAAATATCTTCAGATCAGTTCCTGGCTCAAGGAAGCGATTCAGATCGGCAGATACCCTTTGGGGGAGAAGATCCCCTCCGAAGTCGAACTGTCACACCTGTGTCGGGTCAATCGCAATACCCTCAGACAGGCGATTGCCGAATTAACGAAGAATGGTATTTTAACCAAGAAAAAAGGCAAGGGCACCTTTGTAACGGCATCGGAACCCACCGCCCTCAAGCGTCAGCTCAATCGCATATCCAGTTTCAGCAAAGAGCTGTCTGCCGCAGGGATTCAGGAGAACACCTGCCTTCTCGGCAAGGGAATAGAAAAACCGTCTAAACGTGCCGCAAAGGCACTTACTCTGGGGCCAGACAATGACGTGATCGCCATTCGACGCCTGCGGACCGGTGACGATCTGCCCCTCATCTATGAGGAGACCTTTCTACCGGTGGATCTGTTCGACGGTATTCTGGATATGGATCTGACCGGTTCAATCTACGAGATTTTCACCCATTCGTTCAACACCGTGCTGGCCCGCTGCGAACAGACCATCACGGCTGTCAGCTTGAACGGTGAGATTGCCCGTTCCCTAAAATTAAAGACCGGTGCGGCTGCCCTGTATATGGAAAGCGTGACCTACAATGACCATAATATGCCGATTGAGTTTCTGTGCGGCTATTTTAGAGGCGATAAATACGCATTCGCAGTGGAGCTCGGACGCTATCATCTAACGGAACAATAGATTCGCTAAACGAATCTATGAATGGCGTCCCTGACGCCATTAGGAAAACCTGGTCGACCCACGTTTTAATGAGACTATGATATAGTAAGGATACATCCGTTTCACGTAAGAAAAAAACGCAAGGAGGCAATTATGCAAGATCGAAACCTGTTTGAAAAGTTAGTCGACGTCAGCCCGGGAATGGAAATCTGGTGGGATTCATCGCCCATTATTTTTGACAACTGGTGCAAGAAATTGCTTGCCAAGGCCGCTGCAACCGATCGAAAACGGCTGCAGGCGCAGTTTGACCGGATGTTCGACCCCGCCAAGCCGGAGACGCAGCTTTTCAGAGGCGTTACCACAAACCCACCGCTCTCTCTTCAGGCAATTCAGGACGATATTCCACGCTGGGAAAAAGAGGCCCAGAAAATAATCTCCGAAAATCCAGGCATCGACACGGAATCTCTTTTCTGGAAACTATACCTTTCGGTTGTCAAACTGGGTTCGGATCTGTACCTGCCCCTGTTTGAAAAATCCGCTTACACCGAAGGTTTTCTTTCGGGTCAGGTAGATCCCCGCAGTGCTTTTGACAAGGATGCCATGATCAAACAGGCCCTTGACATCGCCAAAGTCAATCCCAATGTCATGATCAAGGTACCGGGCACCAAAGAAGGCTATGAGGTCATCGAATTTCTGACATCCAAAGGAATCTCCACCAACAACACCCTGACCTTTGTGCTGCCCCAGCTGGTTGATTGCGCCGAGACCGTCAAACGCGGTCTTGAAACAGCCCAGAAGAACCATGTGGATCTTTCGAAATGGCGATCGGTTATCACGCACATGGAATCGAGATATGGCGATCTGGGTGGGCTGAGAGAATTTGCCGCCGAAAAAAACATCGCACTCTCCGACATGGACGTCAGGTGGGCGGAATTGGCTATCTTCAAAAAAGCCTACAAGTACCTGATCGACAATAAGATGCAGAGCAAGATGCTCTCCTGCTCCCTTAGGATCGGACCCGTGGTGGATGGCGTCACCCGAATTCCGCATCTGGAGGAAAAAGCAGGCTGTGCAACAGTCGTAACCTGCCCGCCAACCTTTATCGACCAGATCATCAACTTTAAAGAGCAGGACAAAATCGTCTTTGAGAAAGATCGTATTCTTAAAGACATCCCCAAAGATGTCATGCATAAACTAATGCAGGTGCCTTATTTTGAAAAGGCCTACGCAGTAGACGGCTATTCCCGGGAAGAGTACAATACCCACCCTGCCCTTCAGCGGACGGCGGCGCAATTCTCGAAGGCCACCGAAGAAATGGTAATGTTTGCAGACAAGTGTTTAAAAAACACTTAACATGTGTTCCTTTACTCAAAGGAGGATGCTATGAAAGTAGGCGTGCTAAAAGAAATTAAAACCAAGGAAAACCGTGTGGCCATGACACCGGCGGGTGTCGAACAGATGGTTGCCAATGGGCACACGATTATGGTGCAAACCACCGCCGGTAAAGGCTCCGGATTTACTGACAAGACTTACGAAAAAGCCGGTGCTCAGATCGAGCCTTCGGCCCAGGCGATTTACAAAAAAAGCGAAATGGTCATGAAGGTGAAAGAGCCATTGCCCGTGGAGTTTCCGATGATCCGCAAGGGACAGGTACTGTTTACCTACTTTCATTTCGCCGCTTCAGAAGAGCTCACGCGTGCCATCATTAAAACCGGTTCCATCGCTATCGCCTATGAAACCGTCGAAAAAGCCAACGGATCCCTACCCCTGCTGACACCCATGAGCGAGGTGGCGGGACGGATGGCGATTCACGAAGGTGCCAAATACCTTGAAAAGACCTACAATGGAAAGGGTATTCTGCTGGGCGGCGTTCCCGGTGTGGAACCGGGAACCGTCATCGTTATCGGCGGGGGTATCGTCGGTACCAATGCAGCTAAAATTGCCTGCGGCATGGGGGCCAAGGTATATCTGCTGGACACCAATCTGGAACGGCTTCGATATCTTTCCGATGTCATGCCCAAAAACTGTTTTCCGCTTGCGTCCAACCCGGCCATTCTTCGAAAACTGCTGAAGGAAGCCGATCTGGTGGTGGGCGCCGTGTTGATCCCAGGTGCCGTGGCTCCCAAACTGATAACCCGCCAAATGCTGGGCTACATGAAAAAAGGTTCCGTAATCGTGGATGTGGCCATCGATCAGGGCGGATGCTTCGAGACCTCCAAACCAACCACCCATGACGATCCCATCTTCGAGGTGGACGGCATTATTCACTACTGCGTGGCCAACATGCCTGGAGCGGTTTCCATGACCTCGACGGTCGCGCTAACCAACGCCACCCTTCCCTACGCCCTTGAACTGGCAAACAAGGGCTATAAGATCGCGGCCCTTGAAAACCCGGAATTGGCCAAAGGTCTCAATGTGGTGGAAGGAAAGGTAACCTACAAAGGCGTGGCCGAGGCATTTAATCTGGCCTTCGAACCATTTGAATCGGTATTATAGAATGTTCTCTTGAACAGTCTAGCCAAACATTAATTTGAAAGGACAAGAAAATGAAAAAAGAATTAAAAGACTGGATCGTACCCTGGCTCTATACGTCTAGAGAGTACAATGTCGGCATCTTGGACAAGGCCTGGGCCAACCCTGACCACGCCCGCCTGATGCTCAATGAAAACCCCATTCAGCCCTCGGAAAAAGTGGTTGAGGCGGTGTCTAAAGCGATTCGACAGGGTAACCGATACCCGGATAGTTTTCTGCGTTTGAGAACCAAAATCGGCAAGATGTACGATCTGGGCCCCGACAACGTGGCCCTTTGCAACGGCTCTTCAGAAACCATCGATGCCATGATGCGCGTATTCCTGCAGCCCGGAGACGAGTTCATGTTGTCCACACCGACCTTCGAACTCTTTCCGCCACGCGCAGAGCTCTGCAATGCCAAAGTCGTTTCAATCCCGGTCCGGGAAGGAGATCTTCAGTATGACGTTGAAGCCATGCTCAACGCCATCAACGACCGAACGAAACTGATCCTAATCATCAACCCCAACAACCCCACAGGGGTGTTTATCGACGACGTCGATCTTGAACGATTCTGTGAAACAGGTGTCCCTCTCTGTGTGGATGAAGCCTATCTGGACTACAACCCCGACCACCCCTCGAAAGCATACCTCATTAAAAAGTACCCCCAGGTATTTCTGTCCGTGACCTTTTCCAAGGCCTATGGTTTTGCAGGAATTCGATTTGGCTTTGTCCTGGGAACTGAAGAAATGATCGCTGCTTTTAACCGCATGTTCCTGCCCTGGAACGTGAGCCTGATGTCGGCAGCCGCAGCGGAAGCCATCCTGGACAACCCCAGCGAGGTCAAGGAAAAGGTCGCTCACAACAACAAATGGATGAAGATCTTCACCGAAGAGTTGAAACAACTGGGCCTCAAACCGTACCCGGCCAACGGCAATTACATGCTCATCGACGGGACCATGACGGGCAAAACCACCGATGAAATCCTCAAGGCCGCTCTTGACAAGAAAATCTATCTCAAGAAAATCGGTGAAATCCACGGAAAAACAGGATACTTCAGGGTAACCCCGGGAACGGACGCGGAAAACGAAAAATTCATCCAGTTTATCCGCACCTATTTCGCATAAGCTTATCCGGACACCAGGCGCAGGTCGCCTGACACATCATCGGACATCCCATGAGAGCTTCGGTTGCCACCCCGTCTCATGGGATGCTCCTTTTTTTTACCGGCAGAATTAAAGTGAATGTCATGAAAGCGTTCCGATTGAGAGGTTCCCATATTTTTGACAAGGGGTATAAAGGAGACCTAAATGGATACATTCTATATTGACGGACAATACGTGAATGAAGACAAATGCACACTGTCGGTAAAAGACATTATCGTTCTGCGGGGATTTGGCGTATTCGACTTTTTGATTACCTATAACAAGCGACCCTTCCATTTGAAAGAGCATGTCCAACGCCTGGAAAATTCGGCCAATAAAATAGGACTCACCATCAGACACACCAACGACGAAATCTGCGCTGTTGTCGAAGAAACGATCCGTCGCAACCCCCATCATGACGAGTCGAACATCCGTATTGTTTACACGGGGGGTATCAGCTCGGATGGTGTCACCCCGGAGGGAAACGGATACCTGATCGTCATGGTGACACCCAAGCATCACCTACCGGACGAGTGGTATACCGATGGGGCCAAATTGGTTACCGCAGAGATCGAACGTTTTATCCCGGGGGCCAAGAGTACCAATTATCTGACAGCGGTTTGGGCTCTTGAACGGGCAAAGGCCATGGGTGCCATCGAATCCATCTATGTGGATCGCAACGATTGTCTCCTGGAAGGTACCACCTCCAATTTTTTCTGTTATAAGGGGAACAAACTGATAACACCCAAAATGGATATTTTACCGGGAATCACACGTAGTGTCCTGGTTGACCTGTTGCAAGGCCACTATGATCTGGACATCAGAGAAATCCAAAGAACGGAACTACCTTCCATGGAGGAGGTCTTTATTTCAGCCTCCAACAAGGAGATCGTGCCCATCATAAAAGTAGATGATATCGTCATCGGAGATGGCCGGCCCGGCCAGCGAACACAAAAGGTGATGCAGCTTTTCGAAGACTACACCACCGCCTATGGACAGGGAAAGGTCTAACATGGAAACGGTGCTCGCCTCGAGCAATGACGTTCCTTCCCTGACCTGGGCAGAAATCGATTTGGGTGTCTTGGCACACAACTATCGAGAGTTGAGACGTATCACCGAATCGTCTGCAGCCATCATGGCTGTGGTCAAAGCGGATGGATATGGTCATGGTGCTCCTCAGGTGGCCCGAGTGGCCCTTGAAAACGGTGCAGGACTTCTTGGCGTGGCACGCATGGGTGAGGCTGTAAAGCTTCGTGAAGCCGGTATTTCAGCCCCCATTCTGCTGTTTGGTCACAGCTTGCCCGCCTATGTGGACATCCTGGCATCCAAAGACATTCGGGCTGCTCTCAATTCACTGGAGGGCGCCCACAATATTTCAAGGGAAGCCGTTCGCCGTAATACATCCGTTAAAGCCCATATCAAGATCGATACAGGCATGGGACGTCTGGGGATTCTAGCAGACGAGATTGCCGTCCCGACGGTCTCCGGCAAGCAGTTCGACCGTGCCATTAACGATATTTTGGCTATCACCGCCCTACCCGGTATCGAAGTGGAGGGTATTTTCACCCACTTTGCCAATTCAGACAGCCGGGACAAGGATCATGCAAGAGGCCAGCTGTCGCGCTTTACCAAGCTCCTGGAAAGCCTGAAAAAGCATTCCTTTCGAGTAAAATATCGTCATGCCGCCAACAGTGCCGCTATCATCGACATGCCCGAGTCTCATCTGGATCTGGTGAGGCCTGGAATCGCACAATACGGTCTCTGGCCTTCCGATGACGTCCACAAGGAACGGATTGACCTCAAGCCGGTCATGTCCATCAAATCGAGGGTCATCCAGGTAAAGGAGGTTGATGCCGGTTTTGCCGTCAGCTACGGAAGCACCTATGTCACGCCGCGCCCCACCAGGATTGCCACTATTCCCATCGGTTATGCAGACGGATTCGACCGCAGCCTTTCCTCCAACGGGCACATGCTGGTGAAGGGCACCAGGGCGCCCATCATCGGCCGGGTTTGCATGGACCTGACCATGATCGATGTGGGCCATGTCCCGAATGTCAGTCTCGAAGACGAGGTGGTGATACTTGGATCACAGGGGGGCGACACCATTTCAGCGGATGAAATCGCCAATCGGGTGGGCACCATTAATTACGAAATCGTGTCTTCTCTTACCTTGCGTGTACCCAAGGTTTATGTCGGCTGAGCGATAAGCCATAAGCCGCTTACCGCTTGAGGCTTATGGCTCTTTTATGGGCAGGGCAAGGCCTACTCGATAAATGGATAAACAAATAACTCGTCAAGCTGATAATACAATGGATTCAGCTTGCATCCGCTACAACATATCCCTTTAATTCTGCCCGTTGATGTGATAGGGGGTTTTGTGTTTCTCAGCAATAGAAATATCAGATGATGCGTACCATCAAGTATGATTGGGAAAGGTGAAAGGAATGAAAATTTTTGTATGTGTCAAACATGTGCCGGACACCGCGGCAAATATCAAGGTCGTGGGAGAAAATGGGTTTGATGAATCGGTCAAATTCGTCATGAATCCTTATGATGAGTATGCCCTGGAAGAGGCCGTCAGGATCGTTCAGACGCAAGGGGGCGAAGTGGTGGCCCTCTCGGTGGGAAGGCCAAACGCTATTAACTCGGTGCGAAGCGCGCTGGCCGTGGGTGCTGACAGGGGTATCCTTGTAAAAACCGATGCCCAGTTTCTGGACAGTGGCACCACTGCCCTGGTGCTCAAGACCATCATTGAAAAGGATGGTGCGCCGGATCTCATATTCACCGGCAAGCAGTCCGTTGACAGCGAAGGCATGCAGACGCATTACCGCTTGGCCGCCGCAATGGGCATTCCGGTTGCGACGGATGTGGTGGCCTTTTCCATGGCCGACGGTAAGGCTGTTGTGGAATGCGAAATGGGGGGCGGCGACCGGGAAGTGATCCAGATGAGCATGCCCTGCGTTGTAGGTGCCACCAAGGGCTTGAACGAACCCCGCTATCCCAAGTTACCGGATATCTTGAAGGCCAAGAAAAAACCCCTCGTCGAAATGAGCCTGGCGGATCTGAGCATTGCCGCATCGCCCGACTCCGCCGTCATGACATCTTTGTCAGCTGTGAAGGAGCGTGGCGCGGCGACAATGATGAATGGCTCGGTCAGAGAGATGGTGGAAGACCTGGTCAATCGGCTTGAAAATGATGTCAAGGTCCTGTAAATAAATTCGTTGCCCGAATTTATTTGGCAGGTAATATTTAAATTGAAACAATTAGGAAGTGTTCGTCCAGAAATGAAGACTTTTGCGTGAGATCAAGGCGTCCAACGCCGATATCGCGGAAAAAGACCATTTGTGGATGGGCACTAGGGAGAGAATGACCATGTCCAATATTGGTGTACTCATAGAAATGGATGGGCAGGAGATAAAAGCGACCAATTACGGTGTCTTGACGGCAGCCCGCACGGGCGGAAATGTTTTTGCCTTGGTATTTACCGAAGATGGCGAAGCCTATAAAAGCGATCTGGCGCGTTTTGGTGCCGAGAAGATCGTGAGCATGTCTGCCGAGAGCCCGGTTCAAAAGGCAAACCTGCTGGCAGCCGCTGTCAAAGAATATGACCTGGATGCGCTGTTGGGACTTTCCACTGCACGTGGCCGTGATCTCCTGACCCGATGCGCCTGCATGGTGGCGGCCCCTTTGGTGCTCGATGCCATTCAAGTCAACCTGGCTGACGGGTCGGCCGTAAAGAGCCATTTTTCTGGCAAAACCACGGCAGTCATGAAACTGACCGGCAGACCCCTGTTCATAGGCCTGCGCCCCAATGTGATCGAGGCCGCTGAAAACCCGGTGTCGAGCGAGGTCGTCGCCTTCAGTGCAGAAACAGGCAGCAGTGATGGGTTTAATATCCTGGAAGTCAAAAAGGGCCGAACCGGTGCAGTGGACCTGACCGAAGCCGAAATCATCATTACCGGCGGACGGCCCATGAATTCGGCAGACAACTTCAAGATTCTTTATGCTTGCGCCGAGGAATTGGGTGCTGCCGTAGGCGCCTCGCGTGCGGCTGTGGACGCCGGGTTTGCACCCCACAGCATGCAGGTAGGCCAGACGGGCAAAACGGTTTCTCCCAAACTCTACATTGGTTGCGGACTCTCCGGATCGGTGCAACACTTTGCCGGCATGAAGACGTCGAGGGTGATCGTCGGCATCAACACAGACAAGGATGCACCCATTTTCGGCAAATGCAATTATGGCATCGTAGGAGATCTTTTTGATGTCGTTCCGGTGCTGACGGAAGTACTGAAGTCCCGAGCGTGATATCTTCGCACATGCTATACAAATAACTTCTTGCGCTCAGGATCGTACAATTGACGGTTGGCTTCGCGTTGGGCCGGGTAGACTTTTTTAAACGATTCGATTTCATATCCATCTGTCTTCGCGCTCATAGATGCGGGAAGATACCCATAACAGATGTTCTTTCCAATGCTGTGTCCGTACCCTGAACTGGTGGTCACCCCTACCACTTTTCCCTTGTGCAGAATAGGCGCACTCCCCTGGAGCATCAGTGGCTTTTCTGCATCGATAGTGAAAGTGCACAGCTTCCAAGCGGGACCTTCGGACTTGATTCTTGCCAGGGCCTCCTTGCCGATAAAATCATCTTTATCAAGCGCGACACAAAAACCCAGGCCGGCATCGAATGGCGTGTATTCAGGAGATAGTTCGGAGCCCCAGTCGGCATATCCTTTTTCCAGATGTGTGGAGGCGATGGTTCGGTATCCGGCGTTTTTCACACCGAGCTCCTGTCCGGCCTCCCAAAGCGTTTCATATACATGGCCCGCAAATTCTGTGGGAATATACAGCTCGTAACCGAGCTCTCCGACATAGGTCACACGAAAAGAAATGACCGGTGCATACCCCACACTGAACGATTTGCACGTTGCAAACGGAAAGCCGTCGTTGCTTAGATCTTCTTGGGTTGTCTTATTCAACAGCGCTCTCGATTTGGGGCCGATGACATTGATGACCGCATAGGCCGACGTCACGTCCTTGAACGAAACATAGCCGTCTTCGGGCATGTGGTTTTTTATCCACCAGGAGGTACGAAGACCGAAAGCGGTACCGACAACGATCATAAATTTGTTTGTTGTCAAGCGAGCGACGGTCATGTCGCATTCAATGGTGCCGCGTGCGTTGCACATCTGGGTGTAGATCACTTTCCCGACAGGCTGGTCGATTTGATTGGCGCAAAGCCGGTTTAACAACGCTAGAGCGTCTGGACCCTGCAGCTCGAATTTGCAAAAAGAGGTCTGATCGATGAGCACCACGTTTTCACGCGCATTTCGATGTTCGGCAGCCACGTATTCAAACCAGTTCGGTATTTCGAAAGTGAGCGCATCTTGCGGTCGAATATCGTCCGGTGCAAACCAGTTGGCCCTTTCCCACCCGTACTTGGCCCCATAAACAGCACCTTTATTTTTAAGCTGGTAATAGAGAGGGCTGCGCCTCACCCCGCGAGCGGAGTCATGCTCTTCGTGCGGCCAATGAATGGTGTAATGTTTGCCGTAGAGTTCCCTGGTTCTCTCTAAGTTGTACTTGCGGCTATGGTGATAGGGGCCGAATCTTCGAATGTCCAGGGGCCAGATATCGAGGCTTGGCTCTCCCTCGATAATCCATTCAGCCATCATTCGTCCGGCCCCACCGCCGGCAGCTATGCCGAAGGCGTTGAATCCCGCAGCTACGAAGCAATTGTCGAGCTCTGGGGCCGGCCCCATAATGGCATCGCCGTCCGGAGTAAAGGCCTCTGGTCCATTGACCAGACGGGCAATACCGGCTTCTTTAAGACACGGCGTTCGGTGCATGGCCGGATCCGACAGGGATTGGAAGTGATCATAGTCGGGTTCCAGCAGTTGGGATATGAAATCGTTATCAACACCATTAACAGACCATGGGATGCCGTTGCGTTCATAGCCGCCCATGACCAGGCCACCCACTTCGTCCTTATAATAGAGAAGGCTGTCCTTGTCGCGGATGGTGGGTAGGTTCGAAGGCATCCCCTCGATCTCGTCGGTGACGAGAAACTGGTGTTGGAATGGAACCAGGGGTATGTTGACGCCGAGCATTTCCCCTACCTGGTAGCCCCACATTCCCGTACAGTTGACGACGATATCACACTGAATATCGCCCTGGTCGGTTTTCACCACGCTGACCCGTTTCTTGTCGAATTCAAAACCGGTCACCAGCGTGTGTTCATATATGTGCGCACCTCGATTTCTGGCCCCTTTGGCCATGGCCTGGGTAATGCCCGCTGGATCCGCCTGGCCGTCTGTGGGCATAAAGGCTGCGCCGATGATATCATCGATGGTAATGATCGGGCAGAGGTCGTAGGCCTGCTTGGGCGAAATAATATTCATCTCCAGACCGAAACTGCGGGCCGTGGTAGCTCCCTTCTTGAGCTCGTACATGCGTTCTTTGGTGCTGGCCAGATGAAGACAGCCACTTTTTTTCCAACCCGTCGTCAATCCCGTTTCTGCCTCGAGTTGTTCGTAGAGACCGACGCTGTACTGCAGCATACGGGTAATGTTTCGTTCACTGCGCAATTGGCCCACAAGCCCGGCAGCGTGCCAGGTAGAACCGCTGGTCAGCTCTCCCTTTTCGAGTATCACCACATCTTTCCATCCCATTTTGGTAAGATGGTAAGCTGTGCTGCAACCAATAATGCCACCTCCGATAATGACAACTTGTGCACGATCTTGCATGGGTCTTCTCCTGTGAATTAGTGAATCGCGTATTCTTTTGAGTTTACTGAGTTTATTGTGTTGCCTCATCGACGATTTCAGCAATATCTTTGACAAGCATGCTTGCCTGGCAATCCGAAATGCCGTCACCAAGCATGGTCACGCAAAACGGACAGGCCGCAGCCAAGGTTTTACAGCCGGTTGACAGTAATTCTTGCGCTCGTTCTATGTTGATGCGCTTCCCCAACGTCTCTTCCATGAACATTCTTGCACCACCGGCACCACAGCAAAATCCCTTGTCTCCGCTGCGTTTCGGAAAAACCAGCGCGCCACTTGTGTTTATGCTGCGCAGGAGTTCACGCGGGGCATTGAAAATGCCGTTCCAGCGTCCCAGGTAGCAGGAATCATGAAAGGCAATTTCACCCAAAGAGACGCCGTTGGGTTTCAGGCGACCCTGTTTCACCATATCCAGTAAAAAGGCAGTGTGGTGAAGCACTTCAAAATTAGCGCCGAATTGAGGGTATTCATTCTTAAGGATGTTGTAACAGTGGGGACAGCTGGTTAGGATCTTTTTGGGCTTGTATTGATTGAGAATCTCCACGTTTTCCTGAATCATCGTCTGGGCCAGGTATTCGTTTCCCGCCCGGCGGGCCATATCTCCGTTGCAGCGTTCCTCAGGGCCGAGTATGGCGAAGTTGATGCCGGCTCTTTTCAACACCCTGACCAGCGCCCGCGATATTTTCTTGCCCCGGTCGTCGAAAGATCCGGCACATCCGACGAAATAAAGAACATCGGCTTCTGGTTGATCCGACATAAGTGACACATCCATATCTTTGCACCAGTCAGCCCGGGTGTCATTGGAAAATCCCCACGGATTCGACTGGTTTTCCAGATTCGTGAACGTCTCCTGCATTTCCTGCGGGAATGCAGCTTCCATAAGAACCCGGTGTTTTCTAACTTCGAAAATAATATCCAGGTGCTGGATATTGACAGGACAAATGTCTTCACAGGCCCTGCAGGTGGTACATGACCAGAGGACGTCCTCCGTCAATGGGGCCCCCTCTCGAAGCAAGGGCTCGATTGCGCCGACATTTCCTGCCAGGAGTAGCTCTGATTGATCGAAAAGATCGTGTTTGACATCCGTCACCACCCTCTTGGGAGACAGCGGCTTGCCGGTGTTGTCTGCCGGACACTGCTCCTGGCAACGGCCGCATTCCGTACAAGCATAGAGATCGAGCACCGATTTCCAGTTTAGATCCGACACGCGGCCGAGCCCGAAACTTTCCGCATTCTCATCGTCGATATCCGTTTTGATGATCGACTTTTCTCGTTCCAGTGGCTTTAAAAAAACATTGGGCGCGGCTGCCAGCAGGTGCAAATGCTTCGAGCCGGGAATATAAATGAGAAACCCAAGAATCGTCAGGACGTGGATCCAGTAAGATATTTCATAGCCAAACGCCAATTGACCTGCAGCCAGAACGGAAGGACCGAAAAGACCCGCCAAACCAGCTGAAACCGTGAGATGGCTTGCATAGTCAAAGCCGCCATCATCGATTTTAAGCATCTGAAAGGCATTCACAAAGTGAAATGACAAGATGATCACGGCGGTAAAAAGAAGGATGAGTTTTGCATCCAGACTGTTAGATAAATATTCCGGTTTCTCAAACGTGCGTCTGTAAAGCGCATATCCTAGCCCTAGCAGAACAAAGAAAGCGAGGGTGTCTGCGACCAGGAGGTATGCACCATATATGCCGGGGGATAAATGAAAGGCGTGAAAGCCGGGGAACACACCCTGAATCATCAATTCCAGGGAGTGGGGTTGGACGGCAAGGAAACCGAAAAAGATCAAGGTATGCGCCAGGCCCGGAAGGAATTTTTTTCTGACATTCGACTGACCGATTACGTCCGTTAGAAGCGTTTTGATCCGCTCGGGAAAACGGTTGACTGTAAGCCTTGGTTCACCTTTTACCGCCAGCATAATCCGCACAAGACGCCTGACCCTGACAAAAAAAAGACTCAACGCGGCTACGACGAAAGCTGCCATTAAGAAAGATTTGATGATTGTGTAAGTACCCATTGATCCTCTGCTATGGTTCGAGATGCAACGTACGATGGTGTCATCCGGTAGGTTTCTTTTTGTTGTCAAGTACCAGTGTCGCCGGATCAAAGTCGGGGTTTTTCGCTTGAACACCCCATTCTTTTTCCACTTCCGTCACAAACCTTCTTAAATCATCGGCCACGCCATCAGGCAGTGCTGCCGGTTGATGGTTGACCAATAGTTCTTTGACCCTTTCATTGGCCAAATCATAAGGGTCTGGTTTCCCGGCATTGATCCAGGTGGTTCGATTCATGCGTTTAAAAAATTGCGGCCTACTTTGTGTGCGCATATGTTTCAGGGTCATCGGTGACATCAGAAAATCAGATTTATAGCCACCCGCCCTGACTTCATCCACACATAATGTCTCATCACTGACGACAACCCCTCCCAGAAAATACTTAACCATATCGATAATGTCGCTATCCAATAACAATTGGGCATAATCCACAACCATGCCACACTCCAACATTCCTGCTCCGTATAGGACATTGTTCCCTGACATTGCCGCAATGAGAGCTGTTAGAGTCTTTTCATGGCCGGCTTGTACACCCCCGGCGATAGGGCTATCCGTCTACGTACCGCCGCTCCAGGATGGTACTTTGTAAAATTGTGCCATTTGGGCATTCATGGCAGCAAACAACGCCATTTCCGGAGAACCCACCGCAGCTTCGGCGCTTTTCAGATCCATCGAGGTCGTTGAACTGCTGCAAATCACCGGGGCTCCGGGTCGAACTGCTTGGTGCATCACGACACAGGCCAGAAATTCGGCATTCTGAACTGCCTGAGTGCCTGCCAAGGTAATTGGACTGGTAGCGCCCGACAACGCCATCGTTGTAAAGCGAACAGGAATGCTGAGTTCGGCGGCCTTCATACCGATCTCGCAGCAATGTTTGACCAGACGCAAAGGGGTTACCGGGCAGGTTGAAGCGCATATCAGAGGATTATCCACCAAGGTGTCTTCTCCACCGGCTATGATGGCTGACATCTGATAAATTTTTTCCAGACACTTGCCGTCACCAGGTCCCAAGCTTACCGGTTTGTCCGTGTTATTCACCAGTGCTTCATAATTATGGAGTGTGTAGGTGATGGGGTCTACATCCAGTGAAGAAACCGGTCGATGACAAACGCCATAAGCATCCAATGCATCCATTAATCTTGTTCCGGCTGCCAGATCCTTTTTGGTCGAGTCCCGAATGTCACCGCTATTGATATCGACAACGCTGACACCTTCGCCAAATGCGGTGAACGTCACTCTTTTACCTTCCATGATGTAGCTTTTATCATGGTTACGTGCGCCCAGAACAATTCTGGACGGGGCTGTCCGTATGGCTTTTTCTACAAGGTAGTGAGGAATTTTGACTATTTTTTTGTCCTTGTCTACCCGGCAGCCGATGGAATGAAAGAGATCAATGGCGTCATCATCTTCTACATAAACACCGGTTTTTTCGAGTATTTCAAGGCTGGCATAATGGATATCGGTAATCTCATCGTCGGTCAACACCTTGAAATCAACACCTTTAAGTTGAAATTTGCCGCTACAAATGGCACGATTCATTTTCTTCCTCCTTTGATAACGTTGGTGAACATTTCATTGTTATCCTCGTGGTTCAGAAAGGCCCTATGGTTGTTCCGGCGTCGATCCGAGCGTGTCTTGAACCGCAAAAGCGAGCGCATTCCCCGTGGCTTGCCGCGGGGTTAGCGAGCGAATCTAACTTAGACAGAATTCCTTACGGTCGATGCGTAGCACTGCCGCACGGCAGAACATTCCCCGCTGGTTGCGGCGGGGAGCTTCAAATCCCGTTTCCTTTCAATCCAGTTGAATCCGACGTCAGAGCCCAAGGTATACGCGGTGACCTTATTGTTATTGTTGACGAAGTATTTGGTCCTTATAGTACGTCTGTTTATGATGTCAAGTGTTAGTTAGTGCCCGTCCAGAATTAGAAATTTTCGTATTTCGCCAAGACGGAAGGCAGATGTGACCCGCAGGAATAACGCGCTATTTGAGCCGCTTAACGCACCATGCACCAGCACATGTCTCAGTATGGCTTAAAGTATTGACACGATTCAATTTGTTTACTATCGTTTATCTAGCGTGGTCGCATATATGGACAAAGGTTTTCGCGCCTGTTTCATTGCGGGCCAATTCTTTTCTATTTTAAAGGAACCTTCAATATGAGCACCCTTCGTTTAAAAACTTGCATTGCTCTTTACGTTTTATTTTTTTGCCTGTGTGGCTTTGTTCCCATGCATACCGCCATGGCTGACGTTCAATACGTTTCAGATTTACTGATCATTTCCGTCAAAGAGAACCAGGACCCGGATTCGTCTGTTGTAGGGTACTTGCGGTCCGCAGCAGCGGTCGAGATTCTGGATGAAACCGAAGAACTGATGCAAGTCCGGGCAGAAGACGGGATTCAAGGTTGGGTTAGAAAAAAATTCATTGTGGTGGATAAACCCAAAGCGATCATCATCAGGGAGCTTGAAGAGAAAATAGCTCTACTCGAGGACGACATCAAGACACTTCGACAAGGATCCGACGCCCAAGATTTGCACGCGGTGATCGATGGTTACAAGCAAGAGGTTGTGACCCTGACGGCATCCTTGGAAAACGAAAAACAAATGCGATCGGCATTGCAGAAAGATTTGAAACAGGTCGATCAAAATTATCAACAGATCTTGGATAAAAATAAACAAAACGAAGGCATCGGCAAAGAGCTGGCGTCTGTAAGAAACGAAAACAAGGCCCTCAAAGAAAAAATTGCCGCACTAGCGCCTGTCACCGAAACACCCGCCCTGTCAGGAAACATGAAATGGTTTCTTATCGGCGGTGGTGTCCTGCTCTTTGGCTTTATCATCGGAAGGTCCATCAGGGGCAAGCGGACGTATCGGTATTGAAACGCATTTCACCCTGAGCTGCATGCGATCTGCCGCCAACAGCTTAGGGCTTGCCTTCTGCAATCTTGCGAATCACTTGGGTGGTATAGGCCACATCTTCCAGGGTATTGAAGTACCCAAAACTAACCCGTATGGACCCTTCAGGATATGTACCCAGGGTCTGATGAGCCAAAGGGGCACAATGCAGACCGGATCTCACCAAAATGTCGTGCTCGCTGTCGAGCAGATCGCCGGCTTCATTGGTGGTGATGCCCTCTTCCATCCATGCCAGGTTGATGGAACCACACCCGGTAAAACCCGCCTCGTCCTGATGGGGCATGAGGCTGTCGAAGGTAAAGGAAACGGTGGCCGTCTGACACGCCGCATCCAGGGGGCCATAAATCGTTAGCCCCTGGACATCATACAGTTTGTCCAAAAAGGCCGTCGTTAAAACCTTTTCGTGTTCCCGAATGCTGTCGATTCCTTCACCCAACAAGAACGCGACACCGGCGCCGAGGCCAGCCAAGCCTACATTGTTCTGGGTGCCGCACTCCAAAGCGTCCGGCAGGAAATCGGGCTGTTCCATTTTTTCAGAAACACTTCCCGTGCCGCCCCGCTTCAAAGGACGGATGGACAATCCATTGCGCATATAAAACCCGCCAGTGCCCTGTGGACCCATGAGTCCTTTGTGGCCCGTAAAGGCTAGAAAATCGATATGATCCGCCATCACGTCGATGGGATAACATCCGGCCGTCTGGGCTGCATCCACCAGCAAGGGGATTTCTCCGATGACGGTTTTGACTGCGCGAAGATCCTGAATCGTGCCACAGACATTGGAGCCATGGTTGACAACCACCAGGGACGTTTTTTGATCGAGGGCTTCACCCAGCGCATCCATGTCCAGATACCCTTTGTGGTCACAGGGAATCACGGACAAGGATATCAAGCCGGTCGTTTCCAAATATTTCAGTGGCCGCATGACAGAGTTGTGTTCCATGGCCGTGGTGATGACGTGGTCGCCCTGGTTCAGAAACCCGTTGATAATGGTGTTGAGGGATTCGGTTACGTTCTGGGTAAATACAATTCTCGATACATCGTCTATATGAAACAATCGGGCGATATTCTCCCGGGTGCCCTGGACGATCCGGGATGCCTCAACGGCCAGCTGATGACCTGAACGGCCTGGGTTTGCTCCCACATTTGTGAGATAATGGATCATCGCCTCCTTAACCTGGGTCGGTTTGGGGAAGGATGTGGAAGCATTGTCGAGATAGATCAATTTTTTCATGGAAGATCTGTATAGCTGTTTAGGTTAACGTCTAACTCAACTTATGGGTTTCACCACAAACTAGAGCGAAATGGGTGATCCAATGGTGATATGACAACGTACAGTCTAATAGCCTACAGTCTATCCACCTAATATGTCAGTGGAGCAAACCCGGAAGAAACAAAACAAGTTTTGGGAACAGCATCAGAACAAAGATACACAGAATATAGGCAGGTAAAAAATAGGCCACCCCCTTGAAAACATCTTCCAGGGGTACATCTTTTGCCATACCGCCAACAACATAGGTGGTCGCGCCCACCGGTGGTGTGACAGCACCCAGGGTTGTCACCACCGTGATGGTGACGCCAAACCAGATGGGGTCATAACCGAGTTCCATGGCGACAGGAAAGAAAATAGGGATCGTAATCAAAAGCAGTGCCAGGGCATCCATCACGGCACCCCCCACAATGTAAATGCCAAAGATGATGGCCATGATGACCATGTCCGGAACAGGCAATCCCACAACCCATGACGCGATGTCATACGGAATTCGGGTTGCCGCTAGGAATCGACCGAATACCATGGCACCGGCAACGATGACGATCACCATACAGGAGACCCGAATGGTATCGGTAACAGCTTTCATGAAACCCGATAAGGTGAGCTTTCGCTGAACAACACTGAGCAGTATGGCAAAGAGAGACCCCACAGCACCGGCTTCCGTGGGCGTAAAAAACCCAAAATACAGGCCCATCATCACCAGCAAGAACAGAATGGCCATTTCAAAAGCACCCGAGAGACCCTTTATCTTCTCAACAAAGGTGGTTCGGGGGCCCATCGGGCCCCAGTCCGGATGCATTGTGCAGACAACATAGACGGTCAAAATCAAGAAAATAGCCAGAATAATACCGGCCCCGATTCCACCATAAAAGAGGCGTGCGATGGACTGCTCGGTGGAAAGCCCGATAACGATCAGGACCACGCTGGGTGGGATCACCACACCCAGTGTCGAGCCACATGCAATTGCCCCCGTACTCAGTCTCGAATCGTAACGATATTTTTTCATCTGCGGAAGCGCTACGGTGGTCATGGTGGCAGCCGTAGCTGCGTTTGAACCACAAATCGCCGAAAATGCCGAACAAGCCAGAATGGTCGCCATGGCAACGCCACCGCGAATCTGGCCCACCCACCGATAGGCCGCTTTGTATAATTTTTCGTTGACGCCCGAATAAAACGCGATCTGGCCCATGAATATAAACAAAGGGATGACGGTCAGACCATACTTGGAAAATGTCTCCCACAAAACAGAGCCCAACATGTTCAAGCCTGCTTTGAAAGAGATTAGGTAACAAAAACCGCAGAATCCCACGATGCCCATGGCAAACCCCACCGGCGTACCGAGTAAAAAGAGCATCAACAAAAGGACGACGATGCCGAGAATGCCTATAACAGCCGGGGTCACGATTTTGTCTCCTTAGCGGGTATGAGTTGTCTTAGTAAATCTGTAAGAAGAATCAATGCAAGTACCCCGCACCCGAGGGCCACGGCATAGGTGAAAGGGTAATAGATGATTCTAAGCGTTTCCGTGACTTCACCGGTGGTTCTGAGGGTGTTTGCCTTTATCGCCAATTGCCATCCGGCCAATATGAAAAATATACAGCACATGCCGTTGTTGATTGCCGATAAGACCGAGCGCGTTTTTTGCGGAAAAACATTTACCAGCACATCAACGGCAATATGACCTTTGTTGATTTGGGTGTAGGCCAGGGCAAAGGCTGTCAACAGGGCGCCTGCAAATCCCATGAGTTCATACGTCCCGCTGACGGGCACCCAAAAGATGCGAAAAGCGATATTGGCACATGTCAAAAGGACCATGAAAATGAGAATAAGGCCCGCCAGAAATGTCAGTGTTTTGTTAAGGTACGCTGTAATCTTCGTTAAATATATCATGACAAATCCGAAGCACGAAATTCGAAATACGAAACAATACTCAATGACACAAATTCGATATTTGGATTTGTTTCGTATTTCGATATTCGAATTTAGAGTTTTATTTCGACCGCATGTTTACTTCCCAGCGTGTTTCGCGGTCAAGGCCTTGATGTCCTTTACAATGGCTTCACCCGGATATCCCTTGGCCGTAGCACTTTTGATCCAGTCTTCGGTCATGAAGGTCAGCTTGGCATCCCATTTGGCTTTTTCAGCAGCCGACAAGCGGATGAATTCAACACCTTGTTCTGTTTCCGACCATGCATTGGCCTCTTTCACGTGGTTGTCCATGTATGTGCCTGTCCAAAGGGCCTGCTCCACACGTAAGTTTTCCATAACCGTTTTGACATCTTCGGGCAATGCATTCCATTTCTCAATATTCATGACCACGGCAAAAGGATAAATAACCGTTTCGGTTAAGGTGACATACTTGCAGATCTCTGCAAATTTGAAATCTTTCATAACCTCGGTCGAGGTAAACAAGCCCTGTACGACGCCTTTTTGCAAGGCCTCGGGGGTTTCCGACATGGGCATGCCGACCTGGTTGGCACCCCAGGCTTTGAGGATCTGGGCGGCCCCACCGGAGGCTCTCAAATCCAGCCCTTTGATATCATCCAAATTTCTTACCGGTACCTTGGACATGATATTGGCCGGCGCCGTTGTAAACATGGTCAGAACCCGGACTTTGGCAAAGGACGTGGGCAGATATTTCTGATAGAGATCCCAGAGTACCAGGCTGCCGGTTTTCGCATCCGGCAATCCCAACGGCAGACTGGTGGCGTTGGTGGTGACAAAACGGCCGGGCTGGTAAGCCATGCAGAGGCACCCGATGTCGGCAGTTCCGGCGATGACACCGTCCATCATGTCCATGGCACCCAGGAGCGTTCCCCCTGGATAGGTGTCGATGGCAACCTTGCCTGCGGTTCTTTTCTCGACTTCCGTTTTCCAGCGTTCCATTTGAACACAGGGAAACGTCGGGGCCGGCGGAAAATTGGCATAGCTGAGTTTAACGGGTCCGGCCACCGTCATGCAAGGCACCAGAAAAGTTCCCACAACGACGACGACAAAGAAAATGGCACATAAAAGAACAAGTTTTTTCTTCATGATAGATCCTCCTTTTTGGGTTCAGTTTTTATCGATACCTTTCTGTTGAACAACACCGTCGCGTTCGACCGTGAGGAATTCTGTCAAAATTCATACCTCTTGCTAGTGCGGTTCACCGCATTCATCGCCTTCTTTTGTCTTGATGGCATCGAGGATCTTTTCCGGGGTAATGGGCAGTTCCGTCATTCGCACACCAATGGCATCGTATATGGCATTGGCGATTGCCGGCGCTGTGGGAACGAGTCCTGGTTCGCCGATTCCTTTGGCGCCATACGGTCCATCCGCATCTCCCAGTTCCACGACGACCGCTTCCACAGGGATCGCTATCCTTGGCTGTCAGAATATTGTAATCACGAAAACTTGGGTTCATTACCTTGCCTTTTAATAGTTTTATCTCTTCCGTCAAGGCGAACCCGGTTCCCGTGTAGACAGCGCCGTATATCTGTCCCTTGATCAAGGTCGGGATTGATGGCTTTTCCAACATCATGGGCGGCAACCATATTCAGAATTTTGACTTGGCCGGTTTTCTTGTCCACCTCCACTTCTACGCCGGTGGTCCCAAACGCATAGGTCATGGAATAATTGCCTTTGAATTCCCTGTCCAGCATTTGGGTCGGTGGGTCGTAAAAAACTTCCGCCATGATGGTTTGGCTTTCCCCGGTGCCCACATGAAGTCCCTGTTTTAATACCTGGCTTACATCCATACCGCAATAGGGATTATTTGGTTCCGCTTTCAAGAAAATCTTTCGTTCCTGAATGTCGAGATTGTCCGGGTCGCCAAACAGGCTGAAATCGATATCCGGCAAATCGAAATCAGGGTCCATGCGTTGCTTTCTTTTTAAATTCGATTGAATAATCTTGGGCATCTGGAGCGTTGCCATTTCAAGAATCTGGCGGCGTATTTTCTTGCAGGCTTTGATGGCCGCATTGCCGGCGATGAAGGTATGCCTGCTGGCATGGGTTCCGGCATCCCACAGTGCCAGGGCGGTATCGCCGATCGTAAACGATATGTCATCGGGCCGAAAACCGAGCGCTTCGGCGATAATCTGCGAAAGCACGGTACTGGATCCCTGCCCCTGGTCTGTGCCACCACTGATGACATCCACATGCCCCTCTTCATCGACCTTGATCCGCATGCCGTGCCCATCTGATTTATATACCCGGGCACCACCGGCCACGTGTATCAGGGATGCCATGCCGACACCCCTGCCGTTTCTCTTGCCGTGTTTCTCGTCCCATGATATTTTTTTCTTCACCGCCTGGATACAGTCTTCCAGCCCACAGGTGGTTATTTTAAGTCTCATGGGTGTGATATCACCACTGCGGTTTTGGTTGATGCTTCTGAATTCAGCCGGATCGATTCCGGCGGCCTCTGCCAGTCGATCCATGGATGTTTCCACCGCAAACGTCGCCTGGGGTGTGCCGTAACCGCGCATGGCCTGGCAATAGATATTGTTCGTATACACACAGCTTGCTTTGAAAAAAACATTGGCTACGCGATAAAGGGATGAAATGGGGGTCATCATGACCGATGGTGTCGTTGCCCCCCAGGAGGTGTAAGCGCCGTTATCAAGAACAGCTTCCACATACCGGAAAGTGAGCTTCCCATTTTTGTCGCATCCCTGTTCGATATCGAAAACAGCCGGCTGTCTTGGGGGTAGCGCTTTGAATTCCTCTTCCCGGGTAAACAGTATTTTTACAGGCTTTCGTGTTTTCAGGGCAAGCTGTACGGAGATGAATTCATAGATATCGGTATCCAGCTTGGTACCGAAGCTGCCCCCCACCACCATATTGCGAACGCGTATTTTTTTTCCCTGCAAACCAATTTTTGAGAAGTAATCCGCTAAACGTTGCTTGGCCCCAAAAATGACGTTGGTCTGACTGTAGAGGGTCAAGTTGTTGTTGGCGTCGAAATCCGCCACACACCCGCTGGTGCCCATACAGCACTGGTTGACCCAGGTCGTCGAGACACGATCTTTTACGATGAATGCGGAATCCTTTCTGCCCTGATCCAGATCGCCGGCACTGAATTGCCATGGCAAGGGTAAAATATTGCTGCGAATCGGTTTCCCACGCGCATCGACCTCGTGAACCAGGGGTGCTTCCTTCTTCATGGCCTCGAACGGGTCGAAGACAGCCGGCAGTTCTTCATATTCAACTTCGATCAGGTCGAGTGCGTCCTGGGCGATCTCAGGCGTGACCGCGGCAACGGCAGCGACTTCATCCCGAAATTGGCGAACACGATCCCGCTTGAGAACCGTCTGGTCTTTCAAGAACCCCACCCGCACGTCCGGAATATCCTGGCCCGTGAGAACGGCGCGGACGCCGGGCAGTTTTTTTGCGTTTGTGGTGTCGACACTCTTTATCCGGGCATTCACATAGCTGCTGTAAAGTATTTTACCATACAGCATGCCGGGGAGCTTGAGGTCATCGACATACACCGCTCGACCGGTCACTTTGTCCGTTTCCAGGGTTCTTGGAATATTTTTACCCACATAGTGGAATGTTGTCATCTTGCCTCCTGAATTTGTTTTGCCGAAACTGGACGCTTTAAAGTATTTGACAAAAAGCGCCCGCCTTATGCCAAACACCATTGTTAAATGATTTTAGTGGCCATCTCGATCGACTCGACGATTTGAACATAACCAGTACACCGACAGATGTTGCCTGAAATCGCCGTACGGATATCCGCTTCCGTGGGTTGCGGCTTTTCTTCCAACAGGGCCTTTGCAGACATGATCATGCCCGAGGTGCAGAATCCGCATTGTACCCCATTGTTTTCGAGAAAGGCTTTCTGGACCGGGTGCAATGAGCCGTCCGATTTTGCAACACCCTCGATGGTCAATACGTTTTTTCCCTCGATCTCCGGAATGGGATACAGGCATGCATTGACGGCAGCCCCATCGATGATCACGGTGCATGCGCCGCATTCACCCACGCCGCAACCCTCTTTTGCGCCCGTAAGCTCGAATGTTTCGCGAAGCGTTTTCAAGAGGGTCCAGCCCATGGGAACAACGGCTGTCACCGGGTTACCATTCAAGTTGAATGAAACAGATAGGGTGTTCATCGATAACTCCTTTCTATCAACAGTGTCTAACGGCTTGTCGCCTACTGCGAATGGCTTTGTTTTCTTTTGGCATCGATGGCAGCTTCTTTTGCCACCCTGGGGATCAGAACCCTGACCATGTCTTCCCGGTACCACCCTTCACACCTGAGGCTGTCCCTTGGTGAGCAGCATTCCGGTGAAGCGGCAATCAAGCTTGCTTCTTTCAGGATGTCGTCCGTTAACGGCTTGCCACGCAAAAAATTTTCGGCCGGGTGGATACGAATGGGCGTGGGCGAGGCAACTGTCAAGGCAATCCGTACATCGTCTATGATCTCGTCACGCCCCAGGGATAAGCCAACCGCGACACCGACAATCGGAAGGTTCATGGCCTGCCTGCGGGCATGTTTGCAGTAAGCGCTTCCAAAGGAGCCCATTTGTCCGGGTATGATGATCTCGGTGAGTATTTCGTCCCACGCTTTCACGGTTTCAGAGGGACCGGTAAAAAAATCTTCGATGGGAACTTGTCGTTCGCTTTTGCTGCTCTTGAGCACCAGTAACGCATCCATGATCATCAAGGGCGCCGCTGTGTCTGCTGAAGGGGCGGCATTGCAGATGTTGCCGCCGATGGTGGCCACATTCCTTACTTGCACGGAGCCTACCTGGGATGCCCCCTGGTGCAAGGCCGTCAACTCATTGGTCATGAGTCCCGATGTTTCAATCATACGGTGGGTGGTCAAGGCACCGATTCGATAGTCATCGTCTTTGTGAATATAACGAAGCGCCTCGATACCCCGCAAAGAAATGATGACTTCGGGGGACCGGTTACTTAGCTTGATAACCACCATGACATCGGTTCCACCGGCAATCAATTGCGCTTTTTCGCCGTGTTGCGCCAGCAGGTTGAATGTTTCTAGCAGATCCTTTGGTTTAAAATAAGCATAATCGATCATCACCTAATCCTTCTCGTTAACGGTTGTCAAAAACGCGTTTCGATTTCCTCTCCGATCTCGGCAGGGAGCAGGTATCGAGCAATTCTACATCACAACTAACCATGATACTGTTTTTTATTTTTCGGCAAATGGCAGTCTCGAGCTCCCTCGATTTTTTGGCATTGCCACCCGACCCACACTCGACACGCAGGGTCATGCTTTCCCTGCCATCCGATTCCCGTTCAAGAATGACCTGGTATTCACAGGATATGTCGGGTATGGAGGAAAGCACTTCGTCGATCTGGCCCGGATAAATGTTGACAGCCCGGAAAATGATCATATCGTCTGAACGCCCCAGGATACTGTCATGCAAGGGGAGCGGGTTGCCGCAAGAACAGGCTGACGGTATCATGCGTGTCAAATCTCGTGTGCGATATCGTATCAATGGGGATGCTTCCTTGCACAGGGTTGTGACCACCATTTCTCCGATCTCGCCCTCGGGGACCGGTTCCAGTGTTTCCGGATCGAGGATTTCCAGAAGGTAATAGTCAGCCCAGTAGTGAATACCTTCGTGCCGGGAACATTCTAGGCCCGTTCCTGGACCATAGAGCTCGGTCATGCCGATGATATCGAACATGTCTTCCAGGCCCAACAAGGTCTTGATACGCTGGCGCATGGAATAACTGCTCCTCTCGGACCCAAAAATCATTTTCTTCAAAGCAATTTTGTCTTTCAGGTTTCTTCTTTCGATTTCTTCCGCCATGAGCAGTCCCATGCTGGCGGTGCAACACATGACCGTTGTTTGCAGGTCCACCAGGAACTGGCACTGCATATCGATATTCCCAGGCCCGATGGGTACTGCCATGGCACCGAAACGTTCACAGCCGAGTTGAAAACCGACCCCCGCGGTCCAGACACCGTAGCCAACAGCGATCTGAACACGATCCTCCTTGGAAAGGCCGGCCATTTCGTAGCAGCGTGCAAAAAAATGACACCAGTCATCGACATCTTTCTGGGTGTATGCCAGCACCTTTCGCTTGCCGGTGGTGCCCGACGATGCATGAATGCGAACGACATCGGATTCAGGAACAGACAAGAGGGGAAACGGATACTCGTTTCGCAAATCCTCTGCGCTGGTGAAAGGCAGTCTGCGAATATCGTCCAGGGTGCGGATGTCTTGCGTGCTTACACCTGAATCATCCAGGCGTTGGCGATAAAATGAAGACCCCTTGTATGCATGTGATAGCGTCCATTGAAGACCCTTGAGCTGGTGTGCCTTCAGTTCATCCAGTGATTGAAGGGCCGGCATAAACGTTGCATTCATTTTCCACCTCCTTAACCCAGATATGTCATAAACCTTGACGAAGGGCTGCGGCTACAGGCTGAAATGCCTTGCGCCAGGGCCGATCAGGTTCGTGAGGTATCCGGGTCAGCATCCAAGAACGCATTGCGATCGCTCATAGAAGCTCGTAAACCTCGGGTAGCCTCTTGATCGACTTTGAGGGACATCGTATCGATCACCACGCCATAATCGTTCTTGGCCTTTTCAATGCTCACATACCCGCAGGTGACATCCCTTTCAACATCCATGATATCTCTCTCCAGCGGGGCCCCGAACCCTCCCCCGCCGGCACTCTGAAATTCGATGATATCTCCGGCATCGCACAGCGTCAGACCGCTGGGGTCTGCGGGTATATCGTTTTTTAGAAAGCGGGCCTTGGTGCCGGGTTTCCCACCAAATATTCCCTGGGGCGGATACCGATAGCGGCCGGCCTGGACAGCGATGGCAACAGGGGGTACGGGCCCAAGCGCATCATCCGGGACACGAATACGCATGCGTCTTCCCAAACCGCCTCTCATTTTGCCGGCACCACCTGAATCACAGATGAGTTCTCTTGCGAGTACCGTCAACGGGGTATCGCTTTCCAATATTTCAACCGGTGTGTTGGCACCATTGGCTGGGAAAATGGCACACTGGTGCCCGTCTTTGGTCCGACTTGCCCCCAGACCGCCGCCCCGAATGATCATGGTGTGGAAGGGTTTTCCATCATGTCGTTTTCCATAAAAAATATTGGTCTGTGCCGGCGTCCCGCCGCTGTCTGACATGATCCGGTCCGGCACGGCCGCGGACAGTGCCCTGAAAACCATTTCGGTCATGAAATGGCCGACCTGCATCCGTGCAGCGACGGCAGCCGGGAACGTACAATTGACAACACAGCCTTCCGGCGCCGTCATCGTTAGCGGACGGATGGCTCCTTCATTGATGGGAAGATCCGGATCGAAGACACTTTTAATTGCCATAAAAACATAGGCATAGGTAAAGTTATAAACCACATTGACCCCCCAAGTGACCTGGGGCGAGGTGTTCGAAAAATCCACTCGAATGTCAGTTCCCTTTATCGTAACCGTTAGACAGATATTGATATCCTTTCGGTCTCCCGCCCCTTCGATAACGCCTTGGTAAGGATAAACGCCGTCGGGAATAATGGCAATGGCCTTGCGCATACTCTGTTCGGTTCTCTCGATGATTTCATCGGCAAGATCTTCTAAGGTATCGAGATCTTCATCGGCCATCATTTCAATAATTTTTTCGCCGCAGACATGGTTCGCCGCAACCTGGGAACGGATGTCACCGGTTACCTCCTCGGGCGTTCGAACATTCCAGCGGATCATTTTGAGAACATCCTCATTGAGGACACCCGCGTCGTATAATTTAATGCGCGGGATAAAAAGGCCTTCTTCAAAGACCTCACGATTATCCGACGACACCCGGCCGCCGATATCCGAGTGATGAAATACGCAAGCCGTAAATGCCACCGGCCGACCCTTGTAAAAAATAGGGCTCAAAACGCAGACATCGTTCAAATGACCCGCCAGCAACCACGGGTCGTTCACGATGATCACATCACCGCTCCTGTAATCCTCCAGCGGCGTCGACTGAATCACTTTCTTGACACCCAGGGCCATGGCCCCGGCCTGTCCCGGTGTACAAAACGTGCCTTGAACCAGTTCTTGCCCCCGATGATCCGTAAACATGCATGTATAATCATGCGCGTCGCGCAAAAGGCTCGAAAAGGCCGTTCTGGCCACCGATGCATCGGCTTCATCGACGATGGATATCAAACGTCGCCAAAGGATTTCGAGACGGATGGGGTCGAAATTCGATTTGAGTTGCTGGTTTGATTCAGTTGACATCTGGATTTTCTTTCTTTTATATTTCGAGTGGTTATTTAAATAGTGTTAAGTTTTAGGTTTAAGGTTTGACGGTAGACGTCAAGTTTTTCGTGTCCAAGTCCCATGTTATTTCGATTTCGATAGCGATCCCGATTTCGATTTCGATTTCGATCATAGCGACAACCGCGCGCCTAAGTGAAGAATCTCGCAGCAAGCTGCGAGGAATGTTCAATATTTAACTGTGTTATAAGCAAGACGTCAATCGAGATACCCAGAGCTTCACGTCTCACGACTTACGTTTTATTGGGTTCGAAATCGCTATCGCTATCGGTATCGAAATCGATTTCCCCAGTTTCATAATGATCAGTGGAAAAGATAAAGGGGACGTTCCTTGATATATAAGTTTCTATCCATCCATTGAAGAACCTCGCAGCAAGCTGCAGAGTCCCTGGCCTTCTCGTAGACCCAACGCTACACAGCTTATCGAATGACAGTAGACGTCCAGTTTTTCGGGTCCAAGTTCCATATTTCTTCGATTTCGATCATAGCAACAACCGCGCTCCGAATTTAACTGTTTTATAAGCTGGACGTTAATCGAAATACCCAGAGCTTCGCGTCTCACGACTTACGTTTCATCGGGTTCGAAATCGTATCGCCATCGGTATCGGTATCGAAATCGATTTCCCCAGTTTCATAAGCAGCAGGCTCTTCCTTGACGCAGTAACCCCTTCCTCCCAATCGACTGAGCATGGCGGCCATGCGATCCAATTCAGCTTTATGATTTAAGCTTTCCTGCTCTTCCAGCACCTTGCCGACTACCAGAACATCCTGAACAGCAGCACATTCCAATGCTGAGCCACGTGCGATCTCAAAATAACGCCTTCTATCTGCTTTCGACGTCTTGCCATTACCTTCCGCAATATTTAGCGGTATCGATTGACTGGCACGAAGCCACTGATCCCGTGCAGATCGATGAATTCCCGTCAGAACTCCTGCCTTCTCGTAGACCCAAGCAACATAGCCTATCGCAAGACGGTAGACGTCCAGTTTTTCGTGTCCAAGTCCCATGTCATCTCGATTTCGATAGCGATCCCGATTTCGATTTCGATCATAGCAACAAACGGGCTCCATGGTGAAGCATCTCGCAGCAAGCTGTGAGGAATGTTCAATATTAAACTGTGTTATAAGCAAGACGTCAATCGAGCTACCCAGCGTCACGTCTCACGACTTACGTTTTATCGGGTTCGAAATCGCTATCGCTATCGGTATCGCAAGACGATAGACTCCAGTTTTTCGATCCAAGTCCCATGTCATCTCGATTTCGATAGCGATCCCGATTTCGATTTCGATCATAGCAACAACTGTGCTCCTAAGTGAAGAAGAATGCGCTCGCTGTTGCGGTTAGTTAAAACCTAATACCCACCCACCACCTCCTACCGCAATTACATTTCAATCCAAACAAACCCGTAAGAATCCACTGTGCAGGCGGCATCTTCACCGATCACGATGGTCGATTCTCTTTCTTCTACAATTGCCGGTCCCTGGATGGCAGCACCCGGAAAGAGTTTCATTCGATCGTACACGTCGTGCGGCACAAACATCTTGCGCTGCAATGAAAATGCAGGCCGTGTTCCTTTCAAAGCATCTTCCAGTCGATCTGTCTGATGTTCAAATCTGGGCAGCTGAAACGGTCTTTGCGGTTCACTGACGCGGACCTTGAAGGTTACAAATTCGATCTGTGTTTCCGGATATGTCCTGCCATAGAGCTTCTCATAGACCTGGTCGAAAAGATGACGAATTTCCGAGACGCTCCAATCATAAAAGGGCTTGTTTTCCAAGAGGATATCGGTTTCGGCACCCTGGCCGATAAACCGCATCATAAGCGTTCTCTCAATAATCAAGGTATCGTCATCGACAGCCTTTTGCAATATGTCGGCGCCTTCGGTCTCCAGGGTCTTAAAAAGGGTTTCGATTTCATTGAAATCGGCCTCGTCAAGCCTGATCCGGTGACTTCGGGTCAGATCAAATGCCACCGGCGCCGTAAAAAAACCCAGGGCGGACCCAACACCGGCCAAGGGGGGTACCAGTATTCGAGGGGCATTGATTTTTTTTGCCAAACCAAAGGCATGAACCGGTCCGGCACCGCCAAACGCCGATATGGTTACGATGTTCGGGTTGCCGCCTTTTTCCGCGATGTGCGTTTTTGCCGCAGCCGCCATGGTTTCATTGATCAGGTCGTGGATACCAAATGCGGCCTCCACCAGTGTCGTGCCCAGCGGTTGAGCGATTTTTTCCTGAATCGCATTCTCGGCGGCCGATTTGTCCAGCACCATGCTGCCTCCCAGAAAATAATCCGGGTCCAGGTATCCCAATACCAGATCTGCGTCGGTAACGGTAGGGTGAATACCGCCTTTGCCATAGCAGACCGGTCCGGGATCTGCGCCAGCACTCTCCGGCCCCACCTGAAGCAGACCCATTTTGCTGATCTTTGCCATGCTTCCGCCGCCGGCACCGATTTCCATGAGATCGACAACAGGCACCTGAATCGGTAGACCACTGCCCTTCTTGAATCGCTGAACCCTTCCGACCTCGAAAGTGGAGACCATGCCGGCCTGCCCTTTCTGTATCAGACACGATTTTGCCGTCGTACCTCCCATGTCGAAACAGAACATGTCCTTGATCTGGAACAGGCTGCCATAGTGCTGGGATGCAATCACGGCCGCCGTAGGGCCTGATTCGATAATGCGTACCGGGAATTTACGGGCGGTTTCGATGGAGGTAATTCCGCCGCTGGATAGCATAATAAACAGCTTTCCCTTGAATCCCAGGGCATCCAGTCTTGAGGACAGCTTTTCCAGGTATCTGGATGTTATGGGCTTGACATATGCGTTGGTAACCGTTGTGCAGGTCCTTTCGTATTCACGAATCTGCGGTAAAACCTCAAACGATGTGGATAGCGAGAGCTCCGGGGCGAGCCGCTCTATCGCCTCTTTGAGCACGTTTTCATGAATCGGGTTTTCGTAGGAATTGAGAAGACACACCGCCAAAGATTCGATCTGCAGGTCCTGAAGTTCTCGCAATACGGCCGCGATGTCTTCTGCTTGGATTGGCAGCAAGACCCTGCCGTCGCTGGCCACCCGTTCGGCGACTTCCTTCCTGAGAAACCGGGGTACCAGGGGTTCAGGATACTCCGCAAAAATATCGTAAGCATCGTAGCGCAGTTCTCTGCCTAGTTCCAGCACATCCCTGAAACCCTGGGTGGTGATGAGGCCCGTTCTGGCACCTTTTCTTTCGATGATGGCATTGATCACCAGGGTTGTTCCGTGGATGAATTCATCGGTAAAGGCCATGAATCCGGGCGTGCTTATCTCGAGCTGGCCTACGCCTTCTGCAACGGCTGTGGACGGGTCTGAAGGGGTCGTCAGACACTTGTGCGTCTGGAATTCACCAGTATGATCATTCACCAGCACAAAATCGGTAAACGTGCCGCCAATATCACAGCCCAAACGAAAGGCATTTTTTTTCACGACATTCTCCAATTATTTTTGATACCAACGTATCACCAACCCAACGAACCCAACAACCCAACAAACCCAACAAACCCAATGAACCCAATGAACCCAACAAACCCAACAAACCCAATGAACCCAATGAACTCAACAAACCCTATTCCCCACGTCCCCTTGTCTAGAAGATCCCCGGCTCCTCCCACTCGCCGAAAACATCACGCAGGACGGCGGTCATTTCTCCGACCGTTGCATATTCCCGACAACATTCCACCAGCAATGGCATGACATTATCTCCCTTTCGGGTTCCCTTTTCGAGTTCTTTCAAGGTGCGCTTAACCGTCTGGCTGTTACGCGTGCGTTTGAGCGCCTCCAAATGCTTGATTTGTTTCTCAACCCAGGCTTCATTGTGTTCGTGAAGTTCTACATCCGGGCCGGACTCGCCAGCGTCGATATATTTATTCAACCCGACTTTGACATATTCCCCGCTTTGCAATCCCTTTTCATATTCATATGCCTGCTGGGCCACTTTTCTCTGGATATATCCCGAAGACACTGCCGGAATCATCCCGCCCACTTGCTGGATGGCCGACATTTCTTCCTGAATCTTCTCTTCCATCTGTTTGGTGAGCGTTTCAATAAAATAAGATCCTGCCAATGGGTCTACCGTGTCCCTAAGCCCGACTTCATCCATGATGATCTCGAGGGTTCTGAGTGAAAGCAAGGCCGCTCTGGGTGTGGGAATGGTATAAGCTTCGTCAAAAGAGCATAGTGCCGTAGTCTGGGCGCCGCTGAGGGCGGCCCCGAGTGCATAAAAGGCACTTCTCATAATGTTGTTTTCAGGCTGCTCCTTTGTAAGACCACTGCCACCGCCGCCGAAAAGGCCCCGCAAAAAAAGTTTCTTTTTGTCTTGAATACCATATTCGTCTCTTAACATGCGGGCCCACAGTTTTCTGGCTGCTCTGAATTTGGCTATCTGTTCCCAAAGGTTTCCAAAGACATTCAGGTTGAATGAAAAGCGCCCCACAAAGTCATCGGCATCGATACCCCGCTTCATTACATTGTCGATGTAGGATTTCGCAATTTCAAACGCGCAGGCAATTTCCTGTGAAGGCGTCGCACCCGACTCCCGAATATGGTAGCCGCAGATACTCACCGGGTTGCACCTGGGAAGGGCTTTCATGCTGTATTCAATACTGTCACCGACCAGACGAACGGCATGATCAACAGGAAATATCCAGGCGCCGCGACCAATCATTTCCTTCAGGATATCGTTCTGGGGCGTGGCGCTGATTCGGTCTCTGGCGTAGCCGGATTTCTCCGCAAGTGCCTGATACATGGCAAGCATGATACAGGCGATGGCATTGATGGTGAGTCCGGTTCCAATCCGATCGAGAGGAATACCCTCAAATGCGATTTCAAAATCCCGCAGGGAGTCGACAGCCATGCCGACACGTCCGACTTCTCCGGCAGCAAGCGGGCTGTCTGAGTCCAGACCCATCTGTGTCGGAAGATCAAAGGCAACGTTCAGGCCTGTCTGCCCGTGTGAGATCATATATTTAAAACGTTCGTTGGTCTCTTCCGGGGTGCCGAAACCGGTATACTGACGTGTCGTCCAAGCCCGGCTGCGATAGCCCAGGGGATGCAGGCTCCGGGTAAACGGGTATTCTCCGGGATGCCCCAGATCTTTTTCATAATCAAACCCCACCGCCCCAAGATCGTCCGGCGTATACACCGGCTTGACCTTGATACCCGATTGATACGCGACCTCGGTTATGGCCCCTTTTTCATCTTTTGTGTACTTGGCAACGCCCATATAGCCACCTTTTTTAAAGCGATAAGCTGATCTTCTCTATTCCTTCAATCATGTCATCAAATGACGTTCCGCCCGGATAGACACCCTTGATACCCATTTGTTTCAGCTTTGGAATGTCTAGCGCAGGTATCACGCCGCCCACCACGACCCCAGTGGATTCGATTCCTTCTTTTTTCATCGTTTCGAGTAGTTTTTCGCAGATGGAGAGATGGGCGCCGGACATGATACTCAGGCCAATGATGTCGACGGCTTCTTGAAGGGCTGTTCTGACAATCTGGTCAACCTGTTGATGAAGCCCGGTATAAAGCACCTCCATGCCGGCATCTCGCAGCGCCAGCGCAACGATCTTTGCGCCCCTGTCATGACCGTCCAATCCAGGCTTGGCAATGAGTATTTTTATTTTTTTTCCACGCATAGGGTGCCCCTTCTTTTACTTGACCGGTTGTTTAGACGGGAGACTGTTAGACATTCAGCCCTATTATTTCATGAAGTATGAAGAGATAAAACCTTGTTAGCAGTCTACCGTCGAACAGCCTAACTAGTACCCATCCACAAATGGTCTTTTTGCGCTCTGCCGGCGTTGGAAGGCATGATTTAACTCCTCAAAATAGCATACTATTCACCCCAAGGGCACTTCCTGCGGGCGCCTGCGGGTTAAATCTGCCTTCCGCCTTGGCAAAACACAAAAATCCTTATTTCTGGACGGTCACTAACTACCTCAGCTTTTCATATAATTCCAACACTGCCTTTTGTCCACGGGTCAAATGCTCTCTGACGATGCGTTCAACACCGTCTGCATCCCGCTGTCTGATTCGTTCAAGCATGTCCTTATGATCGTCATTGCTCCTTCTGGCATGCATCTCGTCCCTAAGAATTATCTGTCGAAAACGATAGATTTGATCGCGCAGGTTATTGATCATGTGGATCAATTTCGGGCTTCTGCTCAGCGCATACAGCAGATCATGAAACTCCGTATTGATGTGCGGAAGTGGGTCGAGGTTTTTGCAATCCAGGTGTTTCTGAAATAGCTTGATTTTTTTTTCCAGGGGTATGAGGTCCGCCTTGCGATGTTTTTCGGCTGCCAGCCTGGCTGCATAACTTTCAAGAACGCTTCGAATACCGAATGTTTCCTCCACGTCATCCCGACTGAGTCCAAGAACGCTGAAACCGCCCCGGGGAAGTTTGCGCAAATAGCCTTCTCTTTCCAGCTTGTGAATAGCCTCTCTCACCGGTGTCCTGCTGATGCCGAGTGTTTCTGCCAGACGACTTTCGATGAGCCTTCCACCCGGCGGCATATCCCCTTTAATGATGGCGCTTTTTAAATTCTCGAACACATGCTGGCCGAGTGATTTTCGTTGACCGATTTTCCCGAGTTCCTTCAACCCCCTGTCGTGAGTATTTTTTTGAGAATCCATTGTCATTCTCTTCTGATTTCCGTTTTCCCTGATGCGGGGAGTTGCAGGATGTGCTGTGCTTTTTTTTCTCCTTCTCCCAGCGGGTTGGATCCTGGCCAAACCTTAGATGATCCCTCTGCCTTGCATGTCTGCAAGGGTTTCTGCATCAGTCCCCAGTTTTTGAGAATAAATTTCATTGTTGTGTTCACCAAAGCGGGGCGGAAATGTCAGCTCACCGGAGGTGCCTGCCAAAAAAGGTGTCATGATGGGAGGCGGGGCCAGCGTAATCCGTCGTGAGGTTATGGGGTCTTTGGCAAAGAGCAACTGTTTTTTCACCAGAGGGTCTTCAATGACATCCTCGAGGGACTTGATCTTGCTGACCGGAACCGTTATGGACTGCAGTAGTTCGATGAGATCCTCGGATGTCATTTGTTGGGTGACGGCATTCATGGCCTTGTTCACATTTTCAACATCCCGTATTCGACCGGCATTTTTTTCATATTCGGGTTTGTCGAGCAGGTTAAAAACAGATTGCGACACCAGCGCCTTCCATTGGCGGTCGTTTCCAACAGCCAGGTAAACAAAACCGTTTTGGGTTTGATACACCGAAACAGGGCAAAAAAATTCATGGGTGTTTCCTCTTCGGCTAATCTTTTTTCCAAAACTGGACGTCAGGGTGATCGGAACCGTCAACCATGACACAGACGATTCAAACATCGATAAATCAATGCGACTCCCCTCTCCTGTAACGTGTTTTTTGAGCAAAGCCTTCATCAAAAGCCCGTATGCGTGTTCGCTCGTCCCCATGTCCGGCAGTGGAATACCCAGCACCTGCGGATCGCCATCCGGCTGCCCCGTAAGATCCATCAATCCGGATCTTGCCTGCAAAATGGGATCATAGGCGCCCTCGTTGCTGTGGGGCCCGAATCCGGTGACACCCAGCCAGATGATATCTTTCTTGACCCTTTTCAGCCTTTCGAAATCGATACCCAGTTTTTGATAATTCTTGGGCAACTGGTTGGTGATAAAAATATCGACGTTCAATTTCTGAATCAACTGATCAAATAATTCCTGGCCTTCCGGCTCCGCAAGATTGAGCGTCAAAGCCTTCTTGCCTGCATTGATACAAAGGTAATAGGCATTCATCTGTTTCTCACCCAGCACATTCTCTCCGATCATCCTGTTGGGGTCTCCGTAAACAGGATGCTCCAGACGAATGATTTGCATCCCGTCCTGAGCCAGTCGATAGGTGAGATACGGCACCACGGTTGCCTGTTCCAAGGATAACACCGTAATGGTTTTCAGAAAGTCCATCTGTCTCTCCCTGATGTTCAAATAGAAGGTCTATGCCAGTTGTCAGTAATATGTTGCGCATGAAAATCGGGTCTTAACACGCATCAGAACCTTATTATGACAATCATTATAGTAATTTCGCGGTTGCATGTCGACGCAGGTAGGCGGTAAACACCTCAATTCAATTTGTATACTGTATACATTGAACGCTTGTCAAGAACTGTTTGGGGTGCTACACAATTTGTATCGACCATTTTAGAGATGATCATTGACTTTCGATTACAGTATACAGTATACGATTTTTATTGAACCCACAGGGAATGCGCTCGCTGTTGCGGTTAACCTACTTTTTTAACTTTCGGGTTGCACCATAAGCTAGAGAGCGAAATGGGTGATCCAATGGCGATTTGCGCTGTCTGAGTCGCTTAGGGCACCTTACATCAGCGCATGTTAATGAAAATCCAATATGAAAACATGGTCATTTGTAAGCTGTGCCTGTTTAACCATATGGCCGGCGCTGATGTTAGGTGCCCTTGGGGCGAGTTCGCAAAGCGCCAGGGGATTATTCATTTCGCGTTCGCTTTATCCCGAAAGTTGACTTTTTATCTCAAATTCAGGAGGTTCATGTTATGTCTGATGTGATTGCACCCATGCCCGGAAAAATATGCGCTGTAAAAGTCAGTCCTGGGGATACCGTTATCGAGGATCAGGAAGTGCTGGTTCTCGAGGCCATGAAAATGGAAATGCCGATTGTCGCAACGGTCGCCGGTAGTGTTAAATCCGTAAACTGCAGTGAAGGGGATGCGGTCCAGGGCGGCGATATCCTTATGGTCATCGATTGATCGGGCGACCATTGGATATGCTACACATCTGAAGAAGTGAAAGGGGGACGGCATGTCCGACCAGACCACGCACGAAAGTGAGTTGAGCCGCCTTGCAACCCTTGCCCAAAGAGCCGAACAGGGGGGTGGCAGGAATGCTATCGAAAAACGCCACGCCCAGGGAAAACTCACTGCCAGGGAACGTTTGAATCTTCTATTCGATCCCCACACCTTCGTGGAGATAAACCAGCTTGCCGAGAGTCAGGCCGTCGATTTCGGCATGCAGGAAAAAAAGGTTCCCGGCGACGGTGTCGTCATCGGCTATGGTGCCATCGACAAGCGGCTCGTTTTTGCCTATGCCCAGGACGCAACGGTGCTGGGAGGGTCCGTGGGAACCATTCACGGCCAGAAAATCTGCCGCATCATGGACGAGGCCTTGAAGGTTAAGGCACCCATCGTGGGACTTTTCGATTCAGGCGGCGGCAGGATCCATGAAGGCTTTTTCGCATCCAAAGGCGTGGCCGGCATGTTCTATCGCAACACGGCAGCCTCAGGCATCATCCCTCAGATATCGGCAATGATGGGGCCGTGTGCCGGCGTGTCTGTATACTCCCCTGCCTTGACGGACTTCATTCTCATGGTTGAGGGAACCAGCCAGATGGCCATCACCGGCCCGGGGGTGATAAAATCCGTCACCGGTGAAGACGTGACCCTGGAAGAACTGGGTGGCGCCAAGGTCCACAGCGAAATTACCGGTCAGGCGCACATTGTCGTAAAAACAGATCAGGAGTGCATTCAGTCCATTCGAACCCTACTCGCCTATCTGCCCGCCAACAACGAAGAACGCCCACCCGTTGTTGACTTCGGAGACGACCCCTCTCGAGTCGATTCATCCTTGGCGGAATTGGTTCCCGCAGACTTTCGAAAAGCCTACGACATGCGACAGGTCATCACGCGCGTGGTGGACCATGGAACCTTCCATGAACTGCTCGCCAAGTATGCAAAGAATATCATCATCGGTTTTGCACGAATGGATGGCCAAACCGTGGGCATCGTCGGCAATCAACCTATTTTTTTGGCAGGCTGTCTGGATGTGAACAGCTCGGACAAAGCCGCCCGGTTCATTCGATGTTGTGACGCTTTCAACATTCCTTTGATCAATTTCGTGGATGTGCCTGGCTATTTTCCGGGCGTCAAACAAGAATACGCCGGTATTATCCGGCATGGTGCCAAAATGCTTTATGCCTATGCCGAGGCGACCGTCCCCAAAATTACCTTGGCGCTGAGAAAGGAATACGGAGGCGCCGTCATGGCCATGTGCTGTGTGGGGATGGGTGTGGACCAGATGCTGGCCTGGCCCATCGCCAAGCTGGTTGTCCTGGACACCACCACCGCCGTGAATCTGATTTTTCGAAAAGAAATTCAGGCTGCAGAGAACCCTCAAGAATTCAGGGATCGCATGATAAAAGCCTATGACCAAAAGTATTCGAATCCCTTTCATGCGGCTTCCAACATGCTCGTGGATGCGGTCATCGAACCGAGCAAAACAAGGCCCGAACTGATCAAAACACTGCGAATGCTTAAAAACAAAAAACGTCCTAAGCCCTTTCGACGGCATGGGAATATACCTTTGTGATGTATTTGGTCATGCAATACTTGATAAGCTAGAGCAAAATGGGTGGTTTAATTTAGATCTTCGGAGTTAGTATTTCTTTTTGAAAGGAAAAATCATATGGATTTCACCCTCTCCAAGGAACACAAAGACATCCAAAAGGCAGCCAGAGAATTTGCCGTGGGCGAATTCACCCCTGTGGCACGTGAGTTTGATTTGCATGAAACCTTTCCGCAAAAAATTCTGGACAAGGCCCGCAAACTGGATCTTATCGGCTTGTTCATCCCCGAAGAATACGGCGGACCGGGTCTTGGTTACCTGGAGCATGCCATGGTGTTGGAAGAATTCTGGAAAATCGATCCGGGAATTAGCCAGCAATTATGTTCCGTGTCCTTCGGGGCCGAGGAACTGCTTCTTTTTGGTACCGAAGAACAAAAACAGACATTCCTGCCGCCATTGTTCAATGGAAACGGCATCATGGGTTTTGCCATTACCGAACCCGATGCCGGAAGCGACACGGCTGCCGTAGCAACAACCGCGGTAAAAGATGGGGACGATTACGTCATCAACGGCAGCAAGATCATGATCGGCAACGGTACGGTGGGAACGTTCTTGCTGGTCTTTTGTCTCACCAACCCGGATCAGAAATCAAAGACCGCCCGACACAGCGTCATCATTGTAGAAACAGATCGTGAGGGCTACAAAGCCGATAAAATGGACGGCAAGATGGGGCTGCGATGCTCTGATACAGCCGCCGTCTACTTCAACAATGTCCGAGTACCCAAAGACAATTTGTTGGGCAAGGAGGGCAATGGCTTTATTCAACTGATGCATTTCTTCGATCGGTCCAGAGCCTATGTGGCTGCTCACGGTGTTGGCTTGGCGCAAGGCGCCTTGGATCAGGCAGTTAAACACGTGAGGGGCAGAAAACAGTTCGGACGTCCCCTGGGTGCTTTCCAGGCCACCCAGTTTAAAATTGCTGAAATGGCAACCAAAATCGAAGCCGCAAGGAACATGGTCTACAAATCCGCCTGGCTTCTCGACAACGGCATGGCAGACACCAAGCTGACCGCAATGGCCAAGCTGTATGCCTGCCACGTGGCCGTGACGGTGGTTGACGAGGCGCTTCAGCTGCACGGCGGATACGGGTATTTCAACGATTACGATATCGAACGCTTCTACCGTGCTGCCAAAGTGCTTGAAATTTATGAAGGTACCAAGGAGGTCGAAAAGATTATCATTTCCCGGGAGATTTTGGGGAAATTGCAGTGAATCACCAAGCGCTTATTCATTTCGCGTTCGCCGAATCCCGAAAGTTGAGTCCTTAAGTCAATCCCAGGGCGCCAAACCTCATCACCCAGCAGATATGCCAAGGTAGACACATGTCGCGGATCCAACTATACATGGCCCCCATGAAGGGGATTAGCGATCATTTATTCAGGCGTGCGTTCGCAGACCATTTCGGGGGCTTCGATCTGGCGGTGGCACCCTTCATCACCACCAAGCAGGGTCATCGCATCAAGAGAAAATATGTCAAAGACGTCCTTCCGGAAAACAATGCCCGCCTGCCGGTTATTCCTCAGATTCTGAGTAAAACCGCAGATGAGTTTATCGTTCTGGCCAACTATCTATATGATCTGGGGTACGACACCGTCAACTGGAACCTGGGCTGCCCGTCTCCCATGGTAGCCAACAAGCAACGGGGCTCCGGCATGCTCCCCTACGCAGATCGGATTCAGGCATTTCTCGACTGGGTCATTCCTGAAATCAGGGGATCGCTTTCCATCAAAATGCGGCTGGGATGGAAGAACAAGCGTGATATTTTCAGATTGCTGCCCTTGATTGATCCCTACCCACTGGCGGAAATCATCATTCATCCCCGGACCGGTCTGCAACGTTATCAAGGGACGGTGGATCTCAAGGCTTTCGAAGACTGTCTGGGCATGACACGTCACCGGACGGTTTACAACGGGGACATTCGAAGCGTCGACGATTTCAAACGCCTTTACCATCGCTTTGGCCGCGTTCATGCCTGGATGATCGGCCGCGGGTGCATTGCCGATCCCTTTCTACCCGGTCGCATCACAAGCGGTGAGGATACTGTTGCGGATAAAATTCTTCGAATGCAACAGTTCCACGGAGCGCTCTTTGAAGCCTACAGCCGCGTGTTAGATGGTCCGTCACATGTGATGAACAAGATGAAAGGACTATGGCGCTATTTTTCGCTGTCCTTTGAAAACTGTAAAAAGGCGATGAAAAAAATCACCAAAACGCGCCAACCCGATCAGTACCTGGAACAGGTCAATCGGTTCTTTGAAACGGAAGCCCGGTTGCAGTGAATCTACACGCGCTTACGCATGTGGCATCACGGTCGGGGACAATGCCTGCGCATTTTCCGAAAAGCCGCCTTGGGCGGCTTTAGAGTTCCACCAGGTTAATACATTCCACCAGAGGCAAGGTCTCTATCTCTCTCAGAACACCCTCGGGGATCTCGGTATCCGTTGCCAGAAAAACGATATTGGTGTTTCCTTGATCACTTTCACCGACGTTCATCCGGCTGATGTTGATGCCCCGTTCGCCGAGCAATGCGGTTATGCTGCCAAATGCACCTGGTTTGTTGGCATTTCGTATGTAGGCAAAGTATCCTTTTGGTTCCATGGTAAGATGGAAGTCGTCGATTTTGACAATGGATGCGCGCTTCTTGCCGAATATCGTCCCGGATATATCACAGGTTCCTTCGGTGGTCACGACTCTCACCGAGATCAGATTGATATATTCATCCGGATCGGATGTCGTGGTTTCCGATACCTTGATACCCCTTTCCTGGGCCAGCACATTTGCGTTCACGTAGTTGACATCGTCTTTGACCATGGGCGTCAGCAAGCCTTTTAACACACTGGTGGTAATCGGTGTATGATCCATGCCCTGGAAATCGCCGGCATATTCGATGCCAACCTCTTTTACAGCACCTTTGCACAACTGGGTTACCAGACACCCGATCCGATCACCCAGGTTCAGATAAGGCCCTATCTTGGTCAAAAGCTCGCCTGCGACCGATGGCACATTGACCGCGTTGGTAATGGTCCCTGTTTTCAGATAATCGATGATTTGCCTGGCCACGGCAACCGCTACATTTGTCTGGGCTTCCCTTGTCGAAGCGCCCAAATGGGGTGTGCAGATAACATTATCATGCTCGACCAAGGAGCAGGTTCCGGGGGGTTCGGTTTCAAACACATCCAATGCAGCGCCGGCAACCTTGCCCGAGGCGATGGCATCGTTGAGATCCTTTTCATTGACAATACCACCCCTGGCACAGTTGATGATCATGACCCCATTTTTCATTTGGCTAAAGGCATCTTTGTTCAACAGCCCGGTGGTATTTTTTAATTTGGGAACATGAATGGTGATATAGTCGGCCCTTTGGTATAGTTCCTCCAGGGAGACACTTTCAAAACCATCTTTCTGTATCTGTTCCGGGGAGACAAAGGGATCGTAAACGATGACCAGCATTCGAAGACCCCTGGCCCTGTCTGCAACAATGGAGCCGATTTTTCCATAGCCCACAACACCCAGGGTCTTATTGTATACCTCCCTACCCTGTAGCAGCTTCTTGTCCCACCTTCCGGATTTCAAGGAACGCGTTCCCCTGGGGATGTTCCTCGTCAATGCCATCATCATGGAGATGGCATGCTCTGCCGTTGTGATCACATTCCCGGTGGGTGTGTTCATCACCACAATACCGTGTTTTGTGGCCGCGGTGATATCGACATTGTCCAATCCGATGCCAGCCCTTCCGACGACTTTAAGCTTTTTGGCTTCCCCGATGAGATCGGCCGTGACCTTGGTAGCACTCCGTATCACCAGTGCATGGTATTCAGGGATGATTTTTTTAAGCTCCTCCGGCGGCAAGCCGGTCTTCACATCCACCGTTAGGCCCTCTTCTTCTTCGAACATCTTGATGCCGATGTCACCCAGTTGGTCACTCACCAGAACTTTCATCTTTCACCCCCTGATAGATTCGTCTTTCGATTTGCACTCGGTGAACAAGCGTATATTTAATTTAAAATATCAAGTTGTTATGATACATAAGTTGAACAAGAAAAGCGCTCCCCGTGCCAGGCACGAGAAGCGCTCCTATCCGTCAGTTTCTAGCTCCTTTAAAGTTGATCGTTTTTCCCAAGGTATCGGTCGCGATGGTTTTTACATACCGATACGTCGGCCGGGACCTGGTCGAAGCGACAATGTCGCCTTTGCTAACATCGCCCAGTGATTTAATAATTAGCGACTCTTCAACAGCGCAGGCTTTGGATATTCCGCCAGCACTTTTTGAGATTCCAGGATGGCATCTTCGTCGAGGGTGATGTCTTCCAATTGCCCGGACAGATACTTGTCATAAGCCGCAAGGTCGATCAAACCGTGCCCGCTGAAATTAAAAAGGATCACCTTCTCCTTGCCCTCTTCTTTGGCCTTTCGGGCTTCATCCACCACACATGCCAGGGCATGATTGGTTTCAGGTGCCGGGATGACGCCTTCCGTACGCGCAACGAGCAGGCCTGCTTTATACGTGGCGAGCTGACCGACAGCTTTGGCTTCCAAGATCCCCTCGGAAACCAACTGACTGACAGTCGGCGCCATGCCGTGGTACCGCAACCCGCCCGCGTGAAGCGGTGGGGGCACAAAGGTATGACCCAGGCTGTGCATCGGAAGCAGGGGGGTCATTTTTGCATAATCACCATGGTCATAGGCAAAGGGCGCCCGTGTCAAAGTCGGGCACGCTTCAGGTTCCACCGGGTATATGGCGACGTCCTTGCCGTTGATTTTGTCGTGCGCAAATGGAAATGCAAGGCCGGCGAAATTGCTCCCCCCGCCTGCGCACCCGATAATGATATCCGGGTATTCGTTCACTTTTTCTAATTGTTTCTTGGCCTCAAGCCCGATGATGGTCTGGTGAAGCATCACGTGATTCAAGACGCTGCCTAGGGCATATCGTGTCTCACCGGACGCATCCGTGACCGCTGCTTCGACGGCTTCACTAATGGCGATTCCCAGGCTGCCCGGCGTATCCGGGTCCATTTCGAGAACGGCCTTTCCGGCTTGTGTTTCCGTGCTTGGACTGGCAATACAGTTGGCACCCCAAGTGGCCATCATGGCTTTGCGATACGGTTTTTGATCGAAACTGATTCGGACCATGAAGACCTTGCACTCGAGACCGAACTGGGAACAGGCAAATGCCAGGGCACTTCCCCACTGGCCGGCGCCGGTTTCGGTGGTCAAACGCTTGATGCCGAATTCCTTGTTGTAATAAGCTTGCGCAACGGCCGTGTTGGGTTTGTGGCTGCCCGGCGGACTGACGCCTTCATACTTGTAGTAGATGCGCGCCGGCGTATCGAGGGCTTTTTCCAGCTCAAAGGCCCGGATCAAAGGAGACGGCCGCCAGATTCTGAGGACCTTTAAAATTCCTTCAGGAATATCAATCCAGCGTTCGCTGCTGACCTCTTGTTCAATCAGGTTCATGGGAAAAACCGGGGCAAGCATGTCCGGTGTGATGGGTCCATCCGGCCCCAGGGGTGGATTCATTTTGATATCCGCAAGAATATTGTACCACTGCCGCGGCATCTCATCTTCTGACAAGAGTATTTTTTTTGTTTCCATAGGCTCCTCCTTCCTGATTAGGTATGGTGATGGTTTGATGAATTGTTCTACAGGGTAAGAATCGGTCTAACACGCTGAAACAGATTCATTTTTTAACTTGACTTCAAACGTGTATACAGTATACAGGTGTTAGTCAAGAGAATAATGGACTATAATCTATTTTTTACCTTAAATAAACAAGGAAATCCCCATGAAATCAAACACCGACCTTTACCCGACCGCCTGTAACCCCCTCCTGATCAAACCGGATCGCGGACTGCCCCGCGCCGCTGCCGTTGTTGGCGCCGGCACCATCGGTCCTGATATTGGATATTACCTGAAAAGCGCCTTGCCCGACATGACACTGACGCTGGTGGACATTGACGACAAACCCTTAATGGCGGCCGAAAAACGCTTGGCTGCTTATGCGTCAAAGGCTGTCGAGCGAAGGAAAATGAAGCCGGAACAAGCACAAGCCGTTCTTAAAAATATTCGCTACAGCACGGATTACGACCAGCTGAAGGATTGTGAGTTGGTCATCGAAGCGGCAACCGAAAACATTCCCTTGAAGCGAAGAATCTTCGATCAGATCGAATCCATTGTCAGTCAAGACACCATCATTACATCCAACACCAGCTCTATTCCGGCCGACCGATTATTCTTGAAAATGAAACACCCGCAGCGAACTTCGGTCACCCATTTTTTTGCACCTGCCTGGCGGAGTCTTCCCGTCGAACTCATATCATGGTCCGGTGCCGATCAGAAAACCATCGATTATTTGTTCTGGTTTCTGGCAAAAACCGGCAAAGCACCTATCGTGACGGACAATGCCATCTGTTTTGTCCTGGATCGAATTTTCGACAACTGGTGCAATGAATCCGCTTTTCTCTTGAGCCAGGCAACGGCCAGTCAAATTGACAAAGTGGCCGAGGAATTTGTTTATGCCGGTCCCTTTTTCGTTCTCAACATGGCCAACGGCAATCCGATCATCGTGGAAACCAACACCCTGCAGATGGAAGAAGGTGCCCATTACAAACCGGCACCGATACTCAACTCCGTCGACCGCTGGGCGACCCATCGCCCCGGTTCGGCCCCCGATATTCCTGAGAGCCTTAGAAATGTCATTCGAGATCGATTGCTGGGCATTCTGTTTTCCCAGTCATTTGACGTTGTCGACCGGGGGATCGGTACCATCGCAGATCTCAATTTCGGCTGTCAGATAGCCCTGGGATTTAGAGAGGGGCCTCTCGATATCATGAAACGTCTCGGTAAAAACGAAGTGCATCGTATTATGACCCGCTTTCAACAGGAGCGCCCCGGTTTTCCTGAGGCGGTCGAGTCATTTGAAACCTATCAATCGTTTTATCGACATATTCTGACGGACGACCGAGACGGGGTGAGAATTATCACCATCCGTCGTCCCCAGGCCATGAATGCGCTCAATGACGAGGTTACGGACGAAATATACCGGGTCCTGAAATCCAGTGAAAAAGATCCTGCGCTAAAAGGGTTCGTCATTACCGGGTTCGGTAATGTCGCTTTCTCCGCCGGTGCCGATATCGGCAAGTTTCCCACCATGCTGGGAGATAAGAAGGCATCCGTTCAATATGCCAGGGACTGTGCGAAAGTTCAACGCCACATGGATCAAATGAATAAACCCGTGGTTGCGGCTCTCAACGGGCTGGCCATGGGCGGTGGCCTGGAGGTCGCCATTCGGTGCCATGGCATTGTGTCGGTTGAAAAGGCCGTGCTGCAATTTCCGGAAATCACCCTCGGTATCCTGCCCGGCATTGGCGGCTGTGTGGTGCCTTATCGCAAATGGCCCCAGGGGGCAGCCCTCTTTCATGAAATGATCCTGTTCGGAAAACCGGTCCCGGCGGCCACTGCCGCTGAAGTGGGGATCATAGACAGTGTTGTCAGCGACCCATCCGATCTGATAGGCGCCGCCATCGAAACGGTGCACCGACTTCAAAACAAGCTGTCGAGAATCCGTAACACGGCTGTCGATATTCCCGAGATAATCATTCCCGAGGCACCTGTTGCCGGAAAGCAGCCCTTGAGCAAAGAAGCCGTTTCCATTACCGCAAATACTGTCCGAAATGCAGCGGCTGCCGACGATCTCGAAGCAGCCCTGGAGATAGGCTATCAAGGTTTCGGCGACATCGCTTGCTCTGACGCCGCCAAAGAAGGCATATCTGCATTCCTGCAAAAACGAAAACCGATTTTCAAATAAATTTGCTGCACGAATTTTTTTGAAGGGTTCGTGGATTTGAAACATAGGGAATAACAGGTCATCGGAAACCTAACACATATACCCTTGGACCCTTTCTCCCAATCAGGAGGTATAATGAAAGAAGACTTTTTGCTCGGTAACGGCGCCATCGCCCTGGGCCTTCTGGAAGCTGGATGCCAGGTGCTCACGTCTTATCCGGGAACGCCCAGCTCAGAGATACTGCCCGAAGCGGTTCGACTGATCAAATCGGAAAAACTCAATACCTACGTGGAGTGGTCAACCAATGAAAAGGTGGCCCTCGACAATGCTTACGCTGCCGCCATTGCCGGCAAACGATCTGCATGCTGCATGAAACAGGTCGGCTTGAATGTTGCAGCCGATTCACTGATGAGCGCCGCTTACCTTGGGACCGTTGGCGGACTGGTCATTATCTCCTGTGATGACCCCGGGCCCCATTCCTCCCAGACGGAACAGGATACGCGTCTGATGGCCAGATTGGCGAAGGTTCCGGTACTGGACCCGTCTACTCCCCAGGAAGCCCGGGAGATGGTCAAAACAGCCTTCGACCTTTCCGAGAAATACAGGATACCGGTCATCCTGAGACCCGCTATCCGGGTATGTCATGCCAGACAAAACCTTTCCTGGGGCAATCTTAAAGCCAACCAACGCCCTGCTGCATTTAAGAAGGATCCCCGCCGCTGGGCAGCCACACCAAAGTTTCGATACCTGCTTCACAAGGAACTCAACCAAAAGTTGAAAAAAATTGCAGAGGCTTTCAACCACCTGCAGCCCTACAACTCGCATAACCTGAAATCGGGCCAGCATGCCCCGCTGGGCGTTATTGCAGGCGGTGTTCCAAGTTCCGTCGTTGAAGATATTCTGAGCGAGCATGGGCGCAACGATATCCCAATGCTGAAAATCGGGGCACCCTATCCCTTTCCCGACAGCCTTGCCATGGCCTTTTTGCAGGCCTGCGACAGGGTTCTGGTGATCGAGGAAACCGACACCTTGATCGAGTATAGCCTGCGCAATCGTGAACAGGTTTTGGGTCGCTTTTCCGGTCATGTTCCGCTGGAAGGTGAACTCGTACCGCAGATAATCGAAGGGATTCTAGAAAAGGCCCTGGCAGAGCTCGCGCTGGCATCGCTAAACATCGACCCCCAGGACAGTGCCCAGGCACTTGTAAAGAGCCTGGACCTGCCGATACGGAAACCGACCCTCTGCCCCGGGTGTATGCACCGGGCCGTTTTCTATAGCATCCGCAAATCTCGACCCAAGGCCATTTTTACTTCCGATATCGGATGTTATACATTGGGCCTCAATCTGGGGAGCGTCGATACGGTTCTCGACATGGGCGCCTCCATCACGATGGCTTCGGGGTTTTACCATGCCTATGCCCAGGATGGTACGCAACAACCCATCGTGGCTACCATCGGTGACTCAACCTTCTATCATTCAGGACCGGCAGGCTTGTTGAATGCCGTCTACAACGACGCCAGGTTTGTCCTGGTCATTCTGGACAACATGACGACCGCCATGACAGGCATGCAGCCGACCCCATCACTCGGGATACGGGCCGACGGCAGCATGGGCAAACAAATATCACTGGAGCGAATCATATCAGGGTGCGGTATCGACTACCTTGAGGTACTCGATCCATACGAGATAAAAAATCTGCGCAAAACACTCAAAAAAGCCTTTGCCTATACCAAGGATCCGGACGGTGGCATCGCGGTTATCATTGCCCGTCACCCGTGTGTCATTGCATACAGAGATCTCGCGATCAAGATCAGGAAAGACATCACCATCACCGATGATTGCATCGCCTGCAACCATTGCATAGATCGTTTCGAGTGCCCGGCCCTTTACCATGACGCCGACAACGATAAGACGGCCATCAACCCGGCGCTGTGTATCGGCTGTGCTGTCTGCGTGGATGTCTGCCCCAAGGGGGCCATTGTAGCAGAATAAGGTTTAGAAAGTGGAAAAAGAGAGGCTTGATAAATTAAGAGTGGAGATAGGGGATAATGTTCCCTAAACGTCTAGAATTATTTTGATGAAATCAACACCAAAGCGGTTGTCACAATCTCATATAAATCTAGGCTGTTAGACAAAAACGTATTTGCTTGTTTAAACGAACCTCAATCGGAACCTATGACAACCGCTATCGTCGGAGGGGAAATGTCTACGATCAACTTCGTTCTCAGCGGCCTGGGTGGCCAGGGCATCCTGTTTATGACCAAAATAATTGCCCAAACGGCATTGCGTAAGGGTTTCAGTGTCATGGGGGCGGAAACACATGGTATGGCACAGCGGGGTGGATCAGTCATTTCCCACCTCAGGCTGGGCAAGGTCAACAGCAGTCTCATCAAACCCGGATCAGCGCAGTTTCTGCTGGCCCTCGAAGAAAATGAGGCCTACCGAAACCTGCCCTTTCTGGCAAGAAACGGTCACCTCTACAGCGACACGCTAGAAGACGATTTTCCAAGACACAGCGTCAAGACCTATCTCGATACAATGGCCATGCACTATCATGCGCTGCCGGCCGGGAAAATTGCCCTCGATCTGGGTGCCCCTGTTTCCTCAAATCTGGCCATGATTGGTTTTTTTGCTGCATTTCACGATGATCCCTTTACCGCGCATGATTTTCGAGAGACCATCGAGAGCATCAGTCCGGAATCGTACAAGGACATCAATTTGAAGGTTTTTGAAAAAGGCCTTTCTTTCGGAACCGACGCCCGGGCCTTGTAACGATTGGAGGAATATTTATTGTTCCAGCTGTCTGCGCAACTCATTTTTTCTCACCTTCCCAAGCGCCGTCCGGGGTAGCTCTTTTACGAATGACATCTGTTTTGGGATTTTGAAGCGCGCCAATCGTTCATGGCAGAACTGCTGTACATGCGTCAATTCAACGCGACACCCCTTCTGGGGTAAGATAAAGGCATGACCGGTCGCCCCCCAGGTCTCATCCGGCACACCGACAACGGCGATGTCATCGATGCCTTCCATTTCCCGTAATACCGTCTCCACCTCGGCGGGATAGACGTTTTCACCCCCGGAAATGTACATGTCGTCGACCCTGTCCACCAGATAGTAATAGCCGTCCTGATCCACATATGCCAGGTCACCGGTGTGTAAAAATCCATTCTTGATGGTTGCATCGGTCTGTTCAGGATCCTGCCAGTATTCTTTCATCATAATGGATCCTCGTACCACGATTTCACCGATTTCCCCTGGTCTTACACGACGACCGTTTCTATCCAGGATACTGACCTCCGCATGGAAGACGGGTCTTCCGACGGTTCCAGGTCTCGTCAAGGAAACCTCTTCCGAAGCCCACAAAAGGATCGATGTTTCCGTTTGTCCCATGATTTGGCGAAAGCCGAACCCGGCTTCCTTGCAGGCCTGAAATAGCGCCTTGGATGTTTTTTCGCCGCCGCCGGCGACCGTTTTTAAGGACGACACATCGCCGCGCTGTTTGGGCGGGACATTGAGAAGTGATCGAAAGACCGTGGGGACACCTAAAAATTTGCTCACCCGGTATTTTTCAATGTCGCGATAGACGGATATGGGGTCAAATTTTGAGTGAAGCAGGATGGTCGCACCTTTATAAAGACTCGGGGCCGCTTGGATGAAGAGACCGCCGGAGTGAAATAGAGGCAGCACAATCAACATGATATCATCAAAATTGAGCTTGAAAAATATTTCTGCATTCAGACAGTTAAAAAAGGTTTTGCGGTGGGATAGGACGGCACCTTTGGGAGCTCCTGTTGTTCCAGATGTGTACATGATCACTTGCGGCTCTTCAGGGTCCGAAGGTCCCAGAGACCTCGAAACAAAAGGCCGCTGGCCTTCGAAATCGGCGGTCTCACGATTGTAGCAGCGCTGCTTACCCGGTGGCGACACATCTCCGACCACAGCCAGAAGCATGGGCGGAAGCTGGTTCGCCAATCCAAGAGAATCAATCATATTCAAAAACGATTGATCAAAGATAAACAGCCTGGGCCTGGCATTGGCGATAGGATGGTTCAGCTCTCTGCCAGTGATACGGTAGTTGATGGGAACAAAAATAGCCCCAAGCCTGGAGCAAGCCAGAAACACCTCGATGAACTCCAGGGAGTTCATAAGCATCACGGCGACCCGGTCGCCCTTTTCTATCCCCAGGGACTGCAGCCAGGCAGCGGTTCGGTTGGCACGGTGATGCAGTTCGCGGTAACTAATGACACGGTCGTTAAAAATGACAGCCGGTTTTTCTGGGTTCAGTTCCCGCCATCGCTGAACCCAGAATGCAATGTTCATGGATTTGATCATATGCGTACGATGGTGTTGGGTTATCGTTCCGGGCTTTTTTCAAACTCCTTCCACTTGTAATCGATCAGCTCGAGCAACACCCCGTTCATCTTAGTTGGGTGAATAAAGGCGAATTCACAATCGCGGAACGGTCGGGCGCCACCGATAAATGGATAGGATTGGGACTCAAGCTCTTTGATGGCCTCGCGGGTATTGTCGACGTTCAGGCTGAGGAGCATGATGCCTTCGCCTCTTTTTTCAATGAACTTTGCGACTTCACCGTCAGGGGCCGTTGACGCCATCAGTTCGAATCCGACGTCACCGACCCAGTAACGGGCAACCTTTATCTTCTCGAGTTCATCCACATATTCGTCATCCGGTTTCTCTTTGCCCAGAATCGGCTCCCAAATCTTTCTAGCGTCCGCCAAATTCCTGACAGCGATACAAATGTGATCGATCTTATTTGTTTTCATTTTCTTCCTCCGGCTTTGCAGTGAACAAGCCCTGGCTAAAATTGAACTCTCTTAAAAAAGGCGCCCGTAAAGTTTGAACCAAAACAGCGCGCGCATTCCCCGCAGCTTGCTGCGAGAAATCTTCAACCGTCGCATACTCTATGCTACCCTTGAACGGCAAGTCAAGTGATAAGCATTATCGAATGCAGGCGAATCGATTGCGATGCGCTGCTTGTTTCACGACAGGCTTTTCTTGCGCCTTGACGCCGGTGCATATTTCTGCAATATAGTGATACCTTTCCTTAACAGGTGTTTCATTGTTTCCCATTCCAGAAATAAATTCGATGCGCGAATTTATTCATCGCGACTTCGTTGCTCATATAATCGAAGCGTTTTTTGCAACATATCTAGCGCAGCGCCCGGAAGTTTTGCCAACAATTCCTCAAGACAAAAACATCCCGTGGCCCTGCTTTCTAACCCTTTGATATAGGAGGAAAGCCACTATGTATGCCGACAGATTTTGGAAAAAGAATTGGGACGATGGCGTTGATGACTTAGATCCGAAGCTGTTTGAAACAACCTTTGTCAGCATGATTGAAAAGGCGTTCCAAGACGTTCCGGATAAAACCGCCATGGGGTTTCTGGGTGTCGATGTAACGTTCGGCGAATTAAATGATTATGCCAATCAGTTTGCCAACATGCTCAAGGAGAACGGTTTCGAGAAAGGGGATGTGGTGGGAATCAATTTGCCAAATATTCCCCAGTACGTCATCAGCGTTATCGGAACCTTACGGGCGGGATGTATTGTATCGGGCGTTTCGCCGCTTCTCTCGGCAGAACAGATCAAATATCAGCTTAACGATTTGGGTAGTAGCGGAAAAAAAGTGGCCCTGGTCACCCTCGATGCAATTTTCGCCGGTCATCTCGTAAAAATTGCCGCTGGCATACCCCAGTTGAAGTTGGTGATTGCAACGAGTGTTGCCAGTTTCTTGCCCAAAATCAAACAATTTCTTGGGAAGCTATTAAAAAAAATTCCCAGCGGAAAAATAACGCCCCTGCCAGGTATCACCGTTTTAGATTACCACAAAGATGTCCTTGCCCGATATGGGACCGAACCTACAGCTGTCGATTTATCACCGGATGACCTTGGCTGGATCCAATATACAGGCGGCACAACCGGTGATCCCAAGGGTGCCATGCTGACCCACAGAAACGGGTGCCACAACATCATGAGTATTGCCGTTTGGCTTGGCTGGGCTCGCAATGAAGGTGTTCTGCTGTCGGGTTTCCCTTTTTTCCATATTGCCGGGCTGACGGTATGTGAGAGCGCCATCTACATGGGTTGGACACAGGTCCTGATCCCCAATCCGCGCGACACCGATCACATTTGCAATGAAATGCTAAAGTATCACCCGACCAACATGGCCAACGTTCCGTCCCTGTATCAGATGCTGATCGAAAACCCAAAATTCAAGACCATGGACCATACAAAACTCGGAACCTGCATTTCCGCTGCGGCACCTTTTCCGAAGGAATCTCAGGTGGTTCTGGAAAATATTATCGGAAAAGGAAAACTGCTGGAACTTTACGGCATGACGGAGACATCACCCGTGTCGACCATGAACCCATCCCTGGGAAAAAAGAAACTCGGAACTGTCGGTCTGCCCTTTTTGAATACCCAAATCAAACTGGTGGATCCGGCTACAGGGGAAGACGTTCCCTTAGGCGAGCCAGGTGAGTTGTGTGTCAAAGGCCCGCTTGTCATGAAAGGATATTTCAACAAACCCGAAGCCACCGCCCAGGCCATCGATGGTGATGGCTACATGCACACCGGCGACGTGGGTATTATGGACGAAGAAGGCTACATCAAGATTGTTGACCGGACAAAAGATATGATTATAGTAGGCGGGTTCAAAGTTTTCTCCAGCAAGGTGGAAGACATACTGTCCCAGCACCCGGCTGTGTCTGTACTGGCGCTGATCGGTGTGCCCAATCCGGATCGTCCGGGCTCGGAAATCGTGAAGGCCTTTATACAATTGACACCTGAAGCCTTAAAGGAAAGCGATGCGGAGACCCTGAAGCAAGACATCATGGCTTTTGCCAAGGAAAAGTGCGCTCCCTATGAGATTCCCAAACTCATTGAATTTATGGATGAAATACCCCTGACGGCGGTTGGAAAAATAGACAAGAAGGTGCTTCGACGCTAAATATGTAGGATCAATGGGATCATTATGATAAAACCTCCAACTGATTTTTAACTTTTCGATATTCGTGCTTCGGATTACAATCTGTTATGATCAACAGAACCAAAATTATCGCCACCCTGGGGCCGGCGTCCAATTCCCGGGCAGTGCTCAAAGATATGATTGACGCCGGGATGAATGTTGCCCGGCTCAATTTTTCCCACGGTGCGTATGAAACCCATGCGGAGTCCATCAAGCTGATTCGTTCGCTTTCACGTACCATGAACCGCCATATCGGTATTCTACTCGATCTCCAGGGACCCAAGATCAGAACCGGAAAATTGAAGGACGGTGGACCGGTTTACCTGGAAACCGGTCAAACGGTCCGCATAACGACCCAGGGCCTTCTCGGTACGGCCGAATTGATATCAGCCACCTACAAAGATCTCGCCAACGACGTCAAGAAGGGGGCCACCATTCTTCTTGACGACGGTCTGCTCGAGTTGACCGTCATGTATAAACGAAAAGATATTATCACCTGCAAGATCATCAACGGTGGCTGGCTGAAAGAAAACAAAGGCATCAATCTGCCCGGGGTGTCGGTGAGTGCGCCCTCGCTGACGGAAAAAGACATCAAGGACCTGAATTTCGGTATCAAGATGGGCGTCGACTACTTCGCCCTATCCTTTGTCCGAAGTGCCGATGACGTGTTAGAGATCAAAAGGCAACTGCGAAAACAGGGGCAGGACACGCCGGTTATCGCAAAAATTGAAAAACAGGAAGCTGTGGACAACCTGAACGCCATTCTGAAGGTAGCCGATGGCATCATGGTTGCCAGGGGTGATCTCGGCGTTGAGATGAAACCCGAGAAAGTACCGACGATTCAGAAAACAATTATCAAAGCCGCCATCCTGGCCAACAAACCGGTCATTACGGCGACACAGATGCTTGAAACCATGTCTGTCAACCCGATCCCCACCAGAGCTGAAGCATCCGATGTAGCCAATGCGATATATGACGGCACGGATGCGGTCATGCTTTCAGGTGAAACCGCCACCGGAAAGTATCCGGTGGAAACGGTGGGCATGATGGCAAGAATTGCATCCAGAACCGAGCATTCTGCCTTCATGAAATACAATCTCAAGCATCGCTGTATTCCGGATGACCCGGTAGCGCATGCGGTTTCCCGGTCTGCGGTGAAAATTCTTCACGAACTTCGCGCCAAAGGCATCCTGGTCTTTTCCGTGTCAGGCAATACGGTCAGGCTGATTTCCAAAAACCGTCCTTTCGAACCCGTTTTTGCCTTTTCACCCAGTATGGCTACCTGCAATCAACTGACCCTTGTCTGGGGCGTCAGGCCACTATACCTGCCCAACATCAAAGTTGCCAAACACCTTATCGAAGCCAGCGTGCGCATACTGATCCAAAAGGAATTGGCCAAAACCAATGACCTTATCGTGATCGTGATTGGGCTTGGGTTTAAAAAGGGTTCCACCAATGTGATCAAGATACATCGAATCGGTCAGGACGACTAGGAGCCATTTTAAATGAAGGAACCCATCAATTGCTTTTATCTTGGCAAAACACGAACGACGAAATTTCGATTTTTCTAGTGCTTTGGATACTGGGCAGTGTCCTGCTGTCCGGGACGCTTGTCTCGGGCAACGGAAATGACGGGCAACTGGCTGGCGATAGATGCGGCAGGCGACAGCGTCTTTTTCTCCTTCGGGGCCGAGGATCGACTTTTTGATCGAGGATGACAGCTTCCTGGATCCAGGGCACGTACATCATTCGGACCGGCACCTTCCCCGGGCAAGTGGACCTATATATCGAAGAGGGGTCCCATGCCGAAGATGTCGGCAAGACAGCTCCGCTATCAGTTACGATATTCACGGACAATTTACTGAGTTCTCTCCGGAAACGGCCAGGGTGCAACCGACCTCCCGGCAACCCTCGGCGGGGAAAATGCCGCCGGCGGCTATGTCTACATCGGCATCAACCTCGGTTCGTCTGACGAGGATGACGATGACGACAACAATTTCAGTATCTATGCAAGCTGCTTCGTAAACAGTCTTCAGCCAGTATCTTCCCCAGCACCGCCACGATATCGTCGGCATTCTGCTCGGTGATTACCATGGGTGGTTTCAACTTCAACACATTGTGCAGGGGGCCGTCCGTACTGATCAACATACCGTGTTCCCGCAAGCGGTTGATAATATAGGCCGCCTCTTCAGGAGCGGGTTCCAGGGTTTCGCGGTCTTTAACCAGTTCCACGCCGACAAAAAGCCCCTGACCACGAACGTCACCGATCAGTGGAAAGCTTTGCTTCAATTGCTCGAATCCCTGCAACAGTCGCTGTCCAACCTTGTGTGCATTTTCCTGCAAATGCTCTTTTTCGATGACATCCAGCACGGCCATAGCGATGGCACATGAAACGGGGTTTCCGCCAAAGGTATTGAAATACTCCATTCCGTTGTGAAACGCTGCGGCAATCTCCGGGGTCGTAACGACCACGGCCATGGGATGCCCGTTAGCGATGGGTTTTCCCAAGGTCACGATATCGGGAACCACGGCTTGGGTTTCAAAGGCCCAGAAATGGCTTCCCACCCGTCCAAAACCGACTTGGACCTCATCGGCAATACAGACGCCCCCGGCATCTCTGACGTGTCGGAATGCATTTTCCAAATAGGTGTCCGGGAGTACAACCTGGCCGCCGCATCCCAAAAGGCTCTCGCAGATAAAGGCTGCTGGGCCCCTATCCCGGGATGTCACGCGCCTGACGGCTTTTTTAACATCCTCGGCGTATGCCGCGCCCGTGGCTGGCGATTGGCCCTTGAACGGCCCTCGATACCCATCCGGCATGGACACCGTCTGCACCCAGGCGGGCGCGCCCCGACCCCCTGGGCCGTCATGCTTGTATGGGCTGATATCCACCAGCAGATTGGTGTTGCCGTGATAGGCGCCCGCCACGGTGATGATATCCTTTTGACCGGTATAAGTGCGTGCCAATCGAAGTGCCAGCTCGTTGGCTTCGCTGCCTGTGCACACAAAAAAGCAAACGCTCAAGGGCGCGGGAAATTTGGCCAGCAGCTTTTCGGTATAAGAGATGATATGATCGTGAAGATAACGGGTGTTGGTGTTGAGTATCGCCATCTGACGCTGTCCAGCCTCAACCACCTCGGGATGGCAGTGACCCACATGGGTGACGTTGTTGACACCGTCAAGATATGCCTGGCCGTCCTGGTCGATCAGGTATTGCGCTTGGCCCCTGACAATTTTCAGGGGCTCGGTATAGGCAATGCTGTAGTTTTTACCCATGTGCCTGCTTCGAATCCTCAAGATATCTTCCCGGCTCCTTGTCTTTAACGGGAACAAGGCGTCGGGTATGCCCAATATCAGGTTGGGGTCGGGTGAAAGCGATTTCCACACCCGTCGCTGGCTTGGGGGTGCCACACCCTTGTAATTCCCCGTCTCCCCCAACATGTCGGTAATGATCTGAAAGTGAAGATGCGGGGGCCACCCGCCGTTGACACGGGTGTCGCCAACCTCGGCGATTTTCTCACCGGCCGCCACTGGCTGCCCGATGGCTGAGTTTTTCAAGCGATGCAAGGCTTAAATGGCCGTAGAGGGTATAGAATGTCAGGCCATCGCCGGTTTCATGGGCAAGGATGATGGTCGGGCCATAGTCGAAAGGCGTCGCATTGTTATTAAAACTATGGACCTTCCCAGGATAAAAGGCACGAATAGCGGAACCCGGAAGCAAATGAAGATCGATGCCCAGATGAATCGTTCGCATTTCGGGCATCTGCTCGCTCTTTTGCCTGTAAGCCTTCGAAAGGTATATCGCTCTTGCTTCATCGTAACGACCGATACCGATGACTGCGCCTCCTTGACGCATTTGTTCAAAAATTGCCTGGGACATGCTGGTGGTGTCACCCTGAACAGCATTGACATCGACCAATGGGCTTTCGACACTCAGATCGAGTACGATCGCTGCGCCGCTCGCCGGGTCTGGATCGACCAAGGGTTTAAACTGGCTCTTTGCCCCACCAAACCAGGCCAGCAGTTTTTGCGTGTGGGGCACCGGGGACATGTTGCAGGCATCCCTGAATTGGTATTCGGCAAAGCGCGGGTGAATGTCCCTGAGCTGGCCAAGCAACCGCCAGGCAGGTTTCTCCGAAATTTGAAGGTAGGCATTGTGCGGTGCCATGCGGGATTGGTGGGCGGCATGGCACACGCTCATGCACAGGCGCATGAGGATAAGATCGAACAGCACAGACAGTTCGATATCTTGCAGGGGGTATGCCTGGTGATAGCCGGCCACAACCTGTTTTGCGGCTGCGATCGGATCTGCCTTTCCCATCATGACGTAGGCACAAGCGATGGCCAGTTCATTGACCGTGTGTGTGTAGACCATATCACCGTAATCGATGACGCCGTCTACCCTGTTTTGCCAGACATCCTTCGGTGCGACCAGCACGTTGTTGTCGTTGCCGTCGTTGTGAATCACGCTTTGCCGTATCTTGTCCAGCTTTGGCTGGGTGTGAGACCGATAGTGGGCCAAAAAGCCCTTGATCATGGCCTGATTTTCCTGTCCGCGAACCCGATTGACCAGGCTCTCGATGACCGGGGATGCTTGTTTGAGATCCCAGTGAAACGCCCGGTGGGCCGCTTGATGGTCAAAACTGCCCAGCGCCGCATCCAGATGGCCGAAAAATTCACCCAAGCTCTTCAAAAGTCCCGCGTCATGGGGCCTTACCTTTGCCAGTGGCTTGCCCGGGAGGAAAGACAGCATTCGTACAAAATGACTGTCACCGGCAGGGTTGGCGACGGTTTCGATCATAGGTCCCTTTCGGGATTTGCATATCTCAGGAACCACCGCCATCGTCTTTGCAAAAAGATCTTTATGGCGATTCACATGGATCATGGCCTTATTCTGAAATTCAAGGGCCGCTCGTTTTTCGGTTTGATTGGCTATCTTGAGGACATATTCCTTCTGGTCCTCGGTCCGGACATGATAATTCTGATCCCGTTCGCTGGGAAGCGGCCTGAATATGCCACAAACACCGAAGATTTCCTTTGCGATTTTCTCTGCTTCAGCTGCTGAGAAATGAGGCGCTTGGGTCACGATGGATGACATGGTTTTTGTCCTTGCTCCTTTTTTTGGAGAAGATTGCTATTGTTAAATGGATTTATTGAGCTTCGAAAAGTTTTTATCACAAACAATCGCAAATTAAAATAACGAGACCATACTGAGTAAAAAACGACGACACCACCCTCGGGCTAGACGCTGAAGCCCTTCGATTTTTGTAACCTTAGGGTAAAGAAACAATCTTTATTCTGTTATTTTTATCATTTATGCGATAGATGGTTTCAATGGGAAATTAGAAAAACAAGGAGATAAATGATGCTCGAAAAAACCAAGGTATCACTTTTACAGACAGACAACCGTGAGACCGGCATCGGACAATGCATCGATGCCCTGGGTGTCAATCCGGTAGCAAACAAGAACGTGCTCATCAAACCCAATTTCAACACGGCCGATCCGGCTCCGGGGTCTACGCACAATGACACGCTGGTGTCCCTCGTCAAAAAGGTTTGGGATATGGGCGCAATATCCATCAAAATTGGAGAACGAAGCTATCCCCTGACCCGTCAAGTCATGGAGCAGAAAGGCATCTTGCCGCTTCTAAAAGAACTGGATGTCGAGGTTGTGGACTTTGACGAGCTGAACAAAAAAGATTGGGTGAAAGTGAATCCAAGCGATACACACTGGCGTGATGGGTTCCGGGTTGCCAGACCTGTTCTGGAAGCAGAATGCCTAATTTCCACGGGCTGTTTGAAAACGCATCAGTTCGGCGGTGTGTTTACCTTATCCCTGAAACTTCATGTGGGGGTCGTGCCCACAACCCGTCACGGGTTTGATTACATGGTCGAACTGCACAGCTCCCCCCATCAGAACAAATTGATCGCTGAAATCAATCAGCCCTTTCGACCCGACTTGGTTCTTATTGACGGTATCGATGCGTTTGTGGACGGCGGTCCTGCCACGGGAAAACATGTTTCCGGAAACCTTCTGTTGGCAGCCACCGATCGTGTGGCCATAGATGCCGTGGGTGTTGCCGCGCTAAAAACGCTCGGTAGCAATCCAACGATGATGCAAACCAGAATTTTCGATCACGAGCAAATTGCCAGGGCTGCGGAAATAGGCATCGGTGTGACGTCTGTCGAACAGATCGAGATTGTCCCGGCCACAAAAGACAGTCGGCCGGCCAAAGACAGGATACTTGCCCAACTAAAATAGTTCTTGACACCAAATCCATGCATCCGTTATGTTATTAGTATCATTCCTATAGTACCGCATTGTGGTTATTGTATCCATACTGGAATACGCGTTCAACAATTGAAAATTCCTAGCGCCAAACCACTGGAATGCTCTTGCAGTAGTCGTTCGTTTGATCCACTCGCGCGTCCTTGTCACCCAATACCTGAGGAAGTGAAATGAAAAAAATCCTTATCGCTACCGCCCTGATAGGTTTTGGGGTATTCATTGCATTTCCTCTTTTCAGCCTGGCCTATTATACCATGGTCAGAACGTCCACACCCCAATTCTGCGCATCCTGTCATGAAATCAAGCCGGCCGTTGTGGCATGGCGATCCAGCACCCATACCAACAACGCTGCCGGCGTTGTGGTGGACTGCATGGATTGCCATTTACCAGCCCCCCAGGACACTTTCGACTTTTTCTTTGCCAAGTCGTATCATGGTCTCAAAGATGTGGCCGTCCATTTCTTTGGAGGAGAATATGATCGCGCAGCAAGCGCGTGAAGCCGCTTATGCCGCCTTTAACAATAAAATGTGCCAAAAATGTCACCGCAATTTACTGTACATGCCAACCCGGCGGGGAGCCATGCTGGCTCACAGATCGGTGGTATATGCCCGCTCGGGTTATGAGAAGAAATGCATCGACTGTCACTACGACTTGGTTCATTCAGACCGGGGCATGGTGATGTTTCGCCAGACCCGTAATGTGCCCTACCAGGCCAAAGGGCTGCGGCAACTATAATTGTAAAACGCTCAATTTAGGTTGAAAGGAGTGATACCCATGAGGAGACTCAATCCAATCATGCTGGTGGGCATGCTGAGCACCCTGCTGCTGGTGACCAATGTCTTGGTGGTAGCAGCCCAGCCCAACTTCGCCAAAGTCAAGGAATACCGGATCGAGCGTAGCGTGCCCCCTGAAGCGCAGGCTTGCATCGGCTGTCACCAGGTCAGCACGCCGGGCGTATTTGCGGACTGGGCCAAGAGCCGGCACGCCAATGCCAATATCACCTGTCTGGATTGCCATCTAATCCAACCCGGTGATCAGGACGTGGCCCAGGCGCATGAAAAGTATTACAGCCGTTCGGACCTGCCCTGGGGTGAAGGCAAATACAAGATGCCGATTGCCTCGATCGTGACGCCCAAGGACTGCTCGCGCTGCCACCCCGATGAAGCAACCCAGTACAGCAAATCCAAGCATGCCAACACCATCGAAATCATATGGAAAATCGACCCCTGGCTCAACAAGGGCATGAATTCGGACAACGAGCGTAAGACGGGATGCTTCAATTGTCACGGCACCGTTATCCGGTATCGATGACAACGGCAAGATTGATCCGGCCACCTGGCCCAACGCCGGTGTCGGCCGCATTAATCTGGACAACAGCAAGGGGTCCTGCACCTCCTGCCACACGCGTCATCGCTTCTCCGTGGCCGAGGCCCGCAAGCCTGAGGCCTGTGATCAGTGTCATTTAGGGCCCGATCATCCCCAGATCGAAATCTACGAGGAGTCCAAACACGGCACGATTTACCACGCCTATCAGGACGAATACAATTTCGATGCGGCCGGCGGCACCTGGACGCCCGGCGTGGATTATCGTGCGCCCACCTGTGCGGCGTGTCATATGTCCGGATCCGGCAAAGAGCCCACCAGCCACGATGTCACCCAGCGCCTGTCTTGGGAAACCCAGGCCCCCTTAACGGTCCGCCCCCAGGATTTCAAAGCCGTTCCCTTCCGGAACCAACTGGCAGGATGAACGCCAGAAAATGAAGAACATCTGCAGCGCCTGCCACGGGGACGCCTGGATCAACGATTTTTACGAGGGATTCGACAAGGCCGTAGACGAGTATAACGAGATTTATTTTAAGCCGGCAAAAGCCAAACTCGACGAGCTCTACGGCAAAGGTCTGCTGGACGATACCAAGTTTTTCGACGAGCGCCTGGAAGTCGACTACTACGAACTCTGGCACCACGAAGGCCGGCGAGCTCGTATGGGCACCATGATGATGGCCCCGGATTATGCCTGGTGGCACGGCTTCTACGAATGCAAGCTTCGATTTGTCAACTACATGGAAGAGGCCAACCACCTGATCGAGCAGAATCAGAAGGCTTACATTGCGATCGATTTCCCCAATGCCACTGGGGATACCACCAAGCCAAAAAAGGTGTTTCCGGACAACTGATGAGCTGATAGCTCATAGGCGATGGGTTTCCACCATCCCCAAGCGGGACACTAAAAGGCCACTATCACCTATCAGCTATGAACTATGAGCTATCAGCTAGGTTATTCCAAACCTAAGCCATTTAAATTTCTTCCTATTTTCTTCCGATACTCCCTGTCCAACACGCGCCATAAACAGGTTTTCGGGTTTGAGACAAATATTCGGCTCGTTGGTCTGCATTTCCTGAAATTCAAAGGGTTCAAACAAGCGAATGAGCATGTTCCGATAAGCCAGTGCCGAGTGACCCGTCCCATCCAGATCCCAGGTCCATGAATATCCAACCATGTAAATAATTTTGTCCCGAATCTGCGGCGGCGTCACAAGCATTTCCAGGATTTGTGCCGCAATGCCCAGAGATCGATAGCGCCGGCAGACTTCGATGGCTTTGACTTCCATCATCAAGCCGTCCCCCAGCTCCAGCCATCTTTCACCCGCCTCAGGATGGTTGAGGACACCAAAACCAATAATGTTTTTATCATCCAACGCCAGGGTTACATTGGCGTTTTTTTCCACGGCGTTGGCTTGCAGGGTTTCCTTTTTTGTATAGATTGACTTGTATTGAGCATGCATGCCGAATTGCGGATCAAAGGTGAAACCATTTATCTCGTCAGCCGTGCAAAAGGTGCGAATACAGATCTGGGTGCCTTGAATGGTCAGACATTTCTCGATGGGTGTGGCTAGAGCAGGATCAGGATTGAAGGTTTCAAGGGACCCAGTGGTCGAGGGGGATAGCGCAGGGTCCGGGGGTTCGATGATTCGTGGGTCCGAGGGTTTGTCGTCGCTAGAATGTGTCATGGCTCAATGCGTAACCCCGGTATCCTTGAATGATAGCCTATCAGCTCAACTTTCGGGACTCACCATAGATCGTGCCCATCCACAAATGGTCTTTTTCCGCGATAATCGTATGAAAACGCGGTCCTTTGGCAGCCCTTGCCCCCTGCCCTAATAATCCGTCCACGATGCATGCAGCCGCTTGATCATGACCACCATGTCGTGCTTGCTGCCATCCGGGCCGATGGCATAGTTCTTGAGCACGGCGCGTTGAATGAAGTCGAATTTCTTGACGGCCTCGATGGCTGCATCTTCCATACCCCTGATCAGGTCCGTTCGCAATATTTCCAGTCCCTTGTCCATGGCAGCTTGAATCAGGTCCAGCAATATCCAGGTGCCCAAGCGTTTGTTGCGGAATTCAGGCATCACCACGATGCGAAATCGTCCGACATGCTTGGTGACCCCGAACTTTCGTAAATGTAAGCTCCCGTGTCCCACCATCTCGGCGTTGCAGAGGGCGATGATGGAGAACACGGCGCCGGCATCCATGTTCGTAATCCATTTGCGAACCACCTCTGGCTTGGTGGTGTCATAGCGCATGCACCAACGATCGTTTTCAGGTATTTGTTGATAAAAATGGCGCAACAGGGCTTCGTCGTCCGGAGTCAAGGGCCGAATCACAGCCTCTTCACAATCTTTGAGGATACATTCTTTGGGGTATCTCACCGCTCGGCAACCTCCCTTTCTCAACCTGGAACACGCATTCGATTCCAGGTGTGGATCGATGGATTTTAACGGGCACTCCCGTGGTATTTTGCGCAGGTAGACAAAGCGACAACGTCGCGTTTCATAAAATCGCGCAGCGATTTTATTTCGGTTTCCCCATGACGTCTGCGAACATCTCCATGTCCCAGCTCCGGCATTCGGCAATGTTTTGCCGGAACTTGATAAAATCGATGGTATCCTGTCCGGTGATCTTTTTGGTGTTGAAAGCCCCAAAACCGAGAAACGCTTCGCCACCCATGTTGGCGGCAAGCCAGTGTCTGTGAGAATTTTTCATGGTATCCCAGAAATATTTTTTCTTCTGGCGGACACTGTCGATGGACTCTATCAGACACCCCGGAAAAAGGTTGGCAAATGTCCAGACTATTTTATCGACTTCCTTGTCCAGGCGCTCAAAATCGGCATTGGCTTGATGTTCTTTGACAAAAGCACGCGCTTGTTTCAAGGCCTCACCGGACTTGTATTCACCAAAGACAATCTCGCCGTCTTGCACATATTTGTCAATGATGAGCATGGGGTTGCGAACCCATTCGCCATCGACTTTAAGAACCGGAACCACTTTGCTGATCAGGTTCTTGGCTTTCATCTTATAAGCGGACCACATTTCGCAGGAAATACAGTTCCACATGGCGTCTTCCATGCTCAGGAACCAGGGCAAGAAATCCGAAGATCCGCCCACCGGGGCCGACCCGTGTTTGGGTCCAGCCTGCCCAAAAATGGCCAGATCCGACGAAATGGCAAGGTCACAGGCCATGCCGATCTCTTGACCGCCGGCCACCCGCATCCCATTGACACGACAAATAACCGGCTTTTTGCAGGCTAGAATGGCATCGACCATGTGATTGAAGAGCTCCATATATTGGCCGTATTCATCGGGTCGGCGACTGTAGTATTCACTATATTCTTTGGTATTGCCTCCGGTGCAGAAGGCATAGGGCCCGGTACCGGTAAAGACGACCGCTACAACACGCCGATCAAGAGAGGCATTTTCAAACCCGGCAATCACGCCCTTGACCATTTCCGTTGTGTACGAGTTATACTGTTTGGGGTTGTTGAGGCGAATCCATTGGGTGTACAATCCATCGACCACTTTTCCCGAAGGGTCCTGCAAGGGTTTTTTCTCCACGACAACACAGGGCGCTTCGCTTCCCCAGTGCGTTTGGGTATGCAGGGAATGATCTTTTTCATCGTCGTCCCGGGGCATCCATTCTAAGGCCATGATTTTCTCCTTTTACGTATAGTTTATGAGTGAAAGCATTAAAGCAGTTACACAACGCAGCGCCGTAGCCCATCAAAAATCGGGAACCAGTACGATGCGCTTGTCCGGCGACTTATGATGCGCTTCTTCAAACGCAGCCGCAATCGTACTCATGGGACGGGTCTGCACAAAAGGACCCATATCGATCTTTCCGGAAAGAACCATCCCTAACACCTGTGGGTAATACTCCGGCAGGCATCCCCATGTCCCGATAATTTCTGCATCGAAAGCCATGAGCCGACTGATGGAATATTCCAGTTTTTGCATGCCAAAGCCCACAACGATCAATTTTCCCGTAAAACTGAGCAGCCCCAGGGCTGTTTCCTGTCCAGGCTTGCTGCCGGTCACCTCGAATATCTTCCAACCATAGCCGGGAAGATCTTTCTGTTTTCGAATGGCTTTGATTTCAGTCGAAATATCCCTGGGTCCCTTGCCAGTGGCATTGATAGCCGCATCGGCACCATAATGTTGTATCTGTTGCAGTCGTTTTTCGTCAATATCAACAGCCACCACGCATCCCGCTCCAAGCGCCTTGGCTATCTGAACCATATATTGCCCCACCCCACCGATACCAATGACAATAACGTTGTCACCCATTTGCAGATCAGCCCTTTTGGCGGCTTGAAATGGGGTCGTTGCGGCGTCCGCCACCACCGCCAGGTGCGCCAAAGGCGTCTCTCCCCTGTCCTTGATTTCACAAAGATCGATACTCGGCACCGGGATATGGCTCGAAAAGCCCCCGTAAATACCGATACTGTTGCCGGGCATTTTTTGATTCAAGCAGCGGTTTCCCCGTCCGGTCTTACACAAGTAACAACGGCGGCAAGGCATGACGGCCGGTATCAGGACTTCTTTTCCTATCCATTCATCATCACCGGCCACAACTTTACCGGATATTTCGTGACCAAGCGTTAACGGGGGTTTTGAAACCGTTGGAACGCCGTCGTAAAAATATCCCAAATCTGTGTGACAAACACCGCAACCGGCGATTTCTACCAATACATCCTGGGGGCCTAGCTCGGGAAGCGGAAGCGATTTCTTCTCTAACTTTCCCGGAATGATGTCATTCGTCTCCTTGTTCCGGGTTGTCGGTTTTACCATTTGCCAGGTCTGAATCTTCTCGGGGACGTTTCCCATGCGCTACCTCCTTGGTTTGATAACTAGTACCCATTCACAAAGGGTTTTTTGCGTCCTGCCGGTGTTGGAAGGCCTGATTTAACGCCTCAAAATAGCACACGATTCACCCCAAGGGCACTTCCTGCGGGCGCCTGCGGGTTAAATCTGTCTTCCGCCTTGGCAAAACACGAAAATCCTATTTGTGGACGGACACGAATTAGCTTTCGTTGATGAAATAAAATCGTATGAACGATAAAAGTTATAAATTAGCTATAATGTAACTTTCGAATCTGTTTAAAGTCAATAATAAAATCGCGGCGCAGATTTATATGTCACGACCGTGTCGCTTCCAAAGGTTGGGGAGATAGCCTTGCCCTATTGTAATGCCGTATTTTTATCTTGACTATTTTTGTAGCTAATATATAGCTATCAGAGACGCATGAAAGAACCTCACAGCAGGTTGCGCGGTATATTCGACCGTAAGAAATTCTGTCTAATTCTGCGGACTGGCAAACACCAGGTGTCAGCCAGACCCAAAAAGGAGTTTTCATGAAATTAAAGGGAAAAGTCGCATTGGTAACCGGAAGCAGTCGTGGTGTCGGCAAGGCCGTGGCACTCGGATTTGCAGCCAGCGGAGCGGATCTGGTCATCAACTATACGTCCAACCAGAGTGCCGCCGATAGCGTCGTATCAGAAATCCAATCCATGGGTTGCGCTGCGGTGGCCGTAAAGGCAGATGTTGCCGTCAAAGCGGATGTCGAGCGTCTCGTAAACAGTGCTGCCGAAAAATTCGGGAAACTCGACATCCTGGTCAACAACGCCGGGTTCACCCGGCCGGCCATGATGATAAAAATGAGTGAAGATCAATGGGATCAGGTGGTGGACATTCATTTGAAAGGCGCCTTTTTGTGTTCCCAGGCCGCCGGAAAACTGATGAAGGAACAAAACAGCGGCAAAATTATCAACGTCACCTCGGTGGCCGGTATCGTCGGGACCGTCGGGCAGATCAACTACAGCGCTGCCAAGGGCGGCATCATTAGCATGACCAAATCCATCGCCAGGGAAATGGCAAGATACCATGTCTGTGCGAATGTCATTTCATTGGGAATCGTCGCCACGGACATGACGGAAAAGATCAGAACCGATGAAAAGCTCAAAGAGATCTATATGAATCGCATTCTGCTCAAGCGCTTTGCAGAACCTCATGACATAGCGCCCGCTTTTGTATTTTTTGCCTCTGACGAGAGTAGCTACATCACAGGTCAGCTGATATGTGTTGATGGCGGATATGGAATGATCTAAATGAGCGTCAATAAAATTTGAAACGATTTAAACACCTGTTTAAAGGGGGCTCGCGGTTAATAAAAGAAGGGTTGGAGGGTCTGAGGAGTGAAGGGTGACTGAAAGCTTACAGCGGAGAGCACCTAACAGCCGACAGTCTAAGCCCCTAAAAAGCTAACAATAAATAGGAGATGCCACATATGAGTAAAGTAGCCATCATCGGCGTCGGTCAGAGCACCTTTGTTCGATCGTACCCTGGATCCATTCGAGAACTTGTCTTTGAAGGATTTAAAGACTGCATGCAGGATGCACAGATCGCCACCAGCGATATCGATGCCTCGATCGTCTGTTCGGCTCCCGAATATGACAAGCAACGATCCCCGGCGGGTGTCTTCGCAGAATATCTGGGACTGAACCCGCAACCCACATTTTATGTCGAGAGCCTCTGTTCATCCAGCACAACGGGTTTGAAACTGGCATATTCCCTGGTAAAATCCGGCCTTCACGATGTTGTGGCTGTTCTCGGCTTTCAGAAAATGTCCGAAATCTCCTCTTCGGAATCTCAGGAAAGAATGGGGCGCGGGGCTGACATTCAATGGGAAAGCCCCTTCGGTACCATGATGCCGGCCTATTACGCCATGTATGCCCGTGCATACCTGGAGCGGTACGGCGCAAGTCTGGATGACCTTTCCCTGATTCGGGTCAAAGCCGCAACCTACGGCCAGATCAATGAAAAGGCTGTCTATCGCAAACCCGTGACATTTGAAATGTTTCAGGACCCCGATCATATCATGGGAAGACCCGTGTCCACGCCCCTTCGGGTTGGCGATTGCTGTGCAAATGCGGATGGCAGTTCCTGCATTATCGTTGCCAGTGAGGAAAGGGCCAAATCCTTGTGCGCCAAACCCGTCTATATCTTGGGTTTGGGTTCTGCCACCACCAGCGTAAACCTGGCCGGCCGGGATCTTTTTTCAGGCCTCTCGGTGGCGCAGCATGCTGCCAGCCAGGCCTACAACATGGCAGGCATTACACCCAAGCATGTGGATGTTGCGGAAGTGCATGACTGCTTTACCATCGCCGAAATGATGGCCTATGAGAACCTCGGTTTTGCCGGTCCAGGCGAAGGCAAAGACCTCATTCAAGGCAAGGAAACCTACAAGGAGGGACATATTCCCGTAAATGTGGATGGTGGGCTTCTCTCGAAAGGACATCCCATCGGTGCCACCGGCGGCTCTCAGGTACGAACCATCGTTATGCAGCTCAGGGACGAAGCCGGTGATATCCAGGTAAAGAATCCCGAAATCGGTCTGATCCATAATATCGGCGGGGTCGGGCTCTACGGGAATGTCACCATACTGGGGCGTTAAATTAAATACCATATCAGATTCTTAACAATAAGGGTTTATCAATTATCTTACAATAAGGATTCGAGGGGTCCAGGATTCAAGGGTTCAAGTGTGGCTGAGGGCGATAAGCAGACAGCAGCATACCAGCCTTCATGCATCCTCGCTTCCCAGCATACATGGAGGTAACATGGGAAAAAAACATGAAATAGACGATCGTTTTAATAAATTTGGCACAGTCAGCTTCACTGCCACCACCAAAACCAATGACTTTATCGACGCCCTGGAGAAGGGCAAGGTCATGGGATCCCGATGCAAGGATTGCGGTCTGGTGTTTTTTCCTCCCCGGGCAGATTGTCACCATTGTCTGAACAGTAACATGGAGTGGTTCGAAGTTACCGGTACCGGCAAGTTGGTTACCTACAGTAAGCTGACATTTGCGCCCATCGGCTTCGAAGCCGACGTGCCCTACGCTATAGCGCTTTTGGATTATGGTGCATTTAAGGTTTTCGGAAGAATCGCATCCGACATTGCGGATCAAGACTTGCAGATCGGAATGGACATGAAAACAAGGGCCAATACACTTTCAAACGGCCAGTTGAATTATGTTTTCGAAAAAGTGTGACCATCACATTGAATACAAACCCGAGGATAAAGACATGCCAGACAAAACGATTATAATCGAAAAATCAAACAGCGTTGCAAGCATTTTTTTTGCACGGCCCAAGCACAATGTGTTCAACATCGATATGATGACGCTTTTCTGTGAGACCTTGGAAGACGTGTCAAACGATCCTGAGATCAAATGCCTGGTTGTCAAAGGTCAGGGATCGAGCTGGTGCGCCGGCGTCGATGTGGGGGACCACAAGCCGGACATGGCGGACGAGATGATTGCCACCTTCAACCGTTCCCTATTGCTTTTAGAAGCTCTCGAGATACCCACCCTGGCAGCCGTGCACGGAGCGTGCCTGGGCGGTGGCATGGAATACGCCATCGCCTGCGACGTGATTATCGCCGCGAAAAGTGCAAAATTCGGACAACCTGAAGTGAAACTGGGCTTCCTGCCGCCCTATGCAGCCATACGCCTTCCGCAATTGGTGGGTCCTGCAAAAGCCATTGAAATCTGCTGCTCCGGAAAAGTCTACCCTGCCGACACTGCCAAATCCATGGGGTTTGTCAGCCAGACCATTCCGGACGATCAATTCAATGCGGCCGTTGACGACTGGGTCGAAGATATTAGGGCAAGTAGCCCGTTAATTCTTCGTCTCAACAAACAGGCCGTGACGCAACACCTTGGCATGCGAACGCCGGAGGCACTGCAGAGCGTCAGCAACCTGTTTCTCAATACCCTCATGAAAACAGAAGACACCCTGGAAGGGATTGCAAGTTTCTACGAAAAGAGAAAACCCAGCTGGAAAAATAAATAGCCCCTAAACAATAGACTGTTAGACCTTTAGGCTGTAGGCGGCTAACCGTCTAACAGCCTAAAACCTAATAGGCTAAATGGTTTTTGCAAATGCATAGAAGCTGCCGGTTGCTGATAGGTCGTAGGCTGTGATGATAGGAGACGATGATGCGGTGTCAGCTCAAAGATGATGGTAGTTGTAATTTTTCTTGACAGGATTAACAGGATTGACAAGATATCTTTTGTGCTTTCCTGAAGAAAGCACAAAACCATCATCGCCTGGGGCGAAATACCTTATCTTCTAAATCGAACCATATTTTTAACAGATAACAAAGAATTTGTATTTTGAAATAGTTTACCAGATGAATGCATAATTTAGCACCAAAGGTAGGATTGTCACGACGAAGCCTTGGCAAAGGTGGATTGGGTTTTCCCTCTTTCGTCCGGAAAGAGGGAAAGGTCAAAAAAATCCTGTTAAATCCTGTTAATCCTGTCTAAATATAAAGTTACCTGAAGCCAACAAACCCAATAAACCCAACAAACTCAACAAACCCAATGAACCCAACAAACCAACAAACCCAAAAAACTCAAGGCACCGAAACCCCCGCCCTGCTCATTATCGACATGGTCAAAGACAACTTCAAGGCCCAAAGAAACCTTCCCATAACCCCCCTGGCAAAAAAAACCATCGATCCGATCAATAAAACCATCCGCTTTTTCCGTTCGCATGCATGGCCGGTTGTTTTTTCAACAGATGCCTTTAAGGAAGAAGATTTTATATTCACCGGCAGAATGCCGCCCCATTCCCTGGCCGGCACCGAAGGTGCCGAAGTAGTGGACGATTTGGATTTTCAGACCTCGGATATCTGGCTTCCCAAGCCCCGATTTTCGGCATTTTTCAAAACCGGACTCGAAAACCGACTGCATGATTTAGGAATCAGTCTTTGTGCAGTGGCAGGTATCGCCACACCCTTTTGTGTGCTGACAACCGCCATGGATGCCCTGTGCCACGACTTCAAGGCCGTGATTTTAGAAGACTGCAGCACCGCTTTCTCGAATGACCTGCATCGTCAAACCCTCGAAATCTACCGCCGCAACCCACTCTACCCACTTTTTCGTGTCATGACATCAACGGAGATGATAAAGGAATTATAGCGCAAATTTTTTTGTCAATTCATTAGCGCGTGGAAAGACGCTAGGTTCTGAATTACGGGATTCTCCATTATGTTCTGCTTTGCTTACTTCAAGGCCTTAACGCCACAAGCGGCGAAGCCCCCAAAGATAAAATCAACCCCTGATTTTATCTTGACTTAACCGTTTTGTAGCTGTAATGTAGCTTCGAATTAACGATGCATCTGAAGACCCGCGCAGCACGTCGCAAAGAATGTTCTGCCGTGCGGCAGTGCTCTGCTGCGTGCGCTTTTGCGCTTCGTTCGCGTTTAACCCTTCTTCGAAATATTCTGAGGAAAAGATCATGCACAAACTACTCCTTGATGAGCCCGGCAAGAAAATGCTTATGCTTGGAAACGAAGCCATCGCCAGGGGCGCAATCGAGGCCGGTGTTGCCTTTGCTACCACATACCCAGGTACGCCGTCTTCTGAAATATCTCTTTCCCTTTTCCAAATGTCCCAGGAATGCGACCTCTACTTCGAATACAGCACCAATGAAAAGGTAGCCCTCGAAGTGGCCGCCGGCGCAGCCAACTCAGGTGTCAAAACCATGTGCATGATGAAGCATGTAGGACTGAATGTTGCTGCGGACCCCCTCATGACCCTTGCTTATGTGGGTGTCAAAGCCGGTCTTGTCATCTTGACGGCAGATGATCCCTTTATGTTCTCGAGCCAGAATGAGCAGGACAACCGCTATTACGGAAAACTCTCGGGTTTGTCAATCATCGAACCTTCTTCTGTGGAAGAAGCCAAGGAAATGATTCCCTATGCCTTCGACCTTTCCGAAAAATTAAAGGAACCCGTGCTCTTCCGTACCACGACACGTGTGAACCACTCCACGGGAATCGTCACCCTCGGTGCCATTCAGGAACGCAACACCAAGGGCGATTTTACCAAAGACCCGTTCAACCTGGTAACCGTACCGGCCGTTTCACGGAAACTGCATGTAAAGCTTCTTGAAAACATTCACAAAGCGCAAGCCCTGTCCGAAACATCGCCCTACAACTTTTCCTCCGGCAATGGTGCCTGGGGTATTGTCTGCAACGGGGTCAGCTATAATTACGTATGCGATGCCATCAAGGACCTGGGTATCGCTGATAAAACCAAAATTCTGCGAATTGGATTCTCACACCCCTTGCCGGAAGCCCTTATCAAGCAGTTTGCCGTTGACTGCGAGAAAATTCTCGTGGTGGAAGAAGGCGAACCCTATTTGGAAGAGGCCATTCAAGCCTTTGCCCAGCAAGCCCGGATAACGATTCCCATTCAAGGAAAAGGAGAAGGTCTTTTCAGCCGGCTTTACGAGTTCGACCCCTCACTGGTCCGACAGGTCATGGCCCGATTCTTCGGGCTTGCCTATACGCCGGCTGTTATCCCGGACCTGGCCGATGTTCCGGAAATTCCCCAACGCCCACCCAATCTTTGTGCAGGCTGTTCCCACCGCGCCACGTTTTATGCCGTGAAAAAAGCCGTCGAAGGCCAAGAAACCATATACCCAACCGATATCGGATGCTACACCCTCGGCTTTCTGCCACCCTTGTCAATGGGTGATTTTCTCATTTGCATGGGTTCCTCCGTGAGCACGGCCTGTGGCTTCGCCCAGGCAACCGACAAGAAGATCATCGCCTTTATCGGGGATTCTACCTTCTTTCACTCAGGCATTACCGGGCTCGTCAATGCCGTGTTCAACAACCATAATATTCACGCTGGTCATTCTCGATAACGGCACCACCGCCATGACGGGTCATCAACCGAACCCCGGCGTCGATATGGACAATTTGAATTTGAGCAATTACGGCCGCATCTCCATTGAAGCGGTGGTCAAAGGCATCGGTGTGAAACATGTCACGGTCATCAAGCCTTTCAGAATCAAGAAAAGCATTGCGGCCATCAAAGAAGCGGTTAACTACGAGGGTGTTTCGGTCGTCATTTCTCAGGAAATCTGCACCTTGTACGCCAAAGGCCTGAAGCAGCTCAAGGCACGCCCCTTTTATGTAAGCGATAAGTGCAAGGACCACAAGGTTTGCATAACCAGTTTGGGATGTCCGGCATTTTATATCGCTCAAAAGCGTGTTAAAATTGATCCGGATATCTGTGTGGGATGTGCTGTCTGTGCTCAGATCTGTCCTGAAAACGCCATATTGCCCTTAAAGCCCTAACAGCATGAGGGGTTCCTTGAACCCTTTCTCCCAATTAATTGAGAGAAGAACCTAAATTTAAAGATTGGATACATCATGGAAACAAAGACGATTGATAATTGTGGCGGTGGGTGGCCAGGGAAATCTCCTGGCGTCAAAAGTTCTCGGCGAAGCGGCATTGATTTCCGGCATACCCGTCCAGATGAGTGAAATTCACGGCATGGCTCAGCGAGGGGGGGTTGTGGAATCGGCCATCATTTTCGGCGAGGACAAGAAGTACCATCATTTCTGACGGAGAGGCAGACATTCTGTTGGGTTTCGAACCGTCTGAGACCCTGCGTGCGCTGAACAAATGCAGCAAGAAGACGGTCGTCATTACCAACACGTCACCACTGCCGCCCTTTACTGTCGGCATAGGCATCGGCACCTACCCGGACCTGGATCAAATCCAGCGCCTGATTCAAGAGAAAACAGATCGACTGATTGCCTTTGATGCTTCTGCTTTGGCAAGCCAGGCCGGCAACCCCATGTCTCTAAACATTGTCCTGCTGGGGGCACTGATTCAGATCGGTATGCTGCCGTTATCGGCGGAAAATATCAAGCATGCCATCCAGACCACCACAAAACAGGCTTTTGTAGAAACCAATATCAAAGCCTTTGACCTGGGTTATCAGCAGCCGAAAGTGCTATGGAAAACGAATGAACATCGAACATCCAACGTCCAACATCGAATTTTGAAGGAACAGATGAAGAAACAGGTGTGGGACCCGAGTTTGATTTTTTTCATTCAACATTGGACGTTCGATGTTCGATGTTGGACGTTGGACGTTCATCTTTTATCAAATTATCAAGGAGGAATCAAATGCCCTGGAACAAAGAATTCGAGTGCATGCCGCCCGCAAAGCTCAAGGCGCTGCAATTGGAGAAGCTGAAAGAAACCATTGCTTGGGTATCCAAAAAAGTTCCCTTCTATCAAAAAAAATTCAAGGAGATGGGGCTTAAACCGGGCGATCTCAAGCGTCTCGAAGATATCGCCAAATTTCCCGTTACCGTCAAAGAGGATTTACGTGACAATTACCCCTTTGGCTTGTGCGCAGTGCCGCTGAAGGAAGTGGTCAGGATTCACGCCTCCTCAGGAACAACCGGAAAGCCGATTACGGGTCCGTATACCCAAGAGGACCTGGATCAATGGACAGAATGCATGGTTCGGAATTTCTGGGCTGCGGGTGTGCGGCCCGAAGACATCGTTCAGAATGCCTACGGTCACGGACTGTTCACCGGCGGCCTCGGGTTTCATCAAGCTTCTACGGCCCTCAAGTGCACAACGGTTCCCACCAGCGCCGGTCTGACGGAACGCCAAATTACATTGATGAAGGACTTTGGTGCCAATGTGCTCTGCAGTACACCCTCTTATGCGCTGACAATTGCGGAACGCGCCCAAGAATTAAAAGTCGATATCCGTAAACTGCCTTTAAGGGTCGGTATGTTCGGTGCCGAGCCCTGGACGACTCAGATGCGCAAGGAAATTGAAGAACGCATGGGTATCAAAGCGCATGAATCCTACGGCTTGACGGAGCTCGGCGGGCCCGGGGTTTCATTTGACTGCGAGGTTCAAGACGGCCTGCATATCAACGAAGACCACTTTCTGGCGGAAATTGTCGATCCGGTGACCATGGAACCGCTGCCCCTCGGTGAAAAAGGTGAACTTATTTTCACATCCCTGCAACGCAGGGCCATGCCCATGATCCGATATCGTACCAAAGACATCACCAGTCTCAAGCGCGAAAAATGTGCCTGCGGTCGGACCCTGATCAAAATGAAAAAGGTATTCGGACGAACAGACGATATGCTGATCATCAGCGGCGTCAACGTGTTCCCATCCCAGATAGAGTCCTTGCTGCTCGATATCGATGAAGTCGAACCGCAGTACCGCATGATCGTTCGTAAAAAAGGGTATCTCGACCAGCTCGTGGTTCAGGTTGAAGGCAAAAAAGAAGTTTACGATGCAGGCCCGGAAAAGCGATTTGAAATCGAGGGCAAGATCATGGGGCACATCAAGGGCAATATGGGTATCGGCGTCGAAGTCAATCTTGTGGAACCCAAGTTTATTGCCAGGAGTGAGGGTAAAGCTCTGCGTGTTGTGGATGAACGTCCAAAACAATTACGCTGATAAAATCGTTTCACGATTTTATTGGACACGACTTCGTCGCTTGTTGTTTAATTAATATGCTTTTAAATTCGCTTTGCGAATTTAAAAGGGGGGTGTTGAAATGAAAGACAAATCATCATTTAGTCCCCGGAAATTCGCCGTCATCGGCGCAGGTCCCGTGGGTTGCATCGTTGCTGCGTTCCTTGCAAAAAACGGGTATGATGTCACCCTTTGCGATATTTTGCCGGAGTTGCTGAAACCGGCCCTTGACCCCGGCATCACCATCGAAGGTGCTGAAAACCTCTTGCAAGCGGTAAGCCGCACCTGCCTGACGGTTGACGAACTGGCAGACCACCTTCCGGAGGTCATTTTCATCACGGTCAAGGCCAATGCGCTGCCGTTGATCGTATCGGCCATCGAAGGGTTTTATCACGATGGCATGTTTGTTGTCAGTTGGCAAAACGGCATCGACACGGAACTTGAAATCTCCAAGACCCTGGGAGACAAACCATCCATGCGGGCGGTCGTGAACTATGGATGTGGCCTGAAATCCCCCTGCCACGTCTCCATGCCGTTTCACCACCCCCCGCACTTTATCCAGGAGCTCAGCCCCGGGTCGAAAGATGCGGCCATAGCCATTGCCAATGCGCTCACGCAGAGCGGTCTTGCGACGGAGCGCACCGACCAGATTAATTCGATGGTTTGGCGCAAAGGGGTTTTGAACGCCTGCATGAATCCGGTGTGTGCTGTCACAGGGCTCACCATGTCGCAGGCCATGAACGATCCGATCGTCTTCAATATCGTCGACAACCTGGTCAAGGAATGCATCAAGGTAGCCAGGGCCAATGAAATCAACCTGGGGTGGGACTTCTACCCCAATGCCATTGCTTACATGCGCAATGCCGGCAATCACAAACCTTCCATGCTGATGGATATCGAAAATAAACGGCGCACGGAGATCGACTATATCAATGGGAAATTCGTCGAATATGGCCAGCGAGCAGGGATTGACACACCCTTCAACATCACCCTGCGCTCTCTGGTTAAAGGGCTAGAATCCAAGTAATGGCGTCATCGAAACCCATCTACGTCGGCGTCGATGTGGGGGCATCCCGGACCAAACTGGCGATTATGGATTCAGGCCATCGCCTTCTGGGCCATGCCGTTCAGAAGTCGGGAACCGATTTTTCCGCGACCGCCGACCAGTGCCTCGAAATATCTCTTAAAATGGCCGGCCGCACCCGTTCCGATATTCTGCGCGTGGTCTCGACGGGCTATGGTCGTAAGAATGTCACCTACGCCGACGAAACCAAGACCGAAATCGGCTGCCACGCAAAGGGATGCTTTCTCTATTTCCCATTTGCCATCACCATCATCGACATCGGCGGACAGGACAACAAGATCATCAAGCTGGATGACAAAGGCCGCAGAACCGGTTTTAAGATGAACCGGAAATGTGCCGCTGGAACCGGCGCTTTTCTGGAAGAAATGTCACCGCGACTGGACATCCCCCTGGAAGAAATGGATGGGCTGGCCAGGCAATCCAATAATATGGTGAAGCTGGGTAGCTTCTGTACCGTTTTTTCGGGCACGGAGGTACTTGAAAATATCCGTCGTGGCAAAAAAGTCAGCGATATCATCAAGGGTCTGTTTTACTCGGTCATTAAACGCGTCATCGAAATGGATGCCTTTACGGATACCGTGGTGATGACCGGCGGCGTGGTGGCTCATAACCCTTATCTCGTAACCATGACCGAAGAAATCATCAAGCGGCAGATTCTCGTGCCCGAGTTTCCCCAGTTGACCGGCGCCATCGGGGCGGCGTTGTATGCACAACAAGGGTTCGAGGGTTCGAGGGTTCAAGGGTCCGAGGGTGGTTGACAGTTATCAGCGGACAGCAGCATCCTAGCAGCATAGCCTCCAAGCATTTAAAGGGTTGGAGGGTGGCTGACAGCTACCAACTGATAGCACCTAACAGCCTACAGTCTAAAATGCTAAAGGGCTATCAATGGTCCAAACCCAACAAACCCAACGAACTCAATGAACCCAATAAACCATTATGAGGTAAACCAATGAACGACGAAAAAAAGATCACGATTCGACGATTGAACACGGCCAGGGACATGGGAAAATTCATGGCGGATTATTACTATGAATTGGATGGCGCCTCAAAAAGCGGTAAGCAAAAAATTGCCTGGTGCACCAGCGTGGGACCCGCGGAAATTCTCAGGGGAATGGGTTTTCTGACCTATTTTCCGGAAACCCATTCGGCCATGCTCGGCACAACCCGCATGGCGGTGGATCTGATACCCAAGGCCAATGCCATGGGATATTCTCCGGAAATATGCTCTTACCTCACCGCCGACATAGGCGCCTTCGTGGAAGGGGTCTCGCCTTTATCCCGGGCATTCAAGGGTATTGAAGGTGTTCCCAAACCGGATGTTTTGGTGTTCAACACCAACCAGTGCCGGGATGTGCAGGATTGGTTTGCCTGGTATGGTGAAAAATTCAATGTGCCGGTTGTGGGCGTCCACACGTACCGGGGCGTAAAGGACGTCACCCCTTCACACATAACGTCCATCGCCAGGCAGATGGAAAACATTGTCGAACCTCTGGAAAAAGTTGCCGGGCGCAAACTCGATATGGATGAATTCAAGCACGCCGTTATGTTGTCCAGAGAGTGCTCGGACCTGTGGGAAAAATGCCTTGCAGCAGCCGCGGCAAAGCCCTCTCCGATCTCTTTTTTCGATGCCACGACCCTCATGGGCCCGGCCGTCGTCGGTCGCGGAACCCAGAAGGCCATCGATGCATACACCCTGCTCCTGGAAGAGCTGGAAGAACGCGTCGCCCAAGGCGTCGGCACCATCGATCATGAGCAGCACCGCATTTACTGGGAAGGTATGCCGGTTTGGGGTCGTCTGAGCATGCACTCCAAACTGTTTGCCGCCCTCAATGCCAATGTCATTGCATCTACCTACTGTAGCTCCTGGATTTTTTCGGCTCTCGACCCGGATGATCCCTTCAACAGCATGGCCAGGGCCTACACCGAGCTCTTTATCGTCAGATCCGACGAATACAAAGAGCAGTACATCAAGAACAAGCTCGATTTTTTCAATATCGACGGGGTGGTCTATCACGATGCCAAGACCTGCCCCAACAATTCCAACTGCCGCTATGGCATGCCGCAACGCCTCGAAAACGAGACCCACATACCGAGTCTCACAATCAACGGCGACTTGAACGATCTACGCCTCCTGTCCGATGAACAGACCAAGACCAATGTGGAAGCTTTTATGGAACAGTTGGAGGAGAATAGTTGATCCAAGGAATCAAGGGCAATGGCTAAAATATGGTAAAACGCGGGGAAACGAATAAACATCGAACATCCAACGTCCAACATCGAATTTTCAATGAACAGATATAGAAACAGGGCTAGCGCCCGGGTTTTTTCATTCATCATTCATCATTGAACGTTCGACGTTCGATGTTCGATGTTGGACGTTCATCTTTTTAATTCATCATAAAAGTAGGATAGGAGAATTGGCATGTTAGACACACTATTTCAGACCCAAATCCGTCGCCGTCATCGGCGCATCCACCAAAGAACTGTCCATCGGCAATCGTGTCATCCGAAACCTGGTGGATTTTGGTTTCAAGGGACCCATTTTCCCTATCAACCCCAAAGCGGATGAGGTGAGAGGCATCAAGGCCTACAAGTCGATACTGGATGCCGCTGACAATATCGACGTGGTCCACATGGTCATTCCAGCCAAATTCGTGCCCATGGCAGTCGAAGACTGCGGCAAAAAAGGCGTCAAAAACATCATTATCAATTCAGGCGGCTTTTCCGAAATCGGCCCCGAAGGCGCGGTCTATGAAAAAGCCTTTCTCGAGAAGGCCAGGCAATTCAACATTCGCGTGCTGGGCCCCAACTGCCAGGGAATCATCAATACGGATCCCGAGGTAAGGGCTTACTGTAATTTTACGTTTACCAAACCGGATATCGGGCACATCTCTATCGTGGCGCTCAGTGGCGGCGTCGCAGAAGTGATCCACCAGGGATTTTCCGCCATGGGCGTTGGCACACGTATCTATGCCTCAAACGGCAATGCCTGTGACATCACGATTCCGGAAATCATTCAATACCTCGGCGATGACGATGGTACGCGGGTTATCGTCACCTATGTCGAAGGGTTGAGGGATCCGGCGACTTTCATGAAGGTCGCCCGCGAGGTTGCAGCGAAAAAGCCGATCCTGGCCATGAAGGCCGGCCGAACCAAGCAGGGCGCCAAAGCGGCAGCATCTCACACCGGTGGTCTTGCCAAGGAGGATCTTGCAACAGATCTGATTTTCAAAAAGGCGGGCGTACTGACGTTCATGGACGAGGGGGAGTTGATCCAGGCTGCAGCGGCGTTTGCATCCCAGCCCATACCCAAAGGCAATCGCGTGGGCATCATCACCAATACGGGGGGCCCTGCGGTCATAGCCACCGACATCCTCGTGGGTGCCGGCGCCGAGATTCCCCCGCTGCCGCAGAAAACGGAAACCCTACTTAAAGGCAGCCTTTTCCCGGAAGCATCCATCAACAACCCGGTGGATGTTCTGGCCACGGGAAATGCCGCTCATTACCGAACCTGCATGGATGCCATGATGGCAGACGATACCTTCGATGCCCTGTACATTAATTTTGTGACGCCTTTTTTTGTCGATACGGACAGCATCGCCAAGGAGATTGCCGCGGTCAATCAGCTGGGAATCAAGCCCTTGGTCTGCAATTTAATGACCGACAAACAACAGTGGGTGACAACGACCCAAATCCTTATGCAGGCACAGGTTCCGACCTACGCCCTGCCCGGAGAGGCCGCACGCGCCATGACGGCACTGGTGCGCTACCAGGGCATTCGTTCCCGCGACATCGGAGACCCCAAGGTGTTCGACGACGTTGAAACGGACAAGGTCAGTGACATTCTCACCCGGGCCAAAGAGGCCAAGCGCGCCTTCTTGCCGGCTGCGGATGTTTACGACATTCTGGGGGCCTATGGCATTCCCACGGCAAAATGGTCCCTGGTGACCACCGCCGAACAAGGCTGTGTCCGCAGCCGACGCCCTGGGTTATCCGGTTGTTGTCAAGGCGGACGCCGCTTCCATCGTGCACAAAAGCGACCTGGACGCTGTGGCCCTGAATCTTAAAAATGCCGCTGACGTTCAAAAGACCATCAAGGAAATGCGTGCGCGTCTGGAAGCCGACGACCTCGCCTTCCTGGTCCAGAAATATCTTCCCGGGGGATTGGAAGTTATTCTGGGAGCCAGGGCTGAACCGGGTCTGGGCCATTTGGTCATGTTCGGGATGGGGGGTATCTACGTTGAAGTACTCAAGGATGTGGTGTTCAACCTGACGCCGGTAACCGCCTTCGAGGCAAACGAAATGCTCGACGCCATTCAGTTGTCCCCTATTCTCAAGGGCGTTCGCGGACAAAAAGGTGTCCATCGAAAGGGCATCATGGACATCATCCAACGGCTGTCCCAGCTGGTCTCGGACCATCCCACGATCCAGGAACTGGATCTGAACCCCACCCTGGCGTTCCAAGACCGCGTGGTGGTGGTGGATGGACGAATTAGTATCTAATTTTTAATTTTGAATGTTTAATTTTGAATTACTCAGTTCATAGCTCATAGTCGTAGGTACTGAGGATATGCTGGGAAGCGAGGATGCTGGGAGCATGAACTGTGAAGCAGCTATGAGCTATCACCTATGAGCTATGAGCTGTTATCAGCATCCCAGCGTCAAGCATCAAAAAAAACCCAATAAACCCAATGAACTCAACAAACCCAATGAACTCAACGAACCCAACAAACCCAATGAACCCAACAAACCCAATGAACCCAACGAACTCAACAAACCCTAAGAGAGGAAAGCGTATGACCGCCTGGATGAATTTGGGTCAGCAGCTGAAAATGAATGCTTCCAAGTACCCCCATACCATAGCGCTGGCAGACAAAGACCGTAAATTCACCTACCCCGAGACCAACCAGCGGGTCAATAAATTGTGTCATAGCCTGCTGTCATTGGGATTAAGCAAGGGTGACAAGGTGGCGGTGTTCATGGAAAACTGCATCGAGATCGTGGAAATATTTCTGGCCACAGCCAAAACCGGCCTGGTGATCGTTCCGATCAATTTTCGACTCGTGGGAAGAGAGGTTTCCTACATCGTCGACAACTCGGATGCAAAAGCCTTCATTGTGCATGACGAGTTCACGCCCATGCTGGATGAGATCAAGGCGGAACTCGAGAATATCGCGCCCGACAACTATATCGTCGTCGGCGAAGCCCGCGACGGCTATCGGGCCTATGAGTCTTTCATTGAAAAAAGCCCCCATCACGAACCCCAATGCCCTGTGGCACCCCAAGACACCTGGATCCTGATTTACACCTCCGGGACAACCGGGAAACCAAAGGGTGTCGTTCGTTCGCACGAATCTCACATTGCCTTTTACCTGATCAACGGCATCGACTTCGGATTCAACGAGCACGACGTGTGCTTGAACGTCATGCCTTTGTGTCACATCAACTCGACCTTTTTTACGTTCACGTTCACTTATATCGGAGCGACGGTCTATATTCATCCGGCGCGTTCGTTCCAACCCGAACAAATTCTCGACATTATCCAGAAACAAAAAATCACCTTTATTTCGCTGATCCCGACCCACTACAACCTGATTCTGAATAGTTCGCAAAAAGCCAAAAATTACGATGTCAGCTCCATTCGAAAACTGCTCTGCTCCTCCGCGCCGGTTCATAAAAAAATGAAACTGGACATCATGGGTTTTTTCCCGGGCGTGCAGCTCTATGAGGGATATGGTTCCACAGAGGCCGGCATCGTCACGGTTCTGAAACCTGAGGATCAACTTCGAAAGTTAGGCTCCATCGGAAAAGAGTCCCTGGGAACCGATTTTATCAAGCTCCTTGATGAAGACGGTCAGGACGTCGCCCCTGGTGAGGTGGGCGAATTGTATTCCCGGGGGCCCATGCTGTTTGACGAATATTACAAATTACCCGATAAAACAGCACAAGCCTTTCAGGGAGAATGGTTCAGCGCCGGTGACATGGCCCGCAAAGATGAAGACGGCTTTTACCAGATCGTCGACAGAAAGGACAACCTGATCATCACCGGGGGAGAAAATGTCTATCCCAGTGAAATCGAAGAAGTTGTTGGTAGCAACGATTGCGTGTTCGACTGTGCCGTTATCGGCATACCGGATGACAAATGGGGCGAAAAAGTCGTCGCTGTGGTCATTCCCAAGGGTAACGAGACGGTCGAAATTACCGAAAAAATGATCGCGGATTGCTGCAAACAACAGATGGCGGGTTACAAACGACCCAAAGAAATCCTGTTCATAAAGGAAGAAGACATGCCGCGTACGCCCACGGGGAAGATCCTGCACAGGAAATTGCGGGAGAAATTTAAATAAATTTGAAATAGATTTTAGGTGTCAGACTATTAGACTATTAGGCTGTTAGAGATAGAATTGCGAAATCACAAAAACTTAGGGCATTTGAACTTGCGGACGAAATCGCGCTGATTACCTATCGAATGACAAAGGATTTTCCAAGAAGAGGTCTATGGTTTGTTCCCAAATGAGAGAGCGCGGTATCGATTCCTCAAACATCGTGAAGGTGTGCCGTGAAAGTCAGGTTGAATACTTCGTTTTCTGGAAATTGCTTTAGTTCCTAAGGGAGTTACATTATCAATTCGTTGGCCCAACGTTTGGGGTATGTGGACTCGATTGATTCAGAATGTCGACTAAAATTGTGGAGACCGAAAAAGTCTTAGCTGCGCTGCTGAGATCTATGCGCAAAACCTAACAGTCTAATAGCCTAACAGCCTAACAACCTCTTAAACAGCTGTACATAAATTACCATAATTAACAAATTAACTACAATATTATCTAAGGAGGAGATCACAATGCTTAACAAAAGCCTTTATCCCCTACGGCGGCTACTACAGCTCACCTTTTTGCCGCTGGCAAGGAAGCATGCAGAACGAAAATTCTATTGAACTTGGCGCTGAAACGTCTAAGCGGTGGCTTGCCGAAAAAGGATTTGATGCCGGTATGTTCGACTATCTTTTTCTCGGTATCACCATCAGTCAGATCCATCAGTTCTACGCAGCGCCCTGGGCCGCCGCCTTGATGGGGGCCGGTCATATACCGGGGTTCACTTTGAGTCAGGCCTGCACCACCGGAACCACCTGTGTCTTTCAGGCCGCCGTTGGGGTGGAAACAGGGCTTTACCAAAATGCTTACGTCCTGACCACGGACCGCACCTCCAACGGACCGCATACGATTTGGCCCAACCCCAAGGGACCCGGTGGTGAGGTCATTTCGGAAAACTGGCTCATGGACAACTTCAACGCCGACCCCAATGTGGGTCTTCGAATGGTAGAAACTGCGGAAAATGTCGCCAAGGAAGAAGGTATCACAAAGGAGGCCTGTGATGCCGCGGCTTTGAAACGTTACCAACAATATCTCATGGCACTGGAAAACGAACGCGCGTTTCAGAAAAAATACATGTTTTCTGCCGAAATCAAGCTGTCCAAAAAAAAGAGCATCCTTGTCGAAGAAGACGAAGGCATTACACCTGCTACCGCTGAAGGCCTGGCCGGTCTCAGACCCTTGATACCCGGCGGTGTTCTCAGTTTTGGGGCTCAAACCCATCCAGCGGATGGCAACGCGAGCATGATTGTCACCACCAAAGAAAAGGCCCAAGCGTTGAGTGCCGATCCTTCCATGCCGATTCAAGTTCTGGCCTATGGTTTTGCCAGGGAGAAAAAAGGTTACATGGCCGCGGCGCCGGTTCCGGCAACCAAAATGGCCTTGGCCAATGCAGGACTCACTATCGGCGACATGAAGGTCATCAAATCACACAACCCGTTTATCGTGAATGACCTCAATTTCGCCAAACAGTTCAATATCGATGTCAATGAGATGAACAATTATGGCTGTTCCATGATCTACGGCCATCCCCAGGGCTCCACGGCAACGCGTCTGATAATTGAAGGCATCGAAGAAACCGTCATGAAGGGCGGCGGTTATTTTCTCTGGACCGGCTGCGCGGCGGGTGATAGCGGGGCGTCACTGATACTCAAAATCGGATAAATTCGTTGCACGAATTTATTGGACGCGACTGCGTCGCTGTTTTTAACACCCTGAACGCAAGAAGGATCTTCTCCAATTGATTTGGAGGAAGATCCTTCTTTATTGGACGGTTTTGTAAAATGTTCATTGAAGAACCTGGCAGCAAGTGCAGGATCATCGACCGTAAGGAATTCTGTCTAATTTGATTCGCTCGCTAACCCCGCGTCAAGCCACGGGGAATGCGCGCTGTTGCGGTTCAAGGCGTGCAAATTTTGCAATCATGAGGCGTACTTATTGTACGTTGAATGATTGTGGAATGCAGCACAACGCCGAAGTTGGACTTTTTACGAAACCGTCATTTATGACAACCGCTATAGCGGCACTTGATTGACACCCACCACAACCGGCCTGCCCTTCTGGTATTCAATCCGGTTGAGCGCCGCATAGTCCTGGGGAATGTCGAACAGGTCCTTGAGCGGTTTCTTTAAAACATGGCCCAAGATGATGCGGTTTACCCCTGCGTGCGCCACCAGGAGCACGTTTCCGCTCATATCTGATACTATTTTTTGAAACACCGGTATCACCCGGTCGTGAAGTTCCTGAAAGCTTTCGCCGTTGGGTATCTTAAAGCTGTCCATGTGTCTGCCCCGTTGCGCCCAGGCGTCCGGAAACCGAAGCTTGATGCTTTGCATGGCTTGCCCCTCCCAGTCGCCAAGATGGATTTCACGTAACTGCGGCATGATGTGAATATCCGATTCAGGCAGATCGGCCACCCCTTTGGCCGTTTCCAGCGCACGCACCAAATCGCTGGCATAGACCCTTTCGAAATCGACCCGCGAAAGTTCTTTTTTCCACCATGCTGCCTGTTGCAGCCCTTTTGAACTCAAGGGGACATCTGTTTGACCGATGTAGCGTTTTTCAGCGCTGTGGACGATCTCACCATGGCGGAGGAGGTAAAGCATGCGTCTTTTCATGGCATATTAAGGCATCAATGATTAATAACACCGGCTCTAAGCGTTTAACCGCTTATAGCCCAACTTTCAGGCTTCGGCCTTGATAGAGCGAAATGCGTGATCCAATGGTGATTTGCGCTGTTTGAGCCAATTAGGGCACCTTGCATCAGCGCATGGTAATGAATTTTCAATATGAAAACAAGATTATTTGGCAGCCATGCCTGTTTAACAATATGGCCAGCGCTGATGTTAGGAGCCCTTGCGGCGAGTTCGCAAAGCGCCAGGGGATTATTCATTTCGCGTTCGCTGAACCCAGAAAGGTGAGTTATCGTTTAAAGCAACAGGACAATTGCTACCACCCCCGTACTCGAAGTCAAGCAAGGGCAGATCCGTTTAAGCGCTGGAATTCATCATCATATTATGATAGCTTCCCTTGTATAAATGGCTAACATCCTTTTGACCATGTTTCCAGCATTCCAGTGTTCCATTATTCCACCTTCAATTTGTGCAGGAACCTGTTATCGATTTGCGAAAGGTCGCATAATGGAACCAACGCGTTTAAAAAACATCCATGCCCCCCTGCTCACATGGTATGATCAAAATCATCGCAATCTGCCCTGGAGAGAAACGAGCGATCCTTACGCCATATGGGTTTCGGAAGTGATGCTCCAGCAGACCCAGGTCAAAACGGTTGTCCCTTATTACGGGCGTTTTCTAACCAGATTCCCAACCATTCAGGATCTGGCCGCTTCGGATCTTCAGGCCGTGCTGAAGGCATGGGAAGGTCTGGGATATTACGGCCGCGCGCGCAATCTGCATCGTTCGGCCAAAATCATCTTGACGGAGCATCAGGGCGTATTTCCTGACACATGGAAGCCTGTCCGCCGACTACCGGGTATCGGTGATTATATCGCCGCTGCCGTTCTGAGCATCGCCTTTAACGGCCCCTATGCGGTTGTGGATGGAAATGTCAAGCGCGTGCTGGCACGGCTCTTGAAAATCGACACTCCGGTGAATCAGGCATCCGCCGGCAACACGTTTAAAAAAAATGCCGATGCTTTGCTCTACAAGCATGATCCGGGCAAATACAACCAGGCCACTGATGGAACTGGGTGCCCTGATCTGTGCACCCGCTTCTCCTCTGTGCGGCACTTGCCCGATTCAGTCGGCATGTAAGGCCTACCAATCATCCAGCGTCGACATCTACCCCAAACGCGTTAAATCCAAACAGACGCCTTTGTACAATATCGCTATCGGTGTTGTTTTGAAACACAACAAGCTGCTCATTACACAGCGCCGGGCTGATGGCCTCTTGGGCGGGTTGTGGGAATTCCCGGGTGGCAAAATACAACCCGGGGAAACATCTGCGGCAGCTTGTATTCGTGAAATCAAGGAGGAGACCGGTTTGAAGGTGTCGATTTCTCAATACTTGACCCAGGTCAAGCATGCCTACACCCACTTCAAAATTGTCGTGGATGTGTTCGTTTGTGACCATGTTTCTGGTACGGTGACCCTGGACGGCCCGGTGGACCACCAGTGGATTACACTGGAACAAATTGACGACTTATCCGTTTCCCAAAGCGAATCATAAGTTTATTCCGCACCTCAGGGAGGCGATGCGGCTGGAGGCTGGGAGGCTGGGATGCTGGGAAGATAGGATGCTGGGAAGCTAGGATGCTGGGAAGCTAGGATGCTGGGAGGCTGGGAAGCTAGAATGCGGGAAGCCCCTATGAGCTTTGAGCTATCGAGCTATGAGCTGTCATCAGCATTCCTAGCATGTCTAGGCTCCCATCATATAGCTAATCTTATACATTAATTTAATATTTACAACCAATAGGTATTACATGACAATCAAAGAACGCCACTTCGGCCCCATATGGTTTATCCCCGGGGAAAACAAGGGCAAATACCCCTTCTGCCATTCCATCTATATTGAAGGGCCCGGTATCCTCGTCGATCCGGCATCCGATCGAAAAAGACTCTTGGCACTCAAACAGGGACCGGGTGTAAAGACCGTCTGGTTGAGTCACTGGCATGAAGATCATTTCATGCATCTCGACCTTTTTGATGAAGTGCCGTTCATGATATCAAAGAAAGACGCCGCTCCCCTTTCCAGCCTGGAAAATTTTCTGGATGCCTACGGCATCGAGCCGGACGCACGCCAGGCGTGGCGTTCCATGGCAACCGACATCTTCCATTTTCAACCCAGGAAAGCGCATGATTTTCTGCCGATGGGTTCATCGATTACCCTGGATTCCTTGCATGTGAACGTCATCCCTGCACCCGGGCATACACCCGGAAGCATTGCCTTGCACTTTCCCGATCACAACATCCTATTCCTGGCCGATTATGACCTGACCCCTTTCGGGCCCTGGTACGGTGACGTGGAATCGAACATCCAACAAACCATATCTTCCATTAAAATGCTTCGGAAAATACCGGCATCCGTCTTATTGACATCCCATGAAAAAGGTGTTTTTGAGCGTCCTTCAGGTTCGTTGTGGCAGCGCTACCTGGATGTGATATATGAACGTGAGGCAAAACTACTGAACCTCCTGAAAAAGCCGCGCACCATTCAGGACATCGTCGAGGCCTGGATCGTCTATCGAAAGCCAAGGGAGCCGCTTTCTTTCTATGCCTTTGCTGAAAAAGCCTTGATGTCCAAACACCTGCAGGAATTGATGCGCAAAGGTGTTGTTGAAAAGTATCATGAAAGTTACCTGAGAATTGAATGATCAACCCCGCAGCAAGCAGATAGGGGGTATCGATTGTTATGCCGGACCCCGTAGCGTGTCCGGTGCAGGCCTCGATAAGCATAGCTCGGTAAGTCGTAAAGCCGGGAACATCCAGTTTATTTTTCTGAATTCCGTTTCACCGCTTCGCTGCGGCCGGAATGACGAGTCAAAAAAAACGTGAGGACATACCATGCATACAAACACAGACGTCATTGACAACATGAAAAGGATTACCTTGTCTTTGGAGACAGGCCCATCCCCGAACAACATGAAGGGCAGCAAACCCGTTTTGTTCCAGTTCATATACGGCGTGGGCACCCAGGGCCTCTGTCTGTTTGAAAAGGCGCTTTATGGAAAAAAGATCGGCGAGGAACTCTTCTTTCAGCTAGACCCGTACCAGACAGATGAGATGTTTGGCCATCTCGAACCACAGTTGACCGCTATCATGCCCCTTGGAAAAACCCTGCACCTTAAAATCAACCATAACGGCTATCGAAACAGCCGATAAGCGGGAACTGGTGCGGGCCATTGCCAAAGGCAGTGGCTCAAACGATTGTGGCTGCGGATGCGGATGCTGATATAAAATCGCCTGGCGATTTTATTTGCAATGATTGGCAAAAAATAGTATTCGATTGGCAGCTATTTTAAAGCTACATTGAAGCTATAAAACCGCATCAAAGAATCTAGAACACAACGTCAGGGCTGAGTGTCGAATTTCTTATGAATAGACGCCTCTCCACGCGGTTTTACGATTCGCGAAATGGATATACCATTTTGCTCTGAGTGCGACACCGTCGCATATGATCAATTCGCATTGCGAATTGATAGGGAGTATCGAGCACATGAAACACGAAATCACAATGAAGGTCAACGGTGATACCTATTCCCTGGCCATCGACCCCTGGCGGACCTTGAACGAGGTCTTGAGGGAAGATTTAAACCTTACCGGCACGAAACTCGGCTGCGGATCCGGAGATTGCGGTGCCTGTACGGTGATCGTAGACGGACGCGCCATCAGCTCCTGCCTCACATTGGCCGTGGAAATGGACCGCAAGGAGATCATGACCATCGAAGGACTGTCCCCCTCCGGTGAAACATTACACCCCATCCAGGAATCGTTTATTGAAAAAGGCGCTATCCAATGCGGCTTCTGCACACCCGGCATGGAACTGTCTGCCTATAATCTGCTCTCGCAAAACCCGCATCCCAACGAGAGAGAGATCAGAGAATCCCTTTCAGGCAATTTGTGCCGCTGTACCGGATACACAAAAATCGTGCAGGCCATTGCAGACTCAGCTGATAAAATGAAGCCAAAACCCCAACGCCGCAAGACTTTAAAAGGAAAATAACCATGCCGATTTCCAGGTTCGAATTTCATTCGCCAAAACGCTTGGATGAGGCTGTGGCCCTGTTGCAAGCAAAGGGCAGCGACACCTTTGTCATGGCCGGGGGCACCGACCTGCTGATCAAGCGAAGGCACCAGATCATTCATCCCAAGACCATCGTCAGTCTAAAAAAAATCAATGGCTTGAACCGTATCTCATTTAGCCGCAGTAAGGGTCTCACCATCGGTGCCACGGCGCTGTTGGGAGACGTGGCCAGACATTCGAGCATTCTGAAATTTTACCCTGCCATTGCCAAAGCGGCCAACAATACAGCCAATGTTCAAATCAGAAACATGGGCACCGTGGTGGGAAATCTCTGCAATGCGTCCCCTGCGGCTGATAATGCCCCTGCGCTTCTGGCACTGAATGCCGTGTTGAACATTGTGGGCCCCCAGGGCGAACGGGTTCTTGCCCTGGAGAATTTCTTTCTGGGACCCGGCGTTACAGCGCTTCAATCCGCAGAGGTCGTTGCATCCGTCTTGGTACCGCTGCCGCCGCCTGGATCAGGCACCACCTACCTGCATTTGTCCGCCCGGGGACGGGTCGACTGCTCCGCCGCCAGCACAGGCGTTTTTCTGGCCCTCAAAGGCGCCCGGGTTGAACAGGCCCGCATATTTATCGGCGCCTGTGGCCCCACGCCCCTGAGAATGCCCAAAGCTGAAAAGCGACTGATCGGTCAAAAAGTCACCCAAACGACAGCCGAACAGACCGGCATCCAGGCGTCAAAAGAATCCCGACCCATCTCGGATGTGCGGGCCAATGAAGATTACCGTTTACAAATGGTGGCGGTCCTGGTCAAGCGGGCCGTACTGGAGGCGTATCAATCAGCTCATAGCTCAACGGTTCCAGACAGGCTATTGGGCTGTAGGCTGTTAGACTGAGACTGTTAGGCGATAGATCTACAGCTGTAGAACTTATAGGCTGTTAGACTGTTAGGCTGTAGGGTAGCAGCTAATATCTAAAGTCTAACAGTCTAATTGTCTACATAGTCTGAAACTCAAATAGTCAATAGTCTAAGTCTAATCGTGCACAGCCTATGTCACTGTGATAAAATACAGACAATTGAATATACCGATAAAACACGAAATAAAGGATCCCCCATGCGTAATGAATACCAAATAATTGGCCATGATATCCCCAGAACGGACGGCCGTGAAAAAGCCACCGGCAGTGCCATTTACACCGACGACATCAAACTGCCGGGCATGCTGCATGGCAAGCTTTTGAGAAGCCCGCTGGCCCATGCCCGTATTCTCCACATTGACGTGAGCAAAGCCGCTGCCCTGCCCGGCGTCAAATGTGTCATCACCGGGGAAGACACACCCAAAATCAAATATGGCAACTGGCGATTGTTTCCGGTTACCCAGGACGAATACCCCCTGGCCGTGGACAAGGTCCGCTTCATTGGCGACGAAGTTGCCGCTGTTGCGGCGGTTGACAAGGACATCGCAGCCGAAGCCCTTGAATTGATACGCGTGGAATACGAGGAACTGCCTGCTGTTTTCGATATTCAGGATTCCCTGGCCAAGGGAGCACCGATTATCCACGAGACATCCCCCAGCAACATCAGCATCGATCGAAAAATTCAATATGGAAGCATTCAAAAAGGGTTTGCAGAGTCCGATTATGTCCGTGAGGATGTGTTTTCGGTCCACGCCGTAAGCCCGGCCTATCTCGAGCCCTGCGCATCCCTGGCCCAGTGTGAACTCGACGGCAGGATAACCCTCTGGACATCGACCCAGGTTCCCTACATCGTGCAGTGCCTGCTGGCGTCCACCCTCAACATGCGTGAAAACGACATCCGCGTGATCAAACCGGCTGTCGGCGGCGGTTTTGGCGGCAAAATGGAGTTGCGGCCATGGGAGTTCTGTGCCGCCTTCATGGCCAAAAAAACCGGCAAACCGGTCAAATTTACCCTGACCCGGGAGGAGGAGCTCACCACCGGCCGCAGACGCCATCCCATGAAACTGCGCTCCAAGGTCGGCTTTAAAAAAGACGGCACCCTGGTGGCAAAGGATCTGCACATCTATCTGGACGGCGGCGCCTACAATGCCATGGGTCCCACGGCCACGTTTCTGTGCGGAAATTTCGGGGCCATGCTCTACCGCTATCCCAATTACCGTTTTGTGGGGGAACATGTTTACACCAACAAGCCACCGGCCAGTGCCATGCGCGGTTTTGGCGCGCCGCAATCCCTTTTTGCGGCAGAGTCTCAGATGAATATCGCCGCCCAGGAGCTGGGTATCGATCCCATTGACTTGCGGATCAAGAACGCCATGGTCACCGGAGACGAGATTCCGGATGTGGCCACCATATCGAGCTGCGGATTCATTGAATCCCTTGAAGCGGTCAGGGAAATGTCCAACTGGAAGAAGAACCGCCGTCGCAAAAAGAAAGGCTACGGCATCGGTATCGGCTGCTACAGCTTTATCTCCGGGGGGGTCTTCAACTGGTTCAACACCCAGTATCCCTTCTCCGCCGCCGAGGTCAAAGTCTTTTCAGACGGCACCGCCCATCTGCTGACCATGGCCTCGGATATCGGCCAGGGCGCCAACACGGTTCTCAAACAGATTCTGGCCGAGGAACTGGGACTCGAGATGGCGGACATCCGTCTGACGGCCGCCGACACCGCCATGACACCCCAGGCCGACCTGGGAACCTGGGGCAGCCGGGTCACCCTCATGGCCGGCAATGCCATTTTGCAGGCCGCCCGTCAGATCAAGGCAGAACTATTCGGTGCCGTCTCGGCCCGTTTCAACCTGAATGTCATATTCGACATGGTGTGCAAGGACGGGCGGGTATATGCCGAGGGAAAGCCCGACCGGGGGATGTCGTTCGGGGAAGCCGTGGCCTTGGTCCAGAAGGCCAATCGTGGTGAGCCCCTCATTGCCAGAGGCTATTACACGCCACGCGGCAAAGGATTGGTGACGCCGGCTTTCAGCTTTGGCGCCCAGGTGGCCGAGGTGGCCGTGGACACCGAAACCGGTATCGTCAAGGTCGAAAAAATGTATACCGCCCACGATTGCGGCACCGTCATCAACCCCATGGCGGTCGAAGGACAACTGGAAGGCTCCATTCACATGGGGCTCGGCTATGCCTTGTCCGAAGAGTTGATCGTGGAAAAAGGCCGCACCCTCAACAACACCTTTCTCGATTACAAAATGCCCACCGCCCTGGACATGCCGCCCGGTGAGTCCGTTTGTATCGAAACCTACGAACCCGAAGGCCCCATGGGTGCCAAGGAAGCCGGTGAAGGCCTGGCCTCCCCCACGGCGCCGGCCATTGCCGAAGCCGTGTTCCATGCCACCGGGTATCGATGTATGGATCTGCCCATAACGCCGGACAAGGTACTCAAGGGGCAGAAAGGATAGGAGGCAATAATTTTTAATTCTCAATTTTGAATTTTGAATTATATAGCTCATAGCTCATAGGTGATAGGTGAATAGGATTGCTGGGAAGCCAGGATGCAATAATCTATGAATTCTCAATTCTTAATTTTGAATTATACAGCTCATAGCTCATAGGTCATAGGTGATAGGATTGCTGGGAAGTCTATGATGCTAGGAGGCTAGGAAGCTGGGAAGCAGCTATGAGCTATCAGCTATGACCTATGAGCTATTATCAACATCCCAGCGTCAAGCATCAGAAAAAAACCCAACAAACCCAATGAACCAACAAACCCAACAACCCAGTGTTCCCATGAAAATCGACAAGGTCATCCAACACATCGTATCGGAGCTGAGCGCCTACTGCGACAAGGCCGAGCCTGAAGGGGTTTGTCATCGGGGTATCCGGCGGCATCGACTCGGCCGTCACCTCCACCCTCAGCGCCAGGACCGGCAAGAAGGTCATGGCGCTCAACATGCCCATTTTCCAGGCAAAAAACCAGGATTCCCTTTCGTCCAGACACATCGCCTGGCTTGAAAAGACCTTTCCGAACGTACAGGGTCTCCGGGTCGACCTTTCGGATGTCTTCAAAGCCCTCGACAGCACATTTCCGGCCGACATTCAGGACGACCTGTCCATGGCCAACACGCGCTCGCGGCTGCGCATGCTGACCCTCTACGCCTTTGCATCGCACCACCGTTTTTTGGTGGTGGGCACCGGAAACAAGGTAGAGGATTTCGGCGTGGGTTTTTTCACAAAATACGGCGACGGTGGCGTCGACATTTCACCGATCGCAGACCTTTTAAAATCGGAAGTCTTTCTGCTCGGGAAAGCCCTCGGCATTATCGAGGATATCCTGGCGGCCCCCCCCACGGACGGCCTGTGGGCCGACAACCGTACCGACGAAAGCCAGATCGGCGCAAGCTATGCCGAACTGGAATGGGCCATGGCGGCAGTTAAAGGCCAGAAAACGAAAACCCTCACCGCACGCCAAAAAGACGTCCTGGCAATTTTTCACCGTTTTCAGGCCCAGAACCGGCATAAAATGGATCCGATTCCGGTGATTAAAATACCGGAAGAACTTCGCTGAGGCGAAATTGAAGAATCTCGCAGCAAGCTGCGAGGAATCTTCGACCGTAAGGAATTCTGTCTAATTTAGATTCGCTCGCTAACCCCGCAGCAAGCTACGGGGAATGCGCTCGCTTTTGCGGTTCAATGCTGATAGATGAAAGGCGATAGCTCATAGCGGACAGAGGCAAAACGTAATATTTTCGGACAGGATTAACAGGATTTTACAGGATTTATTTTATTCATTCATCATGCAATTTTTTTCAAAGCACAAATTCTCTTTTATCTTTTACAATAAGTTCAATTCGAAAGATAAGGTATTTCGCCGCAGGCGATAGTTGGTTTTACGCTTTCGTCAGGAAAGCGTAAAAGATCCTGTCAATCCTGTTAATCCTGTCTAATAAAAAATATTCTTGAAGACAGTCATCAGCAAGCAACAAACCCAATGAACCCAACAAACCCAACAAACCCAATCACAGGCTACGTTCCCGGCGCCATCGGCCGCATCACCGAGCTTCACGGCAGGTATTACAGCCAAGCGTGGGGATTTGGAGCGTTTTTCGAGACCAAGGTCGCCACCGAGCTGTCCGCGTTTGTGAATCGATTCGATGATCAAAGGGATGGCCTCTGGACTGCCTGCTCGAACAACCGGGTGCAGGGCGCCATTGTCATCGATGGCATCAATGCCGATTCAGAGGGAGCACACTTGCGGTGGTACATCGTTTCGAATACACTGCACGGGCAAGGCATCGGCAACCGGCTGCTATCTGCGGCCATGGACTTCTGCCGGGCACGGCGCTATCGGCAGGTGTTTCTGTGGACCTTCAAGGGCCTCGAGGCCGCCAGGTATTTGTACGAAAAAAATGGATTCACGCTAGCGCATGAACAAAAAGGTTCGCAATGGGGCACACCGGTCACCGAACAGAAGTATGTGTGTGTCCTTTAAATAGAATCGCACATGAGGCGTCACATGAATATTAAACACATGCGGCAATGGGTAGTGAACTTTTTGAGCGGATGGGGTTTCTCGATCCTGGCGGCTGTTTTGATCGCAACGTCTTTCAAATCGGCCATTGCCGACTGGAACGATGTCCCGACAGGTTCCATGAAGCCGTCCATACTCGTGGGCGGACAGGGTTTTTATCAACAAACTGTCTTACGGTCTCAAAATTCCCTACACGACCCGATACCTTGCGCGATGGGGCTTTCCCGAGCGAGGTGACATCGTTGTGTTTTATTCTCCCGCCGACGGCAAACGCCTGATCAAGCGTCTGATCGGCTTGCCCGGGGATGAAATCTCCTTGCACGACAACAAACTCCATATCAACGGTAAAGCGATTGACTACCGATTGATTGAAAAAACAAATTCCGGCGGAGCAAAGGCCACACCGGAAAATCCGTATATCTACCTGTTTGAAGACCTCATGGGCAATCAACACCCCATCATGATATCGGGTGCAAAAACCACTTTCGGTTCGTTTGATCCCGTTGTTGTACCAGAAGGCAGTGTATTTGTAATGGGTGACAATCGCGACAATTCAGCCGATTCCCGGTTTTTCGGTTTTGTCGAAATGGACCAGATACTGGGGCGCGCAACCACCATTGTTCTCAGTCGCGATGGATCGTTCCTGAAACCGAGATGGGAGCGGTTTTTCAAGAAGCTCGTTTAGGTATCACAGTATTGGTTGTATGAACGACTTGCTAGGAAGATTGGAATGTGCGCTGTTTCGGTTCACGAATTAATGCAGACAATTTCTCTCTTTAAAGTCGAAAGCGTAGAAACATCTATGTGTGTCCGTGGCTAATAAAATGAACCTGTTGGCAATCCTGATGTCCAGAAAACATGATTGAGAACCTAAAACCCTGGGAAAATGAATAAATGGAATTACGAGAAGCCATTCTGGGCCGGCGCAGTATTCGGAAATTTTTAAAGCAAGACGTCCCTGAAGGACTCATCAAAGAGCTCCTGGCAGATTCCCAGTGGGCACCCTCCTGGGGCAACACCCAGCCTTGGGAAATCATGGTCATCGTGGGTCCCCCTCTGGAAAAATTCAAGCAAAAAAACAAAGCCGCCCTCTTTAGCGGGATCAAATCGAAACCTGAAATCCCGATGCCGGACGTGTTTCCCCCTCAACTGAAACAGCGCTATGTGGATGTCGGCAAGCAGGTTCTGCAATCCCTCTCCATCGGCAGAAACGATCTCGATGGCCGACTCAATTATTACGGCGACATGTTTTACCTCTTCGATGCACCCGTTTTGATTCTAATTCTTTTGGACAAGCAGGTTTTGTTGGAATACGCCTTGCTGGATGTGGGCCTATACCTGCAAACATTGCTGCTGTCTGCCCACGACAAGGGTCTCGGTGCCATCGCTTTGGCGGCCAGCGTGCATTACCCGGATGTTCTGCGTGCCCTCTTCCCCATCGGCACAGACAAAATCATCGTTATGGGGGCGGTTCTTGGCTGGCCGGACCGCGAAGCCCCCGTAAACCGTTTTGAACGACAGCGAATTGATTGCAAAAAAACCCTTTGCTGGGTAAATGGATCCCCCGGTTAAACCCGTTGTATTCTACGACAAGCGCTATATTTGATAGTATCGGAGAAGATAATGTCCAATTCGATAGAATGGAAAAAAACCCACTGTGCCAGAATGGACCATGGGGGATGTGCCCTGCTGGTGGGTGTCAAGAACAACCGCATCGTCAAAGTCAAAGGTGATCCGGACGGCTTTTTAAACAAGGGCTACATCTGCCCCAAAGCCATCGCCTCCCCCGATCGTCTCAATCATCCTGCGCGTCTCAAATCACCTTTAAAACGTGTGGGCGGCCGCGGTCAGGGACGCTGGGAAAAAATTTCGTGGCCGGATGCCATCCATGAAGTGGCCGCCAACCTGAACCGGGCCAGAGAATCACATGGTGCCCGCAGTGTGGCCTTCTGCCAGGGAATGCCCAAGGGACTCGAACACTTTGTTCTCATACGGCTGGCCAATCTTTTTGGTTCTCCCAACCTGGTCGCCACGCAGGACGTCTGTCATGCACCCCGGGAGATCAGTGGTATCCACACCTGTGGCTTTTATCCTGTTGCTGATTTTCATCATCCAAGCAAGCTGGTCATCCTCTGGGGAAGCAATGTCACGGACACCAACGAGGAGGGTGAAATTTGCAGCCTGCTGCTTGAGCAGATCAAGCAAGGTACCCAACTGATCGTCGTTGATCCCAGAAAGACCGCCCTGGCCAAAAAAGCCAAACACTGGCTGCAGATCAAACCCGGAACAGACGCTGCACTGGCGCTTTCGTTTCTGAATGTGATCATCCACGAGCAGCGACATAACCAAGATTTTGTTGCCGAATGGACGCACGGATTTGATGAACTGGCCGCGCATGTCAAGACCTTTGCCCCTGAAAAAATGGCTGACATAACGGGTATCCCATCCAAAAAAATCCGGGCCGCCGCCGTCGATTATGCGGCACTTCATCCAGCCGCCATTCAGTGGGGAAACCCCATCGAACAGACCGTCCACACCTTCGATGCGACCCGGGCACTGGTCTGTCTCATGGCCATTTGCGGCAATCTCGATATCCCCGGCGGCAATGTTCATGCCCAGGACCCGGATCTTCTCGGTTTGGGCGAGTTCGTTCGCGCAGACAAGATTCCGTCCAAAAGAAAAGAGATGATCCACGCCCATCATCACACCATACCGCAGACTCATGACCGTCCCACCGGCATTTTTTCGCCAAGCAGTCCTGACGGAGGTACCCTATCCGCTAAAGGCAGCCTATTTCCAGTGTACCAACCCCTTGCTGACTTACGCGGACAGCCGCATGACCTTCGCGGCCCTAATGAAACTGGATTTTGTGGTGGTGGCCGACCTTTTTATGACGCCCACGGCCTGTCTGGCCGATATTGTCCTGCCGGTGGCAAGCCAGTTCGAATTCGACGACATCGGCCATTACGGTATCGGGCACGGATACATATTGGCACGTCCCAAAATTGTCGATCCACCGGCATCCTGCTGGCCGGACATCCAGATACTCAATGAACTCGGAAAAGCGCTCACACCTGAAGAATACTGGTATCCGACCGCGCACGGTCTTGTGGCGTCGGTGCTCTCCCCTTCTGGCTTGACCTACGCTCAGTTTGCAGAAAAGGGCTACCTGAAGGGGCCGGATCGATTTCGCAAATATCGCACCGATGGGTTCAAAACCCCGAGCGGAAAAGTGGAACTCATGTTGACACGCGCCGATCGATACGGCGTGAACGCTTTGCCCGACCACAAGCAGGACCCCCAAGACAAGGATCCGTCATACCCTTTGATATTAACGAGCGCCAAGGACCGATACTATCTGCACTCTTCCTACCGTTGGGTGGACAAGCTGAGAAATTCGAGCCCCAGGCCGATGGTCGAACTTCATCCCGAAACTGCCGCCGCCTATGGGATCGAACACGACGACGTGGTGATCATCGAGACCCGCAACGGTTCCATCACCCAATTTGCCAAGATCGCGGATACCATCATGCCCGGGGTGCTGAACGCCGCTTATGGGTGGTGGTTCCCGGAATCATCGGCCAAAGAACAGTTCGACTGGCAGCGCTCAAATTTCAACATGCTGACCACAACCGATCGTCTGGGGAAGGAATTCGGGACGCCCAATCTCAAGGGAATCAACTGCCGTATTCGCAAAAAAAAATGATTTCTCTGTAAGGAAATAACAAACTTTTTCATCACGAAAACGCGAAAGTATTTAACGGTTCCAAGGAGCAATGACATGACCGATGATCTCTTGGGAAAAGCAAAACGCTATCGCTGGTACATTTTCTGGATACTCGCACTTGGATATGTTCTGGTCTATTTCCATCGGCTCTGCCCTGCGGTCGTGGCGGTGGATATGATGAAGGATCTCAATACGACGGGCGCTTTGACCGGTTTTTTGGGGGCGGCCTATTTCTACCCTTACGCGGCCATGCAATTGCCGGCCGGGCTCCTGTCAGACTCCTGGGGACCCCGCAACACCATCACCCTCTTTTTTGTCGTCGCATTTATCGGATCCGTCATTCTCGGTCTGGCACCATCCGTCTCCCTGGCCATCTTTGGACGGACCTTGGTGGGGCTTGGCGTTGCCATGCTTTTTGTACCGACCATGAAAATTCTGGCAGAATGGTTCCATATCAAAGAATTCGCCACCATGACCGGTATTCTCATGGCTCTGGGAGGCGTGGGCAGCCTGATCGCCGCCACACCTCTGGTTTGGGTCAGCAATTGGATCGGCTGGCGGCAATCTTTTATTCTCGTGGGCATTGTTACACTGGTCCTGGCAATACTGGTGTACCTGATTGTCAGGGATCGGCCGGCCATGATGGGATGGCCCTCGCCTGCCGGAACACCCAAGACCCCCCCCCCAGCCCATCCCACTCATGGCAGGTGTCAAAAAAGTCCTGACCACTCCCTTTTTCTGGCCGGTGGCGGTCTGGTTTTTCTTTGACTGCGCCATCTTTTTTTCGTTCGGTGGCCTCTGGGGTGGTCCGTATCTTATGCAGGTCTACGGCTACACCAAAGCCCAATCAGGGCATATTCTCTCAATGCTGGCCGTAGGCATGATCATCGGCAGCCCCCTTTTGAGCTACTTTTCGAACAGCGTGGTCAAATCGAGAAAGATTGTCGTGATGATCGCCAGCACAATTGTCTTGTGCCTGGTCATACCACTGGCCTTCTTTACGGCGGCGATCCCCCTCCTTGGGCATTACATCATCTGCCTGGGGCTGGGAATGTTTTCCAGCGCCATTGTCGTTATCGGATTCACCACCAACAAGGAACTCTTTCCGGTCCAAATGGCCGGAACCGCCACAGGCATGATCAATTTGTTCCCCTTTTCAGGGGGCGCCGTGTTTCAGCCGGTTCTGGGTTATGTGCTGGAGAAACAAGGCCGTATAGAAGGCGCCTTCACCCTCGAAGGCTACCAGCAGGCATTTCTGGTTTTGTTTGCCTGCAGCTGTCATTGCCTTGATCGCCAGTTTTTTCTTTAAAGAAACACTGCAAAAAGATTGAAATCTTTTTGCAGTTAATGGGGTTATGGGGTTTGTTGGGTTCATTGGGTTTTTGTTGATTGGGCTTGCTGGATCTGTAGAGTTTATCTTTGATGCTTGACGCTGGGACGCCTGGATGCTGATAACAAGCTCATAGCTCATGGCTGATTAGCTGATAGCTGCATTCAAGATTCAAAGCATCATAGCCTTCAGCAATTCAGCTATCCTATCAGCTATGAGCTATGAGCTGTCAGCTGCCGCGCATTCAAACTTGAATTTCTCTCAATATTGGTTATAGTGATAAAATCGTTACACGATTTTATTGAAAACGACTTAGTCGCTCCAGAGTGAAAAACAAAAATCCGTATCTTTAATGTGATTTCAACCTGCGCTGCTAATCAGTAGGCAATTGAAATTAAAAATAGCGGCAACGCCGCGTACAATAAATTCGCCCAGCGAATTTATGGAGGAACGTCGATGAAACTCAAACAAATCACCATTTCCATTGAAAACGAACCCGGTCGACTTCTGGAAGTGACGCAGGCACTCGGCAATGCCGGTATCAATCTCAGGGCACTCAACCTGGTGGACACCGGCGCCTTTGGACAGCTGCGGCTGATTGTTTCCGATGTCAGAAAAACCCGTCATATCCTGATGGGCCTGCAAGCGGCAGCCCATGTCGAGGAAGTGGTTGCTGCGGAGATCGAGGACAAATCCGGCAGCCTGGCATCCATATTGAAGCCACTCCACGCGGCGAACATCCATATCGTTTACATGTATGCCTTCATCGGCTTGTCGTCCGACAAGGCGGTCATGATCTTCAAGTTCAGCAACAACGATAAGGCGATCGAGCTGCTTCAAAAGATTGGTGTTCGCATACTGGACGCCAAAGCCTTCGGCATCCTGGAGTCGGGGAATAATCATTAGGCTGTTAGGCTGTAGACTAGTAGACTATTAGGCGCCTACAGCCTAACAGTCTAATAGTCTACAGCCTAATGGTCTACAGCCTAAATACCTATTTTTTTATTTTGAAGGTTAAAATTTGAACAAGCAACCATCTATTGACTCCCACGGTCTGGACAATGCCGGCCATTTGGAAGCCTGCGATATTCCCCAGGACCGCTATCGTGTGTTTATCCAGGATGTGGCCGACGCTTTTTTTGAAACCACCATCCAGGGCGATTTTGTTTTCTTCAACGATGCTCTGTGCCGGATCATGGGCTATCCCAGGGCGGAAATCGAACGCCAAAACTTCAGACGATTCATGGACAGCGCCAATGCCGAGTATGCCTTCGCAAGCTTCAACAACATGTTCGAATCAGGCAAGGGCGTCAACAATATCCTGTGGGAAATTATACGAAAAGATGGTGACACCCGCATCCTCGAAATCAATGCCAACCTGCTGGAGGATACAAACGGCGCCAAGGTCGGCTTTCAAGGGATTGCCAGGGATGTTACGGACAAGGTCAATGCCGAGCAGGCCTTGAAAGCCTCGGAGAAAATGGCCCAGGAGCAGTATATGGCCAGCCGCAGGGCTGAGCAGCGCTACCGCTCCTTCTTGGAATTTTTGCCCATTCCGGTGTTCGTTTTCAATATGGACGGCACGGTTTACTACCTCAACCCCGCCTTTGAAAAAACCTTCGGATGGACCCTCGACGAACTCAAGGGGAAACATATTTCCTTTGTGCCGGACGATCAGAAGGAAAAAACGCGTTTGGGAATTCAAGAGCTTCTCGAGAAAAAGAGACTTTACGGTTTTGAAACCCAGCGACTCACCAAAGACGGCAAACTTTTGGATATCGTTCTGGATGGGGCCATTTTCTATGACAGGGACAATCAGCCGGCCGGCCAGGTCGTCACGCTGCATGACGTCACCCAGGAAAATCGCGTATCCAGCATCAACCGGGCACTTTTCAGAATCGCCCAGGCGCTCTACGAATTCAGGGGCTTGGACGAACGGCTGCAATTTATCGCCCAAGAGGTCAAGGGGCTCATCGACAGCAGCGGTGCCATGGTCATTCTGGTGGATGACAAAACAGACGAATTCTTTTTTCGTGAGGCGGCCTTTGAAAATGAGATCACGGGCAAAAAGGTAAAGGAAATCCGCTTTCCTTTAGACAAAGGTGTTGCCGGTGAGGTTTATCGCACCGGCAAACCCCTGATCGTCAACGACACGTCAGACAGCCCGCTCATTTTTAGAAAGGTGGATGACCAGGCCGACATGCAGACAAACAGCATGCTCGATGTCCCCATCCATATCGCGGGGCGGATGATCGGGGTTCTGTGTATCGTCAACAAGAAAAGCGGTCCCTTTGACCAGACAGACGTGGATTTGGTAAGTGCCATCGCCAACATGGTGGCCCTGCCTATCGAAAACGCCCGCATCAACGAAGCCCTTCGAAAGTCCTATAAGAATGTCAAGAACCTGAACCGCGCCAAGGACCGCGTCATTCACCATCTCTCCCATGAGCTCAAAACGCCCGTGTCGGTTCTGTCTGCGTCTTTGAACCTGTTAAAGAAGAGATACCAAGGGCCTGATGCCCAGGGTCTTTCAAAAATCCTGGACCGTGCGGAGCGAAACCTCAACCGGATCCTGGACATGCAATACGAAATCGAAGACATCATGGGTCAACGCGACTATCAGAGCCATCGCCTGCTCTCAACCCTGTTGAATGCCTGCCAGGACGAGCTGGAAGCCATGGTGGCAGATGAAATCGGGTCGGAACGATTGACAGACCGTTTGCGTCATCGTATCGACAGCCTGTTCGGTCCCCGGCACATGACGTCCGAACAGATCGAACCCGGGCCTTTTTTGGCGGCTCTTTTTGAATCGTTGCGAGCGCGCTTCGCCCATCGTAGTTTTGACATCCAAACGCGCTTTGATGCCACAGACGCCATATGGATTCCCCCGGAGGTTCTGTCCAAAACTGCAGAGGGACTTATCCGCAATGCCGTTGAAAACACGCCCGACGGTGGACGCATCGTCATATCCCTGACCCAGGGGTCGAAGGGGCCTGAATTCGAGGTTCAGGACCATGGTGTGGGAATTTCGGAAGAGAACCAACGCCTGATTTTTGAAAATTATTTCACGGCTTATGAAACTTCCCAATATGCAACCCGAAAACCCTATGACTTCAACGCCGGCGGCAAGGGCTTTGATCTCATTCGCATACGAATTTTTTCCGAAAGGTACCACTTCCAGCTGAAAATGACATCCAAACGCTGTCCCCATCTTGCTGAGGGGCTTGAATCAGCCCCTGGCAGCATCGCTGCTTGTGAGCATTGCAAAAAAGATTCAGATTGTCTATCATCCGGAACCACCATGACGGTACTGTTTACGCCGGCGAAGACCTTATCGGCTCTATGAAAAGAAAGATTTAGCCGCCCGTTCGCTTTGCGAACTCGACGGACGCAGACAATTCGACCTGCGGTTACCATATGCGCGGGCACATCGTCTCAAAGTTCATTGGGATAAGCCGGATGAACAACGAGAATTATTTTTCTTAGGCGGATCTTGCCTAAGAAAAAGTGATGGATTTGTTTGGCCATGTCGGCCAGACAAAAGTCTGCGATTGTCTGCGAGCCTGCCCAGTGAAATTCTGCGAAGCAAACTCTCTTTGAAGGATTTCACCGGGTGAATCTGCGGCAAAAAAATGTACCAGTTGCATAAATAACTGTTTAACGAGAAATTGATGCACATGAAAAATACAGATTCAAATCCGGAAATTTTTTTCCAAAAACTCAACGTTGAGTTTCTCGTTCACGAGCTCAAGGACCCCATTGCGGTGATCGAAACCGGTGCGCGCACCCTGATCGAAAAACAGGCTACATTCGGATCACTGTCACCCCGGCAGGAAAAGACCATGAATCGGATCATTCGGAATGCCCGCAAGGCACGCGAAATGCTTTACAGCCTGTTGGAGGTGGGGCGCTCCGAAGCAGGCAGTTTTGCCTGCAATTCCTTCAACCCCGTCGAAACGGCTTTCGATGTGCTGGCAAATTGTCTGGAAATGCAAGATCCGTTGATTGGCGAGAAAATGCACCCACAGCAGGACATGGTCCAAGCACTGGCGCATCTTCATTCATCAGGCATTTCTTTGTCTTTTGTGCCGGATCTGTATCAGATGGTGATACATCAGGATCAGGTCAAGTATCGTCAAATTATCGGAAATTTAATAAAAAATGCCCTGCATTTCCGGCGGGAACGTATCGACATCACGATGGATAAAGACAACGATTTCCTGTTGGTGGCGGTGATAGACGATGGCCCCGGTGTTGAGCCTGAGCATTGCGAGTCCATATTTGAACGCTATTCTCAAGCAAATGAATGCACCATCAGCACGCGTCAAGGGCATGGTTTGGGTTTGGCCGGCGCCCGCATTATGGCACGCTGCCTGGGGGGTGATATTGACCTGACATGCAGCAAAACAGAAGGAACCAAATTTCAGTTGCGGCTACCGATGGATCGGGTGAACGGAGTAATTCTTAATTTTGAATGTTTAGTTTTTGCTGAGAAGCGTTGATTAAAATCTCTGCAAAATGCAAACATCTTGGATCTCTTGAACCCTTGGATCCTGGAACCCTTTCTCCCAACTGATTGGGAGAAGAGCCGTATAATTCTTATCAATCTTATCGTGGGGGAGTAATAATGACTGGAAAGACTTTTCTGGCGGGCAAATCGATCTTGGCGGTGGATGATGAAGTGGACATTCTGGAAACCATCGAGGATATCCTGGAAGAAACCAAGTTGGATACGGCAGGAACCTATGAAAGCGCATCCAAAAAAATCCGAAAAAATACCTATGATTTGGTAATTCTCGATATCATGGGGGTCAACGGTTTGCAATTATTGGAAGAATCTGTTGCGAGAGGGTTTCCGACCGTCATGCTGACCGCCCATGCCATCAACCCGGATGCGCTGATGGCTTCCATTCGCAAGGGCGCCATCTCCTACCTCCCCAAAGAGTCCCTGGCCGACTTGGATGACCTGCTGGATGACATTCTGGGGGCCTATGAAAGGGGTGAAGCACCATGGAAGTTGCTTTTTAATAAACTGGGGGCCTATTTTGACGAACGCTTCGGTGCCGACTGGAAGAAAAACGACCAGGCCTTCTGGTCTGATTTCGATCAAACCTATGAAATCGGTAAAGGCATCCAGGAACGCTTGAAAAAGGATAAACGTATATTGGATAAATTTTAGCAACAGAATGCTGGGAGGCTGGGAGGCTGGAGCTGTGAGGCTGGTGAGAGCAGATAATTTTGCGAAGGTTTAAATTTTATAATTCTTGAATTATGAGAGTCACAGGTGATTTGTTTTATGAATCTATTTTCATACTTCACGATGTCAATTCTTTCTTTAACCACCGATCTCATTGATAGTTATCAAAATTTCATCTTTTGTCTATCTACCTAAATCAACTTCAATTAGATGAATGTTGTATTTCGCCGCAGGCGATGGATAATTTGCGATTTCGTCTGGAAATCGCAAATAATCATGCCTGCCCAGTTAAATTCGAAGAAAATTTGACCGGGGTCAATCCTGTTAATCCTGTCTAGATATTGAGCGGAAAACCGTAATACCGCTATAGCAGCCTATCACCTATCAGCTATGAGCTATGAGCTAACTAATTCAAAATTCAAAACTCAAAATTAAAAATTGCTCCTATAGCATCTTGTCCGCCAGCTCCTTCATCAGCTTGGCTGCCACCATGGCTGTCATGCCGTTGATGTCCCGCACGGGGTTGTACTCCACGATATCCGCCCCCACAATAGGCGCCTTGAGCTTCTGTATCACCGTAATGATATCCCGCGTCCTCAAACCACCCGGTTCTAAATGAGATACCCCCGGGGCATAGGCCGGGTCCAAAACGTCTAAATCGATGGATATATACAACGGGCCGCTAAATCGAAGTGTGGACAAACCTTTTGGCCATGATTTCATATCGATGACCTTGACATTGAATCGATCGGCTTGCTCCTGCTGGTGGGGTGTCATGGTTCGAATGCCCACCTGCACCAATTTTTTGATGAGCCCCTCTTCCATGATCCGGGCAAACGGACAGGCATGCGAATAGCGGTTGCCATCCAGTTCATCATACAGATCCGGGTGGGCATCGAAATGCAGAATACTGAGATCCGGAAAATGTTTTTCATAGGCTTGTATGATGGGCAGCGTCACGGCATGATCGCCCCCCAGAGACAGGATCCTGACCTGCTTGTCAAGCAGTTCCTGATAAATGTGCTCGATGTATCCCGACACATTCATGCCTTTCTTGAGTTCCAGGTCGCCCACGTCGTAAAAGTTACTTTCCTGGGCCAGATCCCTCCCGCTCTCCGTGCACGTGTTGGTGGCATCGGAATTGTAAGCCTCCCGGATCTTGACCGGCGCCTTGGCCGCCCCTTTCAAAAAACTAGAGTTGTCGTCATAAGGAATCCCCACAACTGCCACGGATTTAGTATTTTGTTTCTGTCCTAATATATCTTTTAAATTCATATTGTTCTATCTTTTTATTAATACATTACTTTATGTTTATTTATTAGACAGGATTAACCCGGTCCGATTTTCCGAACCTACCGGGCAGGCAGGATTTTACAGGATATTATTATTCTTTATCACTTTCCAGATGAAAGTGATAAAACCAAATCCGCTTCGCGGAAAACACCTCATGATCAGAGATTATCTGCCAAGCACCTATTTACCCAATATTATTTTCAAAGCATGCAAATAGTTTTTCGCCGAAGGCGATGGAAATTTTGTGATTTCTTCTGGGAATCACAAAAAAAATCCTGTCAATCCTGTCAATCCTGTCAAATATTTTCCTCTCATACCTATCAGCTACGACCTATGACCTATGACCTATCAGCTGCTATATAATTAAAAATTAAAAATTCATAATTGCCACAGGCTTAAAGTCTCCAAAAATTCACATCCATCTTCGCAACCGCTACCGGATCGAACACAGCCTTCACATCGATCAAACAGCCCCCGGGAATCAATTTTTTCACAATATTTTCCAAGGACTGCTGCTGGTAAAACGAATGCGCCACCGCCACCACCAGGGCATCCAGATCTTTTAATTCCTCGAACGATGCCAGTGCAACACCGTAAAATGCCCTGGCCTCGTCCGGATCAGCCGTGGGGTCATGCACCAGCACCTCGATGCCATAAGAAGTTAGTTCCGCAACGATGTCCGGTACTCGGGAATTTCTCAAATCCGGGCAATTCTCCTTGAAGGTCAGTCCCAGAACCCCGACCCGACTTTCTTTGATGTGAGAACCGGCTGCGATCATCATCTTGACGGTTTTTTCGGCGATGAACTTGCCCATGTTGTCGTTGATGCGGCGACCGGCCAGGATGATCTCCGGGTGATACCCCACCAACTCGGCCTTGTGCGTCAGATAGTACGGATCCACACCGATGCAGTGCGCCACCCACCAGACCCGGGCTGAAGCGCAGAAAATTCCACTTGGAACCGGCCGCCGCCAGAACATTGACCGTATCGATCTTCAGCTTATCGAAAATAATGGCCAGTTCGTTGATCAAGGCGATGTTGATATCGCGCTGGATGTTTTCGATCACCTTGGCAGCCTCGGCTTCTTTGATGCTGCCCGTACGATGAACACCGGCACTGACGATGGATTCGTATAGTGTCGCCACGGCATCCAGGGTCTCAGGATCGTCCCCGGACACCACCTTTTTAATCTTGGTCAGGGTGTGCTCCTTGTCGCCCGGATTGATCCGCTCCGGCGAATATCCCACATGAAAATCCTTTTTCCAGGCAAAGACCCGATGCCGCTTCGAGGATGGGGACGCAAACTTCTTCGGTGGCCCCCGGGTAGACAGTGGATTCGAAAATCACCACCGCACCCTGTTTCATGTGCTTACCCACGATCCGTGAGGCCGACATCAGGGGGCTCAGGTCTGGCTGGCGGGCGGCGTCGATGGGTGTGGGTACGGCCACGACAATGAAATCCGCATCCTGTGATGGTCGCCGGGTCCGTTGTCACTGTCAGATGCTGGGCAGCCGAGAATTCAGCGGCGGTCACTTCACCGGTAACGTCGATCTGTTTGCGCAACCGAGCGACTTTCTTCTGGTTCAGATCAAATCCGATGGTTTTGATGGTTTTGCCAAAGGTCACGGCCAGGGGTAAGCCCACATAGCCCAGGCCGATCACAGCGATGGTCGCGTCGCTGATGCGACGCTCTAATTTTGAATTTTGAATGTTTAATTTTGAATTAACTGTATTCATTTATCTCCTTGTATTTGTTCAATTAGTTCATCTTCATACGTTTATCCCTCGGCGATATTCGATGGTTAAGCATATCACTCGAATCCTGGACCCCTGGAACCCTCGGATCCTTTAGATAATCTTTTCAAGATGATCCGAATTAATAACTCAAAATTAAAAATTAAAAATTCGCATTCGCCTCAGGCGAATGCGCCCCCGCCTCCCCCCAAGGTATTCAGTACCAGATCGTGTAAATTGCTGCTCCGTGAAGGCATCCACGCCTGGGCGACCTCGATCGATAGACTGAAAAGAAAGCACAGCGCCACTGTGGCGATCATGGCATACTGGTCGGGAAATCTGCCCCTTCGCCCAAGCACAACCATCAAAACAGCTCCCAAAGGCACAAAGCCCAACAGGTTGATCAAAAAGTCGCTGAAAACGTTTTTGTCCGGTCTTAACCGCGTCCAGGACAGACCCAAAATCTGTTTTTTCAAAATCGGCATTCGTGGCGGGACATGCAGTGCCTGCCGCCCCCTGCCATGGTCTTGAATCATTTCCCCCTGCCCCTCATCAAACAGATACAGGTGCAGGGGATCGTCGATTTTGGCGATGGCCAGGCTGCCGTTCGCTTTCCAGTCCTGAAAATGCATGCCAGCCTGTTCTGGGGAAAGGGTTTTGTCGTAAATAGCCAGCCCCAGCAGTTGACCGGACCAGGAATGCTCTCCGTAGACCGAGTTTCCCAAGGTCAACCATGCTGCGGGCCCCGGGGGAATGTAGAGCTTCAGTTTGGGGTTCCTCTCGACCGCGACGACCGTCGACATAGATGCTGGTGCCGTTGGCATCCGTTGTAATGGCCAGAAGGGTTGGTGCATCCATTTGAGATCCGAGTTTGACCGAAATTCGGGGATCCCGCCGTGTGTGTTCGAAATCATTCCCCTTCATCACAATAATGTAGGGGCCCCACTGTCCCACCAGCACCTGGTCCTGATCGCTGCCACTGTGCAGGGACAACAAAAAACGAAATCCCTCTTTCTGATGTTCATCTGCCGTGAAGGCCACTTCCAGTGAAAAGCGCTGATCCCCTTTCGCATCCGGTCGGCTCTCCCGGCCGGGGAGTTGGGTGTATGCCAGCCCATACTGGCTGAAATGAATGCCGGCCTTGCCTTCTATCCACCCCACATGATTCATAAAATCATACGCCTTGGGTCTCAATCCAAAGTAAACCATGCCCAGCAGAATAACGAGCAGCAGCCAGCCCCACAATCGATGACTTGGCCGTTTTTCAATGCTAGAGATCATGTGTTAAACTCGTATGCGCGGGTGCTGGGAAGATGGAAGGAATTGAAATTTTTAATTTTTGATTGTTTATTAGGTTATGCGGTTTAGACCTGATATTGACGAGAACCGTTCGTCGCCAGCCAGTTTCGGGGAATGCGCCGTAGCCATTGACCCCCGCTGCTCCTGCGGCGCAGCCGCCCATAAATAAAATCGCCCGGCGATTTTATTTACCAGTAAAAACCCACCAGCCCGGTCACCCCCCGCCGGTTGTCGTAATCGACCATAAAAACCAGCTGCCAGTCTAAGACCTCCGGAAAAAATCCCAGACCGACGCCGTACAGGGCGTTTGAGACGGTGTCCGAGGACGCTTCGTAATACCGGCCCGTGGCAGGCGATCGAACGATGTCGCTCTCCGTGACCACCGTGGCCCCGCCGATGAGGTTCAGGTACAGGTTGTCCACAAACATCCGGGTACCGATCTTGACATAGCCCCCCACCTCGGTTCCTTTGTACTCGGTGCCGTCGTCCACGCAGCCGTCGTTGGGGCATTCCGATTCGATGGTGTTGTTTGGCAGTTTCTTGTCGCCGTAAGGAATGATCGGGAACCCCACCGCCAGCAGCAGCTCCAGGTCCCCCAGCTCGATGCCGAACTCGCCGGTTTCAAAGGAGACGTTCTCCTGCTCCCCTTCCCCACCGTACCCGCCGCCCGCTGCCAGGTATCCGGCAAGAGCAACGGGAGCAAAATCGACTGTCGACACGAACACGGCCAGTAGCGCTACAATTTTTAATCCCATATCTGCCTCAACTTTTTCTATGCGTTCATTGGATCCATGCTTTATCCTTCTATTTGAATGGATTCAATTTATATGATTTTTTTCAGACAGGATTAACCCGGTCCGATTTTCCGAACCTACCGGGCAAGCAGGATTTTATTATTCTTTATCACTTTCCAGATGAAAGTAATAAAACCAAATCCGCTTCGCGGAAAACACTTCATGATCAGAGATTATCTGCCAATCCTGTTAATCCTATTAGACTCGAACATGTAGTTTTCAACGCGCTGTAAATCGTATTTTTCAGCGAACGCAATAGTCATGCCTGAAATTTCGACTGAAACTTAACTCCGGTCAATCCTGTTAATCCTGTCTGATATTGAGCGGAAAACCCTAAACCGCTATCCCCTATCAGCTATCCCCTATCAGTATGAGCTGAATAAAGCATGTCGGCCAGTCATCCAGGTCCACCGTCGGCAGGTCCTCGTCCGCCGAAACCGTCACCACGGCGTCATCCGTGTCTTCAACGGCATCCCCCACCCTGACCTTCAATTGAAAAGTCAAGCATTCACCCTCGTCCCCTCCCAGAGGTGTCACAAAGCTGGCCGTGGCGCTGTCGGCATCCTTTAAAACGACTGCCGGTCCATCCACTTGCGTCCAGGCGTATACGGCGATACCGTCTGGATCGTAGGTGCCGGACCCGTCCAGGGTTACCGCCAAGTCGGCCGACGCCTCGATGTCCGGGCCCGCATTGGCCATGGAAGGGTATGTCAAGGTCGACCCCACCGCAACGGGTGGCGTGGCCGCTGGGATGGCTTCGATGACCGGAAGATTAAAATCCTCTCCTTTGTCGTAAATAAGATCGGCAATGGTCTCGGTATCCGTGGTACCCCACCAGTTGTCAGACAGAGTGAACTCCGGGTTCGGTGATACCGGGTGGCCAGCCGTATAGGTAGACGGCCAGTCCACCGTTTGTCGACACATCAAATTGGTTGGCGTTGACCTTGAGATCGTAACCGGCACTGGCGTCGGCGAGATTTATGGCTATGATGCCGGCAGTATCCTCCGCTACAGCGCAGCAGATTGCTTTGCACACTGACCAAGGCCTTGCGGTCCAGGTCAAAGGAGTTGAAGGCCGATAGAAGCACGGTGCTGTCCTCTAGGATACAATCGGTCGGATCCAGGGATCTGAAAAGGGCCGGATAAGCTCACCAAAAATGGTGATGGTGACAGTGTCCTGTGCCTCAAGCCCCTGGTTGTCCACCACCGTCAGCGCAAACGTGAATGCTTCCGGATCTGCTCCTATTGCGGGTACGGAAAAGAAAGGACGCACCGTTTCAGCGTCTTCCAAGTTGACGCTGGAGCCTTCTGTTTGTATCCAGCTGTATGTTGCGATGCTGCCGTCCGGGTCAGACAGAAGGACCCGTCGAGTTCCACGGACGTCTCCTGGAAAACAAAAAGATCCACACCCGCATCGGCAGTGGGTGGGATGTTGGTGTCAAAAACCAGAATATCCACGCTGTCGGTGGCCTCCAGACCTTCCGTGTCCGTCACCGATCACCTCAAAGGTGAAAACCTCTCCTTCAGGCGCAAGCAGGGGTGCCGAGAAAGTGGGGTGGATCACCTGGTCATCGCTCAGCGTAACATCACGTGCCGGCGGTCTGCGTCCACAGATAGCCGCAATACCCTTGTCCGGGTCAAAGGATCCCACGGCGCTGAGCTGCACTTCCGCGCCGATCTCTACGGCCTGGTCGGCCCCGGCGCTGGCCACTGGCGGTATGTTGGTGCCGATCACGAGGATTTCCACCGATTCGCGTGTCGGTCAAACCGTCGTCGTCTGTTACGCTTAGATCAAAAACAATGGTTTCTGTAGCAGCGCCCACGATGGGTGCGGTAAAGGTACCAAAAGGTGAATGGGGATCTTCCAGGTCCACGACGGTCCTGCCGTTTGCGTCCATGTGTAGGCGGCGATACCGTTGTCTGTGTCTACCAGATCCATGCGAAGGTTCATCGCGGCGCCGATCAGTTGCGGGAGCATCATTGATTATGGTGTTGCTTTGCACCACGATGTCGTTTGAACTGGTGCGAATATCCATACCCTGGGCATTGTCGATGAGGAAGTTGTTTTGAATGAGCGCGCCCTCGAGGTTTAGACGGATGCCAACGGCGTGGTTGTGGATCCGGTTGGACAAAATCTGCAACCGTCCACTCAGGGTCTGGGCCAAAAGGATGTCGGTGGCTGAAATGCCGACGCTGCTGCCGTAACGAATCGTGTTATTACGGATCATGGGTTGAGCCGAAAAAGTCTGAACACAGGCGGCACCGTAGGACGTGGTGTTGCCAGCGTATTCAATGACGCAGTTATCCAGAATGCAACCGGATGATGTACTGTCGTCCCAATCCTTGCTCGAATCCATAAAGAGAAGGCCCCCCCAGGGGGAAAGTCGGTCTACTGCAGTAAAAATAATGGGGTCGTCCACGGTGCCCTGTGCATTTAGGGTGCCCTCCACCAAAAGGAAGGAGCCTTCGGCAGCATTTACATTGCGCTGGAAACGCACGGTCACACCCGGCTCGATGGTCAACGTGGCCTCTTCGGACACCCGGATATTGCCGACAACCCGATAGGGGCTCTCGGAAAGCGTCCAAGTGGTGTCTGTGTCGATGATACCGCTCACATTGGCGGCTGAAGCCGGACGGGAGACAAACAAAAGGATGTAAAAAATCGTCAAAAGAAGGCACAAACCGAATCTGCATCGAAACATAGAAATACCTCAGTTCGTCTTGATTAAGCGTTTGGGAGGTTTGTTAGAACCTTGGCTGAAGTTTGCATATCTTATATTTAATTTGAACGATTATCAAGTTTGAATTCTATCAAGGCAAAGGGAGATGTTGACATTAGGCACTTTTGCGTCTCGGTATATAGCGTATCGTTGGGTGATCGTTTTGAAAAATGGCTAAGTCCGAAAATTTCACGCTCCTATTGATTGTCCAGTTTCATGGGTTATATGAGCTATGACCTATAACCTAAATTTACTATGTATATCAATTTTTCAAAGAACGTCCATCGTCTCCAATTCATCGTTGATCAAGTGGTATCAATGATGATACCATGTTTTCATGCCCAGAAAGATTAGAGAACTGATTAAGGAACTTGAACAGGCTGGATTCTTCAACCGGGGCGGTAAGGGAAATCACCGGAACTTCATTCACCCAAAAGGCATTGTGATTACGATTTCTGGAAAAACGGGTGAAGATGCCAAGCACTATCAGGAAAAAGAAGTGAAGTATAAAATCGAGGAGTCTCAAAAATGAAAGAAAGAGATCGCTATTTGAAGATTGTAGAATGGTCGGAGGAAGACCAATGCTATGTTGGCTCAGTGCCTGGCTGGATTGGCAAATGCTGCCATGGGGATAATGAGGAGCGCGTTTATCGTGATCTATGCAAAATCGTCGATGAATGGATTGAAATTTATAAAAAAGAAGGCATGCCCCCTCCTGCAGCAACAGCAGGCAAAAAATACTCCGGGAAATTTCATCTTCGAATCGGCTGTGAGTTGCATCAAGCCCTCGCAATCCGCGCCATGCAAACAGGAAACAGCTTGAACAATCTTTGTATAAAATTAATAAAAAACTGTCTTTAATTTTGGCCCTGTTCGGCATTACGCTACGTATACTTGGCCTTATTTTTTAGCAATGCTATTGTTGTTTATGCGGATATTTAGCGATAGCGATCGGAGGTGTCAATGTTATTGGAAAGAATTTTGAACCGCAAAAGCGAGCGCATTCCCCGTGGGTTCTGCCGCACGGCAGAACATTCCCCACTGCTTGCGGCGGGGAGCTTCAAATATCAATTTTTCAAGGAATGTCCCCTTCTACTATCCTACGATAAAAGGTCAAATGTAGACTTGACCCCTTTTTTACCACAGGCACGATACGCCATAGGATTCAAACAGGTGATCCTTGGTGATCACCGTCAGTCTTTCTTTCAAGGCTTCGGCTATGATTAGACGATCAAAGGGATCACGGTGAATCAGCGGAAGGGTCACGGCCGAAATGGCGGTGGTGAAACCAATCGGAATGGGCATAATGCTTAGCATCTGCATGGCTTCAGGTATGAATCGGTTGGGTATATCCGGTAGTTGAACACGATTGAGACGCTGGAGCATAGCAATCTCCCAAGCACTGGCGGCGCTCAAACCAAGTTGATACCTTTTCTCAACAACAAGCTCTCGCACGCGTGTCGATAGTGATTGCGGATTTCCAGCCATCCACAGGAATGTGTGTGTCAAGAAGATAATGCATCGTCTTCTGCTCCCGGCCAGAAATCGTCGATAATTCGATCAGGAAGGGGGGATTCAAGATCGTGATTGAATTGTATTTTCCCGGCATATTTACCCAGTTGTCTCTTTTCGCCAGGCTCCACGACCGGAACAAGTTTCACCAGCGGCCGCCCGGATTTGGCAATAATGACTTCATCCCCTCCTAGCACTGCCGGAATGAGTTTGGAAAGTTTTGTTTTTGCTTCGTGAATGCCGATTTTCATCATTTCTCCTCGTTAAGATGGATAAATTCATCTGACAATTTAATTAGTTTAGTTGTAAACTAAGCTAATTTTTTTGATTTGTCGAGCAGGCTTTGTAATAAAGACGAAGTGGTATTGGAATGGATATTGGAAACTACCGCAAGCAATAGTCAAATGTAGATTTGACCCCTTTTCTCGTGGCATAGGCGTGGATTGTTATTATACCCAATTATCGATTTTTAGGTTCGGTGTTCGAATAAACTCTTTTTCGTTGTTGGTGACCAGCGTACAATCGATCGAAAGTGCGTGGGCGGCGATTAGCATATCGAGAGACCCAATAGGCGTACCCTTCTTTTCTAAATGGGCCCTAAGGTCGCCATAATATTGGGCGGCTTCATCGCCATAGGGCAATATTTCCAGTGGCGCAACAAACTGGGTTAAAGCCATTTGATTCTGTTCAGGCTTTGAACTTTTTGAAACACCATATAAAAGTTCGCTCAGTGTGATTGACGAGATACCGATTTGTGAAATCTCAGTCTGGCAAAAACGTTCTATTACATCGGGTGGTTTTCGCTTAATGATATAAATACAAATATTTGTATCAAACATGAATTCCATTAGAAATTTTCCCGTGAATCCTGCTTGGGTTGATCTCTGCTATCCATAAAGTCATCGGTAAACTGATCCAGGCTATTGACTAATGAGGACCATGGATCATCTTTTGGCAAAAGGACAACCATTTTGCCGATTTTTTTTATAAAAACATCATTGCCAGAAAATCTGAAATCTTTTGGCAACCTTACAGCTTGGCTTCGACCATTAGTGAATATTTTTGCAGTTTGCATGACATACTCCTACGTTGCGTTGATAGATACCAGAGTATATATCATGGTGTGCGGAATGTCAAGAATCGTTTTTCAAAGGAGGATCCCAAATGTCAACTTATAATATGATATCGCCCTATCAGCTATCATTCATTCAAAACTCAAAACTCAAAATTAAAAATTCTCTCACCCCCAGCATCCCAGCTATCACCTATGAGCTATCTCCTATGAGCTATCTCCTATGAGCTATGAGCTATGAGCTATTATCAGCTATCCCCTATGAGCTGAACAAAGCAGCCGCTGCTGCCCGAGCCTTCAGGTGTTGTGCCGGCAGGTGGCACAAGGGGTGGATCGATCGGCAATTCGATGTTGCTTGTGCCGGAATCCAGTTGGAAGGTGTATTCCGGCGATGGGTTTTGATCATCCTCAACGATGTCATGGCTGTTTCCGGAGGCATCCACCGAAGCGACTCCGGACGAAATACGGTACATCCATCTCGATGTTGGTGAGTATCACGCGGTGCTCGCGGGTCAGTTCAGAATTGTTTTCGCTGTAGTCATAGTCCCCCCATTCCTGGCTGGAGGTGCCATAGCTTACCTGGCTGTTTCCGGGCTCGCTGGTCTCCCATTCAAGCAGCACGGCTTTTTCAGCTTCATCCAATTCGATGCTGACCTGGGAAATCTGGGGCGCGTCCTGATCCGGTGACGTGTCGGTGGTAAAGGAAAGTTCTTCGAATGGGTTGGCCGTGTCTACGTCGGAAAAGGGACCATTTCCGTGGGCATCGGTGGATGCCACACGATAAAAATAGCTTGTTTCCGGTTGCAGGCCCGTAATCGTCACATGATGTGTGGTCGTCATTTCGGAATCGTTGGCACAGTGTGCATAGTCGCCCCAGGCCTGGCTGGAGACATCGAACTGCACCAGGCTGTTGCCGGGCTCATCCGTTTCCCAATAGATAAGGGCGGTTGAGTCGGTCAGGTGCATGATTTCGACGTTCAAGATGACCGGGGGCGCTTCATCCGCCACAGCGCTTGTCAGGAAATGATCTACGACTGGACGGGTTGTTGGCAGTATCGTTTACACCGGGACCGTTTCCAGCCACATCCATGGAACCCACAACAAAGGCATAACGCGTGCTTGGCTAAGAGCCCTGAAAGGGTAACCAGGTGTGTTTTTACCATGGCCATGTCTTGAATACTGTGCGTAAATGCGCCCCATTCGGCATCGGCCAGGCCATACTGCACCTCGCTGGTGCTGGGTTCATCCGTCTCCCACACGATAACCGCTGTCGCATTGTCGATATTGAGCACCTGGGGATTGTCGATTATTCTGGGCGGCGTATCATCGGGTGGCAGTGCGGCTATAAAACTTTGCTCGGCAAAGGGGTTGTTGGTCTCTGCAGGATCGGAACTGGGGCCATTGCCGAAGGCGTCGGTGGATCCAACCCGAAAATAGTAGCGCTGGCCTTGCAGGAGATCTGTCAAAATAACCGTTTGATTTTTCGATAATTCATCGCTCATACTGACGTGGGTGTATTGGTCCCATGTGCTACTGAATCTTCCGTATCGCACCTCGCCGATGCTGGCCTCGTCGGTTTTCCAGGCGATGGCGACGGAGATCGTATCCGCTTCGTTGGCCGCCAAGGCCCTGATAGCGCTGTCGAGGGTCCCGGGTTGGTCGGGGGGGCTGGGCACAAACATCAAGACGACCGTCGGCGGCGAGGTGGTGGTGGGCTCCGCCTCATCCGGCATCGGTTCTGTATTGAAAGCCTGCTCCGCTGAAATCGCTGGGCCGTTGGCCACACTGTCCCAGGAGCCCACCCGGAAAAAGTAGGCTGTATCCGGAGTCAAATCCGTCAATGTCACGACATGCCGGATGGCCAACTGGGTGTCGTTTGCCGCGTATGAATAGATGTCCCAATCGCCCGCTACGGTGTCGAATTGCACCTGGCTGTCACTGACCTCATGGGTGGACCACTCGATGGTGGCGGTGGTGTCGCTTTGATCGGTCACGGTGGGCCATGCATATGAACTGCGGGGGCGACGTGTCGATACCCGACAGGGTTGTAAAACGATACTCATCTGATATCACTTGGTTTCCAGATGTGTCGGTAGCGGCAAAGCGGTAAAAATATTCCGTGTCTGCGATGAGACCCGTCAGTACCAAGGTGTGCGTCGTCACAAACGCATCGCTGCTTTGATGCAGGCTATAATTGTCCCAACTGCTGCTGTAGATGTCATAGCGGACGTCGCTGTCACTTTCTTCATTCGTTGTCCACTGAATCACGGCACTGTTTTGGGTAATATGTGATTTGCTGGACGACATAATACCTGGCGGCGTTGTGTCGGTCTCCGGTGGTGGCGGCGTTACCGGCGCCGGATTTGTCGTAAAGGAAAACTCACCCGATATCACGGCATTTCCGGCCGCATCGCTGGATCTGACCTGACAAAAATAGGTCGTATCCGCTGACAACCCGGTGATCGTCATACTGTGGTTGGTCACCAGGCTGGTGGCAACTTGTTGGCTGGCATAGTCGCTCCAGGCGCTGCTGTCCGACATCATAGCGGATCTCGCTGTCGCTAACTTCGTTGGTGCGCCAATATACGTGGCGGAATTGGATTCGATCGCCGTTGCCGAAGGCAGGATCGTCAATATCCGGCGCCGTGGTGTCTTGTTCCGGGGGCGGTGGGCTGTCGGGTGCCTCATCGGTGGTAAAGATAACCTCATCCGAGGTCACGGCATTTCCGGCCGCATCCCGTGATCTGACGCTGTAATAATAGGTCGTGCCCGGCGACAAACCGGTGAGGGTCATGCTGTGGTTGGTTACCAGGCTTCCGGCCGTTTGTCGGTTGGCATAGGCACTCCAGGTGTTGCTGCTGACATCATAGCGGATCTCGCTGTCGCTGACTTCGTTGGTGCGCCAATAAATGGTGGCACTATCGACGTCGACATGGCTTGCTGAAGGCTGGACCGTAAACTGCGGCGCCGTGGTGTCAGGATCCTTGAGGGTGGTAAAATAACGTTCATTGAACGTCACCGTATTGCCGGCGGCATCGCTTGAGCGCACCCGGTAATAGTAGGTCGTATTCGACAACAGACCGGTCAAGGCAATGCTGTGGTTCTTGACAAAACTCGAAGACGTTTTTGTGTGCTCATAACTTCCCCAGGTGGTGCTATTGACACCATATTGCACGACACTGTCACTATTTTCATTCGTTGTCCACTGAATCACGGCCCCGCTTTGGGTAATATTGATTGACACTGTACGAGGTGATCACCGGTGCGGTGGTGTCCGGCGGCGGGGGCGGTGGTGTCTCATCCGTGCTAAACGAAAACTCACCCGAGGTCACGGCATTTCCGGCCGCATCGCTGGACCGGACCCGAAAATAATAGGTCGTACCCGCTGACAGGCTGCTTAGGGCAATGCTGTGGCTGGTGACAAGACTTGCGGACGTTTTTGTGTTGCTGTAATTTCCCCAGCTCGTGCTGGTGACACCGTACTGCACCACACTGTCGCTGGCTTCGTCCGTTCGCCAGGTGATGCTGGCGCTGGTTTCACCCACACTGCCTGCCGCGGGCGGGACCGTGATCACCGGTGCGGTGGTGTCCGGCGGCGGGGGCGGTGGTGTCTCATCCGTGGTCAACGAAAACTCACCCGAGGTCACGGCATTTCCGGCCGCATCGCTGGACCTGACCCGAAAATAATAGGTCGTACCCGCTGACAGGCTGCTTAGGGCAATGCTGTGGTTGGTGACAAGACTCGCAGACGTTTTTGTGTTGCCGTAATTTCCCCAGCTGGTGCTGTTGACACCGTATTGCACCACACTGTCGCTGGCTTCGTCTGTTCGCCACGGTGATGGTGGCGCTGAGTTTCACCCACACTGCCTGCCGCAGGCGGGACCGTGATCACCGGTGCGGTGGTGTCCGGCGGCGGGGGCGGTGGTGTCTCATCCGTGGTAAACGAAAACTCACCCGAGGTCACGGCATTTCCGGCCGCATCGCTGGACCGGACCCGATAATAATAGGTCGTACCCGCTGACAGGCTGCTTAGGGCAATGCTGTGGTTGGTGACAAGACTTGCGGACGTTTTTGTGTTGCCGTAATTTCCCCAGCTGGCACTGTTGACACCGTACTGCACGACACTGTCGCTGGCTTCGTCCGTTCGCCAGGTGATGCTGGCACTGGTTTCACCCACACTGCCTGCCGCAGGCGGGACCGTGATCACCGGTGCGGTGGTGTCCGGCGCTGGCGGCGGGGGCGGGACAGGCGCATCACCCGTGGTAATTTCTACTGAATCGTCACTTTCATTACCCTGGTTGTCCACGGCGGTGCACACAAAAAAATAGTCTTGATCTTGGATTGATATCGGGGATGCTGATGGTCCACTGCGGGTTGCTAGGATCGGATAGACTGTCGACAGGGATGTGTTTTCTGGCCGATGCGCTGAAATTACCGGACGACGTGCTCCAATAAATCCGGTATGCAACCACTTGGTCGTTGGGATGATTCGCATCCCATTTGAAGCTGTAGTCGGCGGAGAAAGCAAATGGCACCAGTCCGAATAAAATGAATACAAGCCATACCGAACGTAGTGGCTAGACTTAAATAGCGTATAAATAGCGTGTCATTGCATTTCCAATAATATCATATGGGTTTAACGTAAGGAGATAACAGAAATCACAATCCAATCGTTCATCTCGTAAAGAGTCGAACTTACGTGCAGGAGTGCCAGCATAACTCTTTCAGATGACAACGTTAGATGGCCGTTTCATCATCAACACGAATGAACGATTGGCTTTAGGGGGTGTTGCGACTCGAAAATAATTTTTCCCTTATTAACGATATTTTTAACCGTTGTGTCAATGGAATAATCCCTCTATTCCATAAAAAAAGCCCTGTCTTGAATCGACAGAGCTTTATATTTATATTTCTAACTATATTTATAGCTTATCTTATTATTTCAATCCGTTTTATTAAAGAAAAATCAACACTTCAAATCTGCTATCTCCTTAATATTGCTTCGTTTCCAAAATATCAATTTTCCAAAGAACGTCCCCACCAATAATGAAGATGATTTCACCGGGGTTAAACCTGCCTCCATCAGCTATGAACTGTTGTGAACTCAAAATTAAAAATTTAAAATTCAAAATTGAATATCACTCCGGCTTCCTACCACCTATCACGCTATCAGCTATCAGCTATCAGCTATCAGCTCATTCTGCCAACAGCCGCATGAAGCAGCTTGCCACATCATCGGCAGGATCATCGCTGCCGTCACCATCATTGACCGGCGGCACCGCCTGCTGCACCACAGCTGCCTGGATACCGGAGAAATGGTAGACCTTCAGTTCGATCCTCCCATTCCCGTTGACCCTCGATCCGGGCACCATCCAACCTTCTAAGGTCGCATTATTTGAACTGTCGCACCCCAGCACCCATTCTTCGCCCGTGTACAGGTAAATGCTGATGCCACTCACATCACTTTGCTCCGGTGTGACCGCAATGAGCTTGACCGGTACGCTGAATACATTGGGTGGTTGTAGGTTTATGGGCTCACCCACCGCAACGGCATCGGTCACGTTAAACACGGGCAACTCGTCGGTCGGGCCCAGTTCCGGCTCGATATCGATGGCGTCGTTGTACACAAGCTTGGACCCGGCCCCAGCGCCTTCGGTGAGCTGAAAGCCGGCGTCGTAGGTGTGGTCTTCATCCGTGAACGCCGGGTCGCTGCCATCCAAGGCTGTATGGGCAGGCAGGTTTGCCGGATCGGTCGCGTCGTCGTGTTCGGCCTCGGTTTCCACCTTGAAAGCGTAGGCTTCTTCGGTGACCCAGCCGGTGCCGTTGGTGACGGTGACGGTGACGGTGACCACGGCATCAAAGGGAAACACGCCATAGCGGTCGTCCAGGGACCGGTCGTAGGCCACCCAGAACTCTGTCACGGTGCTGTCATTCTCGGTTGGAACCGTCTTGACCGCTCGCATGACGTGCGTCTGCTCCTAAAATCACTTCATAAACCGGATTCGCACCGTCATCAATACGGAACAGAACGCTGTTTGGTTCATTTTTACTCCCCGGTGATTCAATGTTCATCCCGGCGGCATCCTTAATGAAAATTGCAAACGATGCGTTGTTGGGTACCCGGAAGACATCGGCCAGGCCGGCCTGATTGTGCGGCAGCACCTGGGATATGGCCGGCGGTAATGGTTGGGACTCGGGATCTGCAGGCAACGTTCCGTTGAGGAACTCGTCGTAATTGCTGAAGCCATCCTCATCAAAATCACCCTCCCTGCCCTGCCCCGCGCTGCTGTCTCCGCTGTTCGGGGTCCAAACCCACCGCTTCTTCCCAGTCATCCGGCAGATCGTCGGCGTCGTTGTCGTTGATCAGGACAAAATTGGGCTGCACCCGGTAGCCGTCCGCATCGGTAACCTCGTCTTCGACCGTCAGGCTGTAGATGGTGTTGGCTGCCACGGCGACAAAAGACAAGCGATAGGTGCTTTGATTGCCGGTGGTGCGGATGAGATCGATGGAATCGCCTGGCGTGGCAAAGGTCAGTTCCGGCGACAGCGTGTAGTTGCCCTCGGACTCGGCATTTTGCATGTTGAGTTCGTCATAGGTAATCTCGATGGTGTTGGCCGCTGCATCCACTCTCGGAAAATTCGCGTCCGGGTATTCCACGATGGAAGGCGGGTCTTCGGTGGTGGTGGTCAGATTCCGCTCGATGGAGGGGTTCACGTCGTTGGCACTGGTGGTGTGATTGTTCCCGGATGCGTCCGTGGAGCTGACCCGCACGTAATAGAGCGTGCTGGGTGACAGCCGCGTCAGCGTGACCCGGTGCTGCCGGGTCATGCCGGTGTCATTTTCACTGAACGCATACGCGCCCCACGAACTGCTCTGGGTGTCGTAACGCACCTGGCTGTTGCTGGGCTCGTCGGTGGTCCAGGTCACCACGGCGGTTTCACCGGATGTGGGCTGGGCAGAGAAGTTGGAGATTTGCGGGGCGCTTTCGTCCGGGCCGGCTGCGGTGGTGAACTGCCCTTCGATGGACGGGTTCAGGGCCGTTGCCCTTGGCATCCGTGGACCCCACCTGGAAGTAGTAGAGCGTCAGTGGCTGCAGATCGGTGACGGTCAGGCTGTGGTTCAACGACCATGTCCGGATCGTTCTCGCTGCCGGTGTAGATCTCCCAGGTCGCAGGCGAAAGACCGTATCGCACCTGACTGTTGCCGGGTTCGTCCGTCTGCCAGGTGATCAGGGCGGTCTTGTTGGTCACCCAGGCCACGCTGACATTCGACACCTCTGGTGCGGTGTCGTCGACCGTGTCCGTCGTCGTAAAGGTGCTTTCACCCGATGGGTTGGTCACATCCTGGTTCACGAGGGGGCCGTTGCCGTCGGCATCGGTGGATCCAATGCTAAAATAATACAGGGTCGATGCCAAAAGACCGGTTACGCTGACACTGTGCTGCGTCACCAGAGCCCCATCGTTCTCGCTGAATGTGTAGGTACCCCAGGTGGCGCTTGCGGTGTCGTACTGGACCATGCTGTTGGCGGGCTCGTCGGTTTCCCACTCGATGATCGCCGTGCCGGCGTCAATGGCCGTGACGCTGGGGCCCGAAAGAATTTTGGGCGCCTTTTCATCGGCCTCCAGCTCGGTGACAAAGCTGTCCTCGCTGAAAAGGGGTTGTTGCTGTCCAAAGCATCGGGGTCCGGCCCGTTGTCTGCGGCATCGGTGGATCCGACCATGAAATAAATGCTGCACCCGCCGGCCTCGCAGCCGGATATCAGATCCAGCCCGGTGATGGTGACACTGTGAGAGGTCCCCATCTCGCTGTCGTTTTCGATATATCGATACGTCGTCCCATTCCAGGGAACTGGTATCGTAGCGAACTTCACTGTTGCTGGGTTCGTCTGTTTCCCACGCGATGGTGGCATAGCTTTCTGTTTTGTCCGTAACGGTCGGCGGACTCGTAATTCTTGGAGCATCGATGTCAGGGTCCGGGTTTGTTCTAAAGGTGATTTCGTTGGAAGGCAAAGGCCCGTTCCCGGCCGCATCGGTGGAACCTGCCCGGAAATAGTGGCGCGTGTCACCATTCAAGCCTACCAGAGTGACCGTATGGAAGGTTACAAATTCGCCGTCGTTTTCACTGGCGCTATAACTGCCCCAGACATTGCTTGTGGTACCATACTGGACCTGGCTGTTACCGGGTTCGTCAGTTGACCAGGCAATCACGGCAGAATTGTTTGTTTTGGACGTCACTGTCGGCGGAGACGTGAACTGTGGTGGTGTTGTGTCGGGATCCGATTCTGTTGTAAAGGTTATTTCAGTGGATGTGGTAGGGCCATTTCCGGTGGCGTCGGTGGACCCGACAGTAAAGTAATAGAGGGTGTCACCGGTCAGGTTTGTCAGGGTGACACTGTGACTCGTCAGCATGTCGGCATTGTTCCGACTCGACGGATAGGCATTCCACGAATGGCTTTGCGTGTCGTATTGAACCTGGCTGTTGCTCTCCTCATCCGTGGCCCACACGATGGTGGCTGTCTGGTTTGTCTTGATGGTGACAGTGGGCGGAGAAATTATCTGAGGCGCTGTCACATCGGGTTCCGGATCGGTTGTAAAGCTAATCTCATTGGAAGTTGCCGGACCGTTGCCGGACGTGTCCGTGGAACCGACCCTGAAATAATAGGTAGAACTGCCGGAAAGACCTGTCAGCGTGACGCTGTGGTTTGTCAGCATGGCAGCATCATTCTCACTCGCGTCATAAGCGTCCCACAAAGCCGGGGTCATACCGTATTGCACCTGGCTGTTGCTGGGTTCGTCGGTTGACCAATCGATGGTTGCGGTGTCATGGGTCTTGGCCGTTACGGTTGGCGGAGAACTGAACTGTGGTGGCGTGACATCCGGGTCGTATTGGTGGTAAAGCTCACCTGGTTCGACGTTGTGGGGCCGTTTCCCTCGGCATCGGTTGAACCAATTCTGAAATAATACGTCGTATTTCCGGAGAGCCCGGTGATGGTGACACTGTGGTTGGTTACCATGGCGGGTTCGTTTTGACTCGATGCATAGGTTGCCCAAGTGCGGCTTTGCGTGTCGTAACGCACCAAACTGTTGCTGGGTTCATCCGTTGACCACTCGATGGTGGCGGTGGCGTTGGTCTTGCCGGTTACGGTCGGAGAGGCGGTTATTGTTGGCGGTGTTTGGTCCGCTAGTGTGGTGAAGGTAAGTTCTGTATTCGTTGGATTGTGGTCATCCGTAAACAGGGGGTTTGGTCCATTGCCGAGAAGATCTGTCGAACCCACACGGAAATAATACGGTTGGGCATATATCAGTCCGGTCAAGGTCACGCTGTGATGGGTGACCATGGCAGCGCTGTTTTTGACCAGCGGATAGGTGCTCCAGCTAAACGTGCCCGCGGAAATCGCGTAGCGGACCTGGCTGTTGCTGGGCTCGTCCGTGTCCCACACGATGGTGGCCGTAGATTCGGTAACCGCCGTGACCGTCGGTGCCGAGATGATCACCGGCGCGGTGGTCTCGGCCTGGGTCGTCAAGCTTAAAGCAGCCGACGGGTTGTTGTCTGTCGCACTGCTGTCCGGTCCATTGCCCGCGGCGTCGGTGCTGCCCACCCGGAAATAATACTGGGTGTTGTCCGTCAGCCCCGTCAGCGTCACGGTGTGGTGCTGGACCATCTCGGCCTTGTTCTTGATGTTCGACATGGCGGCCCAAGTGGCCGTAAACAGCTCGTAGCGCACCTGGCTGTTGGATGGCTCGTCCGTGTCCCACACGATGGTGGCCGTGGTGTCGGTCACGCCCGTGACCGTGGGCGACGACGTGAGCACCGGCGCGTCCACGTCCGGCGCCGGATCGGTGGTAAAGGTGTCGTCCGTGGAATAGCGTGGCCCGTTGCCGGCCTCGTCCGTGGATCCCACCCGGAAGTGATACAGGGTCTCGCTCTCCAGCAGCGTGAGGGTCACGCTGTGGTTCGTGACATAGGCGGTCAGGCTCTTGGAGCGGGCATAGGATGTCGATCGACCGAATTGCACGATGCTGGTGGCGGGCTCGTCCGTCTCCCACTCGACGATGGCCGAATTGTAGGTGATATTCGTCACCGTGGGTGTCGACACGATCACGGGCGGGGTTGTGTCCGGAGCTGCACCGGTGGTAAAGGAATCGTTGCCCGAATAGGCGTACGGGTTGCCGGCAATGTCCTGGGAGCCCACGCGGAACTGGTAGGTGGTAGCGGGCTGCAGAGCGTTCAGGTGATGCTGTGGGATGTTACATCCGTAGCCATCTGATTGCGTGCTGCCGTACCCCGTCGTCAGACCGTACTCGACCCGGCTGTCCGATGGTTCGTTCGTCTCCCACACGATGGTCGCCGACGGTGCTGGAAATCGACACCACCGACGGCGGTGTGGTGATGACGGGGGGTGTGGTGTCGGGATCCGCGCCGGTGGAAAGAGCCCCTCCTCAGAAACAACCGGTCCATCCCCCGTCCCCGTTGGTTGACCCGACCCGGAAATAATAGTTCGGTACTGGCTGAAAGACCGGTTAGGGTCACACTGTGATTGGTCACCAGGGCGGCATCTATATTGGCTCAGGTCGTAAGAATCCCACGCGGCACTGTTGTCGCCATATTGCACCTCGGAATCGGCAGGTTCGTCAGTAGACCAGGAAATCACGGCCGTGTTGTCGGTGACATTCGTCACCGTGGGGGGCGAGGTAATTTGGGGTGCTGTCGACTTCGATTTCAAAAGAATAATCACTTTCAAAACCTCGTCATCCACGGCCGTGCAAACAAAAAAATAGAATTCACCTAACGGCGGGTCCGGTATGGTGATCGTCTATTGTGGATTGTTCGGATCACTCAAACTGCTCCGACAGGAATTAGCACTCCTGTCGGAGGTGTTGTAGTCTTCGGATGACGGTGCTCCAGTAGATCCGGTATGCTTCGAACATTGTCGTTGGGATGATTGGCATCCCATTTAAATGAATATTGTGCAGCGCTGCTGGAAGACGGACAAAACACACCTAAAGCCATAAACAAGGCCATCAAATATAACCAGCTGTTTTTATATTTATATTTCATATTTCATATTCCCATGGATACAGTCAGCATATTACATCATGACTTTAGCGAGTTAGCGATAAAAAAGTTTACCCAATGTGGAGCAAAAGCACCCACCCCCACCGCCTCCACCCCCACCGCCATTTTTCGGCGGATCAATAATTTGACTGGTATTTTCCCACATAGCTGTGTCGGAAAAACCACTTTCAAATTCCCCGTCAAAGGCCGTACAAACGAAATAGTAGAATTTATCTCCCTCTGACTCATCGACTGTTATCGTATATCGGTACTTGCCAGGTGAATACATTTCTAAATTTGGATTATTTTCAACGTTGATGGACACGATGTCATAATCAATCTCACCGTTCAGCAAGCCTTCAAGCACCTCTTCAATATCAGATTCGTCATAGGTCACCGGTGAGGTGATCCAGTAGATATTGTAAGCCGTGACATTGTCTCTGGGTTGATTTGCATCCCAGGTAAATGACAAAGATTCATCAGCATAAACGAATGAGATAAAACCAACGTAAGCAGCAAACAGAACAACAAGACATATCAGCTTGATCGATTTGAAATATTTTACAGCCACTATTGCCATAAAATTTAGTCCGGCACGGATAGGATTCATGGGGAGTTACCAACTTTTTCTAAAGATGAATTATATCCTATGCTTCTATATGTGTCAATTGCTTGTTAGAAGTTATCGCAATAATTTCTTTTTCACAGACTTTTAACTCTTTATAATTCTTAATCATTTAGGGCATGTCCCACTTCGTCTCACTCGAACCCCAGACCGCTTGCATTCTGGGACTTTAGGATGTTTGGACGCAAGACTGCTGTCCGCTTATAGCTGTTAGCTACCCTCGGACCCTTGAACCCTCTATTTTTTTGATCAACCCTTTCGGAAATGATTTATCTTTTTAACCTGTCTCTGTGTAATTGATTACCTTTTTATTACTCATCCCGCTGATTTCCATTTCTGTGCCAAAATGCCAAAAGCACATTACTAATTGATTTTTCTCTATATTTTTGCTATATGAAAACAACAAGACAAGTTGGCACTAAAATTGTAGTATACAGTTATCCATAAAGCCGAGCTTGAACATCTCAGCAGACGCTTTTGGGGGTTCGTCTAAAACCAGGGCAACTGTTTGAGTATACTGGGAGTACGTTTTAACCGGGTTTAACATGGATTACCGGAGGCCGACAAACAACCACCTTGAGGTTTCCGGGGGTTAGTAAACAATTCAACCTGAGACTTTTGGATAACCAGGTTCGGATAGTTTATGGTCTTCCAGAAATAGACATTTTTGAGTTTTATCAAGGTTGAAGGCAGATTAACCAGCAGGAATGGTGTGCTATTTTGAGGAGTTAAATCATGCTTTTCAACACCGGCAGGGCGCGAAAAAACCATTTGTGGATGGGCATAATTTGGTGATCACCGTAATGTCTGACAACTTAGAACATACTATCAAAACACATCAGGAAAACCTGTTTTCCGAGGAAATCTACGAATCCCTGGCAGGCACCCGGCAGGTATGGGCCTTCAACTACAAGGTCGTCCTGGTGGTCTTTGACCTGCTCGCCGCCATAGCGGCTTTTTTAACAGGTGCCTGGTTGAGCGGCTACACGTTCGATGCAGCAGCCCGGCCGCTTTCCGTTTTTCACCTCGTGGTGTTTGCCGGCATCTCCCTGTCATTTTTTGCGTCCGCCAAGCTCTATTCCCACCATCTCATTTTCGGCAGAAGAAACCACGCCAAGGGCCTTGCCCGGGCCATGGCCTATGGCGGGTCGACGATCCTCCTGATCGTTTTGATCTACAACTGGCCCCAGTTTTTTTCCAGCCGGGCTATCATTCCCATGTTTTTTCTGTTTGCCATTGTCGTGCTCCTCATCAGCCGGTTTTTCTACGGACAAATGCTGAACATTCTCCAGGTTCTGGGCATCAGCTTTCTGGCAACCGGTGTCTTCGGCTTGATGGACCCGGTAAACGTGCCCGACATCATTTTGAACTGGCGGGTTCTGCCGATGGGATTCTTGCTGCTGGCGATCTTTTTGGCAATCGGCCGGTATATCCTGGTGCACATCTTTTTTTGCGTGATCATGCGCAGGCGGTTCCGGCGCCAGATTCTCATTATCGGGCACAACCCGGACACGGAAAAAATCGCCAACTACATTATCAGGGCCAAAGCGCCCTACTGGATCAACGGGACCGTGGGGTCTGAAAAAGAGCCGATATCGATATCACGATTCCCAAGGCCAGGCTGGGAAACTCGAGGAACTTCCGGACATTCTGATCAAAGAACGTTTGGACGAGATCATCGTGACAGACCAGACCATCGACAAGTCGCTCCTGATTTCTCTGATCGATTTTTGTACCTCCGTAGGGATCGATGTCTGGCTCCCGCCGAAGGTCATGCCCATTATCGACATCAAGCTGTATCTGGATCGGTTTTGCGGGCTCAGCATGGTGCACCTCAGGTCGACGCGCAACGCCTGGTTCTACAACAAGGTCAAACACGCCTTCGATGCCATCATCGGCTTGCTGCTGTTTATTCTCTTTCTTCCGATATTTGCCATCATCGCCATCGCCATCAAGGCCAACTCCAAAGGCCCGGTCTTTTACCGGCCCCAGGTGGTCGGCAAGAGCGGCACGCTCTTCAAGATGTTCAAGTTCCGGACCATGCTCGTGGACAGCGACCCGGGCGTTCACCAGGAATACGTCACCAAGCTCATCCAGGGCGAAATCGGTGAGTCCGGCACGGATGACCAGACACTCAAGATCACGGACGACCCGCGCATCACCCGGGTGGGCAAATTTTTGAGAAAATTGAGCCTGGACGAGCTCCCCCAGATCATCAATGTGGTCAAGGGGAAATGAGCCTGGTGGGGCCCAGACCCTGCCTGATGTACGAATACGAGCTCTACCAGGACTGGCACAAGAAGCGCACCAGGGTCCGGCCCGGCATCACCGGTCTCTGGCAGGTCACCGGCCGCAGCAACGTGGCCTTCGACGACATGATCCTGCTGGATCTCTACTACGTCTACAACCGCAGCTTTTTGATGGATTTCAACACGCTGTACGAGACGGTGTTTGTGGTGCTGCAGACGGAAAGGCGCCTATTGAAATGCTGGGAGGCTGGGATGCTGGGAAGCTGTTATTATTCATGGCATGCTCAATACTTGGTAAAAATTGCGATATGGTATATACATCTCCCCACCACCCTTAGAGTAGACTTTTCCAATCATACATGGGGTAATTCCTCCTGTTTGCCCTTTGGGTCTTTCCCAAAGAATTACCTATCTTGTTTTCACCGAATCATTGCAACCTATCCGGGTCCTCCACCAAAGGTGGCAGGCTTAGATCAAAACAAAACGCTCTCCTCATAAAAAGGAGCAAGTCTAGTTTACAAGCTGAAAATTACTACGTGCGGGAGGGAGGGAATCTATTGTCACAAAGGCGGTGTCCTCATACGCCAGAGTTTTGCTGGCGTAAAGTGGTCTAGCAATAACTTTCAATTCGTGTTCGCTATTCAAATCTTCATTGCCCGCATCCCAAGAATATTGATAAGGGCTCTGATGATCAATGGCAACCGGGACCCCATCGACCCAAAACTCTACGAATCGCACTAAATCACTATTATTTACCGCAGCCGTAAGGTCAACAATACCCTGTGAAACAGTATCATTGTCGTTGTGGTTTAGGCTGCATGTTATATTGTAACCTCCGCTTCTGTATGGATAGGCCCCTATGTCTGGAGAGGAACTAGAGCCAAAATAGACACTATCATTTTGATCCCATGTGAATGATCCAGTTGCCGTGATAGTATTACCACTTATACTTGCAATCCTGACGACATCCGTACCCACTATGATTGTATCACCAACAACGAGATTCCCGCCGTACTGGTTTATGTTTGTATTATCACCTCTGAAAAAGCCGGCATCACTTACTGTAAAGGATGTCCCTGACCCGTTTGATGAAGTAACATATGTTAACGGCCCGGCATTGTTAATAGCCCCACTTCCACTTTGCAGGGTAAAATCATCGTTACCATAGTTTGCAAATACAGGATTTACACATTTGATTTGTCATTAGATTGGTTAGTCCACACAGAAGCAAAAGAAACACTCCCATCTGGATCAAAGGCAAGATTATAATCAGCAGTACTCCCACCCTCACAAACAAACACTTCTAAATTTGATGTAGCAGAATTTCCCCACGGCTCATAAAAAATATTATTATGAACATAGGTATCTGTGGGGCCACCATAGATGGTTATTCCATATCTGGTTGTAGGATACGCCTCAGAGGCCTCGACTTCTGTGTTATTGTATATTCTTAGTTTTGCTAAATCCGTAGGAAGCCTGATTTATTCCTATGGTAGAACTTCCTAAATTATGCCAAACATTTCCTCTAATAATATTCTCCGTACACACACCACCACCAGAATCATTATTGGAAAACTGCGACGCATGTTCATCCCCTGCACCACCACTCCCAATTCCAAAATTGGCCTCGATTACATTCCTTTGAAAACCTCTTGGATTCGTACCAGTTGAAAAAAATCAGCATGACCGCCGTATTCTTCTGTTAGACCGGAAATATAATTATTTTGTATTCTGGCAAAGCTTCCGACAATGTAGATTCCATCGCATGCAATATTTGAAATCGTATTGTGGCTAATCAAGCTATTGTTCCCCCCCATCTAAATTGCCACAAACTCCGGCAGATAGCGAGTTGCTTATATCGTTTCCAATGAATAAACATTGAGAACAAGTATTGCTTCCAGCTAGTGGACATCCGTATACCATCATACTGACTGCAATCTCGAATAGTGTTATTCCAAATTTCTATGTAGGTGTTTGTATCGGAGAGATTAATACCACTATTTGAACCGCTACAAGCTCCCGTGTTTGCAGTCAATAGTAAAGCCGACGATTCTGATATAATTCTTTCCATCAATCGACCAAGAACAAGTTGTTACAGCCTAGTTTTGATAGGCAGCAAATGTTATCATTGAGCTACTGGATGATCCGCTATACCCGCAAGTGACCGTTTCGGGGTATACGCCTTGTCTAGCAAAAACTGAGTCACCAGCACGAGCAATATTTGCAGCCGCACCAATGGTAGTGTAATTTTGATACGTCCCGGCTCCGCAACTGCGTGCCAATGGATCGTAATCAGAACAATTCGAGGCAGAATTATCCACGAAATAAGTGGTTGCCCTTTCCGACATGTGGGATGAAAAATAACACACTGAATATAATAAAAATAATAATAATTTTCATATTACCTCCTATATTATCTATTGCTAACTATTTTGTTTTTCCTTACTGTTAATTACGATGATCACATTTTTTCCATTAGGGTCCGCCGGTTAGATTAAACACGGAGTGTTTTTCTACACATGCAGGTTAGAGTCCAAAAATATCCGACGAGCTTATCGGATGCCCAGGAGGTGAAGCGGACCCGTTGGAGCCCGCGCACGTTTCCAAGGGCCTCCAGCAGACGAGGAAACGGTTCCTTCAGACCGCGCGCAGAACGGGCGTGCGCCTCCCACACCGGATTGGATCGGCCGTAGGACATGACGCTCTGCCCAAGAAGCGTCACATCCTTACCCGTCGCAACCAGGCGCTCGACCTCGCACAGGACCTCCGCCGCCGGCCGGCTGAATTCCCGGCCGCGCACGGCGGAACCACGCAGTAGGCGCAGCGCCGGTTGCACCCCTGCAGCACCGTCACGAACGCCGAAACCCGGCCCGGCTCGTGGCCGCACAGGCTCTCGGGATCCTCCTCGCACGCGGCGACCTCGACGATCGGCCCCCGTCCTTCGGCTACCGCCGACAGGATCGCGGGCAGGCGGGAAAAGGCGTGCGTGCCCACGACGAAATCCAGGCCGCGCACGCTCTGCGGAAGCGCCTCGCCCAGGCGCTGGGCCATGCAGCCCATGACGCCCACGAAGCGCACCCGACCGGCGCGCTCGCCGCCAGGAGCCGAAGCTTGCCCAGGACCTTGTCCTCCGCCTTGCCGCGCACGCTGCAACTGTTCAGCAGCACGAGGTCCGCTTCGCCCTCCGCCTCGACAAGGTCGTACCCGTGCCGGCGCAGCGACATGGCCACCGCTTCGCTGTCGCGCTCGTTCATCTGGCAACCGTACGTCCGTATATGCACTCTCATATCCAATGCGTCCCCGCCAGCCATGGCGCATGAATCAGAAATTCGTGGAACTCCACTTCGGGTCGGCCAGCGTGCCCTGCAAAGTGATTTCGAAGAGCTTGCTGACGGGCAGAAACACCGTCTGGAGAATCTGCCCCGCAAAGGTCCTTCTTTTTCAAGAAGCGAAGCTGAACGCCGAAATCTATCTGGCCGTCGGCCGATCATCTCGCCGTCGGCCTTCAGGCTCAGCACATCGCCCTCGATCCGCAGGTCGTCCGTCTGGATTCTGCCCTCCGGAACATCGAAGGACTTCGTCACATCCGTCTGGCGCAGGATGTAGGCTACGCCGGGCACGATCCTGGCCAGCCTGTCCGACAGCCCGCCGAAGAGCGGAATGCGAAAAATGTTTCCGCTGCGCACCCGGACGTAGCCGGCCCCGTCGACCGTTCGCGCCAGGCCTTCGCCGGCCTGGCCTTCGACCTGCAACCACCCGCCCACCGTGCCCCTGTAACCGTCCTTGGCGGTGAGGTGCACCACGATGGCCTCGACGAGCCGACGAAAGTCCGCGTTCTCCACCGCGCCGCTCACGGCATAGTGCCAACGCGGATCGCCTTCCTCCAGGAGAAAGTCGGCGTTGCCCTCGGCCGTGCCGCCGTAAAAGGATCCGCGGCCATCCCGCAGAAACCAGGCCCCGCCCGACCGCTGAAGGTACAGCGAACACTGCTGCCAGAACAGGCGCCAGTAGCCGATCGAGGCCGCCTCGGCGACGGCCGAATACTCGCAGCACTCGGCCGACACGTAGCTCACCATTCCGTCGCCGTCAGGCGCACGGAGTCATACGGAAGTCGCGAATCGCTTCCGGCCCCGACGGAAAAATGAGCTGCGCCAGCGCCTCCGGCGCGAGCGACGACGATCCCGAGAAACGAACCGTCCGATCCATCAGATCCACCAGCAACCGCACGCGTGCCGAACCTTCCCGCCGATACACGTCCAATGGATCGAGCGTTACGCGAGCCCGGTTGTGACGTAAATCCAGATGCACATCGGCATCGCCCGCGGCCAGCGGCACGCCATTGTACGTCGCCTCCGCCGTCCGGAAACGCCCGTCCACATCCAGTCGCCAGGCCGGTCCCAGCCTCCCACTGAACTCGGCCGCCATGCGCGGGCCGCTCTTCTCAAAGGAGAACGCCTCAATGAAATGGACCAGACCGGTCAGGTCGATCTGCCGCAGGTAGTCCACCAGTTCGACGGGGTCGAAAAACGAAACCAGGTTCCCTTCGTATTCGCACGTACCCTGCTGAAAGCGGAACCGGCCCGTCACGGGTCCGTGCGCGGCCCCTTTCCCCACCACGCCCGCGATCCCCTCCAGCCGGAGGCTTCCTCCGCCCGAAAAGACCTCGCAGCGAACGTCCGGCAGCCAGATGCCCGCCAGATCGAAACGGATCAGCCGCAGCCGCACCATCCGCTCCGCTTCCGGCCCGGCCGGCGGATCCGTCCCGTCGCAGGCCGAACGGCTCGCCCGTTCACTCCGCAGCCGCCCGTCGACTATCGTGACACCCTTGACCCATCCCGATTCCCGGCCGGGCAGACCGAAAGTCACCCGAATCGAATCCGCCTCGAAAAACGCCGCATCGACGACGCCCTTGCGAAAGAGCCGGACGCGGCGCAACATCAGCCCGCGCGGCGGGTCCAACCACATCCGGCCGATCTCGACGTACTTGTCGGGGCCCAACAGCAGAGCCCGGCCTTCTCTCGGGCAAAACGGGGGAACCCGATCCACCACAGGTAGCCGATCAGCCCCGCGGCCAGCGCCGTGACCCCCAGGATATCGTACCGCGATCTTGCGCGCCAATGGACTGCTCCCTCGCGAACCGCCCGGCTGGGTGCACGCGGCCGCCTCTCAACGAACCGTCGATACCTCGTCGGCCGCGACGAGGTTCCGGCCCAACAGGCCGACCAAGTCTCTGGGCAGCACGAAGATCATGTCCTGCCCCTGCACCATGGCATAAACCCCGTCGGTTCCCGCGAGGAAGCCGATCATCAGTGTCTTGCGAATGCCTTGCGCGCTGCTTACGCCCATCGTCAGTTTCATGCTCGGCGGATCCAATCCGTAGGAGGCCAGACCGTCCCGCGCCTGGCCCTCGAGGCGCATGGCCTTCAGGTTCGCGACAGCCCCCAGAACGCCCTGAACCGCGTCAGCTTCGACGTGTCCGGCCGCCGGCAGGACGAGACGCCATACCCCCGACTCGTCCTTGCGTACCGTCTGCTCTTCGTCGCCTTTGGAAAGAGTGATGGTCTGCACGGTGGAGGGCGCCAGGCGCATGATCACCCGGTCGGAGTAGACCACCGGGTCAACCCAGCGCGACACCGCATCGGGACGGGGCGGAGCGAGGGGCGCTGGCCTCCCGGCTCATAGCGTCCGGCCAACAGGTCCGCCAGCCCGGGGCTGTAGATCTTCAGGATGGTGCTTTCGCCCGGGTACCCGCGAAGAAGACCCCCGTGCCGCCAAGCTCGTTTCCGATCTGCAGGCGCAGCGGCGCGAGGCCTTCCGCGGCCTCCTCCGGTTTCGCCGATTCGTCATCCCCCTCGCGGCCGGCGCGGCGGAAGGAATCGTCCGCGCAGCCTCCGCCGCGCGCCCCGTTGCGGCCAGCCCGGTCGCCGCGGGATCCTCGTCCGCGGCCGCCGAGAACTCCTCGATCCTCAGCGCCAGCAGCCGCTTGAGCAGTTCGGCCACAACCTGACCGTCCGCCTTCCAGTTTCTCGGCTCCGCGATGAACCACTCGCCCTCCTTCTTCCGCCGCAGTTCCAAGCGCTGATCCTCATCGCTCAGGCGCACATACGACACCTCCCCCGCCGCCAGGGGGAACACGGTCTGATCGCGAAACGCGTCGGCTTTCACGCCGAGGGCATCCACAGGGCGCTCTCCACCACATACACGGACTCCCCCTCCCCGGTCCTGGCGTACACTTCGCCGCCGACATCGGCCACCGGCTTGCCGAAAAGCAGCTTCTTGCCGATGGCCTCGTTCGCCTCCCAAACCGTGACCTGCACCGCCGGTTCGGCGAGGCCGAAGTCAATGCCGGTCTTGTCGACAAAACGCAACGCCTGCGCGCCGTAAAGCGTTCGCAGCAGTTCCACCACTCGGGCCGAACTGAGCCGCGCGTTCTTCGCGGGCTGCTCCATCACCCACTGCCCGCCTTGCCTGGTCATGCGAATGAAGCCGCCGGCCGCCCGCTGGATCTCAAGGGTCGGCAGCGACGGTTTCGATGTCGCCGTGGAGCAACAGCCGATCCCGGAGTTCCTCCACGGAGGAAGGGAGCGCCCGCAGCACGTCGCTCGAGGTGGCCATTACGTCGTTCTCCGACGCCCAGCTTGACGTACAGCGTGCTGGCCATGGGCGCGTCGCGCCCCAGGAGGAGACTCCAGGTTCGCTCGCCGTCGGCGAACATGACCAGGGCGCGCGGGGCCGGGCCCAGTCCGTAATCGGCCAGCGTCAGCCCTCGGTTCTTGCGCTGCTCCTCCGAAATCGAGTTCACCCTGGGCAGGGAGTCGAGCACGTTGAGAATGCGGTTGATGGCGCTCGCGGAGGCCCGCGCCTTGATGGGTTTAACCAGGAACCAGCCCTGGGAGTCTCTCGCACTCCACGGAAAAATCCCCCCGCCCCATCGAAAGCCGCGTAATCTGGTCCATCGCGAACCGGACAACGGTCTGGCGCACCCCGGCTCCCGAGCAACCGCTGCCGATAACGAGCCAGAACAATGAGCCCGGCCAGCGCCAGGGCAACGAGGAGGAGTCGCAGCGTGGTCTGAATCGCATATCGCTTCCAAACGGTTCTTCGCCGGCGAGCGCTACCGCACCCGCATGAACCAGACGCCAAGCCCGAGAATGGCCACGGAGGCCGGCAGGATGCCGACGAGGATCACGAACGCCCAGGTCGCCTGCCGATCGTCCATCTCCAGCCTCGCCTTGTCGTACAGCTTCGGGCCCACGGCCATGAGCGCCTCGCGCTCGAGCAGCCAGTTCAGGGCACTCATGAAGAAATCTTCGTTCCCCCCGGACGCGCGTTCGTTGACGATGAAGTCGGAGTCGCCGATCACCACCAGGCGGGTCGCCTTGAGTTCGACCTTAACGTCCTTGATCGAGCCTTTCTCGACGGCCGCCGCCACGGGAATCGGACCGCGCACGTCGCGGTCGGCGTCATACTTCGGCGGCTCCTCCTCGGAGGAGGCCTCCATCCAACCGTTCTCCGAGCTGGCGGCCAGCACGGTCACCAGCGGCCGATCCTCCGGAGCGCCGCCCTGCGGCTCGGCCCCCTCGAGGGGCAGCACCGCCGTCGGCACGTACAGAACGGTCGTGATATCCTTCAGCCGCTTCGTCAACGGATGGGCGCCGTATCGCCGGATGTACAGCTCTTCGCCGGTCCCGGGCAGCGGGGAAACCCCGTTCTCGCCCAGCCGCAGGACCAGCGTGCGCTCCACGACGCGGTTGCCTGGAATCCGCAGACCCCATTTCTCCATCAGCGGATCCAGGCCAACCGTATAGCCGGCGTCGAGCAGGATCATCATGTTGTTCCCCGTGCTCAGATAACGATCCAGCAGCGCCACCTCGGCCTTGTGGAACGGCTTGCGGGGACCGGCAATGACCAGCAGGTCGCAATCCTTCGGCACGCCGCCAGCCTCCGTGAGGGAGAGTGAGCCAACGTCGATGTTGTCCAGGCGCATCGTTCTGGCCAGAGCCGAGTAACCCGAGTGCGGTTCGTAGTCTTCGATGTGGTGCTCGCCGTGGCCCGTGACGAAGAGGACCGACGGCCGCTTCCCCTCGGTCACGGCGAGGATCGCCGACGAGAAGGCCTCTTCGCCCCGAAAGGCGACCCTTTCCCTCCGCGGCGGCACGCCGCTGGCCATCGTCCGGTAATCGTAATCGGCCAAACTGTAGTCCACGATATCACGCTCGGGAACGGACTTGCTCCGGCCCCCGGACTCGAACACGACCACGTCGGCCGTATGCAGGTTATACTTGCGCTGGAGCGCCTCGGCCCGCCCAGATCCCAGTACAGGATCGACGTACTCGACACTCACCCGGTGCGCGCCCTCTCTGGCACGGTCGGCGTACTCCTCCAGAAGCAGAAGGACATCCCGCAGCGTGGCCTGCTGCTCGGCCTGCTGCTCCGGCGTCACCCGGTACACGACGAAGACATCGACATCGGCCTTCAGGTCGGCCAGCATGCTGCGGCTCTTTTCCGACAGCGTGTAGAGCCCGGACCGGCTGAGATCCTGCGCACGTAGAGGTAGCGGTTGGAAATGTAGTTGATCGTCGCCAGCAATCGGCCGCCGCCAGCAGAATGGAGACCGAGACGTTCACACCGGTAGCCAGCCGCTGTGGCCAGCCCAGCGGCCCATGCCGCGGCGCGCCTTGCCTTGGTTCACAGCCATCGCCGGGACTCCAGTACTTTCACGGTGCTGAACAGCGCAAGCGCCGTCCCCGAGACGTACAACACGACGGTGCGGCTGTCGACCACACCGCGCGCGAATTCCTTGATGTGCTCGAAGGACAAGAGCGCATGCAGCAGGCGCCCCACGGCGCCCCGGGTCATCTGGCCCAGCACGCCCACGACGAGAAACAGGATGCACAGCGCCGCGAAAGTGCCGATAGCCGCAACCACCTGGCTGCGCGTGAGCGCCGACATGAGCACGCCCACCGCCACGTAGAACGCCCCACGAGCAGCACGATCGCGTAGCCGGCGGCGACCGGCCCCCAATCGAGCCTCTCGATACCCGTGCTGAGCCCCTGCAGGAATTGAGGACGTGCAGGACCGTCGGCGCAAACACCGCGACGTACAGCGTCAACGCGGCCATGTACTTGGCCAGAACCACCTCCGTCTCGGTTACCGCCGCCGTCATGAGCGTCTCGATCGTACCGGAGCGCTTCTCTTCCGCAAAGAGCCTCATCGTGCCCACGGTGGCCACCATCATCACCATCAGCCACAAGGTGGGCAGCCAGAACATCGGAACATGCAGCCGCACCGGCTCTCCCGGCTGATCGTGGACTGCGCCGAATCCGGCCCCCGTAATAACGAGCACCAGGAACATTGTCACGTAAGCGGCCGGACCGGTCACGTACGACGACACTTCCCGGCGCCATAAGACGAAGAAAGCCCTCACGCGCCGCCCTCCTCGCCGCGGGTCACCGCGGCGAACACGTCCTCGAGGTGGTTCACCCGATCCGCGTGCAATTCACGCAAAGGCCATCCGCGGCCGGAAGCCACGGCAAAGAGGTCCTGCAGAACGTCCGCCCCTTTCTCGCACTCCACCCTCAGGCAACTCCATTCGCCGTGCGCCTCGCCGGAGACCTCCACGACGCGGGGCAACCGGCGGCACAGGTCCACGATCGGCTCCAACGGCCCTCGCGTCTCTCCGCCACGTACCGCACGTTGCCCTTCAGCAGGCCGATCAGATGCTCGGGCGTATCGGAAGCCACGATGCGGCCCACCCGCATGATCAGAACGCAGCTGCCAGTACATTCCCACTTCCGAGAGGATGTGGGTGGAAAGCAGCACGGTGTGGCGTTCCGCGAGGCTCTTGATCAGGCCGCGCACATGGCGCACCTGGTTCGGATCCAGGCCGATGGTCGGTTCGTCCAGGATCAGCAGTTCGGGGTCGTGGATAAGACTGTCCGCCAATCCCACCCGCTGCCGGTAGCCTTTCGAAAGCCGTCCCACGAGGAATCGGGAGACTTCCGTCAGCCCGCAGACTCCATACGCCTCGTGCACTCGCGCGCTCCGCGCTCTGCCCTTCATGCCGCGCAGCTCCGCGCCGATCGCAGGTATTCCTGCACCCGCATCTCGGGGTAAAGCGGCGCGGCCTGGGCGGGTCGCGAACCAGGCGCCGAATCGCCAGCGAATCACGCACAACGTCGAGCCCCGCAATCTTCACCGTGCCTCGAGTCGGCGGCAAATAGCAGGCTAGGATCCGCACCGTGGTGGTCTTGCCGGCGCCGTTCGGGCCAAGAAACCCGACGATTTCCCCTCGCTTGATGTCAAAGGATATCCCGTCCACCGCCACGGTCCGGCCGTAGCGTTTGGTCAACTCGCGCACTTCAATCATGACTGTCCGGTCCGATTCTCGATCCACCGCCGCGGGAGTGGAAAATATGCTTTTCTCGATTGCGTTCTTCACCCATTATGGACCTCCAGGACACCGAGTCAAGAACCGGCAACATGAAGCCACTGGAGGAGCTGTGCATTGGCCGGCGCCGTCTGCCACCGGGCTCTGCTCGCCGAACGACCCGATCGGTGCGGGAGGAGCGGCGGCACTCCGCTTCCCCCTATTCGGAAAGGCACCTTCGCTGTCTATGGGCCGACGCATCCTGCCGGCTGCCCCGGCTCCGCACGACGGCGGGCGAAGCCATCGTAGTAGAGAACCCCGGCCGCTGGAACCTGGAGGCCGGTCCGGATTCCCTCGACGCCTCCCTGCGACTTCGGCCCCGACCGGCGGCGGATCTCCGGCGACGTGGAGATTCACATCCGCCCCTCGGACTGGGACCGGCACGGGCACGGAGACGATCCCCGCTACGAGCGGGTGGTCGCCCACGTGACCTACTTTCGACGGTCCGCCGCCCGCCGCCGGGCTTCCGCCAGCGCGAGCATTCCGCTGGCCGCCGATCGGCCGCATGCCCTACTTCTCCTTCGAGAGCATGGACACGACGGCCTACCCCTACCTGCAACGCCAGCCCCCGACGCCATGCGCCGAAAGGCTCGCGGGCCGGCCTGCCGAGGACATCGAATCGCTTCTGGAATCCGCCGGCGAGGAACGGCTGCGCCGCAAAGCCGAGCACCTGGCCGCCGCGATCGAGCAGCGTGGAGAGGAGCAGGCGCTCTACGAGGAAACATTATCGCCCTTGGGCTACAAGCACAACCGCACCCCCTTCCGCCAGCTCGCCGGGCGCGTCCCGCTTCACACGCTTCGGGAAGAGACCAAGCCGGATCCGCCGGACCGCTACGCCTTGCTCCTCGGCGTGGCCGGGCTTATGCCCCTGAAGTTCGCTCCCGCGTGGGACGCGGAAACACGGGCGTATGTTCGGCGGCTCTGGGACGTCTGGTGGAAGAAGAAAAGGCCGCCTGGGAACCGCGGGTCATGCCGCCACGGCTCTGGCGACTCAGCGGACTGCGGCCGCAGAATCATCCCGTGCGGCGCATCGCCGCCGCCGCCGCCCTTCTCCAGCCCCGCGACCTGGCTCGACCGCATCCACGCCGTCAGCGAAAACGAACCGGCGGCCTGGCTCGCGCAGATTACGGCGATCCTCGCCGCCCTGCCCGCCGGCGGCTACTGGTCCCGCCGCCTTGGCTTTTCCTCCGCGCCGCGCCCGCAGGCGATCGCGTTGATCGGCCGCGGCCGCGCGGCGGCCATTGTCTCGAACGTGGTGGCGCCTTTCGCGGCGGCCACCAGCGGCCTGCCGCCACCGGCGCGGATATCCTCCGCCGTCTTCCACCCGAACAGGACAACCACGCCGTGCGCTTCGCGGCCCACATGCTCCTGGGTAGAGACCATAACCCGCGCCTCGCCCGAACCGCCTTGCGTCAGCAGGGGCTGATCCAGCTCTTCCAGGATTTCTGCCTCAACGACCGAACCGCCTGCGGCGATTGTCCACTGCTTCCGCGCTCGACCGCTGGAAGAAGTAGCCCGGAATGTCCGCACGCCGCGGCGGCTTGCGGACATTCCAGGCTCGAAGCGTTCGGACGGAAAGCACGGGAGCCGGGGCCCCGGAGAGGTCGCGGCCGGGAGCCGCACGAGAGGGAAGGCGCGCGCCGTCACGGGGTATAAGCGCGGGAACCGCGGGCGGCTCCGTGCTACTCTTCTTCGATCATCTGGTCGTAGAAACCGACGTAATCGTCCGCGTCGCTCGCTGCGCATCTTGATGGCGGAACGCGGGTGCTGGTTGAGCAAGCCGGTGATCGCGTAGGGGATGCTGTAGCCCCAGTCCATGTTCTTTGCAGCGGCACGAAGACGTCCCGACAGCACTCCAGCACGGGGCGCAGGTGGAACTTCGGGTTGTGCAGGAAACCGATCAGCAGCTCGAGCGGACAGTTGCCGGCGCCGCGTCCGATGCCGTTGATCGTCGCGTCGAGCCGGTTGGCCCCGCCACGATCGCCTCGATCGTGTTGGCGAAGGCGAGCTGCTGGTTGTTGTGCCCGTGGAAGCCGACCTCCTTGCCGGTGCCCTTCGATGCCGAGGTACATTCGCGTCAGGTCGCGCACCTGCTCGGAGTAAAGCGCGCCGAAACTGTCCACCAGGTACACCGCCTCGGCGGGGCTCTTGGCGACGAGTTGCAGGGCGTCCGGCAGGTCGTGCTCGTGAACGGCAGACGGCCATGAGCTGCAGCATGGTCTCGTAGCCCTTGTCGTGGGCGTCCTTGATCATGTCCAGGGCGGTCGGGATCTGGTGGATGTAGCAGGCCACGCGGATGCAGTCGATGACGCTCTGCTCTCGGGGCAGGATGTCCTCGTGGTAGTCGGTGCGCTCGGCGTCGGCCATGACCGTGATCTTCACGGGCGGGGCTCGTCGCCGACGACGCGGCGGAGGTCGTCCTCGTCGCAGTATTTCCAGTGCCCGAATCGTCGGGGGCGAAGATCGCTTGGATGCCTTGTAGCCGAACTCCATGTAGTCGACGCCGGCGGCGACGCAGCGCTTGTAGACCGCCTTGACGAGCTCGTCGTCGAAGTGGTGGTCGTTGATCAGGCCGCCGTCGCGGACGGTGCAGATCGAGGATCTTGATTTCGGGCCGGTAGTCCACCCAGCGGGCCTGGGCCTCGTCTGTCGCCTTCGAATTTTCGACGGCGCTCATCGCAGCCCTCCTGTTCTGCCGCACTCGCCGCGTACCATCCCCGACGGCGGCGTCCCGGCATAAGCCGCAGTCACGCGCACGTCCGTCGGCGCACCGCCAAAAATAGCGGCGGCCGGCAACGCGCCGGCCTACGGCTGAGCAGGCGGCGGGCCTTCCGGAGCGCAAACCCGGCCTGCAAATCAGAGACCGATAAGGAACTTGAACCAGACCCTGACGCCGCCGGCTTGTTCTGACCGTGCCCGCCAGGTCCTTCTGGTACTTGAGCGATGAAGGTCATGTTCTTGTGCTGGTAGCCGATCTGCGGACCGAGGGAGACCGAGCTGCTGCCCTTGTTGCCGTCGGGCTCGACGGTGGCGCCGCCAGCCTTGTCGTCGGTACCGTTTTCCTGGTAGTAGGCACCGCCGACTCCCAGCGCCCAGTTGCCCGCCTGCTGCGCCACCGCGTAGTCGAAGTGGAACTCCTTGCCGGACACGTACTTGGTGTCCGTGTTCTTCGTGTTGATGTCGTACATGAACTTACGCGACATCTCGTAGCCCGTGTCGGGCGAGGTACGTCGCCGCGGCCACAGGCTCGAATGTCCAGTAATTCCGGCCGATGTTCGCCATGTCGTTCTTGTCGTAGGCTCGCCGATCGGCACAAGATGTCCAGGCCCGCCGCCCAATGCCAAGGCGCCGAGTGCCAAGGCCAGAATGACGGGTCGACGATGATGTCGCCAGACCGATGGCGTCGTCGCTCTGCCGGCATCGCGCTCACGTTCACGTGACATCACCGGCACGAAAGATGTGTTGCGCCCACAACCCGCCTAGGACGTGGTCGCCGTCACGTGGATAAGCGGAGCACGTTGCCCCATACGTGCAGCTCGAAGTCGATCGGGACCTTTCACCTCGCCGTCGTTGAGCAGACGATCGCCGTGCAGATACAGCGCGTAGTTTATGACGTAGTTGCCGGGCGGCGGCACCGCGCCCGCCATGAAACCCTCCGCGCCGTTCGGGTAGGCGCCGCCGCCGCCCTCCGTTGCGAACGCCTGGCAAGCCAACCCGACCGCCAACAAGCACCCCAACCATCCCGCTCTCTTCATCATGACTTCCCCCTCCCTGTGTGACTTCGCCCTCCACTAGGCGTTGACGGGAAGGATAATGCGATTCTCTGAAAAGATGCAACACGAAAAAGCGGCTTGAAACCGCCGCCGGCAGGCGCCAGACCGGGAGCGGTCTCGCGTGTCGCGGCGGCAAATTGAAGTTTGAGGTCAGAGAGCGAATTCGGCTACGACGAACGTGTGGTCTGAGGGCTTGTCCATGCGGCGCGGCTCGAGGTCGATGTAGCAGTCCTTCAAGCGGGCGGCCAGCGGCCGGGTCGCCAGCATGTGGTCCACCCGCCAGCCCAGGTTCCGCTTCAACGAGTCCGTCGCGCGGTAATCGAAGAAAGTGTATTGGCCGGCCTCCGGATGACGCTTGCGGAAGCAATCGACGAAGCCCCAGGCTTTCGTCTCGTCGAAGGCGCGGCGCACGTCGCCGTGAAAACAAACGTGCGTGGCCTGGTCTTGCGGATTGTGGACATCCTCCGGCTCGGGAGCGACGTTCAAGTCGCCGAGCCAGAGCACCTTCGCGCGCGGTGTGAAATGACGGTCGAAATACTCGCGCAGCCGCCGGAACCATTCCAGCTTGTACCGGTACATGGCGTGTTCGATTTCGCGGCCCTGGGGCACGTAGGTGTTGACGATATGAATCGGCCCGACCTTGGCCCGGACGAGGCGGGTCTCATCCGCCGGCCCGCCGTCATCCAGGCCGAAGTGGACCGCCGTCGGCCCGGTCCTGCATAAGAGCGCTACTCCATTGTAGCTTTTCTCGCCGCGAAAGACCGCCAGGTAACCCGCCTCCCGAATCGCGTCGACCGGGAACTCGGCGTCCGTCACCTTGGTTTCCTGCAGGCAGAGCACGTCGGGCTTGTGCGCGGCAAGCCATGACACGATGATCGCGAGCCGCGCCCGCACCGAGTTGGCATTGAACGTGGCAATCTTCACGCGACGAGCAAGCCCGCGAGTCCGCACGTTTCGCGCGCCCACAAAAACATGCGGGCTAGCAGCCTGTCGGACTTACGTCCGACAGGCTGGAATAGACCAGCCGATCGCCCAGGTTGGCCATCTGCCGCGGAAAGAACCCGTCGCGCGCCAGGAAATAGCTCAGGCGCGGGAAATCAGCATACGCGGTGTTGGAGGCCAGAAACAGGATCATGGCGGTAAAGAGCTGGATGGCTACATAGAGGGTCCCCCGGCCGCCAAAGAGCGCCCGGCCGATCTGCGACAGGACTGTCTCGCCATGAGCTGGAACCGCCCCGACGCTATTCGCCATCAGGGTGATTCCCAGGAACATGACGGTCAGCAGGACGATCATCACGGCCAAGGTGCGAGCCGCGTTATTCGAGGACGGTTCGCGAAAGGCAGGCACGCCATCGGCGATCGCCTCGATCCCGGTCAGAGCAGTGCAGCCGGCCGCAAACGCTCGCAACAACAAAAAGAGGCTCAACGCCGTCGCGCCCTCTTCGCGCGCCGTGGACGGCATCCGGCGTGATCACCGGCAGGGTGCCGGTCGCCCACCGGATCAGGCCATAGGCCAACATGCTCAGGATACCGCCGATAAAGAGATACGTGGGCACCGTGAAAATGGTGGCCGATTCGCGGACACCGCGCATGTTGACAACGGTGATCACCACCACCCCTGCCACCCCAATCAGCACCCGGTACGGGAACAGCGCCGGCATCCAGGAGGTCAGCGCTGCCACGCCGGCCGCGATACTCACCGCCACCGTCAGAATGTAGGCGATTAGCAGCGCCGACGCGGCCGTCAAGCCCGGCACGTCCCCCAGATTATCGCGCGCCACGATGTACGACCCACCGCCCTTTGGATACGCAAGAATCGTCTGATGGTAGGAAACGCCAACGGTCACCAACAGCACGGCGATACAGAGGGCCAACGGGATTGAAAGGGATGAGCGCGCCGGTGCCCACCAGCACGAGAACGTAGAGGATCTCCTCGGTGGCATAGGCGACCGAAGACAGCGCGTCGGAGGAAAAGACCGCCAGCGCCTTGACCTTGGGCAGCAGTTCATGTATTCGGTGCGCCGTTGCCAGCGGGTCACCAATTAACAGACGGCGCAGGCTCGATCCAGATTCCGACATCGGGGCTATGGGCGACGCCCATCTCCGACCAACAAACAGAGCCCGCCCACGCTGGGCGGGCCCGAATGATTCACGGACAAGTATATAGAGACCGGTCTGCACTGTCAATCCCGCAAGAGGCTACAACGCGACTCGCGCTTCTGGTCGAGCAGGTTATGGGCCGCGCGTTCGGTCGTGACCCCTTCCAACGCCCGGACCCAGGCCGGGGTAGCTGGAGGCCGAAAAGTCCCAGTAATCAAATTCGACCACGTGGACCCGATCGCCGCGTGTATCGAGCTCGCCATACTCGTAGGCATGGCGCTGACCCTCGAGGGTGACCGTCACTCCGAAATCGACAATCCCCACCTGGTCGCCGCAGTCCTGCACGTACATCACATACACCCGGTAATGGCCTTCGGGGGCAACGTCGCCCGGTGGATGTTCTCCACCGGCTCTTCCATCCGCTTGCGGCAGCCCGTGTTGGCAATGACGTCCATCACCCCGTCGGTCTCGGCCGCCTTGGGGTCATAAAGGGGATGGATCTCGGCGCCGTGGGGGTCCACCACGTGCAGGTTGAGATCCACGTCCTCGCTCCAGCGCAGCGTCACCTGCACCTTGCCATAACCAAGCACCACCGGCTCCGGACCGGGCAGCGGCAACCACTCCTGAAAGGTCTCCAGGTCGCCCCACTGCGCCTCGATCCAGTCGATCGCCAGGCCGGCCGCGCCATAGATCGCTACGCACACCAGCGCAGCCGTGATCGGCCAGCGCACCCAACGCCGGCGCCAGAGGCCCTGAACTGCACGCCCCAGCACAGCGAAGGCACCGCGCGCCGTCGCCCACAGGCGGCCGGTTTTTCCTGGGCGGAAAGGTGCTCGATGGTGCTTTCCGCGCCCGCGGGCTCGGCCGCCGCGTCCTTTTCCGGCGGAAACTCACGGGTGCCGGACACGTCTGCTGACTCACCGGTTGGCGCACTCTCGGCGCTTTCTAGCACCGTCGAGGCGTCGAAATCGATCGGTTCGACGATCGAGGTCTCGGGTCCGGCGGCGCCCGCCGCCTCAACAAAGGCGCGGGCCAGTTCGCCGGCGCTGGCATATCGTTCGCTCGGTTCCTTGGCCAGCGCCCGCAGAATGGCTCTTTCGATCGCCGCCGGCAGCGCCGGGTTGAACTCGCGCGGCGCTGGCGGTTCCCTGGTCAGGTGCTGTATCAAGACATCTGTCGCCGCCTCGCCCTCAAACGGGACCCGGTTCGTGGCCAACTCGAACAACACCACTCCCAAGGCATAGATGTCGCTGCGGGCATCGACTGGCCGGCCGGAGGCCTGCTCGGGCGACATGTAGGCCGGCGTTCCGATCACCGCCCCGGCATGGCTCAAATAGCTAGACTCGTCCACCATCTTGGTGATGCCAAAATCGGTGCGCACCGGCTCACCGGCGGCCGTAAACAGGATGTTGGCCGGCTTGATGTCGCGGTGGACGGCGTTCCGGGCGTGAGCACAATCGAGGGCGTCGGCTAACGGCCGCAGCAACGCGGCGATCTCGGGAATCGGCATGCGGGCGCCGCGAGACCGCAGCCGAGCCAGCCGCTCCCCGAGCGTGCCGCCCCCCAGGTACTCAATGACCATCATCGGCCGGCCGTCCACCATGTCGAAATCGTAGAGTTGAACGATGTTGGGGTGGCGAAGGCTGGCGACGAGTTTGGCCTCGCGACGAAAGCGGGCCCCAAAATCTGAATCTTGGGCCAGGTGTGGGTGAATCGTCTTGATCGCCACCCGGCGTTCGAGCAGCGGGTCGCGCGCCTCGTGAACCTCAGCCATGCCCCCTCGGCCGAGGAGGCGCAACATCTGGTACTTGCCCAATGACTCGGGGATCATCGCCGGCGGCCGCTCACCCCCGCGTCAACTCGAGCTTGAGACGCATCTTGACGTCATTGTCAACGTACAGCGAGCCGTGGTTCTGCGACACCGGGTGGATTTCGGACCCCTCCAACACGGTGCTGCACTCGGGAACGGTCACATCCCCGGCGGCCGTTGATTGAACCGTCACGTCACGCCATCCCCCGTCCAAGTTTCGCTCCACGGTCAGCCCGGTGATCGTCTTGAGACCATAGCCAAAGACCGAGACCGCGGGCACGCTCGAGTGGGTCCCCAGTTCCTGTCG